>NZ_JAFRSC010000015.1 GCF_017427765.1 Methanobrevibacter sp. | reverse complement strand
TATTGCGGTCATAGCATGGGGGTTATACCTGGTCTCGTTTCGATCCCAGTAGTGAAGTCCTTTTGTGTTTTGTTTGTGTACTATGGTTTTCTATGGGAATTTCATTTCGCTGCAAGCCTTTTATATATAAATCATTTATCTTATTACTTTTTTATTTATCAATTTCATAAGTATATTGAGTATTGCGGTCATAGCATGGGGGTTATACCTGGTCTCGTTTCGATCCCAGTAGTGAAGTCCTTTTGTGTTTTGTTTGTGTACTATGGTTTTCTATGGGAATTTCATTTCGCTGCAAGCTCTTTATACTCATAATTTATTGAAATAGGCTTTTGTACAAATTCAATATTAATAAAATACTTTTCAACATCACTAAATTTACACCAGGAGGTATTGTATGGATATTGAGAATTGTGTTCTTTTAATCTTCTAAACTATTTTATAGTTTTTAGTTAATCGAGACTAGTTGTTGAACTTTTTTTTATTTAAATTGTAGTTTATATAAGGAGGATGAAACTATCACTTCAAAAGCAATTAAATCTTCTAGAAAACTTGATGTACGTCTTAATGTGAATGTCATTGAAGAAGAGAATGTCTGTCCGGATTGCGGCTCTACTAATTTAACAATTGACAGCGGACGTGCAGAAATCTCATGTAAACGTTGTGGACTTGTTATCCAGGAAAGTATTATGGATAGGGGTCGTGAATGGAGAGCATTTGACAAAGACCAAGTTAATAAACGTGCCAGGACAGGCGCTCCAATGAAATTTGCTATTTCAGATAAAGGTTTAACTACTGATATTGATTGGAAGAACAGGGATATCCATGGTAATTCTATTCCTGAAAGAAATCAAAGTCAAATATACAGATTAAGAAAATGGAACAAAAAACTCAGAATTTCAGGTACTGGTGAGAGAAACTTAGCTTTAGCATTAAGCGAACTTGACAGACAATCTTCAAGACTTGGAATTCCAAGATCTGTTAGGGAAGATACTGCATTAATTTATAGGGAAGCTGCTAGGAAAAATATAGTTCGTGGAAGAAGTATTGAGGGAATGGTTGCTGCTTCTGTTTATACTGCATGCAGACGCTGCGGTGTGCCACGTACTTTAGATGAGGTATCTCAAGCATCAAAAATTACCAAAAAGAAAATAGGTAAAAACTACAGATTTTTGGCAAGGGAATTAAAAATTAAATTAATGCCTACTTCTCCTGCGGATTATGTTCCTAGATTTGCTTCAAAATTAGGATTGTCAGGTATTACAGAAGCAAAAGCAATTGAAATTATTCAAAAATTATATAATAATGGATTAATAACCGGTCGTGAGCCAACTGGTATTGCTGCTGCCTCATTATATGTTGCATCTGTTTTAAGTGGTGAGAAAAAAACACAAAGGGATGTGGCAGAAATTGCAGGAGTAACAGAAGTAACTATCCGTAATAGATACAAAGAACTATCTGAACAGTTAGATATTATTGTCTAATCGTTCTTTTTTAATTTTTGAAAATAGTTAAATATTATCTTTTATAAAATATAATTGTCGTATCATTTTTTATGACCAATGCCTACGGTCCTTTTATGAGGAAAGTTTTAGCTGTCGATGATTAGAAGAAACCCAGCATTGGATAGGCTGCCCGTTTCGAGGGTTACTCGAGGAGCGAAGGGTATTCTAGCAATGATTCAAGAGAGTTAGTATACGGGCAAAATAAAATTTTATTATAAAAAATATTAAAGTAATAATAAATTATTACTTGTTTATGAAAAATAGTTTATTTTAAGAGTTATATATGTGAGATACGTTTTTTGAAGCTATTCTTCATCGCCCATTTCGTCAAGTTCCTTTTGAAGGTCGTGGATTTGCATTTCCTTGTAGAATCTTTCGAACTTGCCCACTTCAATGAGATAAGCTGAAACTTCAAGAGCATCTCTATAGGTATAGTTGGACTCTTTGATAATTTGCTTTTTGTCTTCATCCATGTAGGATGATGTATTATTTATATTGGCCATAGCTATTACAACCTGTATATAATAATTAATATAATATTTTATTATTTCAATTATATAAAATTATCATTAAAAAAGTTCATGGTTAATGTTTCAAAAATAAGAATTAATCGTCTGAATATATTGAGTTGAATTGATTATGGAGTTTTTTTTAAAAAAAAAGTTGAATAACGAGCTATTCTCCATAATAATTCAACAGCACATCACAAAGTCCACCCAATTATTTTTGAGTGGTAATAATTAATCTTATTTTAAACATATTTAAAGAAAGTGCGAGAGAGCAATTGGTGAGTATTATTTATGTCATCATCAATGTTGATTTTGGATTATTTCATAGTCTATGTTTCCAACAAGATAATGTTAAAATACTAATAGCTACTTTTTTAGATTTCATTTAATTATATGTCATTGACATTAATGGAAGGGTTTTTGGAAATCATATTTGATTTTGAACTGGGATATATATGAAAGAGCTTTTAAAAGTTAGTTTTGAATCGTTAATGGTTGATGTTAATGTAAAAAAGAAAAAAGAGTTAACATTAACGTTAACTGCTGTACAAATCTGTAAATATCCAACTTGGATCATATGCTATAAGATAACCGTCTTCACACCAGATTGCTCTGACATTACCTGAAGTTGTATCTGCTACTGCAGCAGGATCTCTATTAATCCAGTTGCCACCAGTATGTTTCTTATGTCGTAGCCTTAATCTTATATGGCCGGTTCCTGAAACTCTGCATTTGACATGGACAAACTGCACGTCATAACCTAAGGATTTAGCTATTCTGTAATATACCTGTCCCCAGTCTACACAATTGGAACCTTTTCCCTGGCTGGCATCATTAATTGTTTTATTGTCTGTTTTCTGTGAATCAAAGTACTTGCTGTATAATTTCCTCTTTGATATAATAGCTAAAGCTTCATCAATGGTGTTTCCTTTGTAGTTGAATGTTTTGATAAACAGCTTCATTGTAGAGTCATTGTAATCCGGAAGCTTTGACATTCTGTAGACGATTGCAGGAAGCCTTCCGTTTGCCCTGATATAGCTTTCAGTCCTTATGGCCATGTCCACATATTCTGCCTTGTCGATTTTGGTTCCGTTCTTCAGCATTACATAATTTGGAAGGAAATCCAAAGAACTGTTATCTTTAATCAAAGCCATTGTATACATTGAAACCAGTTTGTCCGAACCTAATTTCTTGGCTTTCTTTTCAACATCACTGCAATTGCCTTTCAATGTTAATATCTGATAATAGTCACGCTTCTTGTACTTCTTTTTGTTCTGGATTAACCAGAATGCTATTGAGTTCATTGCCTGACAAAAACTTGTCCAGCTGATATTATCTTCTGTCATATACTATAATTTGTATTATCTTATTTATTATATTTTTTATATATATTTCATAATAAAATATTATAACCATTAAATATGTTGACCTTAAGATATTATTCCATGAGAGATTTATCCGGCATGCTTGAAAATAGAATCATAATCAAAAATAAGCTTACCGACTACGGTTTCAGTCAGGACTACGTTTATGAAAAAACACTCGCCAATCCCAACTTCAAAGCAGTAATAACATGTGAAAACGACACAATGTATGCTAAAGTGATTGATATGGAACTTGATGAGGATTATGTTCTCGTTGATGTCAAAACGCCAATCGGCAGGTTTGCAGCAGAGCTTAAAATGGAATATGAAGACATAATCACAGACATCATTGACAAATGCACAAAGCCCAACGTCTTCAAGTTCGCCCAGTCAAAAAGACTGATGCAATCCATTGAAAAGAAGTATGATACACATTTGGAGTTTCTATGGGAGAAATTTCCAAAGGATGCAATCTACAGAAACAAGGACACAAACAAATGGTTTGCACTTCTTGTGGCACTTGACAAGTCAAAAATAGGTCTTGAAGGTGAAGGGGAAATAGAAATAGTCGTCATGAAAAATGATGATGTGTCCAATGTTGTTGACGGTGAGGTTATTCTTGAAGGATACCACATGAACAAGAAAAACTGGATAACAGTTCCCCTGGATGATAGAATAAGTGATGGGGAGCTGTTGGGCTGGTTGATGTCAGTTATAATCTAATATCCTGATATGTTTCTGTTATGGATCCATTCCCTATGTTTTCCAATAGCTACCCTTATGATGACTTCAATCAAATCAGTTTCATCTTCCTTTTTGAAATAGTAATAGGCCGGTCCTTCCAAGATTTGTCTTAAGTCATAGAATGGTTTAGGTTTTACTGCATCCGGATGCATCAGCCCGTAATTTTTTAAAAGTTTCACGTTTTCCGTTTCGTATTTCTCAAGTTTGGATTTCTGGACTTTGGTAGCTACTGTCTTTTCCTTTTTGTCAAAGATTTTGGCTATCTGGGATGAATCAATCAGTATACTGGATTCAATTAACAGTGATGTTATTTCTTTTCCTTTTACTGTTATTGTTGTTGGATGTGAATTTTCAGTATCTAATATCAGTTTCATTTTATAGCCTCAGTTATATAATATAGCGATTATCGCATAAATATGAGCAGAAGAGTTAGTGAAGCTATTAAAACTTCACTAATCATTTGAGATAAAATATGGTTTTATGCTCTGAAATTACCTTTGATGATTCTGTTAGGCGCATTCATTAATACTCCAACGCTTGACAGGATGAAGAGTTTAGTGTACATTGGTAATTCATCCCTGATGTCCTTTCTCATGAATTCAATCAATGGATAGAAATCATACATCTCACCGTCAGGTCCTAACGGAGCAACGGTTGTTCCGGTAGTTCTGGAGTACAGCAATTTCATTCCAGGATTGATGTAGTCCATACCGATGTAGGTCTTGTCACCCATCTCAGAACCTCCATCACATACTGCTGTTCCTAAGATATCGATGTTGTCAACACCATAATAGCTTTTGATTAACTCTACCGGTTCGATCTGCCTGTTGCTTGAGAAAATATCTGACTTTAAGGTTGTTAAAGATTTGTAGCTTACGGCCATGCTGTTTAAGTTGGCATAGCTACCAGCTGATTCCTTGAACTTTTCCTGAGCTTTAAGGATGGTCATACCTGTATCATCGCCACTTTCAAAGTTGTAGGTAGCGACTTTACTGGAGTTCATTATCATGTCAATGGCTGCCTTTTCAATGCTTCTGCCGATGAGAATTCCAACATCCTGCAGCATGTCATTAACGGAGATCAAATTTGAATCAAGCATTTGAGCGGAAACATTTAAGACTCCGCCGATAGTGTCAATGGAAATTGTTTCTGAGATTGGCTTTCTCACGTTCAATTCCTGTAAAGTAGCGCCAGGAGCAATATCTTTAGCTTCACCAAGAACGCCTGACTGAATAGCTTCCTCGATATTGACCCTTTGAGACATGTAAGTGTAATACTGTGAGTTCTCTTCAATTTCCTGCTTCGGCAACAGTCTTGTGAATTTCATCCACTTTGCGGAAGTATCGGCCACAATCTGCGCCATAACTTCATTTTGTACTTTAGCATCATTTCCTTTGGTTAACATTAACAATCCTCCTTATGGCCTGCAAGTACCTTTCAGGGCAAGTCCCGGTTTATTTAACAATATTCCAACTTTACTCTGTATGAATAATTTTGTATATTGAGGTAACTCATCGTAAATGTCTTTACGCATGATTTCAATTATAGGATAGAAATCTGCAATGTTTTCATCTGATGTAATAGGTGCAACGGTAGTTCCTGAAGATTTGGAATACAATACTGTTAATGGTGCATTCCTAAGATCAAAACCTATGTATTGTTTTTCACCTATTAATGATCCACCATCAGCTTGGGTTGTTCCTAAAAGGTCAATATTGTCAATACCCTAGTATTCTTTAATAGCTTCTACAGGCTGAACTAACTTGTTACTTGAGTAAGCTAATTGTTTAACGTATGATAATGTTTTGTAAGACTCTGCCATTATTGTTAAGTCTGCACCTGCTCCAGCGTTACCTTTGAAAGCTTCCTGAGCACTGATAACAAAGTTACCGAATGCATCCATTGTATCATCGGTTTGAGTGGTATTTTATACAGGAACATTTGGTGAGCTAATTATAGTATCGTAGATGTTGTATTCAATACGGTTTGCAATAACGGTAGCTACATCACCTAATAAATCCTCAAATGAAACAATATCGCTGTCAAAGACATCCTTATTGACATTCAAGACCCCACCAACAGTATCAATTGAAATTGTATCTGTTACAGATTTTCTGATGTTCAATTCCTGCAGGGATGCACCAGGAGCAATGTCTTTAGCTTCTCCAAGCAAACCTTTTTTGATAGCTTCATCGAGATTGATGTTTTGTCTGAAATATGTGTAGTAATCGGAGTTCTCTTTGATTTCTTGTTTAGGAAACAAACTGGCTAACTTCAATCTTTTTGCTGTTTCATCAGTAATTGTTTGAGCTATTACCTCATTTTGAACTTTTGTATCATTTCCTTTTGTAATCATTAATTATCACCTTAAGTTGAACCTGTGGTTCCGATGTCGTATGGTCTGAACACTTCGATGTATTTGTAATCGTCTGAGCTTGTTACTGGATGCATTGCAATATATTCTCCTTCGTCTGATTTGATGGTACCTGTGCTGGTTAAAGCTATTCTGTTGTTGACTGCAATGTTTGAAATACCACTGGCTAATTTTAATCTGAACAAATGTCCCAATACGAGAATAGCTGTTTTTCTTTTACCTCCTGTCATGGTAACCGGATCGTTGACTGCAATTCCTAAGATGATTTCTCCTTCTGAGCCCGTGAATTTCTTGACTGTTGGTTTTCCAATGTCTGAGTTGGATGATAATGTAACTGCATCATCGACTTTTATTTTTGTTCCTGCGTATTCGTAACCTGGAGTTTCACCTGTTGGAGTGGTGACTGTGGTTGCGGTGATTGTACCTTCATCCAGAAGGAAGGTAGTGACTTCTTTTCTCTCTTCAAGTAATATAATAGAATCTGCCATAAATGTCCTCCACTTAATTTATTATATAATTTATTACTTTTAATATATAAAGATTTATATATAATAGCTAATAATTTTAAAAATTATTCCCAATTGGATAAATTTGAGTTTAGGTAAATTTAAAGACACAGAAGTTGGAAAAATTCCAATAAATTGGGATTTAGTATCCATAGGTGATCAATTAGATTTAATAATCGATTATCATTCAAATGGTTCTTATAAAACTTTGAGAGAACATGTTGATTTAAAAGAAACACCCGATTATGCTTTAATGGTAAGAACAACAAATTTTGAACAAAATAATTTTACTGACAGTTTAAGATATGTTGATAAATCTGCTTATGAATTTTTAGAAAAATCAAAAGTATATCCGGATGATATTATCATGAACAAAATTGCTAATGCAGGTTCAGTTTATTTAATGCCTGATTTAAAGAGGCCTGTTTCTTTAGCTATGAATTTATTTTTGTTAAGGATGAAGCCGAGTGTAAATCAAAGATATGTTTATTATTATCTAAAACACAATGAAAAATATCTAAAAACATTCGCACAAGGTTCTGTTACTAAAACAATTACAAAAGATAATGTAAAGAGATTTCCACTTGTTGTTCCACCATTGGATATTCAAAATAAAATAGATTATGTATTGTCCCTATTTTATAAAAAAATTCTTGCTCTTGAAAATATAAACAAAAATTTACAAGCATTATCAAAATCATTATTAAAATATCATCTGGAAGATTTTAAGCCATATTTAGATAAAGGTATTAAAAACTCTGAAATAGGAGACATTCCAAAAGATTGGATTGTTTATGAATTTGATTCTATTTCTAATATTTATAATGGATATTCCTATAAAGGCAACGAATTACAGCAATCAAATTCTGCAATGGTAACTATTAAAAATTTTAATAGAGATGGAAGCTTTAGAACAGATGGTTTTAAGGAAATTAGTTACTCTAACAAAGTTAAGGATTATCATTTTGTTAATGAATATGATGTTTTAATATCATGTACAGACGTAACACAAGATGCGGACATTATTGGTAATTGTATCATATTACTAGATAAAAAAGAATATGATGACTTGATTATGTCAATGGATTTAGTAAAAATTGAATCAAAGAAAAAAGAAATTAATAATTTCTTATTAGCCTCAATACTAAAAAGTTATAGATTTAAGATGCATATTTTGGGATATGTAAATGGGACTACTGTTCTCCATTTGGATAAAAAAGGCATTAAAAAATTCAAATTAGCATTACCGGATGATTTATCAATTTTAAAAGATCTTAATGACATTTTAGAAAATAATTACAAACAAATTGCTATTAATCAAAAAGAAATAAACAAATTACAAAAATTAAGAGATGCATTACTTCCGAAGTTAATTCTGGTGAGATTGATGTGTCGAAGATAAATTGTGAGTATGTATCAGAGTTTGCATCAAACATTAATACATCATTACCAGTTGATAAAGTGCTTGAGAATGCTGTTCCTGTATCATGAACGTCCAAGAGTAGCTTTGTGGTTTGTGAAATCTGACCAACAGGAACTCTTGCAAGTATTGCTGCCGCTTGTGATCCGTAAGCTGGAATATACAATACCTGACATTCAGTACTGTTAGTGGTTTTGATTTTCAGGTTTTTCAAATCACTTCTGAAATAATTGGAGTAAGAACTGCTTTCTAAATTGTCCAGGAAGATATAATCATAGCTTGATGAATAGCTGCTGCTCCTCTGGTTGTAATTGCTCATGACAATATTGATTTGTAATTTTTTCTGCAATGTCATAATTAATCATTTATTATCTTTTTTATATAAATAATATAATAAAAAAAGTAATAACATTAACGATTAGATATTTTGAATTTGGTTTCACCTTTCAACCCCAATATATATGCACGCTTGAGATGAAACCAACATTGACATTGCTTGGCGTTAATGTGAAAAACACCTGATTAAATTTAATAACCATCAAATACATATTTAAAATGTAGGTGAAAGTTATGAAAATACTACTTATTAACGGAAGTCCAAACGAAGAGGGATGCATCAACCGTGCACTTGAAGAGGTCAGCGCTGAATTGGAAAAGAACAATATAGAAAGTGAAATTCTATGGCTAGGCAAAAGCCCTATGCAGGACTGCATCGCTTGCTTCGGATGCAAGGTCCACGGAAAATGTGTATACGATGATCTGGTAAACGAGACTGCTGAAAGGTTCGATGAATTCGACGGAATGATTATCGGGTCCCCAGTTTACTTTGGAGGAGCAAACGGAAGACTGACTTCATTTCTCGATAGACTGTTCTTCAGCATAGACCCGTCAAAGGTTCTTGGAAAACTGGGCGCATCTGTCGTGTCATGCAGAAGAGGGGGAGCTTCAGGAGCATTCGAAAGATTAAACCAATATTTCCTCATGACAAACATGCATGTGGTCAGCTCACAGTACTGGAACCAGGTACACGGAGGTACTGCAGAGGATGTTGAAAAGGATCTGGAAGGTCTCCAGACCATGAGGACACTTGCAAAGAACTTCGCATACCTTTTAAATTCACAAAATGCAGCTGAAGAATCAGGCATTGAAAAACCGGAATATGAAGAGATAACATTTACAAATTTTATCTAAAACTAAAATCGGCTGATGGCAATATCCCATCACCCGAACATCACTTTTTTTACCCGAACAACCTTATCACACAAATGTTATAAGCGAGCCAATTCGCCCAGGCCGACCCCACGCCGACCGAAGGGAGGCATGGGTGTATAGAATTGGCGAGCAATACTATAGACCTAACAATAATGTCATTGTCAAGTCCGAGGAACAGGGGCTTGTCTCCCTGTTCCGAATTATGGATTTGGCATAGATGAATTGTCAAATTTAAGAACCGACCCTTTAGCGGTCGGTTCGGGGTTAAGTTTGGTAAACTTGATTATATTTTTTAGGGAAAGCATCACATTAAACACTTCCCCAATAAATAACGAATTTTCCTACATATCAAAAATTAGCTCCGGTGAAAAGCAATAAAACACCATCATAGCTAAATTCTAGTACGATTAAAACCCATATCTTTCAATATCTTATTATATTCTTCACGAGTCCTGAAAGATGGTGCATATTCATCTTCAGCACCGCCAGTTTCTCCAGTTTCACTAGCATCACCAGAGTTTGAAGGGTTGCGACCGCCAGGAGTTGAACCGTCACTTGAGGCTTCAATTTTAATTCTTCTCTCAGCCAGTTTCTCCATTAATTCCATATCAACATCACCGGACAATAGCTTATCAATTATTTCCTTATCCTGTGCGTTTTCATTATAGTTAAAGTTATACTTAGCTTCGTACTCTTTTATTTTCCTTTCATTTTCAGCTTTTCTAAGTTCAGATAATTCCTTTAGAATATCATCTTTAGAATCTATAAATTCCTTATTTTCTTCAATAGCTTTTTTAATTTCATCATATTTTTTAGATTCTTCTTTAAGATTATTTATTTCATCCTGAAGCTTTCCAATCTCTGCATCTTTTCCTTGAAGCTTTTCTAAAAGCAAACTAGTTGCGACATTAGCATCTTTGTTAGGTGTAGGCTGAGGTTGTCCTTGTGGTGCAGGTTCAGGATTTCCAGTTTCACCGCTTATTTCAGAATTCAATAGGGTAATTTTTCTAGGGTTTTTAGTTACACCGACATCTATTAAGCTCATAGTATCAATTCCAAATGAATCTCCTTTATCTTTTAATAAGACATCAACTTTAGGAGACAGGCCTTTTCCTTCCATATCCAGTTCATCGGGAACTTCAATGAATAGCTTTCCTTCCTTGTATTCAATATTGTTTCCGATGCCCACGTAGATATTTTCATGCTCTGAAGTTAGTGGAATTCCGCCTCTATAGTTTTCAGCTATTAGCTTTAGATCTTCTTCAGTCCATTCAACAGGTTTGTCAAGTCTATCGTCAAGGTCGGAGTAGTCATAGGATCCGACTTCAAAAAGTTCATGCCTCATCATTATCACTTTTTATTATATTATTTATTATATATTTTATTACTTATTTTATATAAATATTTATTATACTTCAACACCACTTTCAGTTACAATCCTTTCACCAACAGGTTGTTCCTCTTCAAAGTTGGAAAGATAATTCTTATAGATTTCATCACCCTCAGATGAGAGTTCCATAATGTATCTTAAAACATCATCTCTTGAATAACTGAAGTAAATATCTAAAGTCTCACTAACGCCCATTAATTCCAGCTGCATATTCAATAGCTGATTGCAATACTTTAACACCCACTTCTGGTCATTTGCAACATTAACAATAAACCCTGTGATGGCTGAATCGTTAATGTATTCCGCAACGTTCTGGTTGGATTTCTCATTACCTGCCTGGGACTGTGGAGTTACAAAAGTTCTTAAAATATTATTCCTAAAGATTTCAGTTTGCCTTGTATAATCTGACTGGTAGTTGTTACCTCCAAGTATTTTAGATTCAATTCCCGGAGGTACAATAGCTACATTGCTTCCAGCAGTTGTACCATAATCTGCATAAAGATTTTCCTTAGCAGTGGATGAAAGTTCAGTAATGTAAGGTTGACCGTTGGCATCCATTGCAGGTTTAACTTCAATAATATTATCCTTGTTGATACGTTCCACCTGATTTCTCTCCAAATTACACTTGTGGTATATATCATCAAGGCAATTCAGGATAATGCTTTGAGCTTCGCAGTATATTTCATTATACATGAAGTTAATAACCTCATCAGCTTCATATTTCACAGTTAATGTTCCCTCTTCTACACCAACATAGTTTGCAAACTCTTCAGGAGATCCCGCTACAATATCCTTAGGCATTTCATGAAGGTATAGCTGAACTTCATTATCGTCATTGAATTCTTTTTTTAATCCGTAACCGTGAGCGCCGATTTCTAAAAAGATTGGTTTAATGTATTTGCCTATTGATTTGTCCCATCTTTGTACTGGCTTAATCAGACCTTCACCGTCAACCATTCCTCCCTGCAGAATATTTTTAGCTACTTGAGAAATGTCAATTTTTCTCGCCCATAAAATTAAAGTCAGTTTCTGCTCTTGAGATAATTTGTTTTCCTTATCCACAAGAACCATATTAACATTAGCTTTATCAATTCTGTTTTTCAATATTCCTGAAGTGTAACCGTCAAGCTTTACAGCATAACGAGCATTAGCTATTGTCTTATTGATTACAGGTGGAAGTGCATCAATCAAATCAAGGCCAGTGTTGATTCCATCAGTTCTAGGTTGCCTTTCATCCTCACCCCAATAGCTCCGCTTGGTATTGTACTGCTCCACACGATTATTCAATAATCTTGTTTTGATGTAATCAGTAATTCCCATATTAATCATTTCCAAATATTATATTATTTATTATATTTATTATATAAAATAAGTAATAAAATTTTTGAAATATGGGGCAAATTTAAAAGTAATAAAAATATATATGTGCTTCTTTACGGGCAAAAAATTCACTCATCAGATTAACAAAACAGATTTGATTATTTCCCTGATATTTTGTCCTGTGAGGGTCAAGGTAAAGAGAACCAAAAGCTGCTTTTTCATTTAATTGTAATGACTATATTGTTCAATCCCAATATTTGGGAATAATCTATTTTTTGTGAAACATTATTAATGATTGCAACATTGGATTCTATGCTTTCATCCTCCATCACATTAATGCCTATGCCTGAATACTTGATGGAGATGAGAATATACTCATCATTATCCCTGATGATTACATCAATCAAATCAATACTCTCGTTGATGTCGATGATATGAACAATCATGTCTTCAATTGCCATGCTCACCAATACAGATATTCTTGCATCATCAAATGACTCCCGGATGTTTTCAGACAGGTTAACCACATCCTCAACATTTCCATGGATTGTGAATTCAAAAACTGATTTTGCATCATGTTTCCTATTTAGGAAAAATCCGTTGTATTCGCCATTGCTCCTTTTAGCCTTAACTTTAGAGTAAATGAAAATGAACAGCACTGTTGCAAATTCAGACACCACAAGTGAAATCCAAAATCCTTCAGATCCCCAGAAGTAAGTGAATAGGTATGCAAATGCAATAGGGAACAATAATCCCTGAAAGAGAGTGATGAGATTAGCGAATTTATCATACTGGACAGATTCAGCATAAAAGCTGTACAGACTAGTTATTGCAAATGCAATGAAGCTAACTGAAAATATTCGAATGATATTCATTATTGTGGGAATATCGGCAGGATTTTTAACATTAAACAGGAACAGTACAATTTGCGGAAACAGTATAAGCAAGACAGAAAAAAACAATGCAAATACACACACTATCTTAAGGGATCTTTTTGTTACATAATCCACACCAGTAAAGTCCCCCTCCTTATAATAAACTGCCGAAATCGGTAAAATGGATTGAACAGTGCCTAAAATGAAGATATCAACTAAAAATAATGCATTATAACACATAGAATATGCAGACAGACCTAAATCCCCTAAAAGTCCCGCAATCAAAGCGTTTAATATGACCAGCCTGATTGTAGTGTATAAAGGAATTGAAGCAGCAGCAAAACCTGATTTACAGATATCTGCAAGATAACCGAATATCTTTGATGTTTTAACTTTAATTAACCGTAATGTCCTATTGGACTTGAAGAAGTAAATGGTAATGTAAATTGCAGAGACGACATGCCCCACTGTGGTCGCCATTGCAGCACCTGCAATCCCCAAATTCAGGAATTTCATCAAAACAACATCAAATATTATGTTTACAACATTACAAATCAAAAATGCCCTGAACTGCATATCTATGAATCCGTCAGTCTTGATGAAATATGCCACACTCACCATATAACATTCAAACACAATTCCAAGAGCATAGTAATAAAAGTATTGAGTAACGAATGACTTCAATTGAGGAGACTGACATAACAGATTAACATATTCCCCTTGAAACACGATTGTTGACAATGTAATGAGCAGACCAACTATTATAATCCCAATGATGGAAATCGTGAAATATGAATTGCTGCGCTCCTCATCAAATCCTGCCTTGGCCATTGTGCACACTACACTTCCACCCAAACCTATCAACCAGTAAACAACATTGATAAAGGCAACAAAAGGCTCGATACTTTGAACAACTGACAAATATACTGAACCCATGAACATGCTGATGAAAAATGCATCAACCAGAACTGCAAAATTGCCTGCAATCGAAATCATCAATGTCGGGAAAAACAGTTCCCGGAACTTGCTGTTCAATAAATTGAAATTACGCTCATATGTCATGATATCCAACTATCTTTTTGATGCAATAACCATTCTGTTCAATTTATGTATCGGCAACTCTATTTTAAAGTCCAATACCTTTAGAAGCGCTTCGGCACCCAATCTTGAATTAGGCATGAAATCATAAGTGGTCTTTGGAATGAAAATCAGCCCGCCAAACTTGACCTTATCAAAAATATCTAGGAAACGTTTGGCAATCTCATCGGCATTCATATCCGAAAGGCTCTTATTCAGATTGATGACCACACAGTCAAAAGTTCCCTTGATTTCATTCAAATCATCAATTGAAACCTGAGATACATTCAAATTATCAAAAACATTTTCAGTGACTAAAAGAGAAGTTCCATATGCTTTAATTTCATTCATTAAAGATTCAATGCCCTTAGAAATCTCATTATCGTCAATGACCACATCATCACGCAATTCCTCACTTAAAACCAATTGGAAGGCACGTTTTTCAAGGTCCCTTATAAAGTCAATGTCCCTTTGAAGTTGATTAGGATCTTCATGAGCCAGATAAACCGTCCCCCCATCAGTCTCCAAATCTTGGGTTTTGGAGAATGTTTTAGGGCTTTCAATTGGGTTGAGGTCTGTTTTAAAGAAGCTTTTCAAGTTAACGCCGATTGAATTCATAGGAGATGACTTGGCAATCAAGTCTTTTGGAACAATGAAGCTTTTTACAACCCCCTGTGCAAATAAATGATATCCTTTCATGCGCTCCAAATTGAATTTTTCAGGATTCAAATAGGAATCAAGGGCACTGTCTGTTTCGTGCTGACCTGAAATGAAATCCATGAATTTCCTATCCAAACTACCTCCATGAGGGCGGCAATTCACTTCAATCAAAACCGGACCGTTTTCATCCACCATATATTCACCATGAACCGGACCGTACTTGACTCCCAATGCATCTGCAACATCATAAGCATATTCGACAAGTTCAGATTCACCTATTCCCAATTCGTTAACGGTTTCATCATAGTCATAAATGTTACCGCCTTCAGCAGTTTCAATCTTGTTGTATTTCCATATCATGGTAACACGGTGAATTCCATTGCAGGAAACTGTGTCTACGACATATTCCTGACCGTTGATGCGTTCCTGAATTACCAGTTCATTCAACTCGTTTCCGTAAACTCCAGTCAAGTTAAACACTTCCTTGACCGCTTCAATCATTTCATGTCTGTTGGAGCATAATCGAACCCCAACTGATGCAGCACTGTATACAGGTTTTACAACAACCCCATCAAGGCCTTCTGCATCATAATACTCTATTGCCTCATCCACGGACCGGACAACTTTGCCCTTGATTGAGCGAAGACCATTTTCAGCCAATCTGTTCTGCATTTCATCCTTCAGGGTCAATGCATCAATGTTTTCAATAGGATTGCATAAAAGATCCAAATCATTTGCAAGCCTTGTGGCAAGTATCACACCGTCTTCAGTGCCAGGAACGATGATCAATGGATCAAATTCCCTCACCATTTCAAGGGTTTCCTCATAAGTGTCTTTTTCATAAATCAAATCAAAATCATTTTCAATTAATTCATATTCCGCTTTTACTTCTTCCTGATAGGCCAGTGCATCCTCAGAATCCCCAAATGGATTCATTTCCAGAACTACAGGATTGCAATTCCTATCTATTATATCCTGAACATAATTCTTACCAGTTGACATGCATTGGACAATGATAATATTTCTCATAAAAAAACACCTATTAAACAATCATTCATTATTTATTTCTTTCATTAATTATATATAAAAAAGTTATTTAATACCTTATTGCAAAAACATCCTATAATATTCCATGAAATTAAATTTATAAAAAGTAATCATATTAATCTAGTTTGTCTATCAATATTACTTGGCTCAACAATTTCTTTTACAACTTCACCGTTTTTAACATCACTAATTAAAAGTTGTGAATCCGGATTGTGCACCTTTTGATTTTTTTTAACCAGCTTAGTTGAAAAATGAATTTTAAATCAAGATTATTCATAATCTTAATCCGGTCTCTCTTTTTATTCAGCATGCCCTCAGTTTCAGCAGCTGACGAACAGATGGATATTCGGGGATATATTGATTTAAAGCTTGAAAACACTAATGATGTATTATTATCGGACAATCCTCATTCAAGTTAAACGGCAAAACCTACAAAGTCAAAACCAATGAAAAGGGAATTGCACAGAAGACATTGACCAAAAATGTTATTAAAAAGCTCAAGAAAGGCAAAACTTACATTGTGAAGGTGACTTACCTTAAAAATACAATTAAAACTACAGTTAAACTCAATAGATGATTAATCCATCTATTTTTTCTATTTTTTAAATTTACAACATGAAAAATCAATTAGTAACTTTTATTTAATCCGATTTTTAAAATAATATTAGAGGAGTAGTCATGCCATTGTCTATAATGAAAAAAATATGGTCCTATTGCACATACAACAAACCATTTTTCCTGCTAGTTTTCATATTGTTCTTTGTATTGGAATATTTCATGGACACCTATTCTAATTTTAACACCAAAAGAGCATTTTTAATAGTCATGTTAATTAATATTATATTGTGCGGTTATGGGATGACAATTTCTCGTGATAGGATGAATAATGGTATTAGACTACCTAAAATAATGATAAAAGATATTATAGTCCTTGGAATTAAGTCTTACATCGTTTTTACCGTTTATCTATTGGTTCAAGGATATGTTTTAGATTTAATATGTTCGCCCCTGAATTTCCCTGAATTCGATTTGGAAGACATGTTATTGAAACTTCCGGAAACACTCCACACATTATATTCCCATAATCCTGTGGATGCATTAGCTTTCATAATTATTGGAAGCATCCTATTTTACATCACTTCATTTTTCATGGAAATTGCATTGGGAAGACTTGCAGATACCAATAACTTCAAAACAGCATTCAATTTACTTAAGATTAAAAGTGACATTGATTTAATAGGGTGGAGGAGTTATACGAAAGAATTTACTGCCATTGTCGTGGCAATTGTCCTTTTTGGAGCCTTTAAATATATTGTCATTCCTGTTGAAATTTTGAATTATATTTGGAATGTTTTTTTAGATTTATTACTAATCTCCGCCCAATTTTTAGGCATTGGAGCTATTTATAGTCGAATTAAAGAAAAGAAATCGAATTTTGACTTCTCTAAAAGCCAATAAATAAATGAAAAAAGTTATAACAATCTTTGTAGGGTGTCAATGAAACTAGGCTCTGAAATTTCCTTTACAACATCACTATCTTTAACATTACCAATTAAATGAGGTGAATCTGAATCTTGCAACTTCCAATTCCTTTTAACTAGGTGCCGTCGTTAACATTACTATTAATTGAATAACATATTCAATTTTATTCTATTTTTTTCAATTAATTTCAAAAATCCTAAAAGTAATAAAAATATATATACTTCTTAGTTTTATATTATAATTTGAGAGCGAAAAGTAGTAAATATTTTGTATAGTATACGGGCAACAAGATTTTTAAATGATTTATAGTCTTTATAATATCTATTAAACTTTAATATTTGTTTCATCAGATAATAACTTAGTATCGGTTATTAAATAGGTTAATCAATTATTATTCATTCTTATTTTCATAAAAACAGTTTTTTAATTAATTATTTTTATGGCTGTTTTTAGGAGGGTGCTTATATTTTGTATAGTGTTGGTATAACATTAATTTTATATGATTTTGCTTAATGAGTATGTTCCATCACCTAGTTTATCAATTTATTTTTGAATATGTTCTCTAATTCGATTTTAGTTTCATCATCATAGAAGTCATTGCCCAAATCGGTTGTTAATGTGAACATTGCGAGTTCATAAATTACTTTATTAAGTTTTTTCCCTTTATCGGTTAATATGTATTCAATATTTTGGTTATTTTCATTGCTGTTTCTAGAGATAAGTCCGTTTTCTTCCATTTCTTTTAGACAATTGCTTAAAACTTTATTGGATAAATTAGGTTTTCCATCTTTAAATTCATTAAAACGTTTTTTTCCAAAAAACATATCTCTCAAGATTTGAATAACCCATTTTCTGCTAATCAATTCCATGGCAAGTTCCATTGGACATTTTCCTGCTATTTTATCATTGTTCATGTAATGTCTCCTAAACTGTTATAATATTTATTAATAAATATTAATTACTTTTAAGTAACCTAGAAGTAACTTTATTCTTTTTATATCTGTTGAAATATATTATTATTAAATAAAAGTTTGACTTTTATTAAAATTTAAGGTGATAAATATGAAATTTAATGCATGGAATGATAATGAGAAATTTTTCTCATCAAAAATCGCACAAAATGTAATTTCTACCGCTTGTGGTTCTGATATTAACACTGCTTGTGGCAGTGATGTGACTGCTTCTGCTTGTGGTTCTGATATTAACACTGCTTGTGGCAGTGATGTGACTGCTTCTGCTTGTGGTTCTGATATTAACACTGCATGTGGATCAGATATCACCACAGCTTGTGGTTCAGACAGATTTTAAGATTAATTCAATCTTAAATATTTTATTTTTTTATATACTATTTTTTTGAGGAGTTGTTTTTTATGGCTGATTTTTTTGCATTTCAATGGCATATCCTTGATGACTGTGACCAGCGATGCAAGCATTGCTATATTTTTTCAGAAGAAAATGACAAGGAATTAATAACAATGAAATATGAGGATATGGAAATTGTTTTAGATAACTGCTTAAAATTCTGCCTGAAAACAAACAGGACACCATATTTCAGCATTACTGGTGGAGATCCGATTCTCCATCCTGACTTTTGGCAATTGCTTGAAATGTTGCACGAAAAGAAGATTCACTATTCAATACTGGGAAACCCCTTTCACATTACTGATGAAGTTGCAAAAAGACTTAAAAGCTTAAGCTGCAGGCAGTATCAACTGTCTTTGGATGGCTTAAAGGATACTCATGACTATTTTAGAAAACCAGGTTCGTTTGACATTACATTAGAAAAAATTAAAATCCTGCAGGATGTGGGAGTCAGAGCCAGCATCATGACGACAGTTTCCAAGACAAACATTGATGAAATTCCAGATTTGATTGATGTCGTTGTTGAAAATAATGTGGGTTTATTCAGCTTTGCAAGATATTGTCCGACAAGCCTTGAAAAGGCGACACAAATGACTTCTGAAGAATATAAAAACCTTTTGGAAAAGGTATGGGAAAAATACAATGAATATAAAGACAGCAAAACATTTTTTACACTAAAAGACCATCTATGGACATTATTCTTATATGAAAAAGGGTTATATGAGATTCCTGAAAATTTGAATGATGATGTTGTCTATGATGGATGCAATTGTGGAAACAGTCATTTGACAATTTTGCCGTCCGGTGATGTATTTGCATGTCGCAGAATGGACAGTAAAGTTGGAAATGCCTTAAATGAATCAATATATGATATTTTCATGGGTGATGATATGGATGAATACAGACATTTTGAAAAATTCGAAAAATGCAGTCGATGCGAATTGCTGAGATTCTGCAGAGGATGTCCGGCGGTAAGCTACGGAACAACCCATGACATGTATTCTCCAGACCCTCAATGCTGGAAAGAGGTGTTATGATGAAAGCGGTTGTTTTGGAAAAAACCTGTAATGCTGACGAGTTGAACGTCAGCGAAGTCGAAATTCCTAAAGTTAAAGATGGTTGGGTCTTGGTTAAGGTTCTGGGTTTTGGAATTAATCGAGCTGAAGTAATTTTAAGGGATTATGAAGCTGACGAATATTATATTGAATTGCCTGTAATTCCAGGTATTGAATGTGTTGGTGAAGTGGTTGACTCATCAAATACTCGATTTAAAAACGGGGATAAGATAGCTGCACTTATGGGTGGAATGGGAAGAAGCTTTGATGGAGGATATGCCGAATATGCTCTGCTTCCTGAAAAAATTGTCTTTAAAATTGATGATGATGTTTTTGAGAAATTGACATTGGAGGAAATAATAGCAATTCCTGAAACTTATTTCACTGCCTATGGGTCTTTAATGTCACTTAATCTTGAAAAGGATGATACTCTATTAATCAGGGGTGCAACCTCTGCATTGGGCCTTTCCGCAATGCAACTTGCAAAGTCAATGGGATGTGAAATATTTGCAACGTCCAGAAGTGAAGAAAGATTTGGTAAGTTAAAGTCAAATGGTGCGGATGAGTGCTTTGCTGATGATGGTTGTTTGGCTGAAAAATTAAATTGTGATAAGGTACTGGAATTGATTGGCCCTAAAACTCTTGAAGATTCAATGAAATGCCTTAACAGTGGAGGAATATGCTGTGTTACAGGTGTTTTGGGAGGTATTGAGTATATGGATGAATTCGATCCAATCAAGATTATCCCAAATGGCAGGTACTTGACTTCTTTTTTCAGCAATTATCCGACACAGGAGATAATGGACAACCTATTTGATTTCATTATTAAAAATAACATCAAACCTGAAATTTCAAGAGTATTCTATAATTTGGAAGATATTGGAAAAGCTCATACTTTGATGGAGTCAAACATGGCTCAAGGAAAGATTATATTTAAATTGGAGTAGTTAATATGGTTACTAAAGAAGAATGTTTTAAACAATTGAGAGATGTGATTGATGCGGTTTTATCCACTGTTGATGATAATGGCAATCCTCAATCAAGAATTATTGATATAATGCATATTGAAGATGATAAAATATATTTTCTAACTGGCCGTGGAAAACATGTTTATTCAGAAATAATAAATCATCCAAAGGTTAGTTATTTAAGCTTAAAAGACAATAAATCCATTAGAATTAGTGGTGAAGCTCATAAATTGGACGATCAAAAATATTGGATTGATTTAATATTTGAAAACAATCCATTTATGAATAATGTTTATCCGGGAAATGCGAGATATATTTTAGAACCTTTTTGCATTGAAGATTATGAAATGGAATTCTTTGATTTGACACAAAAGCCTATTTTCAGACAATCCTTCAAATTCGGTGATGTTGAAATAACAGTTAAGGGATTTGAGATAACTGATGATTGTATTGCTTGTGGTACTTGTCAGGCAAGTTGTCCGCAGCAGATTCCAGTTTTTGTTGACGATAAGTTTGAAATTCCTCTGGAACATTGTTTGCATTGTGGATTATGTTATGAAAATTGTCCGAATGATGCGATTGTTAAAAGGGAATGATTGATTCATTTCTTATTGGAGTTTTAGTGTTAGTTATTTAATAAATCATGTTTAAAAAGCATCATGTCAATTTTATATAAGTTGGGATACAATATTGTATGTGTAGGGGCTAAAAGTACATTATATTTTGTATAATATGAGGGCAACAGAAATTTATATAATTTTTATTTATATGAATTATCCGCCATTAATATTAAGTTTTATGTATGTTAATTTAATATAAATTGTTTAATGACGGAATTAAACATTTTATGATTATATTTATAAAAATAATTATTTTATCATTATTTTTTTCAGGAGGTATTTATATTTTTTATGTATATGCTCTGAGAAAATTTTAGAAACATATCTTTTGAACGGTTCATAATTATTTTATATTCTAATGTATCTTTAGTTGTTGAGACTGTGATGATGGTCTGTTAATTTTTATCATTAATTTTGAAAAGTGATTCGTATTCTTTCAATAATTCATTCTTTTGTTTTTCAGATAAATTGCCACTATTTACTTCTCTTAATCCATAGTTTAGCATTTCATATAGGATTTTATTTAGATTATAACCTTTTTGGGTCAGATAATATTCTGTTTTAATATCATTTTCAATAATTTCTTTTCTAATTAAATCATTCTCTTCCATGAATTTGAGAGTGTCTGTTAATACTCTATTGCTTAATGTCTTTTCTTCTAAAAATTCACTGAACTGTTTTTTTCCTAAAAATAAATCTCTAATGATGAATATTACCCATTTTTTTGATATTAATTTTAAAGTATCGTCTATAGGGCAGTTGTCATCGTAATCTTTAATTTTTTTCATGTTATTGGCCTTTTAGTGAGTGTTTCCTTACAAAATCTATTTAAAAAGCATAGTATATAACATTTGTTATGAGGTGATTACATGAAAGACAGACATGTTATTGAAGCATTAGGAAAAGCTGAAGTGGTTATAGAAAATGGAGAAATAACATCCATAGGAGAACCGATGGTGGACTATTGTTCAATATTTGATAATGGTCAGCATAATGGGGATTTATCAAAGGAGTTTATCAGGTCCAATATTGAAAGGAGAATAAATGAATTCGGAATGTGCACTTCTAAAAGATCATTAAATGTAGAGGACACCATGAGTTTTGGAACTAGTGAAACATTAAAAACCAACATGATTAACGGAAATGTTGATTGTGTTGTTGGAGCATGTGAAGGTGTCGGAACATTATTGATTGATGATGCTGAACTCGTTCAGGGTGTTGGAGGTAGAGTTTCAGCATTAATAAGCACCACTCCCATAGAGGAAGTCATTGATAAAGTTGGAAGAAGTAATGTTTTAAACCCTGAAACTGCAGAATTAAATCCTTTAAAAGGTCTTGAAATGGCAATTAATAGGGGATATAAAAATATTGCAATAACCATTATTCCAACAGAGTTAGTAAAAGATTTAAGGGAATATCCTAAACCTGAAGATGTTAATGTTTATATTTTCGTAGCTCACACAACAAATGTTTCCAAAAAGGAAGCTGAACTATTATTCGATTACTCTGATGTGATTTCAGGTTGCTCTTCTGTAAATATAAGAGAAACTGCAGAAGAAAGAAAACCATATTATTCTGGAAAAAAAGTTCCATTATATGCTGTAACTGAAAATGGAAGAAAATTGCTTGATGAGAGATTGGAATATATTGACTATGGATTATGTGAAAAAGATTATCCTCAGGATTTCACATATAGTCCGAAACCATTAATTTAATCTTCTTTTATTTTTAATTCATAAAATCATATCAATTAATGTTGCATTAAATGTGATGTATGATTAACTGTAACTATTTTAATATTATTTTGTCCTTTTGTGTTTTTTTCATAAAGTCACACTTTGAAAATATTTATTATTAAT
>NZ_JAFRSC010000045.1 GCF_017427765.1 Methanobrevibacter sp. | reverse complement strand
GATGGTATTCCACTAGACGTTTTGACTTGTATATCACAACAAAGAAAAGATCGCCGCAGACTATGTTTTACTAGCCAAATATGGGAAGAACTAGACGTGTCACTTAGAAAACAAGTTAAAGAGGTAGTTAATTGTAAAAATATATTTGGATTAATCCAAATTAATACAGTATCAGACGGAGAAAGTATAACATACGATAAATTAAAAGGTGAATGGACAGCAAAAAAAATAAGAACAGAGATATTTAAGCACAATGACAAATTATATAATAGATATGACACTAGACAAAAGGTAATAAGGAACACAAACTATCAAAGAACAATAGGTTATTCTACTAATGTTGTAAATTTTACAACACCGAAAAAATAACTATTCTCTATAATTTGACAAAACTACTTGAAATATGGTCATTTTTTCGTTATAATCGCTTTATAAAAGCGGCTACCCCAGAGCAAGCGATTATAAAGCGGGGGTAGTACGCATTAAAAAAAGGAGATGATATGGAAAAAACAGAATTAAACATAGAAGATTTTGAAATTGTCAAAATCGAGAGAAAAGATGGTATCTTTACTTTAGAAGATGGAAAACAAATACCATATAAAAACTATTATGTTTATATTAAAAATGTAAATAATCCTTTAATTATGAGAGCAAAATTAGACAAGGTATTTAATGAATATGTTGAGTATACCGATTAATGATCAAACTGGCGACACCCAAAGGGTGCCTGTCGCCAGTTTGAATGAAAATGCTATTGCCGATTTGATACATATTTTCAAGTCAAATATGTATATCAATGAAAAAGGTTATTTACAAAAACTAGTTGAACTTTTATATAATTTGGGTTATTATAATACTAATAAATCAATTTTCTCATAGGAGAAAGAATGGAAACGCCAACAGGTATGAGCGGATTTATCACAGCAATAACTGGCACTAATGGTATTAGTGCTGACGCACTATGGGGTGCGGTGACAGCCTGTGCTAGTATCATTGTGATTGGTGTCTTGTTTGCTTTCGCATATCGTATGGTAAAGAAAGTACTCAAAGGCATCTCCAAAGGTAAGCAAGGTATGTAATAAATAAGGGGGGAAACCCACCCCCCTTATTAAGGAATAATATGAATATTGTTGATTTATTTGAAAATGTTTTTTGGGAAGTAGCAACTAATATGGCATATTTAATAATGCCATTAATATCAATAACATTAATTATTAAAATAATACATTATTTTATAATTAAAGGGACGGACTAATGAATGTGGAATTACCGAGTAGTGGTTGTAATATTATCAATAGTAGTACCTCTTTTTATAATTATTCTACTGACTCTAGAACAAGAAAAACCTACGTTATATACGAAGGTAAAGCATTACTGCAGGCCAGTAATACTAATCAGTATGGCTATACTTATACTGGGGATTGTCTTACAACTGGTGATTTAGTTTATAGACCAGAATTACAGATATATTTTCCATTTATAGCAAGTATAATAATAGTAGGAGCCATATTACTAGCATATAAAATAGTATTATGGAGATTTATTAAATGAAAGGAAAAAAATTATGTATAGGGTTACTAATTTTCTTTACCACTTGTTTGCTGTTATTAAATCCCTCTTTAAACGCTAGTGCTTTAAAAAATCAAACTCTTGCTTATAGATATTTAGACACATTAAACTGGAAATATAGTCAAAGTGGTGCATCTGCAATTTCACAAACTGCACCAGCTTATGGAAACTCTTTGATTAGGAATATATCTTTAAATGCTTCACCTCTTACGGTATCTTATATTACCCAACCAGAATTTGTTACTAAAAGTAATACAACTATACCACTTAGAACTGATAGACTTTATCATCATACAATAATCTTCTTTTCAGAAATAGACAGACCAGAAACAACTTTGACAAGTGCTTTATGTCCTAGAGCAAATAACACAGTTATTGATAAATGTGAAATTAAAGAACTATCAAGAGAAAATTATATTCAAAATATAACTCAATACCCTGATCCAAATGGTGTAGGTCAATTTTATGCAGGTATAGGTGCAGATGCAAATTATATTCAAATGATAGAAATATGGGGACACGGTAAGTCTAATCAAGACTTAACAGGTTTAACCTATCAAAATGACTGGTTGTATTTTATTCAAAATACAAATTCAATATTGGACGCACCAGTTAAATTAACAATTTATTTTTCACCTATTGAAATATACACCGAAGAAGAAAGTGCAACAGAACAAGAACAGGCACAAGAATTACAAGACAGAGATAATTTGGAAACTCAAAGCAGTACAACAGAAAACCAAGCAGACAATGCTGGTAACGCCGCAGAAACAACTGGAACAACACTATTTGGAGCATTTTCGCAATTATTTACAGCATTAACAAATGTTAATGGAAATAATTGTACACTACCAAATATGCAAGTATATAGTCTTAATTTAGGACAAATGAACTTATGCACATACGATATACCACCACAAATTATGGCACTAGTAAGTATAGGTATGGTATTTATAATAGTCCCACTAGGTATTCACCTAGTAAAAAGAATGATAAGCTTATATAAGGAGATTACGGGATAATGTTTGCGGATTATGTAAAAATGGGAGTAAAAGCAGCTGCATTAATTGCAGGAGCTGCATTAATAGTAGCATTGTTTAATACTATACAAATACCAAATTTAGATCTATCACAAGCAACAAGCTACATAAATGTAGTTTATGCAGTAGGTAATCATTATGTGCCGGGATTTGCTATATTATGGGGACTAGGATTAACTTTAATAGGCTTAGAAATAGGTATATTAGGAGTTAAACTAGCATTAATAGCAATTAAATGGGTTATGAAAGTAAACGAATAAATAAATTATTCGTTTAAGCTCTGCATACTCTTTACTTCGTAAAGAGAACTGACGGGCTAAAGCCCTACCAATTAAGGAGAAAATATGAGGATAGACTGGAAAAGTTTTACAGAGCATTGGACTAGACCGAAAGGCAAGCAATTTCCTACCGGAAGTGTAGTCTGGAAAGGTTTTCAAGGTTCTGGAAAAACACTATCGCTGATCAAATACGCCTACGATATGAAAAAAGAGTTTCCAAAATGCAAGATATACTCCAACGTGATATTGTACGACATTGACTATAAATATATAAGTAATGATTATATACTTAATGAAGCTTTAACGTGCCAAAATGGAGCAGATGGAGTGCTAATAATACTAGACGAGGCACACTTGTATTTTAATAAAAAAGATGGTATTCCACTAGACGTTTTGACTTGTATATCACAACAAAGAAAAGATCGCCGCAGACTATGTTTTACTAGCCAAATATGGGAAGAACTAGACGTGTCACTTAGAAAACAAGTTAAAGAGGTAGTTAATTGTAAAAAT
>NZ_JAFRSC010000044.1 GCF_017427765.1 Methanobrevibacter sp. | reverse complement strand
TGTAAAATCTTAAATTGAAATCAAAAGAATATTAACAGAAAACACAATATTAAGTTTTTAAAATTAATCAAATCGTGAAATAAGACTAGTACAAAAAAGGCAATAATGCAATGTCAATGAAAGAAAAATTTTTAAAAAAAACACCCGTTCTGCAAGTGATAATCACAGAAAAAATAGCTCTGAGAAATATAAAAAATTACTACAAAAATCGCAAAAAAGTATTACTCATATAGGTATCAAAGTATATCAAACTTTTGCTACCTCACTATCTGTACTTTATTTCGCATGCCAAATATACTTATTAATATGCTTCCACACCAACATCAATTAATCCACGATTGCGAATTAATTTGAAGAAGAAATACATCCTACTGAGACAGTAATCAACTGTATAATCACTGATGTGAAATCAAATACACACCAGAAATAGATTATGTAAAATGATTCATTAATGATAAAACTGAGTTTAATCCATTTGATATCCTTACACAAGTAATTGCATATTGTGATTTGAACTGTTGCAATTATTGGAATCAAACCAACAAGCCCTAAGTTATTTACCGCAAAACCTATAACAGTAGACAATACAACGAAAAATATCGCCCACCTGATGGAAAACCTGTCTTTATAAACCATACATAGCCTTATTGTAACCATTGCCATGACTACCATGCCGACGTATGAATTAAAGAAAAATGATGCGATAATCAGTATAAAAGCATTTAGTATTTGGTATTTATATACTTTTTTATCATCATTTACCATAAGCTAAATATTACAAAGATTCCGGCAAACAATGAAATAAGGTTTCCAGCAATAATGTTCCACGGAAGATACATATGCTATCATTTATTTTTTATCATTTTTAATTTCTTGCAGTTCCTTTTCTAAACGAAGAGTTTTATTTTTATATTCCTTTAATTCCTGCGACAACTCCATTATTCTATCGGTATGCACATCAATAATATCCTTATTTGTTGAAATGTTTTGTGTGTTTTCCTGAATTTCCTTTTCGAGTTCTGTTGAAGCTTCCTCTTTTTTCTCAATTAAAAACATGGAAAATAATATAATTCCCAGTACAGCTGTGAAAGTCATTGGAGCATAAAGTGCATTGGCAATGAGTAATCCCTGTCCTCCGGAAATTGAAACGGATATTATAAACATGTCGAATCCACTATAGAGAAGCATCAGCAGTGCACCGTTGAATGGATTTAAAAATCTTCCATTACTCCATTTATAAATTAATCCACCTATAATACCACAAAATATTGTTGCAACGGCACATGGAAGTGCAGTAGGTCCTCCCATGAAGTATCTCCAAACGCCAGATACGAGTCCGACCGGAACTCCAACATAAGGCCCTCCAAATAATGCTGCAATCATCACAACCAAGCTTCTTGCATTGCCAGGGATTCCGTTAACGTTTAACGTGAAATATGAGGATAAAATTCCAAGGACTGAAAATATGATGATTTGCCATATTATTGCTTTTCTTGAAATATCTCCCTTAACTATAGCCTTGAAACTTTTGGATTTTGTAGCTATGTATGTTAAAATCAATATAACGGACAGCATCCTAAACATCTCTAAAAATGGAGCCCATAACGACTCTCCATTGGTAGATTTGTTAAAATAAGAAACTGTAATGCTCAACAAACCTATAATTACCAGATAAGCGATTTCATAAATGGATCCATCAGTAATCTCTTTAAGTCTTGGAAGCCTGGTTGAAATAAATCCTAAAATGATAATTGCTGAGATAATGGTGCCAATCTCATGCACTACTGAAATATCTACATGTTTTACAATAGTCATATATCCAAATAGGTTAATGAAAAGGAGAATATTGAATATGAACAAAACTGTCAATATTATTGCTATTTTTTTATCATTGCATAGGTTATTTTTTAATCTGTCAATCATAGAACTTCCAAGTAATATCTTTATTGTTTTATCATTATAATTGTTTAATTTGAATTCCATTGATTTATAAATGGAATTTATTCACACCATAATTCATTTATGGATTAATCCTTCAGGAATGTTGTAAGCATTATACTTTTCAGCGATTTTATCAACGGTTCCATCTTTAAACATTTCATCTAAAGTTTTTTGAACCTGGTCTTTCAGATCATTGTTTCCTTTTTTAAATCCGATTCCATACTGTTCGTAGGATAATGGTTCGTCAAGGATTTTGAGATTGCTGTTGGCAAAATTTTCTTTGAGATGATAATCTGCAATTCCAACATCTGCTATAACCGCATCACAAACGCCTGATTCCAAATTCATAAATCCAGTATTGTACTCTCTTATTTCGGTTAACTGGGCGAAAGAGTTTTTTAGACTTTCATTTTTTTCATTCAGACACTGCAATGCGGAACTTCCTTCCTGAACTTCAACATTTTTACCTTTCAAATCACCAGGAGCATTTATTCCGGAATCGTCTTTTACAATTATTACCTGTGAATTGTTAAAGTAAGAATCAGACCAGGTATAATCGTTTTCTCTTCCGTCAATTGTGAATTCACTCCAAATACAATCGACAGCATTGGAATTGAGCTCCACTTCCTTAGTGTTCCAATCAATAATCGGTTGGGCAACAAAAGTCCAATTATTTCTATGAGCCACTTCTTCGGCCAATTCCAAGTCAAAACCAGTATAGTTTCCATCATCATCTTTGTAGGTGAATGGCGGAAATTCTGCATTGAATCCGACAACAAAATTAGTTTCATTATTTACATTATCGGATGCATCATCTCCAAATATGTCAAATAACCCTTCTGCACTTGAACTGCCCATCATTAATGAGGCAACAAGAATTACTGTTAAAATCAATAATATTTTTTTCATGATAATCCCTAAAATAATTTAGTAACTATTAATACTTACCTATATTATAATATAACAATTTAGACTGTTAACTTATAAATATTGCAGGTTGAAATATATAATTTGAAAAATTTAGACCATTTTACCTTCTGTTTGGTGTCTAGTATTGCTCTGTCAGAGGTTTTGTCTTCATGATAATTTTTCTTCAGCAATTGCTGTTTTATTTCCACATCAAAACCTGCATCAGATATTTTTTTCAATAAATTCTCTTCATTTTTTTGTTCTTCAACTTGAGAGATAATCTCACCTTGAAGTCCAAAAAGAAGATCAATTGCCTGACCAACATCAACCCCTTTTGACTTTAAAATTTCAACCCGTTTAAATTAATCATCTGTTAATTCAATTTCCATTTTTACCATAATATTACATCTTACTTATTAATTTATATATACTCCTTAAAATTATTATCTAATAATTAAACATTTGTCATGTTTATCATACATTATTCAAATCAGGATTCTCGGACTTACACCCTCTGCATCCAATAAATTTACTAAGAATAATAATTTCACTACAAAAAGTAAAACTGTCAAAATTACTATCAATAAAGAAAAAACAAAAATAAGCGCTAAAGCAAAAACTTTCAAAAGAACAACAAAAACCAAAAAATACACAATAACCTTGAAAAACAGCAAAAACAAAGCAATGAAAAAAGCAAAAGTTTACTTAAAAGTTAAAGGTAAAACTTACACCGCCAAAACCAACAGCAAAGGTAAGGCAACATTTAAAATTACCAAATTAACTAAAAAAGGAACTTACAAAGCAGTTATTACTTATAAAGAAAACAACTACTACAAAAAAGCAACCAAAACATTAAAATTAAAATCAAGTAGGTGCAACAAGCATCTACTACACTTCTTTTTTTATTTTTACAATACCTCCAATTAGGATCATGATAAAATTGAGATGATTTTAATAATCTGCTAAAAAAAAATAGATCTTTCACCATTAAATAAAAATCAAAAGATTCAATGAGATTTAATTTTTCATACCATTGCCAAAAAGAAAGAATATTAACCAATAGCCAAAAAAATATCCATACACTACTCCGATTAATATCAAGACATTATAACCAACATAGATTAAACCATATGAAAATTACACCAGATAAAAAAGACAATCATTAATTTCACAAATAAAACTATCCAAACCAAGAACATGTAAAATCTTAAATTGAAATCAAAAGAATATTAACAGAAAACACAATATTAAGTTTTTAAAATTAATCAAATCGTGAAATAAGACT
>NZ_JAFRSC010000014.1 GCF_017427765.1 Methanobrevibacter sp. | reverse complement strand
CGAGTTCCACAATGTGGACATCGAGCTAAACTCATTTTAAAATAAGGAACATCCTTCTTAAAACTTAAATCAAAAGATTTCAGAGCCTTTTGACAGGATTTAAAAATTTTCACAAAACGAGGATCTGAAAGTACTAATCCACCATTAAAATCGCAAAATATATATTGTTTAACATCTAAAATACTATTTGGAGTATTTGTTTTTTGGTTATGCATAATAAAAACTTTTACTCCACCTATTTATTAAATTTAACTATTTTTAGATAAAATTAAAAATTACAAACTAATTTTCATTAAAAAATTTCAAATCAACAAAGTTTTTGAAAGAGTCTAAAATCTGAAAATATCACAAAAAGAGAATAAAATATAAGAATATAGTTCTGAAAATGAGAATTAAAATTATTTTTAATCCCAATCCTAAATAAATTATACAATCACTGCAGCAGCACCAGCTAACTGAAAAAGATTAAATCATGCCAGTAACAGCCAAGGTCAAATGCGCAATAACTGCAGACCCGAGATAAGTTCCAGTTATGACAATCATAGCTATAATAACTCCTTTCCAACCAATCTTTTTAAATTCACCCCAATCATTACCTATTGCAATTCCAACATAAGCTAAAAATGCAGTACAAATTGTGGCTAAATTAATTTGTGAAACATAGTGAATAACAAAATTAGATGTTGGAACGCCCGGAATAGCTATAATAATACCAATTAAGCTGATATAAATAATTGATTGAATATTATAAGGAACAATTCTTTCAAGAGACATACCTACAATGGTAATTATAGAAATTATCACCATGCCAATAAAAGAATCGAGTATTGAAGAATGATAACCTACTACATTTCCAACAGTTACAATTAATGAAAAAATTAAAAGTAATGCCCCCCATCTTTCAAGTTTTCCAAAAGTCAATTCCTCTTTAGAAATATACTTATCCTGTTTTACCCCCTGAATATCATAATTACCATCAATAGAATCCTCATCACTATTTCCAATATGAGGAGATAACCATTTATATAATTTTTCTGCAAGAGGTATTGAAACAAAAATACACATATAAATGCCGAAGCAGAATGAAAGAAGATTACTGCATCCTGCAAAAGCTTCTAAATCTGTAGCCATTGATGGAAAGATATGAGATATAGAAGCCAAAGATGCTGCATTCATACTTGCACTTCCGATACCTGATGCCATTGCAAAAGCATAGGGATGAATAGGTAAAACAGAAACAGAAATGCTTGATAAAAGACTGATGAATGCAGTTCCAATAATAGATCCGATTACAAAAATTGCTAAAACTCCACGTGCCTCAGGAGACTTAAAACCATATTTATCAATAATAACCCCCAAATTAGGTTCACGACAAATAGAACTGGTCATACCAATAACTTCTCTCCTAAATCCTAAAAATAAAGCAACAGGCAATGCTATGAGAGTTCCCAAATCACCGAACTGTTGTAAAATCAAAGCAGGACCCACGTTAAAAATATCACTTATAGATTGACCGCTTGAAATTGCTAATTTAGCAATTAAAACTCCAATAAATAAAACCATTACTCCTTCAGCAACTTTGGATTGCTTACTTCCTACAAATTTAATAGGTTTTGCTAAAAAAAGGGCTAATCCCATAACCAATGCATATAATAATGGCAATAAGACAATTTGAATATTTTCTGTTATTTTAATCTCAATAACACCAATAAACATTGAAATGATTACTAAAACCAAAACTACTATGTGCACCTTATATTCAACCCAAGGAGGTCTCTTTTTAACTGCACGGTCTGTTTTTTCACGATAAGGATGTGTCTGATTAGTGATAATATCCCTCCAAAACATGGAAATTAAACATTAATTCAAAAATCATTGAAATTTTTTCTATGATAATGATATCAGCATAAATGTTCAATACTTATTACAAATACCTATAAAAAAAGTAGTATATAAACCCATATGACTTAATTCACATTATTTCTAAAATTAGGAAAAAAAATATAAAAAAATTGATAAGAATTTCACAAAAAGTGAACAATAATAAATTAATAATAATTTCCTAAATTAATAAATAACAATTAAAATTAACTAAGTGAAGATATTACATTCTACAAATTGGTTTTGACAAATGACGGCGAGCAGAAACAGGTGTTTCATAAAACTGAGCATTTTTTAAAAATCGATTAATTTTAATAGGAACTTTTTCATCAGATGCAATTTTATTTCCACATTTTTTACACTTGAATCCCTTATTCTTTCCCGCAGAAGTCATTCTTTTACCGCATTCACAGATTGGATTTTGATACTCAATGTCGTTTAATTTGATGACCTGAAACTTCTCAATATTAAACGTGTTTTGCTCACCGATTCCTCCGAAGACTTTGATGACATCCCCCGGCATCAAATAAGAGACAGTTTTTCTAAAGTTTTTTGTTGGCTCATATGCACCACATTCAATTTCACCGGATTCGTCTTTAATGTAGAAAAACATGTGCCCCCCATCAATGATTGTAGGCTTATTTTTTACTTCACCAACCACTTCATAACATCCAAACTTTTTCATTTCAGATATTGATTCTGCTTTTTGAATATGCATATCAGTATGCTGGTTTGTTTTAAAAATACACCAATCCACTATTGGTTCAGCTACTTTAACAATGCTTTTAGCAACTTCAAGTGCCTCAACATTATTGGACCTGATTCCATATAATACCGGACAAGGAGTTTTAGGCTCTATTGCAATATACTCTTCAGAGTAGTCAATATTTTCAAACGTATCAGGAAATGTTTCTTTATCCATTAAATAAACAGAATCATAGTCAATTTGTCTTTTAGTTCCATAATTTTCAGATGCCCTATAAGCAAGCAATTCAAAAGTATAATCATCCAAAGGCAAACTAATAGCTGCGATGGATCCGATAATTCCCCTTCCTTTTTTGAACTTATGAATTTGACAACCTACTGATTTACCAAACTCCTCAGCTTCTTCAATAGTGATAAACTCATAAATTGCCCTGAATGCATAATTCTCCATTTCTTTTGTGATTTCACCATCATAAAAAATTACACCTGGATTCGTATTATCACAGTCAAACATGGATAACTTTTCAACTTCATCTAAAACAATTTCTTTTGCCAAATTAGCTTTATCATCATTTTTAATTCTAAAACTAACTCCACCATTTCCACGAGTTTTGAATCTGGCAAAAGGATTGAGCCTAATTAGTCTTGGATAATCTACAAGTTCAATTCCATTTTTTTCGAATTCATTAATTATCTGACTTGCCAAATATGTTGTACACATCCCGTCGGGAGAATCAGTATCATCAATTCCAATATGCAAAATATTAATCATAATCACCTTTACATTTAAAATATATTAGAGTTAAAATAATATATAGTTTTAAAGAGGAATTGATATGTTAACTCGAGGAAACCTGCTACAGCAAATTGAAAATTTACTAAAATCACAAGGTTTTAAAACCTCAGATATTTATGAACAAGGTTCTTTTGATTTAGTAGCCAGAAAAAACTTATTAATTTTACTTTTAAAAACATTTTTAAATATTGACAGTATCAATGAACATAATGCTCATGAAATGAAGCAACTGGCCAACATATTTCTAGCATCACCAATCATCATAGGTGAAAAATCAAGAAATGGTCTTCTTGAAGAGGGAGTAATCTATGAGAGATATGAAATTCCGACAATTGGCCTTGGCACTTTCAAAAATATGATTTTATATAATGAATATCCTGAGATTTTAGCAGACCGTGGAGGATACTTTGTTAAAATTGATGGTAATGTAATAAAACAGTACCGTGAAGAATATTCAATGTCTCTAAAAGATTTGGCCAATCTTGCACATGTTTCAAGAGCCACAATGTACAAATATGAAAATGGAATCGTTCGTGCAAATACAGAAACCGCAATGATTTTAGAAGAAATCTTAAATACAAAAGTTACTCTTGATATTGACCTGTTAAAGCAACCTCAAAAAGAAGATATCAAATATAGTGACGACGTTAATGATTTATCCAAGTTAGGTTACGGTGTTTTATCTACAAATAAAAGTCCATTTGATGCAGTAGCGAAAATGAAAACTTCAGACAAAGAGTCCCCATTAATAACAAATGTCGAAAAAAACAGAAGCGAAAAAACTTTAAAAAGGATGGCAATTCCCCTAAAAGACTTATCAATGGTGACAACCTCAGAACCAGTATTTATAATCAATAATGATAAAATAAGAGAGTCAATCGGCACAATTCCCGTGATAAAGTCCTGGGAGTTAAAGGAATTTGAAAACTCCAAAGAGTTATTGAAAATGATTAAAGAAAGAAAAGAAAATTAGTGTGGTAATATGGAAGATTTACAGATTACAGATATGGAAAATCACCCAATCAAATGGGTCTGCAACTATAAAGGTCAGAGAGCTATTGGAATCTGTGGTAAAACTCAAAAAATAGCTATGTTTGCATCTGATGAGAGAGTTTCAAGAATTCTAGACGACATCGTTATTGGAACTGATGAATCTCAAGAAGGATATGGCTGTGAAGAAAAAAATAGATGCTGTAATTTTGAATGTGAATTCTGTGAAATATCTCCAAGACAATACCTTCAGATTACCGGTAAAAAACCATCAAATAAAAATATCACTGATTTAATTAATGGTTTAAAAGATTTAAATGAATCTCTTGAAGCTGAAGGATACACTCCTTTTGAAGAATACGAAGTCGTCAAGCTTTAGAATTCCTTTAAAAGTGAAAAATCCTCACTGACCTCTTCAACTTTAGCAACACCTATTGAAATCAGATCAATATAATCTATATTTTTAAAAAAAGTAAAAGCCTCTTTTGGCTTTAAAACACCTGCAGCCAAAGTTCTGGTTGCTATTATTTTTTTATTTAAACCTAATAATTTTTGTTTAAATTCTTCTCTTTGGGATGAATTGAATGCTGAAATGTCCATCATATAAGAAATGGAATTAAATGGAATCATATAAAAATCAAATAGACTAGTATCTAAATTCTTGGAAATTAAATCAGCAGTTTTAGATGGAAATGCGGTAACCAAACCTGAAAGAGAACCTGAATCATTAATCTGAGATAAAATCTTTGAAGTTAACTTCCAGTCATAACCATCCACAATAAACTCATCAACAAGCATTACAGGACAATCATAGCCAGAAAACAATTCAATATCCTCATCCCAATCCACATCTTTTGCCACTTCATAATTGGGATTTAAATAATCAACATCAGATTTTCCAACAGTCGCTATAACTTTCATCTCACATCCATTATCACAAGCAATATCATATGCTTTAAGCAGGTTATGGTCGTTTACCAGATTTATTGCTCTTACACCCTGATTGTATGCTTCCATAATAACTTCAGCAGTATTTTGAGGATTGTCATATAAATCAATCTGATACAATCTAGACCTATGTCCAAAATAAAGTTCGGCCATGAACGGACCGTATCCCAATATGGCTTTTGGAATTGATTTGCCCTTAAATTCTAAATCCTCAAAAAACATAATAATCATTCATTCCTTTTCTACTACAACTGCAGTTCCATATACTAAAATTTCTTGCATAACATTGGAAATTTCATTTGAATCAAATCTGATTGCAACGATTCCGTTAGCACCTAACTCTTTTGCATGATCAATTGCTCTGCTTAATGCTTCGTCCCTTGATTCTTCCATCATTTTAACATATTGTGAAATTTCCCCACCAAATAATGATTTTACACCTGCACCGATTTGTCCTCCGGCACCTCTGCTTCTAACAGTCAATCCATAAATGAAACCTTTTGTTTCTACAATTCTAAATCCTGGAATGTCATTTGCAGTTGAAATTGGAAATTCGTTTACTGATACCATATTTACACCTATTTTATTAAATTCATTAATTATTTATTCAGCTCATTATATTAAAATTATATCCCAAGTCAATATTTTATAAATTTTAAATATAATAAAAAATATATATTTACATAATATTTATTATTAAATATTTTTTAAAAATTACAAATTATGGTGAAAATATGAAAGTACTTATCGCTGATTCTATTAACGAAAAGGGTATTGAAAATTTAAAGGAAGTGGCTGAAGTCGTTGTAGACACTAGCATTACTCCTGAAGAATTAGCAAATACCATCCATGAATACGACGGAATTATCGTAAGAAGTCGGACAAAACTTACTGCAGATATTATTGAAAAAGCAGAAAATATGAAAATTATTGCTAGAGCCGGTGTCGGAGTAGATAATATTGACCTTGATGCAGCAACTGAAAAAGGAATTATGGTTGTAAACTCCCCAGAATCCACTTCTGTAACTGTAGCAGAACACACAATGGGATTAATATTAAGCATGGCTCGTAAAATATCAATTGCAGATAAATCCGTTAAAGAAGGAAAATGGGAAAAGAAAAAATTCATGGGAGTTGAACTTAGAAATAAGACTCTCGGAGTTATAGGAATGGGAAGAATCGGCTCTCAAGTAGTTAACAGGTGTAAAGCATTTGGTATGGATGCAATGGCATATGATCCATACTTACCAGAAGAAGTCGCAAAACAAATGGGCGTTGAGCTAACCGATTTGGAAACAGTGCTCAAAAATTCTGACTTCATTACAATTCACGTACCTCTCACTCCTGAAACCAAACATTCCATTTCAACCGAACAATTTGAAATAATGAAAGACACAGCATACATTGTCAACTGTGCACGTGGTGGAATCATTGATGAAGAAGCATTATATGATGCTTTAGTGAATAATAAAATCGGCGGTGCTGCTTTAGACGTATATGAAGAAGAACCACCAGCTGAAGATTCAAAATTATTCAAACTTGACAATATCGTATTAACTCCACACATTGCAGCTTCAACCAAAGAAGCTCAAAGGGATGCGGCTATTATTGTAGCCGATGAAATTATTGAATTGGCCAATGGTAAAGCTCCAAGAAATGTTTTAAACATGCCTCGTATTGATAATAACACCTATCAGGAAGTAGCACCATACATGGAATTGTGTGAAAAATTAGGTAGTTTTATTTCCCAAGGAGTTAACGGAAAAATCAAAGAAATTGAAATAATTTATAGTGGAGAATTGTCTGAAATCGACAATCTTGAAATTTTAACAAGAACAGTTATCCAAGGTGCTGTAAATCCATTCTTAAGTTCTCCAGTAAATGCTGTTAATGCAGCTCTTGTAGCAAAAGATAGAGGAATTAGCATTACCGAAGGCAGAAAAGACAAAGCTAAAGGTTATGATTCATTAATTAAAGTTATTGCAAGAAGTGCAGATGATGTTTTCTCAGCAGTAGGTACACATTTACACGAATCAAGAATTTTAAAAGTAAATGACTACTGGGTAGATGTCATTCCTGAAGGACACATGTTCATTGCAAAATATGAAGATGTTCCTGGAAGTATCGGTAAAATCGGTACCAAACTCGGAGAACATAATGTTAACATCGGAATTATGCAAGTTGGAAGAGATGAAAAAGGCGGAAGAGCAATCATGGTTCTAACTTTAGATAAAGAAATTCCAAAAGATGTTATCAAAGAAATCCAAGATTTGGATAATGTTTATGAAGCCAATGGATTAGAATTATAAAAAACAATTTTCACCATATTGTTTTTTATTTTTTATTTTTTTTAAAAATCAGTCCTTAAATTGTTTAGATATTCTTTTAACACTACCATCAGGATTCAACTCTATTTTTATTACCTGATTCGGTAATTTGGTGTTGGAAATAACATGCCCCTTAGTATTTTTTTCATATTCATCATACTGACTTTTTCTCTCTTCATCAAGAGTTTTGAAAAATTCATCATCTTCTTCATCAAAAAACCCTGGTTTGAACTCATCATCATCATTTAAAACATCCTCTTCATCGAAAAAGTCATCCACATTTTCATCATCAACAAAATAACTATAATCACCAACGACATAATCCTGAGGCTCACCATAACGGTTGTAGGCTCTGAATGTATCAAAACTATATGGCAGACATACAATCATATGGAAATAACCATTTTTAGAAAATGTCTTCAAGTCAGCGCCTGAAGGCTGTGCACTTGGTCCAGGATGAGAATGGACTGATCCCAAATACTTAGTGTTCATTGGAATTAATTCCGTGTGAACAACAGCACCAGTTTCACAGGTTTCACCCGGAACAAAAATTAGACTTGTTATATAAAGTATTTTATCTTTAATTAAACCGTCAAAAAATGCTAAAAATTCGTTTGGATATGCTTCCTTGGAATAATAGATTACTGATTCTAAAACTTCCCTATCTACCCTAACCTCTTTAAATTCATCATCATTATTTGGGAATAATTTGGAAATAAAACTCATATTAAAACACCAATCTCTTTAAAGAATTCTTCACTAAATTTAGGGATTTGCCAGTCAATATAAATATGACTTCTATAGGAAGTTTGCTCCTTATTTTCTTTTTTATTAAACCCTACAACTTTTTTATTTTTCCTATATATTCCAATTCCTCTTTTTTTATAAGTTTCAACATCATTCAAGTTAATTCCATTTTGGAACAGTAATTCATGTACATCACTTAAACTCATGCCATTTATTTTATCATTGGCTACATTATTTGAATACTTGGATTTGAGGTAGCTAATACCATGTGAATTGACACAGTTAACCCATGATTCCTCCTGCCTCCATTTGAAATATTCCAGAATATTTTCATCATTAATAGGAATAATTCTAGAATCAAAAGCAGGAGGCTTTTTAAAATCTGTATTATAATGTAAGACAAATGAACTGGATGTAAAACCTGCAATTACTGAATTTAATTTCTCAATTCTGCCATCATAAGGAAGTTTATCAAAAAGTAAGCTTATTTCATCTGAAAAAGTATAAATAAATAATGGGGAAAATTCCTCAAATAAATCCCTGCAAACTTCAGAGATTACCTTATAGAAGTTTTCGTCATAAGGCTTTACCAGATTTAAATCACGAGCTAGAGAGTGAAAACTCCTGCCGTCCAATCTCATAATAACCTTTGAATTTTTCGGAACTTTAAGTGACGAATAAACTTCATAATCTTTCATCTACATTCCCACACTAATAGTTTCATTAAAACTTTTAAGAAGCCTAATGGCTGAAAGTGCTGCAAGCATACTAGTTTTTGGATTTGCAGCACATGGATAATTCATAGTAGTTGTTTTAAACTCACCAAAGTCCCCTCTAGCAGTGATTTCATGCACATTTCTATCAACACTAGGATCAACAATGATTTTAACATCAATATCCCTTTGACAAGCTATGCTGATAGTTGCAGCAACATTGATATTTAATGGAAACTCCTTGACAGCTTCGGAAGCTTTACCTTCAAACAACACTTCAACTTCGTCAATATCCTTTCCAAGAGATTTCGGAGATTTTCGTGTAATGAGACTGACTTCTTCCAGCCCAAATTTAGCAACTGCCTTAATGCCATCCAAACCAACAATTGCACCTGAAGGAAGGTGAATTTTAGCATTATTTTCTTCGGCAATGCTTTCAAGTTCTGTGTAAAAATCCATATCCATAAATGCACCAACACTCATTACGATCATGTCTCGACCTTTAGCTAAAACTTTTGGAGCATAAAGTCTAACAGAATCTGGTGAAGCGCATTCTAGAACCAAATCAACATTATCTACCATATCATCAAAATCAAGTGCTGCCACACCGCCGGCAAAGCTGGCTAAATTTTCAGCTCTTTCAATATCCTTATCAAAAAAGTATGCGACATCAATACCATTATCTTCCGGAACAATGCTTGTTGTAATAATATTAGCAATAGCTCCACAGCCTATAATACCTACTTTCATAGTATCACACATAAAATTAGTTAAGAAAGAAATTAAAAATAAAAAAAGAATATGGAAAGATTATTTATAATCTTTCAGTCTCAAACTGGATTTGAGTTTCATTTTGTGGTTGAGTTTCAGGTTGTTTTGGAGCTGGTGCTTCAGGGATTTGAGGTTCTGGAGAAACTTTTTTGATGTCTCTAGGATTAATTAACATGATGTCCCCAATAGCTTGAACTTTATCAAAATCCACAGTCAACAAATCGTTTTGGAAAGACCTCATATCATTTTCTTCAGGAGATTCTCCACGAATACTTCCTAAAAACTGATTAACAAAACCTGCTGGTTTTCTTTCTTGTTCAATAGCTCTAACTTGTAATTTTGAAATAGTTCCTAATCTAATATTAAGAATAACGTCTTCTACACGACCAACATAATGTCCTGTGTTGGTATAAATATCTAAACTGCGTAATTTTGAAACTTCTACCATTTTTACACCACAATATAAAATAATAATAAATTAAATATGTATTATTTTATTTAATTGTTAATATAAATAGTTTATGTTTTTTAAAGTTTAAAATGCCTTTATTTGCAAAAAATTTATTAAATTATAAAATTAAAATATAATTTAGACAATAAAGAGGACTTCAAATGTGGGATACAACAAAAGATTACAGAATTTTAGTAGCAAGCAAAGCAAGAGAGAACTACTTAAATCTTATTCCGACAGCATCATTTAGAGGAAGTTGGAATAAAAAACAGGCTGTTGATTTGGGAAAGCAAATGAATAGTGATTTTCAATCATTGACTTATTCTTATCTTGAAGGAGATGAATTAGTAAACTCCCCAGATGTTGCGGCTTTAAAAGATAAAGCTTTAAAGATTATTGAATATTTAGGAGGAGATGATTGGAATAAAAAATTCTTAAGCAATGCTCCTAAGGAAGATAGGGAAAAAACCCAGGAAAATATTGCCAAAGTGAGATTTTTCCTAGATACAATTATCGGCCTTAAAGACCGTTTGGCATTAGGTCCCATTAATGATCCCATCATGGGTGTTGACATTAAAGTTGGAGAAGTAATGAGCGTTACACAACATCCCCAAAATGACAAACTCATGCTTTGCAACGTTAATTTAGGAAAACGTGCCATCACAGTCGTCACTAATGATTTGAATGTTAAAGATGACAATAAAGTAGGCGTTTCCTTACTTCCTCCGGAAACATTTGGCGGCATCGTAAGTGAAGGAATGTTTCTTGGAATGAACGGAAGTATCCTCAAAGATGTCGACGGCGAACTTGGTCAGATGCCTAAAGGAATCCCTATGGAATCTCTTAACGAAACACGTAACCTTGTTGAAAATTATTTAAAATAAGTTTAAAACTTATTTTCTTTTTTTAGTCCAAATTAAGCAACACTATCTTAAATTAAGACCAATCAATTTTGTTTTAGTCATCTCATCGACAGCATATTTAATTCCTTCTTTTCCAACTCCACTATTTTTAAAACCGCCGAACGGCATGTTATCAGTTCTGAATGTTGATTGTTTATTAACAAATACAGTACCTGCCTCTATTTCCTGAGCACACCTCATTGCATTAGAATAATCATTAGTAAATACGCCCGCCTGCAAACCATATTCTGTCGCATTTGCAACTTCAATTGCCTCATCCAAATCAGTTACACGAATAATTGGCGCAACAGGTCCGAATGTTTCTCGTACAACCAAATCCATATTCTGTGTGACATCATCAATTACAGTAGCTTCATAAAATGCACCGTTACGTTTTCCACCGGTTAATATTTCAGCACCTAAGTGAACAGCATTATTTACACTTTGTTCAACTTGAATTGCGGCTTTTTCAGAAATTAATGTTCCCAAAGTTGTTTTTTCATCCAATGGATTTCCCATGACCAATTTTTCGGTTTCGACGACTAATTTTTCACAAAATTCATCTGCAATTTCATCTTCAACAATGATTCTTTTAACGCCCATACATACCTGGCCTGCATTAAGGAATGCTCCATTTATAACGCCTTTGATTGCTTTGTCAATATCTGCATCATTTAAGACAATCATTGGATCATTTCCACCAAGTTCCAATGTCACTTTTTTCATTCCAGCTTTTTGAGATATCATCAAACCGGTTGTAACGCTTCCCGTAAATGAAATCTTGTTAACATCCGGAGATGTTACCAAATAATCCCCCACTTCAGATCCGTATCCAGTTATGGTATTTACAACACCATCCGGAAACTCTTCAGCAAGAAGCTCTGCGAATTTCATGACAGTCAATGGAGCTTCAGTAGGAGGTTTTATAATTACAGTATTTTTACAGGCAATTGCAGGGGCAATTTTGTGAATAGTTAAGTTCAACGGATAGTTAAACGGAGTAATTGCTGCAACAACTCCCAATGGAACTTTTTGAGTGAAAGCAAAAAATCCTTTACCATTAAGTCCGGCATCTAACGGCACACTTTCACCATAAATTCTTTTAGCCTCTTCTGCTGCAAGTTTTAATGTTTCTATTGATCTGTCAAGCTCAACTAAAGACTCATTAATCGGTTTTCCAACCTCCATGGTCAATAACTCTGCAAATTCCCAGCGTTTTTGTTTTAATTTATCCACAACATCAAATAATTTATTTGAAACTTTAAAAGCAGACATTTCCTGAATGGATTTTTTGGCTTTATTCGCTTGGCCAATAGCTAAATCTGCAGTTTGAAGGTGTGCAATTGGAATTGTATCAATTACTTCACCATTATATGGATTTTTTACTTCTTCTACATCCTCGCCCAAAATGTGTTTTCCGCCAATCAACATATCCATCTATATCACCTTGACTAAAAGTTTGTTTAAAAAAACTAATAAATATAATGCCATTATTTTCAAATATTTAATTGCCAGTGAGAGGTGTATTTCAAGTGTAACATGCTGAAATGTACTATTTTTTAAAATGGCATTAAAAAATATGGTTTTATACATATTTAGCCGTTAATCACCAATATTTAAAATTTTAATAAAGTACATTTAAAAATAAGATAGAAACTTTTTTAAAAAGGAAAATATGGAAAAAAAATGAAGTTACTCGGATGAAATTAAGTTACAATAATTAATGCAAAACAATTTAGAACTAAAAATAAAAGTTATTAATATTTATTTTATACAATTAACAAATATTTTAAAATCAGATACTAAAAATACCCTATTAGAACAAAAATCCCATAATCTGAGAAAATTTTTAAAAAACTTATATTTGAGATAATTTCTAAAAAAAATTCAACAAAAATATCACACAAACAATCATTTAGTAGAAGTTAATACAATATAAAACATAATTATTACGATTTTGAAGTGAATTATAGAATCTGAATATTATTTAGTAAAAAATAATTCCGATATATCATTTATACTCAGATTGATAAAATAATGTAAATTAGACATCTTTGGAAAAATTTAAAAGAAAATATTCAATTATTGGAAAAAAATTCAATTCAAGAAAACAAAGTAAAGACAGTTATTTTAAACCAAACAAATTAAAATTAAAAAAGTAAATAAAATGAATAAAATTATCAATTTTAAAGTTATTTGAAGTATCCCGCCAAATTAGTCAACTCGTTATTAAATTCACTGACTTCCTTTGATGAAATTTCCCCACTTAAATCAGCGATATAATTATTGTACATGTAAATGGCAAGCAACACTACAACAATAATTCCTCCAATGAGCAGTATAAATTCTGCAGATGTTTGTCCGCTGTTATCCATTAAAATCCCCCCATAAGCAAGTTACCACCAAATGTAGAGATAAAATAAAATATTCCAAAAGATGCTGTTGCAAGAGGCAGAGAAAACTTAATTCCTTTTTTAACATCACCATACATAATAATACTAATAATAAAACCAACCAAAACAGAGTGAATTATCAGATATATCTCACCTGCAACTGGTGCGGTTAAAATAATTTCAGATTCAAGCCCATAGCTTTGCATAAAACTCGAATACACCCCTACCATCCCGATTGCAAATGGTGTTGCAATAATTGCTGAAATTAACAAAAACATTACAGACATCATTACAGCAGATTTTCTCTCACGTTTAAGTGCAAGTAAATCTCTCAAATCATCAGAAACATCTTCCAACACATTTGAAATGCTTGATCCGCTTTTACGGCCATCCAGAATTATTCCAAATATTCTCTCCAGTTCTTTTGATTTCAGCCTTTTGCTCATTGCTCTCCAGGCATCATCGAAATTGCGACCCATTCGAATTTCAATGATTGTTCGCCTCATTTCATCGTAGAGCGGCCCATTGGCATACTGTGCCATGTCTTCCATCGCATTTTCAAAACTGAGACCAACTTGAAGCATTGATGCCAATTGCCTTAAAAAGTCAGGTGCTGATTTTTCAATTTCTTGTGCTCGTCTCTCCTGTACAACGACAACATATGTGAAAAGACCAGGAATTATGAAAAGTGGTAACATTAATATAGACACCGGAAGATTTAGAATTGTTAATGTTATTGCAAGTGCAATTTCACTAATCATTATAAAAATTATTAATATTGCCAAAACTTTACTTGCTTCTGTAAAAATCGCCCCACTAAGCAAAAATTCCTGGAACTTGGATAAATACTTTTCAGGAATAATATTGTCTAAAAATACTGCTAAATTAGATATTATTTTAAATTTCATGAAATAATATTAGATTTTAAAGCATATAAAGTGTTAGTTATATTTAAAAACAATTTTAGAAAGTGAAAACAAAAGTACTGTTAATGTGAAGATATGTAAAAAAATCCAGAAATATCATTTCTCATTTTTGGAGTATTTCATCCTAACAACATTGAATACAATGACAATGACAAATAAAATAATCCTCCAATACCAAGCTACAGGAGCAAAAAGCAAACAATACAAAAGAAATACCCCTACAATCCCATGAGTGAGGAGATTTTTCCAATCAGTTAAATAGACTTTTAAAGCATCCATAATCTTCACTTTAACACCTTTTATAAGAATATCCAATTATTTAATCAAATTGAAGAGGTAAATCCCCAATTACCAATCCTTTTTTATAAATTGCCACAGTATCTTCCAGTCTAACTCCGAATTCCCCTTCAAGATATATTCCAGGCTCCACTGTAATAACCATACCTTCTTTAATTATTGTATCATCACGAAGCGAAAATCCTGGTGTTTCATGAATGTCAAGACCCAAACTGTGGCCTGTTGAATGAATAAAATTATCACCATAACCATATTCGGCTATGATATCTCGAGCAACTTTATCGATTTCGCAACATTTAAGACCAGGTTTAATAGCTTTAATTGCTTTGTCATGAGCTTCAGCGACAATATCCCAAATTTCCTGCTGCGATTCACTGTAAACAACAGTCCTAGTATTATCAGAGCAGTATCCTTTAAAAATAGCGCCCCAGTCAATTAAAACTGGTTTTTCCAGTAATTTGTCCTGAGGAGTTGCATGTGGAAGGCTTGAGTTAGCACCACTGGTTACAATAGTATCAAATGACTCTTTAGATGCTCCATTTTCAATCATTAACCTTTCAAGATCAAAAGCAATAGCTTTTTCTGAATTCCCATTATTTAAAACATCCAATTGTATGAAAGATTTTTGAGCAATTTCTGTTGCTTTTTCAATTTTTTCAATTTCTTCAGGAGTTTTGACCATTCTTTGAGCGTTAATATATGTTTTTGAAGTTATTTCAAAATCATCCCTTAATTTTTCATAACTGCTGTATGGAAGTTCAGGTTCGATTGCAAGAGTTTCAATTCCCTCATTTTTTAGCTCATCGACCATTAATTTAAATGATTCATACTCCTTAACATCAATGCAAGATGTTTTAGTGGCTATTTCCATGTCCATTTTTGATGCATAAATAATTGGATTTTCCTTAATTACACAAAAAGCGAAACTGGTGGGTTTGTAACCTGAAATATATTCAATATTTGTAAATTGAGTAAGCAGGTAAGCTTGAATATCATCTTTTTTTAAATCATCTAATATATTGCAAATATGTAGTTCCATAATTAATATTAGAAAAAACTTTATATATAAAATTAGATATTTTAACATTATGTTTAAGTTTACAGCTAGTGAAATAAGAGATTTATTTATAGCATTTGTCGTTATTTCATTGTGTTTTGGAATTGCAAATACCGGCCGTAACATGAATGCTTTACTTAACTTGCTTCCATACATTATGGTTGGTGTAGGATTGGGTTTTATTTTACACGAACTGGGCCATAAATTTGTATCAATGAAGTATGGTTACTGGGCAGAATTTAAATTATGGCCACAAGGATTGTTATTTGCACTTGTAACCTCATTTTTCGGATTCGTATTTGCAGCTCCAGGTGCAGTTTACACATATGCAAATTACATGACTGATGAAATTAACGGAAAAATATCTATTGCGGGCCCGATTGTCAATATAGTTCTTGCACTAGTATTTCTGGCGGTTGCAGTTTCAGTTTATCCTGCAGCATTTACATCCGAAACCTCATTGTCAATATTTATTGTTTGTTCAATGGGTTATTCAATTAACAGTTTTTTAGCAGCATTCAATTTACTTCCTGTTGGAAACCTGGACGGGTCTAAAGTAATGCGCTGGAATATTGGAATCTGGATTGTTACAATAGCTATTGCAGGTATAATGACAATTTTGTCAATGCGATTTGGTGTTGAAAATATTGTAAGATTGATTATAGGATTTTAATATGAGTGAAGAGATTACATACTTTAAAGGAACTCACAGAGTTATAGCTCCAAGTAAAACTATTGAAATTAACCAGGACAAATTGAAAACAGCTGGAATAACTCGTATTGCTGACATTACTGATTTGGACAGAGTGGGCCTTCCGATTTATACGGCCATCAGACCTACTGCTCAGGAAGGTGGAGTCAGCATTTATGGTGGAAAAGGAATTTCAAAAGACCATGCAAAAGCATCAGCAATGATGGAAGGTTTTGAGAGATATTCTGCTGAAAGACAAAACAGCGATGAAACTATTGTTGCCAATTTATCTGGAATTTCAGAAATTGGAGATTATATTGATCCTAAATCACTGAACCTTCCAAAAGAGTTTGAAAAAAAAGACATTGATGATTTGAACTTGGAGTGGAGCATTGCTCATGATATAATATCCAATAATGACTATTATATTCCGACAAATGCAGTTTTTCATCCATATAATATAAAAGATGGTGCTCAAAAACTATTTAAATCCAACACAAACGGCCTTGCATCTGGAAATATTCTGGAAGAAGCAATATTGCATGGAATGCTTGAAGTGATTGAAAGAGATGCATGGAGCATTTTCGAGTTAACCCATAAAAATTACGCTCAAATTGATTTGGACAGTATTGAAAGTGAATTAATTAATGACATTATCAACAAATTCGAGTCTGAAGGAATTAAAATAAAATTAATGGATTTTACAGCAGATATTCAAATCCCAACAATAGCTGCTTCTGCCGATGATACAAAAACAAAAGATGCTGGACTTTTAACCTTAGGAATGGGAACCCACTTAGATTCCGAAGTTGCAATTCTTAGGGCTTTAACTGAAGTGGCACAAAGCAGAGCAACACAGATTAACGGTGCACGTGAAGACACTGTCAGAGCAGATTTTGCACGTGAAGCAGGCTATGAACGGATGAAAAGAATCAACAAATATTACTTTAGAGATGAAGATGAAAAAATTTCACTTCAAGATATTGAAAATAAAAGTACATCATCCATTACAGAAGATATTGAAATCGTTAAAAATGAATTGGTGGCAAATGATATTGAAAAAATATTATATGTTGATTTAACACGTCCTGAACTTGACGTTAGTGTCGTGCGTGTAATAATACCTGAAATGGAACTTTATGCCATCGACCAAACCCGTGCAGGTTATAGATTTTTAAAAGTCCGATAATATGATTAAAATTATTATTTATACCGGTTTATCACTCCCTTTTGATGAAGCAAAAGAAATCCTTGATTCGACAGAGGGTATTAAAGTAATTTATAAAAGACCTCTTCAACGAGGAGATTTATCTTTGGCTTTAAAAGAACATCCGGACATCATTGGAATAATCGATGGAGTGTTTCACCAAAACTCCGCTGTAGGCCATAAGGAAATCCTAAACGTGTTAAATAATGGCATTAAAGTATATGGTGCTTCAAGTATGGGGGCACTGCGAGCATCTGAACTTGACACATTAGGAATGGTTGGAATAGGTTATTGCTACGAACAGTATGCAAATGGAATTGTGGATTCCGATGATGAAGTTGCAGTAATGCTTGATTCACAAACATTGGAACCTCTTTCAATACCTCTAATCAGCATGAGATATGTGTTTGACAACGCAACAGATGAAAATATCATTACTGACGGTGAAAAAGAAGAATTGCTTGAAATCGCCAAAAAGACATATTATCCAAAAAGAAATTACGGACAAACTTTAGCTGAATCAAGTTTGAGTGAAGAAAAAAAAGATGATTTAATCAATTTTATTCGCAAATCACCTGACATTAAAAAAGAAGATGCAAAAGACCTTATCAACCATATAAAAAATGAGATACAATGAATTTAGAAGATAAAATTCAAATTGTTAAAGATCAGCTTAAAGATAAAAAAGTGGCTATCGGATTTTCCGGCGGTGCTGATTCAACCTTGATAGCATATTTATCTTCAAAAGTTGCTGAAAACACCTTAGCAATCACCATAGACAATCATATAATGCCAACCGGTTTTATCAAACATGCAAAAGAAGTATGCTCTCTATTTAAAATCCAACATGAAATAATTGATATTAATTTTTATGATGATGAAGAATTTCTTAAAAATGATTCTAAAAGATGTTATAACTGCAGAAACATGATGTACTCAAAAATTATAGAAACCGCTCAAAAAAATGGTTTTGACTACATCTGTGATGGAAATAACATTAGCGATTTGATTTCAGACAGACCGGGAATTTTAATAACTTATGGCAAAAATTTCAATACCCCATTAATTGAAGCCAGACTGACTTCAAAAGAAATCCATGAATATCTAGAGGAAAACAACATTCCTTATTCAAAATCAACAACTTGCCTTGCAACTAGAATTCCAACCAACACCCCAACAACAAAAGAAAAAATTGAAAGGATTGGCAAGTGCGAAGATTATATTTCAGCAAACACCAACTGTAAAATAGTCAAAGTTAGAGATTTTAAAGAAGTTTGTCTATGTGAAGTAGATGATATTGATGAAATTCTATGTGAAAATAAATTTAAACAAATAAACGATGCATTAAAATCATACGGCTGTAAAAAAGTTGCATTAAATTTAACACCAATTGATGATAATGAATTCATTTCACTCAGCTATGAAAACGGATCATTTTCACATGAACTTCCATTCACAATTAACCTCGAAAATACTAAAAACAATTTTGAAAAAATAAAATCTGTAAATCCTAAAGAGATTACTATTGGAAATATTACCATTAATGAAAATGGACTAATAAAAGGAAATAATTTCAGAGATTATGAAAGTGCATTAGAGGAGTTTATGGAAATATTGCCTAAAATTAGAAGAAATATCTAAAAAAAGTAAAAATTATTAAAACTCACCTTTTCATCTCTTGATATTTTTTTAAAATAATATCTGGAGTTTCAATATTTTTTTCAAAAGTTTTGATGAATTGCTTAACTTCATGATTTTCTTTTGGTTTTGAAAATCCTTTTAGAGCCAATAGTTTTCCATCAATTTTAAATCCTGTTTCATCTGCCTCAATTTCTATTAAATTGATTTCGATTTGTGAAGCGCATTCCAATTCATCATCTGCTTTAACCTCATATTTAAGTTTTAATTCCTTATGAGGCATTAATTCATTGATGGTTCTTTTTATAACAGATTCAAATAACTCTAAAAATTTAACAACAGGTGGCAAATTATTAGCCCACCAATAAGTAAGAACTGAATTGAGAACAATTTCATGCTCTACAAAATCATCATATAATCTTGCACGAACACCCACACTACTGTCATCAACTACTTTAACCACTAATACTGGACTAACAGCCATCGTATCACAGTTATTCTACTAATGCTCTAATTAAATCACTAGCTCTAACAAGACCGACTAAATCTCCTTCAACACCGATAACAGGAATTTGTTCAATGTTTAAGGATTTCATTTTTTTAGCACAATCGGAAACTTTAGTTTTGGAGTTAGCTACTTCAACATTACCAACTGCAACATCACTTACTACTTTATCTGTGAATTTTAAACTGTTTTTCTCAATGTATAATACAGAGGTACTATCCCAAGACCATTTATCTCCTTCAGTACCAACAGTAGAACTGTGTTCACTTCTCTCGGAGATAATTTCAATTTCAGAGATAAAATCAGTTTCAGTTAAAATACCGGATAATTTAGCCTCATCATCTAAAGCCAAAATAGATTTTAATCCGAATTGATTCATACTTTCAAAAGCAACATTTAAAGGAGCTTTTTCCCAAGTGGTTGGAACAGTTGTAATCATATAGTTTTCAACAGCATCATCAATAGTGATTTTAGTTAAAGCTTTGGATACTAAATCAAAAGATGTGATTATTCCAACAAGTTCCCCTTCTTCATTTACTACAGGAACTCTTCTTACATCATTTTCCATCATTTTACGAGCAGCAACTGTTACATCATCACTAGGATTAACAGTAACCAAATTTCTACTCATCAACATTGCAATTTGTTCTTCATCAGGATTATTAATTAAATCAGAACGAGTTACTAGTCCTACTAAAATGTCAGTACCTTCTTTAACAACAGGAAGTACTGCTTTTTTCTCTTTTCTCATTAAGTCTAAAACTTTTTCTCTGTTACCTGGAACAGATACACTAACTACATTTTTAGACATGGTTCTTTTAACTAACATAAAAACACCTTAATAAACTATAAACATAAATACAATTATAATATCTAATGAACTACAAGCACTGCGCATTTAGCTGAATTTACAACCTTATCCGCCACACTACCCATTATAAATCTATCGAATCCGGATTTACCTGAACTACCCATAACTATTAAATCAACATCTTCTTCTTTTGCCACATCCAAAATACATCTTGCAGGAGAACCTTCTCTAATAACATGAGTAATCTTAATATCCTCATTATTCAATTTGTCAAATTCTTCAAGGTTTTCTTCTGATCTCTCTTTTAAGATTTGATTTAATTGGTGTACTTCATCATCTAATGGAAGTCCGTTAACAAAATTATTCTCTGTGACACTCACAGCAATTATTTCAGCTCCAGAAACACTTGCTAAAAATAATGCATGTTTTTGAGCCTTTTTTGCAAATTCTGACCCATCTGTAGGAACTAATATTTTACTATACATCATTAACATCTCCCATTATTACATAGATTTTTTCATCCATGATATTATACAATACCTTTTTTGTTAATGATATATAATATATTTTTCGTTTCACAGCGATTACATATATTAAGATAAGGATTTTTAGAAAAAGATTTGTATACAACAAATTCGGCAAAATTATCTTCCATTATGAAAGATTTTTGTACAACATTGTTGATTGTGTGATTGCATATATTTGTAGTAGCCATTTTCAGCAATTCTTTAGGATCAATATATGACTTATAATAAACAGACATTAATTTTAAACTGAATTCCAGCTCCCTTAGCATATTAGGAGAATTCAACATAACATTATCTGTTCCCAAAATCGGTTCAATGCCCATATCTAACATTTCATTTAATCTGCAAACGCCAACATTCAATGATGCATTAGCCCTTGGGCAAACAACAATATTTGATTGTGAATTTTTAATTAACTCCAAATCATTGTTTTTAGGATTTGTAACATGAACCAACTGAGAAAAATCGTTATTAACTCCTTTTTCAATTTCAGTTTTGTTAAACTTTTCTAAAGATTCAATTTGGTTGGATTCCGATTCTGCAACATGAATTGAAGAGATTTTACCCTGTTTACTGCATTCATCTGAAATTAATCTAGCCACATCTTCACTTATCTCACCAAATCCGCTTGGTGCAATTCCATCAGCGACTTTAAGAATTTTTTTAATAGCTTTTTTTACTTGGCTTAAATCTGGATTATCGCCATAAAAACTATCATCACGACCTAAAATAATTGGTTTGATTGGAATATCTGCACTAGCTTCTTTTAAGAGTTTGATTCCATGAAGTCCTCCTTCACGATAATCAATGAAATGAGTTGTACCAGAATTAACCATGTCCCACATGGATGATTTCATAGCTTCAATCAGCTCATCATCTGTTGCATTAGCAAGAGCTTTATGTTTAACACCATTAGGAGGTTTGACCATTTCGCTTAATGAAAGACCATATCCCTCATCTTTAATTATTGAGTCACCAATATGAATATGACCATTAATAAATGAAGGGCAAACTACAGCTCCATCAACATCAATGATTTTACCTTCCTTTGCATCTTTAGCTATTTCAATGATTTTACCCTCTTCAACAACAATGTTTTCTCTGGATGAAACCAAATTTTGACCTTTTAGAATAATTCCATTTGCTATAGTAAACATTAATGGAAATTCTAATTTTTTTTATTAATAAAATTATTTATCATTAAATTTATTTAATCTTAAAATACAATATTAAATTGAAGTAAATAACATTTTTATTAAATATCTAAAAAACCTCTTCATCATTTTTTAAAACATTGGGGATGATTTTTATTAACTCTCAGGAACTGCGATACTTCTACAGAAACATTGTGAAAACTGGCGATGTATATAGGGTTAAACATAATAATAAAGATTATGGAGAGTTTTCCAAATTATCCGATGCATTGTATGAACGAGATGCACTGTTTTTTTGTAATTTCGATTATGATTTGCTTGTGGAATGTGACCTTGAAAACAAATATGAAAATATGGAACTACCACCATTTCCTGAAAAACGACCTAAAGGGCGTATAAAAGGAACAAAAATAAACAAAAAAGAAAGAGAGGGAGAAATTCTCTTTGACCACAAAAAAAGAGGTTTTTATATTAAAAGAATGGATGAAATAATCGGTTACTACGATACCATGACCGAAGCATTCTATTATAAAAAACTTCTAATGGACAATGACTGGGATAAAAGTGTCTTAAAAACAAACGTTTCACAAAGAATTGAAGTCAATATCATTATTGATCAAAGCAAGGAATATAAAGTTCAACTTAATTTCTGCCCTAAATGTAAAAGCAGGCTGAAAATTGGAGCAGAAGACTGTCCTTCATGCGGTATTAATATTAAAGACTACCTATATAATAATTAAAAAAAGGATAGAGAATAATTATTCTCCATCAGTATATTCATTTAAAGATTTAACATTCATTTCGCTATTTTGTACAGCCGCAATTGCATTTAATGCTGCTCTTGCACCTGCCAATGTGGTAACATAAGGTATACCAAGTTCAATAGCTAATCTTCTAATGATGTAACCATCTTTTGCAGATTGTTTTCCTTCAGAAGTGTTGATAATCAAATCAACATTCTTATTTAAGATTTCATCCCTGATGTTTGGAGATCCTTGTGATACTTTTAACACTTTTTCAACATCACTAAGGCCAGTTGCATCACCAGTACCATCAGTTGCCATGATTTTAAATCCTAAATTAGCTGCTTTTTCTGCAATTGGTCTAATCTTTTTCTTATCAGTTTCTTTTACACTGATAAAGATTGTTCCTTCTTTAGGAAGTTCCATACCTGCAGAAAGTTGTGATTTGTAAAACGCCATTCCAAAGTTTTCATCTATACCAATACTTTCACCGGTTGATTTCATTTCAGGTCCAAGTACAGTATCGGATTCAGGCAGTTTCAAGAATGGGAATACAGACTCTTTAACAGCAACATGATCTATTTTAATTTCTTTAGTTAAACCAAAGTCTTTTAATTTAGCACCCCGCATAATCCAGGTTGCAACTTTGGCGAGTGGCACACCAATTGCTTTACTTACAAACGGAACAGTTCTACTTGCACGAGGATTTGCTTCGATAATGTAGACCATCTCTTCATCAAGTTTAACTGCATACTGAATATTCATTAAACCTTTAACATCCAATTCCAATGCCAATTTGGTTGAATTTTCACGAATAGTATCTAAAATATGCTCAGGTATAGTTTGAGGAGGTATTACGCATGCAGAGTCTCCTGAGTGAACACCTGCTTCTTCAATGTGTTCCATAATACCTGCAATAAATACGTCTTCACCATCACATAATATATCAACATCAAGCTCAATTGCATCCTCTAAGAATTTATCCACTAAAATAGGATGTTCAGGAGATACTTTTACGGCTTCTTTCATATATTCTTCAAGCTCATTGTTATCGTAAACAATTTCCATAGCTCTTCCACCAATAACATAAGATGGACGAACAAGAACTGGGAATGTAATTCTCTCAGCAATTTCTTTTGCTTCATCAAAAGAATTTGCTGTTCCATATGGTGCCTGATGAATATGTAATTTTTCTAAAAGTTCAGCGAATAATTCCCTGTCTTCAACCCTATCAATACTCTCATATGGAGTACCTAAAATTTTAACACCTGCATTTGCAAGAGGTACTGCCAAGTTAATAGAAGTTTGACCACCGAATTGTACGATTACACCATCCGGTTTTTCCTGTTCAATAACACCCATCACATCTTCAAAGGTTAATGGTTCGAAGAACAGTTTATCTGAAATATCATAATCAGTACTTACAGTTTCAGGGTTGTTGTTGATTAAAATTGTTTCAATACCTTCTTCTTTTAATGCAAGAGAAGAATGTACACAACAGTAATCAAACTCAATACCTTGACCAATTCTGATTGGACCTGCACCAAGAATAACAACTTTCTTTTTAGTGGTGGAAACCAATTCATTACCAATATCATAGCTACTGTAGTAATATGGAGTTTTAGCTTCAAATTCAGCAGCACAGGTATCTACCATTTTATAAGATTGTTTGATATTGTATCTTGAAAGCAGATTTCTGATGTACTCTTCAGTCTGACCTGATAAACTTGCAAGTCTTCTATTAGAACAACCCAACTGTTTTGCTTTTCTCAAGAATACTTCATCATCCAGTTTATCAGCAGTTACATCGTTTTCAAAGTTAACAATGTTTCTGATTTTGTATAAGAAGAAATTATCAATATTAGTGAGTTCTCTGATTTTATCGATATCCATTCCATCTTTAATTGCAGAATATATTTGGAAATAAATCATATCAGTAGGATTTGCAAGATCTTCCTCAGTATATTCAACATATTCAAATCCGTCAAAGCCCATATCAAGAGATCTTAATGCCTTTTGGAATGCTTCTTCGAATGTTCTTCCAATAGCCATTACTTCTCCTGTCGCTTTCATTTGAACTCCAACTTCACGGCCAATTCCTTTAAATTTATCAAATGGCCATCTTGGAATTTTAATAACCACATAATCGATAGCAGGTTCAAAAGATGCAGGAGTTTCTTTTGTAATGTCATTTTTAATTTCATCCAAAGTCAAACCTAAAGCAACTTTTGATGAAATTTTAGCGATTGGATAACCTGTTGCTTTTGAAGCAAGTGCACTACTTCTGGATACACGAGGATTTACTTCAATAACCTTGTATTCATCAGTTTCAGGATTGAGTGCGAATTGAATATTACATCCACCACGAATACCTAATGCCCTAATAATCTTGATTGATGCATCACGCATTTTTTGAATAGTTTCATCACATAAGTTTTGAATAGGAGCAACTACAACACTGTCCCCGGTGTGAATACCCATTGGATCAATGTTTTCCATAGTACAGACGATGATACAGGTATCCTCCTTATCTCTCATTACTTCAAATTCTATTTCTTTCCATCCGAGAACTGATTCATCGATGAGAACCTGATTAATGAAACTCATGTCAAGACCATGGTTAGCAATTTCAATTAATTCCTCTTCATTATGTGCAATTCCACCACCAGTTCCACCTAATGTGAATGCTGGCCTTACAATTACAGGATAACCAATTTCTTTTACGGCTTCAAGTGCTTCATCCACACTATTAACCGCCTGACATTTTGGAATTTCCTCATTAATATCTTCCATCAAATTAGCGAATAAATCCCTATCTTCAACATCTTTAATTGTTTGGACATCAGAACCTAAAACTTTAATTCCTTCAAGTAAACCTAAATCTCCAAGTCCTGTTGCAATGTTTAATCCGGTTTGTCCACCCATAGTTGGTAAAATAGCATCAATTTCTTCTTCTTTTATAATTTTTGCAACAATTTCTGGAGTCAATGGTTCAGTATAAACAGTGTCTGCCATACCCAAGTCTGTCTGGATTGTAGCAGGATTACTGTTAACAAGAACTGTTTCAATACCTTCCTCTCTTAATGATTTACAAGCTTGAGAACCGGAGTAATCGAACTCTGCAGCCTGTCCGATTTGAATAGGTCCAGAACCAATAATTAATACTTTTTTAATATCCTTATCAACTGGCATCAGTAATCCTCCATCATTTGATTGAACTCATCAAAAATACTTCTTGTATCGTTTGGACCAGGACCTGCTTCAGGATGGTATTGTATACAATGTAGTGGCAATTCCTTATGAGAAATACCTTCCGGAGTTCCATCATTTAAGTTAATTTGAGTTAATACTAAATCTGTCTCTTTTAGGGACTCTTTGTCAATTGTGAATCCATGGTTTTGTGAAGTTATGAACACTTTACCAGTAGCTAAATCTTTAACCGGCTGGTTTTCACCACGGTGGCCGAATTTCATTTTATAAGACCTTGCACCAAATGACTTTGCAATTAACTGTTGACCCATACAAATACCGAAGATTGGCAATCTGTTTGACAATTTTTTCATGGTTTCAATAGTTTCAGATACCCTGTCAGGGTTTCCAGGACCTGAAGTAATCATCAAACCGTTTGGTTCATAATCAAGTACAGTTTTATAATCAGTATCATAAGGGAATAAAACAACTCCAATATCCCTTTCTAAAAATGAGTTAATAATATTCTTTTTAACACCACAGTCAATTAAAGCAACTTTTTTATCTGCGTCTTCATTGAATATTTTAATTTCTTTTGTTGAAACTAATGGCACAACATCCTTATCTTCAATATTTGGTTGTGAACGAGCCATTTCAAGTAGTTTATCATCAGCAATATCTTCAGTTGTAATTGCAGCTTTAAGTGAACCTCGCTCACGAATTTTAAGTGTTAAATCACGAGTATCAATTCCACTAATTCCAGGAGTTTCAAATTCTTTTAAAAATTCATCTAATGTTTTTTGGGGTCCGAAGTTGGAAACTTCACGACAGACTTCACGACAAACAAAACCTTCAACCTGGATTTTATCAGATTGATACCACTTCTCACTTACCCCATGATTTCCTTCCAAAGGATAAGTGGACATTAATATTTCTCCTTTAAAAGACGGATCGGTTAAGGATTCAGTGTAACCACCCATACCTGTAGAAAAAACAAGTTCTCCCAATTTAGTGGTTTCATAACCGAAAGCTTCACCTTTTAAGATTGTTCCATCTTCCAAAGCTAATTTTGCTATTTTTACCATTACATCACCATATAAAAAAATAATAAGTCTTTATCTTTAATATATATTATTTTACTATATTATTAAAGTTTGTTTTTTAGTTGATTTTTCAGATTATTCGAAAAAAATAATTAACTAATTGAATAACATTTAATTAATGAATCAATATTTGGCGAAAAGATGGATTTAAACAATACCCCTCAAGACTACAAAAAATTTAAAAAATTGGTTAATGAAGCTAAGATTTATAAGGCTCCAAAATCACTAACCGGAGAGCTGAGACCATATCAAAAAATAGGTTATTCATGGCTAGTTCAAAATATTAAATATAATTTTGGAAGCATATTAGCAGATGACATGGGGCTTGGAAAAACAATACAAATTTTAAGTGCAATCCTTTATTTTAAAGAGAAAAACAAATTCGACAGCGAACCCAGTCTAATAATCGTTCCTCCAACATTGATTTCAAACTGGGAAAATGAAATTAAAAAATTCACCCCCGAACTGACATATTACATTTATCATGGATCCAATAGAACATTTCCGCTAGAGGAATATGATATTATTTTAACTTCCTATGGAGTCATCAGGCTTGATTTGGATATATTTTCGGATATAAACTGGAAAATATGCGTTATTGATGAAGCGCAAAATATTAAAAATCCAAATACTGAGCAGACTAAAGCCATAAAAAGCATTAGGGCATCGACCAAAGTTGCTCTAACAGGAACTCCTATTGAAAATAGGCTAATGGATTACTGGTCAATATTTGATTTTATAAATCCCGGCTATTTATCAACAAAAGATGTTTTTAAGCGAAGATATGTGATGCCAATAGAAAAATTGGAAGATGAAGAAGTCCTAAAAAACCTTAAAACAATAGCAAAACCATTTGTAATGAGGCGTTTAAAAACTGATGAAGATATTAAAAAAGAGCTGCCTGATAAATTAATTAATGATGTGTACTGCACATTATCCAAAAAGCAGATTAAGCTATATAATGCCATATTGGAAGAAATCTTTTTTGATATTGAAAATTCCAAAGGAATCCAGAGAAAAGGAATAATTCTAAAAATATTAACCGCTCTAAAACAGACATGCAACCATCCGGCGCAATTTCTTGACATCAAAAAACCCACAATTAAAGAATCCGGAAAAATGGAACTTTTAGTAAATATTTTAGAAAATATACTGGACATGGATGAAAAGGTCATAATTTTCACCCAGTATGTTGAAATGGGCAAATTAATCCAACAGCTCATATCCAAAAAGTTTAAAACCGATGTATTGTTTTTACATGGTTCACAAACCCTTAAAGAAAAAACAGAGATAATAAATACTTTCCAAGAAGACCCAAATTATAAAATATTTGTAGCGACACTTAAAACTGGCGGAACAGGTTTAAATTTAACTGCTGCAAGTAATGTGATTCATTATGACTTATGGTGGAATCCTGCAGTTGAAAATCAGGCAACAGACAGAGTTCACAGAATCGGACAGGAAAAAGATGTTATGGTCTATAGATTTATTACAAAAGGAACTCTTGAAGAAGCAATTGATGCGATAAGTAAAAGAAAAACAGACCTTTCCAAAAAGGCAATAAGCAACGACGAAACATTCATCACCGAAATGAGCGATGAAGAGTTGAAAGAAGTTTTAAAATTAAGAATCTAATTTTAAACTGAAATCCAAACTCCTTGTTGAATGTGTTAAAGCACCAATTGAAATAATGTCTACGCCCAAATCAGCATAATCCAATATGTTATCTTCATTAATGCCACCAGATACTTCAATTAATGAATTTTGACGAATATTTAATTTTTCAAGCTCGCCAATTACATCGCTAATTTCTGCTGGAGACATATTATCAAGCATTACGATATCAGCACCGTTTTTTACACATTCCACAGCATCATCTAAAGTTTCAACTTCAATTTCTATTTTTTTAGAAAAACTTACATTTTCCTTTGCTTTAAGTAAAGCCTCCAGAGGAGTTCCACAGGCCGCAATATGATTATCCTTTATTAAAACCATATCATCAAGTGCAAATCTATGAGTATCAGCACCACCCACTTTTAATGCATATTTATCATATTTTCCAATAGCAGGAGATGTTTTACGAGTCCCTGCAACACTTACATCATAATCCTTAACTAAATTAACATAATTATTAGCTGCACTGGCCACACCACTCATCCTCATTACCAGATTAAGTGCTGTCCTCTCAAGAAGCAAAATTGTTCTTGCATCACCATTAAAAGACATTAACACATCCCCTTTAGATATTTTGCTTCCTTCAGATAGCCAAAAGCAGACATTAATCCCATACTCTTCAAATAAATCACGAATAATATTAATACCTGCTAAAACACCATCATCTTTTGAAATAATATATGCACTTACATTTTTTCCTTCTTCAACAACTGCATTTGAAGTTACATCACCAAAACCTTCATCCTCAGCAAGCATATATTCTATAATTCTGTCCAAAAAATCACCTAAAAGTTAATAATTATTAAAGATATATATCTATTTTATAATATAAATTAAGTGATTATATGGAAATTATATTTTTAGGAACATCGTCTGCAGTTCACTCAATTACCAGAAATCAAGCTTCAATTGCCTTTAAAGGATTTGGAGAAGTATTTTTATTCGATTGTGGGGAAGGTGCCCAAAGACAGATGTTATCTACCCAAGTAAGTCCCATGAAAATATCAAAAATATTTATATCCCACTACCATGGAGACCATATTTTAGGCCTTCCAGGATTATTGCAATCTCTAGGACTGCTTGGAAGAGAAGAAAAACTAACAATCTATGGGCCAAAAGGATTAAGTAAAATCAAAAACGCAATATTCAGTTTGGGATACTGTAAAATTGATTTTCCAGTTGAATTTATTGAAATAGAATCCGGAATTGTAGAAGAAACTGAAGAATATATTATTAAATCACAATTAGTAAGACATAATGTTCCTAATCTTGCTTATTCAATTGAAGAAAAGAAAAAACCAAGATTTCTCAGACAGAAAGCCATTGAACTTGGCGTTCCAGTAGGTCCCGATTTCGGAAAATTGCACAATGGAGAGGAAGTTGAAATCAACGGTAAAATTATCAAACCGGAACAGGTTCTTGGCGAACCTAGAAAAGGAATAAAAATCACATATTCCGGAGATTCCAGACCTTGTGAGGAAATGGTTGAATTTGCAAAAGACAGCAATTACCTTATTCATGAATCAACATTCTGCAAAGAAGACAATACCAATGCAGAAGAGCATGCTCACTCAACATCTGTTGATGCGGCATATATCGCCAATCAATCCAACAGTGAAAACTTAATTTTAACGCATATAAGTACAAGATATGGTGAAGAGTATTCGAAAATAATATTAAAAGAAGCAAAGGAAATATTTGAAAATACAAAATTAGCTAAAGATTTTGATATAATCAAAATTAGATGATACTATGAATATTCCAACAACAATTGATGATCCTGCAATGACACTCGTCTACATTTTAATAGTAATCCTAGCAACATCAATAATAACAAGACTAGTCGCATTTTCCATGAATAAAATGAATCGATTCGATGAAAACAAAACTGTAATCTATCTTATTAGAGACATAATCAATTATATTATATATTTCATAGCATTGATGGTCATTCTACAGTTCTTTGGAATCAACCTTGCGGGAACATTATTAAGTTTAGGTATTGTGGGTATTGCAGTGAGCTTTGCGGCTAAAGACATTATTTCAAATCTGTTTTCAGGAATCATTCTAATTCTTGGAAAAAGTATCAAAGTTGGAGATACTATTGAAGTTAATGGCAAAAAAGGCTATGTTGAGCGAATATCACTTAGATCAACTGTAGTGGTTGATGATTTAGGAGTGAAAAATCATGTACCCAATTCAACATTGACTAACGACTATTATCTGCAATTCAAACCTCCTGAAAAATATAGGGTTGACACCATTGTAGGATTGCCTTTGGATGTGGATGTTGAGGAGTTTAGTAACAAAATCATTGCAAAAATTAGCGAATATGACGATTTGGCTAAAAATCCAAAACCTGAAGTATTTTCAAAAGAAATAAAATTTGAAGAAGTCAGAGTTAAAGTATCATTTTGGGTAAAAAATTTAAATGATAAAGACAAATATAAATTAAAAATTACAAATGATATTAGAAAATGTATAAACAGCATGGGTGAAAATAATGAATAGTTCAATCCAAGAGGAAATTTTAAAATTAAAAGATGAAAAAAATGCAATAATTCTTGCACACAATTACCAACCTAAAGAAATACAAGAAATAGCTGATTTTCTTGGAGATTCCTTAGAATTATGTATTAAAGCTTCTGAAATTGATGATAAAGATTTAGTTATCTTTTGTGGCGTTGATTTTATGGCTGAAACTGCTTTTATTCTAAATCCGGATAAAAAAATTGTAATACCTACATTAGAAGCAGAATGTCCTATGGCACACATGTTACCTGAAGAAGAATTGCTAAAAGCTAAAGAAGAACATCCTGATGCGGGAGTTATTCTTTATGTCAACAGTATTGCAGAATCCAAACAGCATGCAGATACTTTATGTACTTCAGCCAATGCTGTCAAAGTAACAGAAAGCTTACCCCATGATAAAATATTATTCGGACCTGATAAAAACTTAGGAACCCATGTTGCCGAAAGACTGGATAAAGAAATAATTCCAGTTCCAAAAGACGGTCACTGTTATGTTCACAGATTATTCCATATTGAAGATGTTGAACTTAAAAGAGAACAATATCCTAATGCTGAAATCATTTGCCATCCGGAATGCGATATAAAAGTTCAAAATGCATGTGATAAAGTAATGTCTACCGGAGGAATGTTAAAATACATTGCACAAAGTGACAAAGAAGAATTTGTAATCGGAACTGAAATTGACATGATTACCAGAATCAAATCAGAAGTTCCGGGCAAAAAATTATATCCTCTGCTTGAAGGAGCAATTTGTGAGACTATGAAATTACATACTTTAGAAAAAGTAAGAGATTCACTCATAAATGAAGAACCTCAAGTTGTTTTACCCAAAGAAGTTGCAGACAAATCAAGAAAAGCTGTTGAACATATGCTTAACGCATCAAAATAGCTTTTTATTTTTTTATTTCTTTTAAAAATGAAAGGATTTCCAATCCCATATCTGAGAAATCATCTTCATCATAATAATTTTCCACTTTTGATTTGAACACCCTGATTTTACAATCCTTAATAATATTCTCATAAGGAATTAAATCTTTTTGAGGATTGAAAAACAAATAACCTTCAACGCCCAAAATCAATGATTTCGCCTGAATATTCGGCAATTTATCTTCAACATCGTATTCTAAAAGACAATCATTACGTGATTTGAAATCATGGATATCCATAAATAGACCATCTTCAACATAATCTTCCATCAATGCATCAATTTCATCATTGGATAAATTTTCCAGTACATTTTCAGGAAGATATCCGGCAAACAATAATCTGAATATTGAAACTGACACCATTGAAAAAGAAGAACTATACTCATCAGAATAGAAATCTTCACAGGATTCTATTATGTTTTCAGCGCATTTAGTAAAAATATAACGTTGAGCATAATTTTTAAAAGATGAATTTAAAACAATGATGAATTCCATTTCATCAGGATATTCACATGCCCATGTAAATATTTCAAATCCACCCAAACCTTCACCGATTAATCCCGCAATCTTTTTAATCTTAAACTTTTCAGCCAAAAACTGTCTTTTAAAATTAACACGATCTTTAAATGTGTATTTTGGAAACCTATATTTTAAACCAGTAGTTGATGGAGAACAAGACTCCGGAACACCCAATGCATAAATTCTTATAAAAAAATATTCATTTTTATCAAAATCATGATTTTCAATTAACTTATGATGTTGAGCCAAAATCGAATATCCTCCATAAAGATTTGGAGAATAAACAATTGCATTTACAATATTTCCATCCTCATCATACCTTGGAACTCCGCTTGTAGCATATTCAACATTTACATTTTCAAGAATTTGACCGGATTCAAATTCAAAGGATTCCATAACATGATTTCCATAATTTAAATTAAATTGATTGTTAATTATAATCACATCCCATTAAAAGTATACTTGTTAACTAATTTAAAATTTATTAAAAAAAAAATTAATTTTTGAATTCATCTAAAAATTCACTTATATCATCAATTACTGAAGAATAATCCTCATTATGTGCATAATCTCTTTGAGATTCATATGAAATAACTTTTGAATTTTCAACTAACTTTTCAATTGGGAACGAATCATACTTTGGAATATAATACATGTTCTCATTAGAAATTACAACCAAAACTTTAACTTTGATGTTTTCTAATTTATCTTCAATATCATAATTTAAAACACAATCATTCCTATATTTGAAATCGTAGATATCAGTAAATAAACCATCATCTACAAAATCATCCATCAAAACATCTATTTCATCATTAGACATTTTCTGAAAAATCTTTTTTGAAAAGTAATTGGAATATACTAACCTATAAATAGAAACCATCACACGAGAAAGGGATTCACTATATATCTCATCATAAAAACCATCAGTTGATTCTATGATACTATCAATAGCCTTTGAAATAACATATCTATAACCATTAGTCTTAAAAGAAGTATTACCCACCATTATAAAATCCATTTCATCAGGATACTCGCAAGCCCATGTATAAACTTCATATCCACCAGATCCTGTTCCAGTAATTCCATGTACATGATGCATGTTAAGTTTTTCTGCTAAAAATTGTCTTTTAAAGTTTACCCTATCTTTAAGGGTGTATTCCGGAAAATTATGTTTTAGGCCAGTTGTGGACGGAGAACATGACCCTGGAAAACCTAATGAAGAAATTGATATAAAACAATAATCATTTTTATCAAATGGGCCACCTTCACAGGTAAACTGATACTCATCATCGATTGAAGAGTAATTCCCATTGAAATTATGGCAATAAACAATAGCATTTGAAATATTGCCATCATCATCATATTTTGGAGTTCCGACAATAGTATATTCAACTACAACATCCTGAAGAACCTTACCGGACTCAAATTCAAATTCATCAAGAATATACATGCCATATCCTAAAATTGAATCTTTATTCTCCAACATGATTTTCACCATTACCAAGCATTATTTAATAATATATATTTAATGTATATAAACATATCCAAACAAGTAAAATATTCATAAAAAATAGATAAAATAAAGTATTTATCAAAAATAGTTAAACATTGTTTAATGCAATTAATCACATATCTTCTAAAAAACTCGAAATAAATATGTTCATTTCGATTTCTTCACGAGCTATGAAATCATCTAATCGAAATTGAGCAGTCTCACTCTGGAAAGGATACAAATCATTATCAAAATACATTTTTAACTTTAAAACATCCCCATCAATTTCTGTTTCATCATCAAGATTATCATTTAGAAAATTCATCTGCTCTGACGATAAACCTCTTGTATGATATTCAATGAAGTTTTTATCGCCACTTTTCCCATAATCAACAACATTAACAATCATCAAAACCACTTAAAAAGTCTTTTAGTTCATATGAAATATTTTCAAGTTCATTAAAGCACAAATGACCTAATTCAGAATCCATTATGATAAGTTCAGAGTCTTTTATCATTTTAGACATTGGAATTGCATCAAGTTCTGGAGGGAAATGTGGATCCTGTTTACATGCAATAATTAAAACCTTAGATTTAATTTTACCAAGGTCCTTTTCAACATCAAAATTCATGCTTGCCTCATTGCAATACTTTAAGTCATAAATGTCAGTTTCTATCATTTCATTTCCAAATTCCTCAAAATCAATAGCCAGTTCATGATTCGGTTTATCTCTTAAAGCTTCTTTTGAAAGTCCAAAATTAAATTCGGCAAGACAAGCAATTCTTAAAGTTCTAATTAAAGAATAGGTAAGTTCACCTTTTGCATAATCCGGATCAGAAGTGATAATCTCATCAACAAACTTTGATAAAATAAAATCATGGCCTGCAACTTTAAAACTGCTTACGCCACAAATTATAAAGTCTTGAAAGTCAGGGTATTCAATAGCCTGCGTGAGACCAACAAAACCACCCATGGAATTGCCTATTAAACCTAAAATATGAATTATGCCAAATTTTTCTTTTAAGAATTGTTTTTGGAAATTAACAACATCCACAATAGTATATTTCGGGAATTTATTTTTTAAACCAGTCAAAGATGGAGAACAAGAACCAGATGAACCTAAAGCAGTTAAAGATATAAAGAAATATTTTTCACTATCAAATGGGCAATTTTCAAATGTTAATGGTAAGATTTTATTAATGCCTGCAAAAGAACCTAAAGAGCCTGCACAGTACACAATGGCGTTTTTAATTAAACCATCATCATCATATTTTGGAGTTCCGTAAGTCATATATTCTACTTTAACATTTTTCAATACTTCCCCATTGGCAAATTCAAATGAATCCATTGTAAACTCTTGCCTACTTTCATCGAAAAATTCTTCATCAAAAATTTAAATTCCTCCCTAAAAACTAATTAACTATCTAAAAAACAAAATATTTAAATTAAACTAAACAATGTTATTGTGATGAAATATAAAATTTTAGAAAAACCTAGCTGTGAAGATGCATACGATTTAGTTCATGAAGCTTTAAGAAAAAGAGCAACAATACTAATTTTTGCCTGTTGTAAGGTAAATTATGAAGGCCGTGCATTAAGTGAATTAAACTGGGGAGAGCGCATAATAATGATTAAACCTGATGGTGCGTTTTTAATCCATCAGGAAAAAAAGGTAGAACCTGTTAACTGGCAGCCACCCAAATCAAAAACAAGAACATATATCAAAAACGAAAATCTCTTTTTGGAAAGTCACAGAAGAACTCCTAAAGAGTTATTAACTGTTGAAATAAGACACATCCAATTCATCAATTATGCCAATATCGAAGACTTTGAAGAGCTTGAACAGGCAGGCTATGAAAAAGATATGGGCGACATGATAATGGACAAACCGCATATGATTGAAGAGGGTTTTACACCCACCGCAAGAGAATACAGTGTCGAACATGGTTTTATTGACATTTTAGGAAAAGACAGCAACAATAATTTAATGATATTGGAGTTGAAAGCCAGAAAAGCAGGAGTTACTGCAGTAAAACAACTTAAACGATACCTTCAGGACTTTGAAAATACCGATAACGATTATCTTAAAGAATGTAAAGCTCAAAAGAAAAAAATCCGAGGACTGCTTGTTGCACCATCAATTATGGATGATGCACAGGAAATGATTGAAGAAGAAGGCATTGAATTTGTATCAATTGAACCTCCTCGTGAATTAAAAAGAGATAAAAAAGTAACATTAGATGCTTTTTAATCTAAAGCATCTTCAATTTTTTTCAATTCATTATTAAAGAATTCTTTTGTAAAATCATTAGCTGGAATTGAAGTTGTCACATGACAGTCTTTTTCTAATTTATAAATAAGATATTCTTCACCATCAAGAGGGATTGTTTGGTCATCACCTATTAAATCAAGACCATCTAATTCTTCAACAATATTATCAAATTCTTTCTGTTCAAGAGCAATAGCCTCATCCAATTCCATTTCCTGAACCTTCGGATTAAGTTGCATCGCTATTGCAACGAAACCGTTTACCTTTTTATCAGAAATTGAAAACTCAGTATTTCTAATTTCATCCATTGAGAATTTTACATGGTCAAGAGTATTTTTAGTAACTGGAATCTCATTAGATAATCCTATTTGATTAATTTCATAATTATTTTCCCAATCTCCAATTTTATAAACTGCATAATTTATATCATCAACATTAATTGTTTCTTTATCATCCATCATATCACTATTTTATAAATATATTTTTATAATAATAAAAACATTATTATACATATACATTAATTTTTAAAATGTAAATTTCAATGGAGGTTAAGCTGTGAAAAAATGTCCTGAATGTGGAAATCCTAGTTATGACGGAGCTCCTGTTTGTGGAAATTGTGGATATAAATTCCCAAAACCAAAAGTTGCGGTTCGAAAAAGAGAAAGTATCTTTGAACAGAACCCTGAACAAATACAAGAAGAAAAACCAAAAGTTAAAAAAACTTCCAATGAACCAAGTACAATAGAAATTATTAAAGAAAAAAAACTTATTATTGGAGCAATATTACTTGTAACTTTAATCGTAATTTGTGGAATTTTCCTCACTGGATCAAATAACAATAATGGTCCAACAATTCAAACTGGCGACATAGTGGAGTATAATGCTGGAGATTTTGCATTTAAATACCCTGCAAGTTGGCAAAAAGTAAATTTAACTGATTCAGATCACGAAACAGCAATATTTTTCAAAAACGAAAATAATACAATCATAGAACATTACAACATAACTAGTAGTGCCAGTTCTCTTAAAGATATCAATCAAAATAGAATAAGCCTTGCTATAGATAATGGAGATGCCCTTGAACTTTTAGAAACCATTACACTAGATGGTAGAAACGCATCAAACATCATTTTAGAAAATGCTGATGGAAACTACACAAGATATGTTTCAATGTTTACTGACGGTAAATTGTATGTTTTCAAAGTTAGTGGAGATTCTATTAACTCAATCACATCAGATTCAATAAACGGTGTGATAAATTCCGCAGATATTAAATAAGTATGATTTAATCATACTTTTTCTATTTTTTTAAGTGTTAAAATGACTAAAATCAAACTTGCTCTTTGTCAGATGAATGTTGTTGATGATAAAGATGAAAATTTAAAAAAGGCATCTTCAATGATTTCCAAAAGTGTCAATGGAAATGCTGATTTAATTGTTCTTCCAGAAATGTTTAACTGCCCGTATTCTAATGATAAATTTATTGAATATCAGGAAGACGAAACGGACAGCAAAACATTGAATTTAATTTCACAACTAGCCGACAAAAATAATGTTTATATATTGGCAGGCTCAATTCCAGAAAAAGAAAATGAAAAATTATTCAATACATCCTATCTTTTTAACAGAAACGGTGAAATAATCGCCAAACACCGCAAAATGCATCTTTTTGATATTGATGTTAAAGATAAGATTACCTTTAAAGAATCAGACGTATTGACTGCTGGAGATGACTTCACAATCGCACAAACCGAATTTGGAAAAATTGGTATTGGAATTTGTTATGATATCCGTTTTCCGGAACTTGCAAGAGTAATGGTTGAAAATGGTGCATTAATATTGTTTTATCCGGGAGCGTTTAATATGACAACCGGCCCTGCTCATTGGGAGTTGCTTTTCCGCTCAAGAGCTCTCGACAACCAGGTTTTCTGTGTCGGTGTTGCACCAGCTTTAAACAAAAATGCCAGTTACCATAGCTACGGCCATTCAATTATTGCAAATCCATGGGGAGAAATAATTGCTGAAGCAGACCTAAAAGAAGAGTTAACAATATCTGAAATTGATTTAAGTGAAATAAAAAAAATAAGAGAAGAGCTTCCCCTTTTGAAAAATAAAAGGAAAGATCTCTATGAAGTTATTAAAAAATAGCTATTTTAATTTTGCCAATCTTTTAGTGAAGTAATCTACTTTTTTAGTGCCATCAAATACTTCAATAGCAGTTTCAATGACTCTCACTTCATTATCATAGTCATTAGCTTTCCTGTAAAGAACACATAATCTTTTATATGGTGCATCTTTAGTCTGTTTTGATTCAACATATCTTTCGTATTCTTTAATAGCTTTTTGAGGATTGGTTTTTTCCATTTCTTTGATAGTGCTCATTGGAATAACTTTTACAATGGACTTGCCGGAAGCTTTAGCTTTTTGTCTTTTTTCAGCTTTTTTAATCGCTTTATTACAAGATTTTTTAAAGTCCTTATCATCTTCTGATTTTCTTGCTTTTTTAATTAAATCTATTGCTTCATCACTTGCAAGGTCTCCTAATGCCTGAACTGCGGCTAATTTAACACCCCAATCATCATCTTCAAGACATTTTGCAATATTTTCCAATTCATCTTCAGCCTGAAGTTCGCCTAAAGCACGTACAGCAACTTTTCTAACTCCAAAGTCTTCATCATCAAGTGCTTCTACAAAATAAGGAATAACTTTATTATCTTCAGTTTCTTTAAGTGCAAATGCTAAAAATCTTTTATCTTTTCCATCCGCATTTTTAAATTCTTCAATTAATTTATCAACTGCCACATCACCCATGCTTCCTAAGATTTCAGCTGCTTTAAATCTGACTTGCGCATTTTCATCAGTAGTAGCTTTAATTAATGGCTCAATAGCAGATTCATCAGTAATACCCACTAATGATTCTATAGCTTCTTTTCTAATGCTAACATCATCACTTGATAAATTATTAATAGCATCTTCAAAATTTAAATTTGACATAGTAATAAGTTAGATTTTAAGAATATATAAAGATTTAAAAAAAATAGAAAAAAAGAGAAAATAAATTTCTCTTAAATTGCTGTCCATCCACCATCAATACAGATGAGTTGTCCGGTACAGAAACTGGATGCATCAGATGCTAAGTAAATTGCAATACCATCTAATTCACCAGGTTGACCTAAACGGCCAGCAGGACAGTATGCTGCAATAAGATCCATGAATCCATCCATTTCAATAGAATCAACTGTTAATTCTGTTTCAAATACTGCAGGACCAATTGCATTTACGGTAATGTTGTATTTTGCCCATTCGACAGCCAAGTTTTTGGTTAAGTTCATTACTCCACCTTTAGCTGAGGAGTATGCACTGATTCCTCCACCAGGGAAGATTACTCTTGAGTGGATTGAACCGATGTTAATGATTTTACCGTATTCTTGTTCAATCATGATTTCTCCAACAGCTTTACACATGTAGTAAACACCGCTCAAGTCAATGTGAATATGTCTTTCCCATTCTTCATTGGATTGATCAGTAACCATTTTGTTGTTTCCCATACCTGCTGCATTAACTAAGATGTCGATTCTTCCGTAAGCATCCATAACTTTTGCAACAGCTGCAGTGATACTGTCGTAGTCTCCAACATCACATACTGCATACATTACTTCAGTTCCGAATTCTTTTTCAATGTCAGCAACATTTTCTTGAAGTCTTTCTTCTCTTCTTGCGAATAATGCTAGTTTTGCACCTTGGCTTGCGTATGCTTGAGCAATTTGCCAACCAAGACCAGAAGAAGCACCAGTAATAACTGCAACTTTGTCTTTAATATCAAAATAGTTTTTCATGTTTTTTACCACCTAAGGCAATAAGCCTATGTATAAATATATGAAAAACTAAACTATTTAACTATTATTATATATTTTTCTAATGATTATTCAAAATAAATTATAAAAATTCAATTAATATTCAAAAATATGGAATTAAGTGAATAGAATATTTAGTAAAAAATTTCCAAAACATCAAAAATATGGCAGTAAAATTATACCTTTGCGATAAAAAAGCATAAAAATGAAAAAATTATAAAATAAATTTACAATTTGATAAAAATGAGGAGTAAAAATGATTGAAGAACAAACCAAATCCTATTCTAAAAAACAAATTTTCAAAATCCTGCATCCTTGGGTTAGAAAATGGTTTGATTCTCAATTTGAAGATTTTACACCAGCTCAAAAAAAATCAATCATTGATATTCACAAACAGAATAACATCCTGATTTCATCACCAACAGGTTCAGGTAAAACATTAACTGCATTTTTATCAATAATAAGCGAACTTACAGCCCTTGCCAGCGAAGATAAGCTTGAAGATAAAGTTTACTGCATTTACATTTCACCCCTAAAAGCACTGGATAACGATATTGAAAAAAATCTGGAAGAACCCCTCAAAGGAATTGAAAAAATAGCTGGCAGAGATTTGGGAATCAGAAAAGCTGTAAGAACTGGAGACACCTCACAATATCAAAGACAAAAAATGCTTAAAAAACCACCACATATACTAATTACCACACCCGAAACACTGTCAATTCTGCTCGTAGCCCCAAAGTTTAGAGAAAAATTAAGTGGCGTTAAATATGTTATTGTTGATGAAATCCATTCACTTGCAGAAAATAAAAGAGGAGTCCATCTAAGCTTATCACTTGAAAGATTACAGCATTTAATTGGTCAATACACAAGAATAGGCCTTTCAGCAACCGTCAGCCCACTTGAGGAAGTTGCCAAGTTTCTAGTCGGTTATGAATATGGGGTTGGGCGAAACTGCAAAATAGTCAATATTAACTACTTAAAAGAGCTCGATATGGAGGTAATGTGTCCAGTAAGCGATATCGTTCTAGCTGATGAGGAAGACACCAAGCTTGGGATGTATGACTTATTGGATGATTTGATTTGGGAGAACAAAACAACATTAATCTTTACCAATACCCGAAGTGGAACAGAACGCTTTGTTTATAATTTAAAGAAAATGTATCCAACACATTATAACGACAAAAATATAATGGCCCATCACTCTTCCCTTTCAAAAGAGGTTCGTCTGGAAACAGAAAATAAACTTAAAGAAGGAAAACTAAAAGCCGTCGTATCCTCCACATCATTAGAGCTTGGAATTGACATAGGATATATTGACTTAGTTGTTTTGATTAACTCCCCAAAATCAGTTGCAAGGGCACTTCAAAGAATTGGAAGAAGCGGCCACAAATTGCATGAAAAATCAAGAGGAAAAATCATTGTTACAGACCGTGATGATTTGGTGGAATGTTCTGTTTTACTTAAAAATGCAAAAGAAGGAAAAATTGATAAGATTTCAATCCCCACAAACTGTTTAGACGTTCTTGCACAGCATATTTACGGAATGAGTATTGAAAATCCATGGGATATTGATTATGCATTTGACGTGATAAGAAAAAGTTATTGCTATAAAGACCTCACCCGTGACGATTACGAAGATGTTTTAAGCTACATGGCTGGAGAATATCCTGAACTTGAAGAGAGATACGTATATGCAAAGATATGGATAGACTATAAGGAAAATACATTTGGAAAACGTGGAAAACTTGCCAGAATGCTTTATTCAACAAATATCGGAACAATTCCAGATTCATCAGGTGTTTTAGTTAAATGCGATGGTGAAACCGTTGGAAAAATCGAAGAAGTATTTATGGAAAGGCTTAAAAAAGGAGATACCTTCGTATTAGGGGGCAGAACCTACAGATTTAACTATGGAAAAGGAATGACGATTAATGTCACTCCAGCCAGCGGACCACCAACAATACCCTCATGGTTCTCACAGCAGCTCCCATTATCTTTTGACCTTGCAATGGACATTCAAAGATTCAGAGCACATATGGACGTTAAATTCAGGTATTTGAGAAGTAAAGACGAGATAATGGAATTTATTCATGAATATCTGTATGTCGATGATTTTGCGGCAAATTCCATTTATGAATATTTTGTCGAGCAATTCAAGTATGCTCAGATTCCTAGCAATCAGAAACTGTTAATTGAATACTATAAAGGATTTGGAGGCAGACGATTTGTAATATTCCATTCATTATTTGGAAGAAAAGTTAATGATGCACTGTCACGTGCGGTTGCATATGTAGTGGCTCAAAGATACAACATTAATGTTACAATCTCCATTTCGGATAATGGATTTTACTTAAGCTCAGACGGTAAAATTGGAGGCCTTGAAGCGTTTAAAGAATTAACACCGGAAAACTTTGAAAATATTTTAACAAGGTCTCTAAATAAAACCGAAACATTGGCTTCAAGATTCAGACATTGTGCCGGAAGATCCCTCATGACACTTAGACATTATAAAGGAGAATCCAAATCCGTCGGCCGCCAGCAAGTGCGAGGAAAAATATTGCTTAAATTCGTGCAGGACATGGATGATAACTTTTCAATTTTAAAAGAAGCTAGAAGAGAAGCTCTTGAAGATTATATGGATATTAAAAATGCTCTGAAAGTTATTGAAATGATTGACAGAGAAGAAATGGAAATAAAAACAATCAATACAGTTATACCTAGCCCATTTGCATTTAATTTAGTTTCACAAGGTTATCTTGATGTGTTAAATCAAAACGATAAGGGCGAGTTTACAAAAAGAATGCATATGGCAATTCTTGACCAGATTAAAGATAAGTTAAAAGACATCTATTGAAATACAAATATTTATATTAATAAAGTTAAACAATGATTATTAAAGGTGATTATTCATGACCAAATGGAAAGCAGTTATAATTGGTTTTATTTTAGCAGTGATTGTGAAATCATTCTTTGCACATTATGAATTCATCGGATTATTGCTTGTAGGATTTATTACTGGCTATATCGCCCATGATGGGATGTTGGGCGGTTTGTGGAATGCTGCAGTTGCTGGGGCATTAGGTACAATAACCGGTGCGATATTATTCATCATAATTGCAACATTTGGAGGCAGTTTATTCGGAATATTTGGAGGCTTAACCGGCTTTACAATTTCCGGACTTTCTAGTTTAACAGCAATAGTATTTGATTTAATTTATTATGCTATTGTCATGGGAATTACTGGAGCGATAGGAGGAGCAATCGCTTCTAAAAATAGAAATTAATTTTTGGAGATATAATATATGGCAAATTTACCCAATATACAAATTAAACCGTTGGTATTTGGAGCAGCAATAGCTGCAGCATTTATACTATTCGGATGGCAATTTAATGACTGGCTTTACCCATTTTCAGCAATAGGTCTTTTATACGCAGGATATGGGCAAGAAAACATTACAATGGGAACAATAATGGGTGCAGTAGCTTCCACCCCAATCATAATCTTGTTTTTAGATGGATATCTCGGCCAACCTACCGGATTTTTCATAACTGAAAATGGAATAATAGCTATTGCAGCAATAATTATTATTGTAGGAGCGCTTGTTGGTTTTGTCGGTGCTTGGACAAAAAGAAGCCGTGAAAAAGCAAAAGAAGAATATGAGAAAAAACAGAATATCGGCAAAAACAAAACAAAAAAGAAAAAGCAACAGAAAAAAGCTGATGCTCAAAAAACAAAAGAAAAAACAAAATATGTAGATAAAATTTTTAAAAAATAATAACAAAATTATGTTATTATTTTTTCTAATTCATCTCTTTCTATACCGTTTTTAATTTCAAGTGCTATTCTTCTACCCATACTCATTGGTTTACCATAAGTTAAGTATGAGTAAGGAGAACCGTCCATAAATGTGTTAGTACCACCGTCAGTTCTTGCACTGATTTCAAAACAGATTACTTCTAAATTATCATTTACCAAAGTTTGCATACAGAATGGGCCGTTTAAACCTGGTGCAACTAATTTTTTAGCACTTTCAGTCAATTTATCCGCCATGTCAAATACTTGAGGAAGCAATGATTCACGAATTACTGCAGGGTGGTTACCAGTAACAACATAAGAAGGACTTAAATCAATGTCCAGCTGATCTTTTGCAGGCATTCTTACAAAACCATCAATACTGGATTCATATCTGGTATCCATTCCCATCAATTCAACCTTATCATCGAGTGCTGAGTAGAAATAGTGTATACAGTAGTTACAACCTGAAACATACTCTTCAATGTGAGCTGCTTCAACATCACTATCTTCTAACCATCCACGTGCTTTCATAGCATCAATCTTAGCATTAAATTCCTCAGTAGATGAAGCAACAAAGTAACCTCTTCCGCCTCTTGCACCTGGGAACTTAACCATTACAGGCCTGTCAATTTCATCAGGACCATCATATTTAAATGGTATTCTAACGCCACCTTCGACAAGTAATGCTCTTTCTTTGTCTCTTTCAGCTTCCCATCTAAGTACATCCCTATTTCCGAACATAGGAACATTAAATTTATCTTCAACATTATCAAGTCCTGCATATGCAACAAAAGAACCATGAGGTATTACAATAGCATTCATGTCTCTTAATTTTTGCTGCACGTCTTCATTAACAATGTCTTTAAATTCATCAACGATGATGTATTCATCGGCCACATCAAAACGCTGATATGGAACTTCACGTCCTTTTTCACAAACAATAGCTGTTCTAAATCCTTCTTCTTTAGCACCTTGCAGAATATGCAAAGAAGTGTGGCTTCCAAGAGTAGCTAGAGTGATTTCACTTTTGTCATATTTAGCCAAAATGTCCAAAATGTCTTCCTTTTTAACTTCTCCCATTATATCTTCTCCTAAAAGAAATGATAATATAATATATATTTTTCTGAATTTATAAGAGTTTTTATTTAATAAGACAACAAATATTATTAATATTGAATAATTAAGGAAAAGATAAAAATGTTAATCGGATTAATTTCAGACACCCACATTCCAGACAGAGCAAAACAACTGCCTGAAAATGTATTGGACGCATTCAGTGACGTTGATTTAATACTGCATGCAGGGGATTTGACCTCTCTTGAGGTTATTGATGAATTAGAACAAATCGCACCAGTAATGGCAGTTCAGGGAAATATGGATAGAGCAAACGGAATTAATCTCCCTAAAGCAAAAATAGTTGAAGCTGAAGGGTTAAAAATCGGAATTATTCATGGAGAAGTATATCCGAGAGCAGATACCCAGCAATTAGTGTATCTGGCAAAAGAACTTGATGTTGATATTCTAGTCAGTGGACATTCACACCAACCAAAAATAGAAAAAAAAGACGGGGTTTTATTGATTAACCCAGGAAGTCCTATTGTGCCAAGACTTGCAGACAGAACTGTAATGTTACTTGAAGTAAACAACAAAGAGGTTGATGTGGAAATCGTTAAAATCGGAGCACCAGTATGCAGTGCGCTTAATTTTGAATTATACAAGAGGGATTGAAATGGGAAGTAAATGGCAAATGGAAAAGCACAAAGACCCTTATTACAAGAAAGCTAAACAGGAAGATTATCGCTCACGAGCATCATATAAACTTAAACAGTTAGATAAGAAATTTAAAATCATAAAACAGGGAAATACTGTAGTTGACCTTGGAGCTGCTCCAGGAGGATGGTCCCAGGTAGCCTTAGAAAAGGTAGGTGAAGACGGCATTGTCGTTGGAGTTGACTTAAACAGGTTTAAAAGATTTCCTGAAGAAAATTATTATGGAATCAGAGGGGATTTTACAACTCCTGAAGTTCAGGAAAAAATCATGGAAATCATTGGCGGGAAAGCAAAAGTTGTAATGTCAGATGCATCACCGTCACTTTGCGGCATTAAAAATATCGACCAATTAAGATCCATCGATTTAATTAATGTAGTTATTGAAATTGCCGAAAACATCCTGGAAGAAAAAGGCAATCTGGTCATGAAAGTATTTCAGGGCCCTGAATATAAACCTATGCTGGATTCCCTGAAAGGCAAATTCAGACAGGTTAAAACTACAAAACCCGCATCATCACGTAAAAAAAGTTCTGAAATGTATGTGGTGGGACTTGGATATAAACCTAAAAAAAATAAAAAGAAAGAAAATTAGAGTCTATTGTATGCAGCATTAGCATTCTCAAGCTTTTCTTTAGCAAATTGAATCCTACTGTCCACTTCATTAGATGGTTTGTCCGCATCCAAAGCACTTTGAACATTCTGAATGGCAGAATCCGCTCTTGACAGCTCTATTTTTGCATCATTATATGTTTTAATATCGTCTGAACCGCCTGCATAATAGGTAGCTTTAATACTATCAAATTTAACTGACAGATTACTATATGATGCTTTTAACTCAGCAAGCTCATCGTATTGAGTGCCAGAGGATATTTCATTTGTAATGCCTGATGAAACCATACTATATCCTACATAAGCTACAACTATGATTGTTGATATTATCATTATGATTCCAACAACAGAAATTAACATAGAAGTAGATTTAAATAAGTTTAATCTTGATTTCCTCATAATAATCCCAAGTTTAACAAAATAATTTTTATGTAACTATTAAATTTATTAATTTTAATATATATTCTTTACTTATCAAATGCTATAATGCAACAATTTTTAAACTATGAAATATTAATAATATAGATAATGAATTCCACTACTAAATCTCAAACATCAATTAGAAAATTCGAAGAATTTTTCGCAACATCCTCTAAAGATGAGGTATTCGAAATATTAGAAACATATCCCGATGAGAGATCACTTACTGTTGATTACAATCAGTTAGAAATATTTGATCCTGATTTGGCGGATTTGTTAATTGAAAAACCGGAAGAAGTTATTGAAGCTGCACAAATAGCTATTAAAAATATCGACCCTCTTGTTAAAGATGCTGATATTAACATTCGTTTTGAAAATTTATCCAATGTAATTCCTTTAAAAACATTATTGAGTAAATATATTGGAACTTTTGTTGCAGCAGACGGTATCGTGAGAAAAACTGATGAAATAAGACCACGTATTGAAACCGGTGTTTTTGAATGTAGAGGATGTATGAGATTGCATGAAGTGGAGCAAAGTTCTGGAAATAGAATTATTGAACCTTCATTATGTAGTGAATGTGGTGGAAGATCATTTAGACTGCTTCAAGAGGAATCAAAATATATTGATACTCAAACAGCAAGAATGCAGGAACCTTTGGAAAACTTATCCGGAGGAACTGAACCGAAACAAATGTTAATGGTCCTGGAAGATGATTTGGTAGATAAACTAAATCCTGGAGATAAAGTCAGAATTACCGGAACATTGAAAACTTTTAGAGAAGAGAGAAGCGGTAAGTTTAAGAATTATATTTATGTTAATCATATTGAAGCATTAGAGCAAGAATTCGAAGAATTGCAACTTTCCGAAGAAGATGAAGAAAAAATCATCGAATTATCCAAAGACCCTCACATTTACGATAAAATTATCAAATCAACAGCACCTTCAATTAGAGGATACCGAGATGTAAAAGAAGCTATTGCTCTACAGCTCTTTGGAGGGGCTGCAAAACAACTTGAAGATGAAACCAGACTAAGGGGAGATATTCATATTCTTATTGTAGGAGATCCTGGTATCGGTAAATCCCAAATGTTAAAATATGTTTCAAAATTGGCTCCAAGAAGTATTTACACAAGTGGTAAAGGTACAACAGGAGCCGGATTAACAGCAGCTGCAGTTAGAGATGAACTTGGAGGATGGTCTCTTGAAGCAGGTGCTTTAGTGCTTGGAGATCAAGGTAATGTTTGTGTTGACGAGCTCGACAAAATGAGATCAGAAGACCGTTCCGCACTTCACGAAGCATTGGAACAGCAAACTGTAAGTATCGCAAAAGCAGGAATTATGGCTACATTGAATTCCAGATGTTCTGTTCTTGCAGCGGCAAACCCGAAATTCGGAAGATTTGACAGATTCAAAGTACTTGCAGAACAGATTGATTTGCCTTCACCAATTCTATCCCGTTTTGATTTGATTTTCGTTGTTGAAGATAAACCTAGTGTTGAAGGAGATTCAAAATTAGCAGAGCACATTTTGAAAATACACCAATCCAACACTGTAGATTATGAAATTGAACCGGAATTGCTTAGAAAATACATTGCATACGCTCGTAAAAATGTTAACCCTGTTTTAACTGATGAAGCAAATGAAGTTTTAAGAGAATTCTATGTAAGTACAAGAAACAGCAATAAGGAAGAACAAGCTCCCGTTCCAATTACTGCAAGGCAACTTGAAGCTATTATTCGTTTATCTGAAGCAAGCGCTAAAATTAAACTTAAAGATACAGTTGACAGAGAAGACGCTGAAAAAGCCGTAAGGTTGCAGATGGCATGTCTTAAAGAAGTGGGAGTAGACCCTGAAACCGGTGAGATGGATATCGAAGTTATGGAAGGAAGAACTCCAACTTCCGAGAGAGAAAAAATGCAGAGAGTAATGGAAGAAATTGGAATTCTTGAAGAAGAATTCGGAGACCAAGCTCCACTCAACGTTTTAATCACAAACATGGCTGAAAAGTACGATATGAGTGAAGAAAAAGTTGAAGAATTCGTTAGAAACCTAAACCAAAAAGGATTAATTTATATTCCTGCCACAGGATATCTTAAGCGTGCTTAAGATTTCCAAACTATTATTTTTTTAGAAAAATTATAGAAAATAGTTCTACACTATTAAAAAACAACAATACATTAATAAATGATTAAAATCAAATTTAATATATTATACTTATATTAATTTTTTAGGAGATACATCATGGATAAATATGAAGATTTATTAGAAAGAGCAATTGACCAATTACCTCCTGAAGTATTTGAACACAAAAGATTCAAAATTCCTAAAGCTTATTCAGATATCCAAGGTAATAGAACTTTCATTAAAAACTTTAAAGACGTTGCAGAAGGTTTAAACAGAGACCCTCAACACTTATTAAAATTCTTAATGAGAGAGTTAGGTACTGCAGGAAACATTGAAGGTCAAAGAGCAATTTTACAAGGTAAATTTACACACTACCTAATCAATGAAAGAATTGAAGATTATGTTGACAAATATGTAATTTGCCACGAATGCAACAGACCGGATACAAGAATTATCAGAGAAGGTAGAATATTCTTACTCAAATGTGCTGCATGCGGTGCAACAGCACCTTTAAAATCCTTATAATTCTACTTTTTTATTTATTTTTACAGATATTATGTTTTGTCCAGAGTGCGGAAGTACCGATAAGGAAATGGTCGGAGATATTTGTATTGACTGTTTTTTAAAGGAATTTCAAATGATTGAACTTCCAAAACGCATCGAAGTTCAGATATGCAGCCACTGCAACAGTAAACTTGAAGAGGGAAAATGGTCTGAAGAGAATATTCCCGAAGAAGAAATAATCTACAGAGCACTTGAGAGAAATATAAGCATAGCTGATGAAGTTTCAAATGAAATCATTAATTTAGAAATTGATCAAATTAAAGGAACATTAGCTAACTGTTTTGTTGAAGTTACAGGCGAAGTTCATGGAGTGCAAATTGAAGAAACCCATGACTGTGAAGTTAAAATCCAAAAGACCGTTTGTCCAAGTTGCAGCAAAATGCAATCTGGATATTATGAAACTGTAGTTCAATTTAGAGCTGATAAAAGAGAGATAAAACCCGAAGAATATGCCAAAGCTGACGAAGTGGTTGAGAGAACATTAATAAAACAATCCAAAAATGATAAACTGGCATATTGTCCTCAAATAGCTAAACTTAAAGAAGGATACGATTATTATATAGGTTCTTTTAAATCCGGAAAAAAGGTAGCTGAAAGCCTTAAGGAAGAGTTTGGAGGAATTATAAAAGAATCTCCAAGACTTATCAGTGAAGATAAATCCACCGGAAAAGGACTTTACAGAATCTGGATTTCTGTAAGAATTCCCGAATTTGAAACTAATGATTTTATCAAATACGCAGATAAGATTATCCAAGTACACAGCATCAGTAAAAACAGCTTTGTTGGAGTCGATATTTCAACAAATAAAAAGCACAACATCCCTATGAAAAATATGGATGATATTGAACTTGTCAAAAAGGCAGATGAAATAGAAACTACAACAATTATTTCAAAATCCCCAAGCATCATACAAATCTTAGATCCAGGTGATTATTCTGCAGTTGATTTGGAAATGAAAGACGAATTTGCAGACTACAACATTGGAGATGAAATAAAACTTATTAAAATTGATAATTACATTTATTTATTGAATTAAGTGATATAATGAATATTGAAGAAAAAATTCAGTTAATCGAAGAAGGAACCCTTGAAGTTATAGATACCGAAGAGTTAAAAGAGATTCTTAAAAAAGAACAACCTATAGCTTATACAGGTTATGAACCTTCAGGAAAAATCCATTTAGGCCATGCAGTTACTGTTCAAAAGTTAAAACAATTGCAGAAATTAGGTTTTAAAATTAAAATCTTGCTTGCAGATTATCATGCATTTTTAAATGGAAAAGGAACAGTTGAAGAAATAGCTGAAACTGCAGAATATAACAAAAAATGTTTCCAGGCGTTAGGCTTAGATGAAACAACTGAATATGTTTTAGGCTCTTCTTTCCAATTGAAACCAGATTACACAGATAAAGTTTATCAGTTAGCTACAATGACTACTTTAAAAAGAGCAAGAAGAAGTATGGATCAAGTAAGTCGTGCAGATGATAATCCAAAAGTGGCTAGCGTAATTTACCCAATCATGCAAACTGTAGATATGGCTGCTTTAGAGGTGGACATAGCACTTGGAGGAATGGAACAGAGAAAAATCCAAATGCTGGCACGTGAAAATCTAGAAAAAATTGGTGAAAATGTTCCTGTTTGTATCCACACCCCATTATTACATGGTCTTGACGGAGATGCTAAAATGTCTTCAAGTAAAGGAAACTATATTGCAGTAGACGATTCAGTTAAAGAAATTACTAAAAAAATCAACAAAAGTTACTGTCCTCAAGGCGAAATTGAAGGCAATCCAATGATTGAAATAGCTGAAACTTTTGTTTTCCCAAATCAAGATACTTTACTTATCAAAAGGCCTGAAAAATTTGGTGGCGACATCGAATTGACACATGACGAGTTAATCAAAGACTTTAGTGAAGGAAATTTACACCCAATGGATTTGAAAAATGGAATTAAAGATTTCTTAATTGAATTCTTTGCTCCTGTAAGAGAGTACATGGAGGAAAATTAAATGGATGAAGAAAAACAAGAATTTGAAATGGGCATACCAAATGGTGTTGGAGAAGCTATGCTGGCTCACGCTTTTGAAAAATTCGACATTAAATTGGAACAGACTGAATTCGGACCTAAAATTATTGGAGAATATGACGAGCTGGTAAAAGTTAGAGACTTTTTAGAAAATGAAATCAGAAAAAGACTGAAAGAATTAGAAGGAGAATAATCATTCTCCAAAACTTATTTTTTACAAAAATTACCTAATGCAATCCGGACAGATTCCAAGATACGGTGCAACTGCTTTTTTAATATCTGAAGATACTTTATTTACACCATTATTGGCATCAATTATCTCACAGGTAAAGTTATCTGCCAATTTTAAATAATTTTCTTTAACACCTGCTAAAAATTCCTCATTTTCGAAAGTGTCTTCACCAGAGGTTCTTGCAACAGATGTTTTAACATCCAAATCTAAAAGTAACAGCAAATCCGGCTTTTTTGCATATTTATTTAAGACTTCTATCCAGTCGGCAGGTTCCTGATAAGCAAGAGAAGAGATAAATGACCTGTCCGAAATGATTACTTTAGATTCATCCTCAAGTTTATCCATTATAAGCATCCTATCTGCTGCAAAAAGAAGCCCTAAAGTTTTTTGAACCCTATCTGATGTAGCATCAGGCCTTTGTAAAATACGTCTAATTAACTGTCCCACTTCAGAATCAGTCGGCTCAACAAGTGTTTCTACACTAAATCCATTGGCTTCCAACCATTCTTTCAACATTTGAATCTGTGTGGATTTTCCGGCACCGTCAATTCCTTCAAAAACAATATACATAAAATAGAATATGTTTTACTTTAATATATAATTAAGTATAAAGTATTAAATGAATAAATCTAAACAAGGTGTATTAATAATATGGTTTTAGAAGAATTATTAGCTCCTGCAGGTTCCTATGATGTTTTAGTAATTGCAATTAACGCAGGAGCAGATGCAGTTTATCTTGCTGGGCAGAATTACGGAGCAAGAGCCTACGCTAAAAATTTCACTTTAGAAGAAATTGAAAAAGCAGTTAATTATGCTCACTTAAACGGATCTAAAGTTCATGTGACCGTAAACACATTAGTCAATAATTTTGAAATCGTTGATGTCATGAAATATCTTTTTAAATTATACCAGATTGGAGCGGATGCAGTTATTGTCCAGGACTTGGGATTAATCTGGCTTTTAAAGACATTTATTCCGGATTTGGAAGTCCATGCATCGACACAAATGGGATTGAACAATTACCCCTCAATCAAATGGGCATCAAAGAATAATATTAAACGAGTGGTGCTGCCTCGTGAAGTAAATATTGAAGAAATCAAGAAAACTCATGACAGACTTGAAGCCGACAGCATCGACATGGATCTTGAAGCGTTCGGCCATGGAGCACTATGTTATTGCGTTAGTGGAAAATGTTACATGTCTTCATACAATAGCGGCAGAAGCGGAAACCGAGGAGCATGCGCCCAACCATGCAGAAGAGAGTATCGTTTAAAATACAGAGGATACAATATAGGAAACGGATATCTCCTATCAACACACGATTTGGCCACCTACAACAATCTGCAGGCAATTTCAGATGCAGGAGTAAAATCATTGAAACTTGAAGGCAGAATGAAATCAGGAGACTACATCGGAACAATAACAAACAGTTACAGAAACTTAATTGACGGCAATCCTGGAGATTATAAAAAAGATTTACACCTTGTTTTTAACAGACAATTTACCAACGGCTACATTATGGGAGACAAACCCGGAGAAGTACTTGGAAGGGGGAGTTCCGGCCATGAAGGTTTATATATTGGAGATATAACAAACATAGAAGGTACTAAAGTAACTATTGAGATAAAAAATAAGGAAATTCCAATTATTCTTGAGCCTGGAGACGGAATTGCATTTAAATACAACGGCAAAATTAAGGGAATTTATCTAGAAAACATCATAAAACAGGACGAAAATGAAATCATTATAGACACAACACGACTTGTTAAAGTTGGAACTGAAGTATTCATCAGCTATTCCAAATCCACTCACGATTATTTAAAGCAGTTTGAAAATGAGACAATAAAAAGCAATGTCGGCATAAATCTGTCTTTAACATGGGATGAGAATCTGAATCTGTTTACAAAAGTTGAATATCATTTAGATGATGAACTGATTAATTTCAGACACAAATGCTTAGACAAATTTGAAAAAGCTAAAAATAAGCCTGTAAGTGAGCAAACAATAGAAAAACAACTTAAAAAAACTGGAGGAACACCATTTTACATTGAAAGTATTCGGTTCAACAATATGCCAAATGATATTTTCATACCAATTCGAGAGATTAACCAGATAAGACGTGAAATTTTAGATACTGCCACTGAACTGTTAATCAACCATTATACTCCTACAAAAAAATCCGTTAAAAAAGTTAGAAAAGATTTGACTAAATTTTTCGAGGATTATAATAATATAAAACCAAAAAATAAACAGAAAACACCTAAATTATCTGTGTTTATTGATGATATTGCTCAGATTAAGGCGCTGTCTGGTTTTGATCTTAAAAGAATTTATTTTGATGGAAACTGCCACTATAATAACCCTGATGATTACTTCGCAAACATTAAAGAGACCTTGAAAAATGCAAGCTTAAGAGCATCACCAACAGAACTTGTTTGGGTTTTAAATTCATTTATAAGTGAAGACGAAGCCATCAGATGCAATAAAATCGTTAAGGAACTTGAAGGTGAAGGAATCATAATTTCAGTCATGGGAGATTTCCCAGGAATGGATGAAATATTCGACTGTCCGATTTATGGAAACCACAATCTGAATGTTTGGAACAGCTTTTGCGTACGGAACCTCAATGAGGCCGGATTTAAATCATTGATATTGTCCTCTGAGCTTTCCGGCAGTGAAATTCAAGAGCTGATAAATAAAAATCATGACAGAAATATTGATTTGGAAATGATTGTCAACGGAAATCTGGAAGTTATCGTCAGTAAAGATGACTTTACAAACTTAAATGATGGAAAAGACTTCATAATTTCCAATGATGCGGATTATGCAACTTTAGAAGATAAAAAAAGGAAAAAATTCAAATATAAAGTATTTTTCGACTATACTCGGCAAAGCCACATAATCAACAAAGACTGTTTATGCTTAATTGAAGAGATAAATGAAATTAAAGGATTTGGTCTTGATTCATTGATTTTGGACTGCAGATACTCAAATGAAAAATATACATCACAAATCGTGTCAATCTATAATGAAAGTCTTCAAAACAAAGATGATGAAGAATTAACAAAATACAAATATCAGATTATGGATTTCTCACAATCCTACATTAACAAAGGCAATTATATAGAGGGAAGATTGCATGAGAATTCCTGAATTGCTTGCTCCCGTTGGCTCAATGGATCATCTCAAAGTGGCAATTAATGCAGGGGCCAGCTCAGTTTACTTATCCGGAAAAAATTATGGGGCAAGAAAGTTTGCTGAAAACTTCACATTAGATGAAATTGCCGAAGCAGTAAACATTGCCCACATGCACAATGTTAAGGTTTATGTCACCGTCAATACCCTAATTAAAGAGAATGAACTTGAAAACGTGATAAATTATCTTTCAAAGCTATATGCAATCGGAGCAGATGCCGTTTTAGTTCAGGATTTGGGATTAGTTGAGCTGATTAACGAACATTTGCCCAACTTAAAAATTCACGCTTCAACACAGATGACCTGTGAAAACCAATTGAAATTAAATTATCTTGAAAGTAAAGGGATTAAAAGAGTTGTTCTTCCACGTGAGATGAGAAAAGAAGAGATTAAAAATCTTAAAACAAATATGGAACTTGAAATATTTGCTCATGGCGCACTATGCTATTCTTATTCCGGCCAATGCCTGATGAGCAGCTTTAAGGGAGGGCGTAGTGGAAACAGAGGAACCTGTGCCCAACCATGCAGGCAAAAATACAAAATTCATGGCATTGATAAAGAAGATTACTATTTATCCCCTTGCGATTTGAGCTTATTTGACCAACTGAAAGAAATATCAGAGTTAAATGTCAGCTGCATTAAAATTGAAGGTAGAATGAGGTCAAAAGAATACCTGGCTATTGTAGTGAGCAATTACCGAAAAGCTTTGAATAAACTAAAAAGCGGAAAGGAAATCCGCACAGAAGAAATTAACCTAGTTTTCAACAGAGGTTTCAGCCAAGGGCAATTTAATAACACTTCAAAAAGAAGCATACGCCCAGGCCACATCGGTCTAAAAATTGGAAAAGTTGTTGAAAGTAAGAAAAATCAACTTGCAATTAGAATAGACGATTCAGTTAACACCATTCCCGAAAGGGGCGACGGGTTACTGATTGTAAAAAATGATAAGGATTATGGATTTGAAATATCCCAGGACCCTATAATAACTACAGTCAATCACTTCAAAAACGGTAAAAACAAACCAGTTAGGGATTTGACTCGTAAAAATAAAGTGTTAATTATTAAAAAAGTCTGGCAAAACAAAAAAGCTGATTTTAATTTAAATGAATCTGCAGTATACCTAACAAAGAAAAATAACTTGAATAAAAAAGTTAAAGAAATTGAAACTAAATCAACAAGTTACATTAAATCCAAACTGATTTTAACGTTTTCTCTAAAAAACAAGTTTCCAAATCTTAAAGGTCGGCTAACACTTAACAACCATAAAACAATTGAGTGTGAAGTGAGAGGAAATACTCCTTTTGAAAAACCTATTAAACGAACCGTAGATTCAGATACAATTAAAAAACAACTTTCAAAAGTGGATAATTATCCATTTCAGATTACACAAATCAACATTAACTATGACGGAACACTATTCATTCCAATAAGTAAAATTAATGAGCTTAGACGGAATTTATTTGAAAGTTTGGAAAATGAAGTCATTTCATCCCACAAAAATAAAGCCAAAAAAATTACTTTAAAGAAATTTGAAAACACATCAAAAGACAATGACATCAACATTTCCTTTTATACAAATAATTTGAATCATTTAAAAAATATCAGTGGTGTTAAAAGGGTTTATCTGGAAATTCCTCCCAAAGATGACACATTAGATATTTCAAATAGACCCAACTACAACATTAATTACATGATTAACTTTATTAAAAAAGCTTATGAGATTTCATATGAAAAAGACTATGAATTAATATGGAAATGGCCGGATATTGCCCATGACAAATTAATAAGAGTATTAAATAAGGTAAAAGGAATATTAAACAAGATGAACTATTCCATTCCCGTTATGAGCAATAATTTCAATTCAGAATACGGACCCCATTCCATGAATATTACCAACAACGTGTCAATAAATAGCCTTGAAAATTACACAATATTAACAGTATCTCCGGAACTTCGCAAAACTGACTATGAAAACATCATAAAACACTGCAGAAATCCTGAAAAAGTTGAATTGATAGTTCAAGGATCTGTTGAACTTATGAAAACAAGATATCCACTTCTTTATGGTAGCGAACTTAAAAGCAAATATAAAAACTACTTAATTGATTGGAAAAACAACAGATTTGCAGTTCACAAAAGTATATCCGAAGAGGAACTAATCATATTCAGCGACAGCGAACTTTCATTATTATCCCAAATTAATCACCTAAAAGAACTGGGATACACTAATTTTGCAATTGACGGACGATATAAAAATGACACCTACATCAAAATGATTGATATTTATAAAAATGCTCTTAAAGGTACAATTGATGAAAAAGAACTTTTAAAAATCAGTCCTAAAAATACAACTGCCAACTATTAAGATTACTTTTCAAATGCTCTCTCGGCAATATCGAATATATATTAAAATAAATACTATATTTACAAAAAGGGTTTGGTAAATATGAAAGGGGAAAAAATAACATTGCAGAATATAAAAGGAATAGGAGATAAAATCTCTGAAAAAATTATCAACAGCGTTGGCGGAGAAGAAGAACTCCAAAAAATAGTTGATAATGTTGATGTGGAAAAAATAGCAAATATTGAAGGTATAAGCCAAAGAAAAGCTATTGAAATAATGAATCAACTATTGAACAATCCGGAATATGAATTTATCAAAAGCGACAGAGCAATGGAAATTTATGAAGACATCATAAATAAGATATTGTCATATTCAAACACAACATATTCCAAAAATAGGATTTTACTGCTTTCTCCTTCAAAAGATGTTGAAAAAATTAACTCACAGCTTGATTTTGTAATGAATGCTAAAGAGCATGTCTCACAACTTCCAATAATTAAGTTAAGAGGACTGATGAAAAATCTTAAAGAAGTTGAACAAGCCAAACCAGAATATGATCCAAGTAAAGCCATTTTGGTGGAAAGAGAAGAAGACAATGCATACCTAACAGACTTGGGACTAAATCAATATTATCCAATAATTACTGCCAGCGATTCACCATTGCTTCAGGAAGAAATGATGAATTATGATTTGGTATTTTATGTTTATTCACAGGGAATTCTTGATTTTGAAGGTATGCCTAACCTTGTAATGATTAATATTGAGGAAAATGACTATGAAATTGTTCCTGAAAAAATAATTAATTTTTTCATACAAAACAAAGATTTGTTTTTAAGAGTTCATGAAATACAAAAAATCAGAAACAAGGAAAGTGTTTTAGGTGAAATTATTCCAATCATTGATGAGCTGAACATCATTGATAAAAGGGAAGTGAATATTGAAGAACTTGTGAATTCTCTAAAAGATGATATGGATGATGAGTTGGAAAAATCAATTAAGAAGGTTGACCTTGAAGGAGATGAAATCCTGAACCTATTAAACAATAACTTCCCTCCAAAGATAAGTAAAATATTTGACGACATTATCAGTAAACGAAAAGAAATTATTCGTGAAAAGACAGGATTAAGTTTTGATCCGTTTTTGCGAACATACCCTATACAAATTGATGAAACAGAAATCCAAAGAGTGACCCTTGAACAGTCTTCTAAAAAAGAAAATGATATTTTTGATATTAAAAAAAGTGCTGCTATCGAGTTAAACTCAATTAAAAATAGAGCAATTGCAGAAGTTGAAGATGCAATTAAATTTGATTATGAATTCAGTTTGGGCAGTTTTGCATACGAATACGATTTATGCAGACCAGATTTCACAGATGAAATAAAACTTAACGGAGCACTGCACTTAGAACTGGCACTTAAAAGAGATAAAGACTATGTTCAAAGTGTTGATTACCAGCTGACAAAAGATGAAAACATAGCACTTTTAACCGGAGCAAACAGCGGAGGTAAAACAACCCTTCTTGAAACACTGACACAGATTTCAATAATGGCTCAAATGGGACTTCCGGTAAGTGCCACCAAAGCAGAAATAAAGTTATTTGATGAAATTTATCATTTCTCTAAAAAAAGATCACTTGATGCAGGAGCATTCGAATCATTCTTAAATGTGTTCATACCAATCGTCACCACAAATAGTGAAAAGTTAGTACTTTTAGATGAACTTGAAGGAATAACAGAACTTGATGCTGCAGTTAAAATCATATCCACATTCATAGATATGATTAAAGAATCCAATTCCTATGGAATTATCGTAACCCACATGGCAAGAGAGCTGATGAACTACACCGACATTCGTGTAGATGGTATTGAAGCTAAAGGATTAGATGAAAATTACAATTTAATTGTCGATAGAACACCTAAAATGAATTTCCTTGCAAAAAGTACTCCCGAATTGATTCTAAAAAGAATATATGAAAAATCAGATGATGACTTAAAAGCAGTATATGCAAGAATTTTAGAAAAATTCTAACATCATATACTACTTTTAACATTTGTGCAAGAATTTTTCGGTTTCTTTAAGCCAAAGAGATTTAACTTAAACCAGAACTACACTGGTTTGTCTTTAAGTTTACTTAAAGCCAATGATATTATTGAAGATATTCCTAAAAATATAACCATTCCGAGCATAATTTTAGATGAAGTTATGAATGAAGGAATATTCTTTTCAAGGGCTTTTGATGTTCCCAAAATAAAACCACAAATTATGGAAAATAGTGAAAGACTCATGCTTTTTCCAACATCCTTGCTTGTGGACAGCATTGTTGATGCATCTGACAATTCTTTTTGATCGACAATTGTTAATACAAAACGATTGTTAGGTGATGAGAACAATCCATGACCAATTCCCTGGAGGACACATGCAAGTAACAGAACATAAATTGGGACAGAATCCATGAAAAACAATATTACAACATTGATTAAAATGAATGTTAAAGCAATTGCTGAAATCGTACGTTCATCTCTTTTATCAGACAGTTTTCCGGCAAAATATGAAACAAATACTACTGCAAGAGGTGTTGCAAGTAAAAATAGTCCTGTAAAACGAGCATCATATCCTAAAGCATTTTGTAAATAGAAATTCAGAATATATGATGCTATGAATGTCATGAAATACATTACAAATGCGAATAATTACCCAAGACATATTTAAAATTTTTTAAAAGTCCTAAATTGTATACTGGATGTTCTTTATTCTTTTCAACTCTTAAAAACATGATTAAAATAATAAAAGAGATAATTAAAATGAAAATATTATTATTATCTAATCTGACAATACCATACAAGAACAGTCCCATAAAAAGAGCATAAAGAAGAGAGCCAATGTTATCTATTTCTTTTACATCCTCAGTCCGCCACTCCTTATCCAATTTGATTAATATCAATAATGTGGCAATATAAACTGGAATTAATATCAGGAAAACCGCCCTCCAAGATAGATAATATACAACCAATCCTGATACGGTATTTGATAGGCATAATCCCATATATCCGCAGGACCCCATTATTCCTAAGGCATAACCTAACTTGTCTGAAGGGAGCTGTATTGCAACAATGACATACATTGCCCCATTAATGATTGCAGTTGCAACTCCTTGAAGAATTCGGGAAAGTAAAAGGGCATTAATATCGGTTGAGAAAGCTGAAAGCAACAGGCCAACTGTCATTAATACAATACCATATTTAAGATATCTTCCAATCCCATATTTCGAAACATATTTTCCTAATGGTAACATCAAAGATACGGACGTTATTAAAAAAACTAAATTTATAGCATTTAACATTTCAACAGTCAAATGTAAATCCGATGCTATTGTGGGAAGTGCTACCGTAACCATGTTGGCTATAAATTGAACTCAAAATAACAATAGGCATCCAAGTACCATAACCCATTTATCTTCAACTTCTTTTATCATGATATTTAAATATTATATTAAATTTCTATTTAATCTTTTATCAAAGTGTTTAAAAATGAAACAATATTCATATAACTACTTTCTTAAAGAAATACAAATGTTGACATCAAATCTAAAAAATCCATGAATACGGAATGAAATTCACGGCCGTGAGCTTTAATTTTAAACTATTAGGGAATGATTTTTATTTTGATTAAATAAAACCCATCCTCTTATTTTGCTCTGATAATAAACATTGTTGTGTCGTCAAATTGTTCTTCATAATTGCAGAATTCTTTAATGTCCTCTTTTATGGATTCTATTATATTATTAACATTATCGTTTTTGTGTTTATTTATAATATTTTTTAGTCTTTCCTCACCATAAAATTCTTTATAATCCTCATTGGCTTCTGTCACACCATCAGTATATAAAAATATTGTGTCATCTTTTTTAAATGAGATAGTATGGGTTTTATAATCCGTATCTTCCATGGCTGCCAATACTAATCCTGGTTTAACATCCATATATTCAAAATCATTATTGTTTAATTTAATTAATGGAGAATTATGGCCTGCATTAACAAATGACAATTCGTTGCTTTTCATATTAATTTTTCCAAGCCAGCAGGTAACAAAATGATCATCCACATTCTCTTCATAAAGATCATTATTTGTTTTATAAAATGCTTTTGATAAATCATTATACTGCTTTGTATAATCCTGAATTAATGTCATTGCTTTAACCATTATTAATGCGGCTGATATTCCTTTTCCGCTGACATCTCCAATTACAAATCCTATATTGTCTTCATCTATTTGGAAATAATCGTAAAAGTCTCCCCCTACCTGACGGGCAGCTTTCATTATTCCCCAAAGTTCAAACTTATCTCTGTTTTCACTAAATTTATCATGGAATTCTTCAAAATCTTTTGGAATCATTGAATTTTGAATGTCGCTGGCCAATTTCAGTTCAGTTTCATATCTTTCTTTTTCAGAGGTTACCTTTCTCAAGTTTTGTGCATGTTTTACTACATCATATTCCATGTCTCGCAATGAATCAATCAGTATTCTTATTTCGTTATTTACCTTGATTTTTTCCAATTTTTCCACATGTTTTGAATGGTCTTCAATTGTTGTAATACCTTCAGTTATGATTTCAGATACCTTATTCAATGGTTCTGTTACATTTTTTTCTAAGTAATATAAGTAAAACACTAGTGGAATTGATATTATGATAAATAAAAACATGGTAGTTCTGGCGATATTTAAATAACTTTCACTGTAGCCCAAACCCAAAATGTAATCCATAATTACTGTAATAATTGAGATAATCAAGATTATCAATACTATGGAAATATTTACTTTTGAAAATACGTTTGGTACAGTATTGTGTTTAATTTTGAAAATATCACCATCATATGGTTTTAATAAATAGATTATAAGAAATATTGTGATGACTAACATTAATATGTCATAATTGGAATCTAGGAAAAATGTTTGAATTAATCCTATAGTGAAGAACAATATTAAAAAAATAGGATATATTTTTTTTAGGTAAAAACTGTTTAAATTGTATTCTTGGAATATACATTGGTATTTCGAAGTAATTAATAACATATGTGAATATTATAACAATAAAGAAACTGAATATTGTTGAAATAAAATCAAATTTAAACTCATAGTTTATTACTCCTGCACTGATAAAATCAAAGAAAATCAATATCATTATGGCATATAGTGAGAATATGATGAATAATTTAATTAAATTATATAATCCTGGAAAATTCGGACTTTCCAATCCATTTTTATTCATAATTGAGTACCACAATTTCCATATCGCAAAATTGCTGATAAAAAAGATGAATACAATTAATAAATTTAATAAAATGGATTCTGGATGGGATATCATCAAATAAATAAATTCCATCAGTGCAAATCCTAAAATTGCAAAAGGCCCTAAAATTAAACTTAAAACTGGGAGCATTATTATATGAACGTCACCCAATTGGGGGAAAATTCTGGAGAGCCCAAAAAGAATTGTAGTTAAAACAATTGAGAATAATACAATAAATTTCCTTGATTTAAAAAGTTCCATTTTATTTTCCATTATTCTCACATCCATTATATCTGATTATTAACATTGCCATATCATCAAATTGAGTTTCATTATTGCAGTATTCATATACTTCATTCTTAATTTTTTCGAGTATTACATTTGGATTTTCATTTTCATATTTATTTATAGTTTCTTTTAAACGGTCACTACCAAAGAATCCCTCATAGTTATTATTTGCATTTGTAATTCCATCAGTATATAAAAATATTGAATCTCCTGGGTTTAAACTTAATTCCTGATCGTCATATGTCATTCCATCCATTAGTCCCAAAACAGAATTGGGATTGGTATCCAAATATTCAAAATTTTTGTTTTTTTCTTTAATCAATGGTTTTTCATGACCTGAATTTACAAAACTTAGTTTTCCGGTCTTTATATTTAATTTTCCAAACCATGATGTGATAAATAAATTTTCTTCATTCCTTTGACAGGATAAATCATTGACAGTTTCATAAAATTCCTTAAGATTATCGTGGGATTTACTGTGATTTCTAATCAGATACATGGTCTTAACCATAAATAATGTTGCAGGGATTCCTTTTCCGCTGACATCCCCAATTACAAATCCTATATGTTCATCGTCTATGTCAAAATAGTCATAAAAGTCCCCACCAACTTCTTTTGCAGGATTCATAAACGCAGAAATTTCAAAGGGCTTATCTTTAGAAAATTCATCAAAATCTGTTTTTAACATATGTGTTTGGATATTATTTGCAACATTGAACTCAGTTTCAATTCTTTCTTTTTCAATAGTTGCTTTTTTAATTTCAGATAAATGATTTTCAATAGATTTCATCATTTTGACAAAAGAATTAACTAATTTGGATATTTCATCGTCTCTTTTGCCATATCTTCCCAATCTTTTGCTTAGTTCAGTATTTTCTTCCACTTCTTTATTTTTCTTATATGCCTTTAAAGCACTTATTAAATCATAGATTGGATTTGTTAGAATTTTTTCGATATTGATAATGTGGTATATTAAAAAGATTAAAACTAATACGCTTCCATAAGCAATAGCAATCATATATGCAAAATTGATATCCGCAACCCACCGTCCAGTAAGATGTTGAATTAATAATGTAATTGTATCGAAGTTTACATATGTCACTATAACCAATATCGCTAAAAATATCATGATTATCTGTTCGATGATTGAATAATTAGTCCATTTGCTTTCAATATTTGTATCAAGTTTATTTAAAACAAATAATGTTGCAGTGATTAGGAATATTAAAAGAAAGATCATGTTCACAAGAGTATTGTCAAAAGATGTGGCTAAAATTATAATAGTATAAAAGAGCATAAATATAAACATTACTGCGAAATAGTCGTATTTAATTTCAATTCCATTAATTACATTTTTTGGAGTTTGTAATGGGATTTTTAATATATTAAAGAGACTGATGAGCAATAAACCGAAGATTATTCCAAAGTTAAACATGTCTAAAAAATATGAAAATACATTAATTGCTGTTGTTAATGGATACAGATAGCCCAATGGAGGGTATGCTTTAAGTGCGATATTAACAAAACACCAGTAACAAACAGAAATAATGAATATTATTTTTATGAATTTCAAAATATTTTCTGTTGAATCAAATTTAGGGGTGCTCACTGATTTTCTATTGAATTTAGTATACCACAGTTTATATGCAATAATGGAAATGAAAAACGTGATTAAAAAGTCAGTAATTGAGGAAGGTAAATCACCACCTATGCTAAGTTCGAAAAAGAACATGGCAAGTGAATGACCTAATGCTCCAACCGGACCAAACATCAAAGCAAAAACAGGGCCCAGTCCGATATCAGGGACTATAAACCATCCTGCAATAGTCAAATATCCATATACATAACAACATATTGCTCTAATAGTGAATGTAAATAAGAAAATAAATATTTTATTATCAAAAAGTTTTTTAAGCCTATTCTCAGACTCACTTATTTGAACATATATAAATTATATATATATCTCGAATTTAAATTATCATTTAATTTATAATTTATATTCTTATAATTAATAAATATACTGACTCTTTCAAAACGACTCTTTCAAAGCCAAGGTGTAAACTTACTCCAAAATCAATTGGAAAACATGAATATGAAATAATTAATGAAAGTTTTCTCAATAATTTTTCAAAAAAATTACTCAAATGTAAATCAATATGCTAAAAAAAAGTATACAAAATATAAACATCTGTCAAAAAAGACCCAATTAATTCCTAAAAAAGACTCTTTTTTTAAAAATAGCAATATATTGCACTTTATAATATCATTAAAAAGTTATATTAAGTTAATGAAGAAAAAACTTAATATTAATGATTAATAAGTTAAATAATGACTAATTTATGTACAATAGATTTGCCACATACTCTACAAAATCATCAATATCAACATAATTTCGAATACAATCGAAACATTATTAATTTCAAGGATTATCTAACATAATCGACAACACAGATTAGAACAGAAATACATTATACTTACACATTTAAGTAATTTTGCTTTAAAATGACAACAATTTTTCAAAATTAAACAATATTGGCTTTAAACATAAAACAATAAAAAATTATTCATGACATTAACAATTAATTCAGCCATTCAAAATTTCTTTTGCGAAGATCTGTATATATCTCATCGGAAAACCTCGATTGAATTTAAAAAGAGTGGTCGTTAATGTTAATGCCCGCTCATTAAATCAAAACTAAAAAAAAGTAGATAATGAATTATCAACCATATGTTAATGGAAACATAACACCTCTTTTTTTAATTCATCAAACAAGAAAAATTAAAAAACTACAATATCCAACATATAAATATGGATGCTAAAAAGTTAAAGTATTATGAAAAAAAATACGAGAGAAATCCTGTTGAAGATGCAATCAAGGACATAAGCAACAAATGGACACTGCATATACTAAGAGACCTGTTTTTAGGAAAAACACACTTCAACGAATTCCAGACAAACAGAAAAACACTTGACAATAAATCACTGACAAGATGCTTAAAAACCATGGAAAACAACGGCCTTATCAAAAGACTTGATGAAAATGATGAAATCACATACCATCTGACAGAAAAGGGACACTCACTAAACAAAGTATTCTACGAACTATTATTGTTCGCATTAAACAACGATAAAAACAACGAACACTACAACGATCATGAAAAAGAAGAATTGAAAGAAATGTATCTTGAAATATTGGATTTGAATCAAGAATAATAATCTTATTCTTGATTACTTAAAAGAACTCCGCCAACACCTACATTATCCATTTTTCTTTCATTGAACAGGACATAAATCATTTCAATAGGTAAACCTGTTACCCTTGAAGCTGACTCTGAAAATTCTTTTGCTAAAATTTCTTTCTGTTCTTTTTCCAATTCTACAATATCAAAACTAATTACTGGCATGTTAATTACCTCCATTTTATACTAATAACTTTAAATTAAGCATATAAAAGATTATTGTGGCATCAATGCCACCCGATTAATAATACATTAGAAAAACTTACTATGCTTATTGAATAGTTTTTCCTAGCTCTTCTGCTTCTTTTATCTTATGTGCTCCAAGTATTTCTCCAAGATTGACCCAGTTCAAATTTTTTTCGAAAGTTTCATACCATTTTTGTGCCTGAGTGTAATCAGCACCACCTGCAGTCATTATCAAAACGCTTTCTTTTCTAAACTCCCCATAACCTTTAGCTGTAAGCATTGCATATAACCTGTCCACAGCAGTTTTTAAAGGCCCAGATATTGTCCAAAAGTATATTGGTGATGCAAATACTATAACGTCTGCACGGTTAAATGAATCATATATCTGATTCATATCATCTTTCTGTACACATGGATTATTTGTATCGTTCTGCCTGCATGATTCACAGCCTCTGCATCCCCTAATCTCCATATCATACAAATGAAAATGATCAATATGATTATTCTCAGCACCTTTCAAAAATGCATTTACAAGCTTGTTTGTTTTACCTTTTTTTCTTGGTGAACCGTTTAAAACTAAAATATTTTTCATTGCAAATACCTCCACTCGGATCAATTCAATATTTAAACTCCACTATCAACTTCATGAAATGCTTTTCTTGATGAGACCCACACAACTAGCGCAATTACTGAAATTAAAATCGCTCCCATCATTACATATGACCATCCGCCAAGTGACCATAAAAATGAAGCCAATGCACTTCCAATGGCGCCGAAAATGAAATTGTTAACAACAAAAACAGTATTCAACCTGCTTCTCTCCTCATTAGATAACGCAAATAATCTTGCCTGGGACAGGACAGTTATTCCCTGAACACCTATTGAAAATACAGCTGCAATGACGACAATTGCAATTATGGAATCTGAAAACATCAGACCGCAAATCATTGTTGCGATAATCATGACTACAAATACTCCTAAAGCCGGCACGCCCAAACCATTATCCTGCAGTTTGCCGAAGTACAGTCCGCATACTGCTGCAACAAGGCCTGCGAGACTGACAAGACCAATCTGGAAAGTATTGTAATTGAATGGTTCACCGGACAATAAAAATGTCAGTGAAGTCCAGAATATGTTGAAAACCAAACCGAACAATAATCCGCTGTGAAGTAAAATCCTATATAAAGTGCCATGTCTTTTAAAAGTTGTAAATACACTGACTATAAGACCACTGTATGATTCCAGCTTGTTTTTTCTTGGAATGTCCGGCAGAACATAAATCATCACAAGAGCCATAATCAAATTCAATATGGCTGCAATCAGATATACTGATCTCCAGCCCCACATTCCTGCAAGAATACCGCTTACAAATCTTGAAAAGAGAATTCCAGTTGTTATTCCGGAAGCCACAATTCCAACAATATGTCCGCGCTCTTCAGGACTGCTCAAATCACCTGCCAAAGGCAATATGACCTGACCGGAAATTGTTACAATACCCATGCTGAACAGTGAAAGCGCCAATATTACAAATGAAGGAGACAATGCACATGCAACCAAAGTAACAATGGACAAGACCATTACGATAGCAATCAGTCTTTTTCTTCGAACAAAATCTCCTAAAGGTACAATAAATAAAATTCCCAATGCATACCCTATTTGAGTTGCTGTTACAAGCAGTCCACCGCTGGCGGGTGAAAGTCCAAAGGCGTTTGTAATCTCAACCAGCAATGGCTGAGCCCAATACAGATTTCCAATTGCAAGACCAGAACATACGGCAAACAAAGCGGCCAAAAATGTGGTCATCCTAACAGTTTCATTATTAACATTCATTTTCATGGATTAATCTAAATGAAAATTCATATTTAAAGATAATGTGGCATCAATGCCATCTAAAACAAAGATAATCCCACTACTTTTTAAAAAACATTAACGACCACATATCTCAAATTATAATCCCATAACATTGATGTATATTAAATCATATAAAAACAGGAAATATTTAATGAAGATGTTCTAAATAATTTTCAAAGAATTTACTCAGAATGTGAAGTCAATATACTGAAAAAAAGCATATAAAATATAATGCTCTTTAAAAAAAAAGACAAAATTTATTCCTTAAAAAAAGACTTATTTTTTAAAAATATAAACATATTACACTTAACAAAATCATAAAAGAAGTTATATTAAGTTAATGAATAAAAAAACTTAATATTAAATGATTAATAAGTAAAATAATGCCCAAATTATGTACAAATGATTTTGCCCGTATACTATACAAAATATTTACTACTTTTAGCTCTTACAGCATATATTTAATGTAGTGATATTTAAATACAGCACAATATATGAAATTAATGAATTTATTTTGATTAAAATATCAATACCAAATACAAATCAACTCTTTGAAATTTTTTAAAAAGCATTATTTACTTTCAATTATAAATGTTATGCATAATGGTGATATTATGAAAAATATGCATAAAATTCTCATCATTATTTTAATTCTTTTAATTGTTGTTGGGGGTTTTTTAATGTTTGGAAGTAATTCCCCACAAAAAGGTGATGGAATTTCATATAACGAATCAGCACTTTCTGAAAAACTCTCAATTAATATGAATAAATGGAATTATGATGAAACAAATGATATTTACTATCAAATAGGATTGGTTTATTGTACTAACCCTGAAGATACAAATTATGAATCCTGTGGAATTTACATTCCTGGAAAGTACTTCAATGGAGAGAAAAACTCAAATGGAACTTATACCTGCACAATAAATGATGCAGGCAAAATTGGAAATTACACTGCAAGTTCAGCACCGATTGTAATGCCTGTGAATACTCCTGGTTACTCTTCATGTGCTGCGCCAACCAGTTTTAGTGGAGATAGAGTGAAAGATTATGCTGATGCAGGATTTATTTATCTGGATGTCGGCTGTAGAGGAAGGGACAATGCAGAAGCGCCAGATGGAGTCACTGACTTGAAAGCCGCAACTACTTACTATAAATTTAACGGAGATGTGTTACCTGGAGATGCAGAGAAAGTCTTTACCTTTGGCCATAGTGGCGGAGGAGCACAATCCGCAATAATGGGTGCATCAGGAAACAGCGAACTATACAATCCTTATTTAGAAAATATAGGAGCTGCAATGGTGGATAAGGATGGAAACATATTGTCAAATGCCATTGAAGGAGCAATGTGCTGGTGTCCTATAACAAACCTTGACACTGCTGATGAAGCTTATGAATGGAATATGGGACAATACTTACGGGAAAACTCAACATTTACAGGTGCGTTAAGTGATGACCTTGCAACAGAATATGCAACATACATAAATGAATTGGGCCTGAAAGATCCAAATGGAAACACCTTAAAACTTGAACAAAGCGATTCAGGCATTTATACCTCTGGAAGCTACTATGATTACATGATGGAAGTAACAGAAGAATCATTGAATAACTTCCTATCAGATACAACTTTCCCATACACTCCATCATCCGGCGGAGATATGGGAGCAATGCCTTCCGGTGATGCTCCAAGCGATTCTGGAAGTATGCCTTCTGGTGAAGCACCTGGCGATAGCGGGTCCATGCCAACCGGTGATGTTCAAAGCAGTGACAGTTCAGATAGCTCACAAACTTATCAGACAGCACAGGACTATATTGATTCACTGAACGGCAATGATACCTGGATTGAATATGATTCAAATACAAACACTGCAAAGATTACAAGTCTTGAGGCATTTGTGAAACATTGCAAAAATCCATCAAAATCCGTTGCCGCTTTTGATGACTTGAATCGTTCACAGGCTGAAAACGGATTATTTGGTCTTGATGCCAACGGTTCATCCCACTTTGATCAAATATTATCTGACTTGCTTAACAATAACAGTGATAAATACTCCAAGTACATCGACTATTCATCAAATTATGCAAGTGAATACAAGGATGATTTAGCACAGATAGACAGTTTAAACAATACTATGAAAACAAGGGTTGACATGTACAATCCAATGTTTTATTTATGTGATTATTATGACGGTGCAGGTTCATCTGATGTTGCCAAATACTGGAGAATTAGCACCGGTATTGAACAGGGAGATACCTCACAATGTGTTGATGTGAATCTTTATTTGGCAGTGAATCAAAAAGCAGGCTCTGATAATGTTGAGTTTTCAACAGTTTGGGGACAAGGCCACACTCAAGCTGAAAGAAATGGTGACTCAACCAGCAGCTTTATAAATTGGGTGAATAATTGCTTAAATTAAGAAATCCTAATGGATTTCTCTTTTTTTATTTATAAATATAAAAAAATTTTTCCAATATCCAAAATATGGAATTGTGCAATACAATTGGAAACATAGAATAGATAATGAATGTGTTCTAAATAATTTTTCAAAGAATTTACTCAAATATAATGGCAATATACTAAAAATACTATACAAAATATTTATTACCTATCTCTTACACTATCATTATATCATGATTTGATAAATTTTCAGTGACCTTTTTATTACATGACTTCATTATAACTCCATCATCACAGTCATTTTGCATAATAAGAAGAACGCGTAGCCCTGCAGATGATACATATTCCAGTTTAGAACAATCAATGACCACACTGTTTACAGCATTATCTTTTTTAATCTTCTCATAATTAGCAAGAAGCTTAGGTGCGCTTAATGTATCTAAATTTCCGGACAAGATTAAATTAAGCCTATTGCCATCAATTGATGCATCCGCATTAAATGACTCTGTCTTTGCATCGAAAATATCAATAGATTCATCAACTGTAATTTTCCATATGCATATTTTCTTAAATCCTTCCTTAATCTGAGCTGCAATCTTAGGGTCTGCATTATCCAAACTTTTAAATTCAGGTACATGGTCTGCATATGGAAGTCTCTCCAACTTAAATCCCTTGGATTTAATATAATTTATTGCATTCATCATATTTTCCCGAACGTTTCCCCGGACGCTAACGGTTATTGTATTCTCTATGGCATTTACATCAGATTTATCATCAATTCTATACTTGGACTGCCACATAATCTCTCTTGTTCGCTCCCCATAGAATGCTTTCACTATCAAAAGGTAGAGAAGAGACATCTCAGGGTCAAGAGTAATCCAGCATCCTCCATGCTCTGCAAGAATCCGTTTAATATTGTCACACATTGCATCCATCTCAGAATCTGTAAGATACATCAGAAGTCCTTCTGTTGTTATACATACCTTCCCTTCAATCTTATCAAATGCAGACTTAAGTGATTGATAATTGGTTGCATCAACACCTTCGAAATTAACAAGGTTTTTTTGATCTTCTTCTAGAAGTGACATGATAACAGGTTCAACTTCATTAATTGTTGCGGGAAGATCCATTCCAACAAATTTCTTGCCGCTTTTTGCAAATTCAAGGGCTCGAGGTGTAAAACCGCACGGCAAGTCAACCTCTGTAAAACCAGATTCCATTGCGAGTTTTCCATTAGTAAAATATCTTACTTCCATAACAACGCCGTTACAGAAAAGGTCAGCATCATCGACATTAACTGTATCACTATTCTGAGTATTTTCCAGTGTAAGGCCCAACCTTTCAACTACATCATTGGCATCATCATTACCTGCTGCTGCTAATTGAAAAAGAGTCATCTTGGCAGTGTTAAATATAGGATTTGTTCTTTCCAGTAATCCTTCATCAATTTCTATTCCATCAAAATCAAACATATTATCCGTAATCTATCTTATGTTGACCAAACATTAATTTAAATTTAAAATAAATTCTTAAAAGGGATTTTGCCCGTATACTATACAAATATTTACTACTTTTCGCTCTTACAACATAATATTTAGTATCAGTCCATATAAATCTTATCAATAATATTTGGTGTTTTTAAAGTGGAAATAATAATATTGTTTATACAAGAACAACGAGTATTTTGGCGGTAAATTCAAATAAAAAAAAGAATAAATTTTAATAAAAATTCATTATTACCACTCTTTGAATCAAAAGACATGTCCATTCACATATAACATATCAGTTTAAATTTATAAGATTATCGTATTTTATGTAAATCCGCCAATAATTAAATTTTTTCTTATTTTAAGTCAAGTAATTTAATTTCATCAAATATTTTGAATTCCCCATCAAAGCTTGCAACATAATCTAAGTTATAATATTCATATATGACAACTTCCGAACAATCTATAAATCCCAATTTAAATTTGTTTTTATTGTATTTTTCAAAAATTGCAAATACATTATCATTGTACATGTTAATGCTGGATTCATCGATTATTGTGAAATTATCTTTCATATAGTTATATGCTAGTCTAACTAACGTAATATCCTTTGTTTTTTGGCCCAATATCGTTATTACTTCAGATACTATCCCATTTGAGATATAACAATCATTATCTAGAACTTCTTTGTTTTCTATTGCTCTTTGATGTAGAGGATCATTTTTTCTGAATATTGCAATGATGAATGATGAGTCCAATAAAATTTTTTTCATTTGTATAAACTCCTTTTTAGTTCAACAGCATCTCTCGGATCATCATCTTCAATAATTCCCAATACATCATCCAGACTTACTTTTTTTCTTGGTTTGATTACAATTTCATTATTCTCATTAATAGACCAATCAATGATTGTATCGTCAATAGTTAAATCTGTTAGTTTATTACGTATAGCTTTAGGGATGGCTAACTGATAATTTTTATATAAAGTTGTTGTTGCAATTATATTATCCATTATCTTCAGACTCCTTTAATTTCATTTAATTAATATTATATTTTCAGAGAATATAAAGTTATCTGAAAAATAATAAATTTACTAATTATAACGACATATCAAATTTCAAAATAACAATATAAATCACAAATCACGAAAACATTTTGATAATAAGTAAACAATAGTTCAATTACTATTGGAAACATGAATATGAAAAATAGTTTGTAGAAATAATATAAAAAGAGGGATTCAGCAATCCCTTTAAGTGTTTATTCGGCAGATACGCCATTGATTAATAATTGGGTCAAGTAATTTTCTTTTCCAATCATTTTAATTAAGTCTAATTGTTGTTCGCTCCAGCCCATATCATCTTCTTCATCCTTGAGATATACTTTCATTAAGTCATAGGTTGTTGCATCAAATATTCCGGAATCCATCATTTCGTTTAATAATTTAATTCCTTCAACAGATACATTGTAGTCATGTTCTATGAACTCTATGATATCAGTGTAGATTGGTTGTGCATCCTGTGCTTCCTGTTTGATTTCTCCACCTAAATCAAGAATACGGTCCATGAACTGTTCTACGAAATCCATTTCTTCAGTTGCATGAGTTGCATATTTGTCTCCTAATGCTTGGAAACCTAGACCTGCAAATATTTTAGATTGAATCCTGTGTCCGAATGAATTTGCGGACAATTCGGTTACAATTAACTGTAGTGCTTCAATTGTTTTTTCTTTATCAGACATAATTTTCACCTTAGTTAAATTACTTAAGATTCTTAAGTGCATAATTGAATATCTGAACTATACTATTTAAAATTAACGAATAAGTTAGCCCAATCGTAATATGCATGAATCATCTTCTTGAATTTTTCTGCCTCTTCATCACTGTAATCCTCAAAAAATTTAGAATCAAATTCATACATTTCTTTTAATAGTGAAGAAATAATTAATTTAGCTTTATCAGTAACATTGAGAATCTTTTTAGACTTATTATTTTCATCACTGCCACGATGTACCAATTCGTTTTTCTCAAGCCGTTTAATTATTTGAGCAACGTTAGCTTCTGAAACAAATAATATTTCAGACAATTCCCTTTGAGTTAAACCGGGATTATGATGAATGGTACTCAAATATGTGAAATCACGAGGAGTAATTTCAGGATAATTGTCTTTTAAATACTTGGTGTATTGAATGCTAATATAATCAATATATAGGGCTACCGGTGTGAAAGGTATTCTTTCATCGCCTGAATTTAAATCAATCATAAAAAACCACTTTAATATATATTATGTATTTTAAGTATTATAACTGATTCTAAAAAATTGAAGGATAATAAAATCTAAATTTTACATTAAGAATCAGATAACATATAATCCAAATGGAAACATAACCTCCCTTTTTAACATTAACATCAGCATTAGTTGTTCAAAACTTACATTCTGAAACAACTGCATATATACTGTAGTTTAAAACCAGACATGATTTCCAATATCCTGGTCGTTAATGTCAAAACCATCCAATTAAATCAAATCTAAAAAAGCAGCTATTGAATTATCAACATTATGTTAATGGAAAAACACGTTATTGAAATATTGTATTATTGTTAATCTTCAGTTTGTCTTTTTGAAATTTTTCTATTGAATTAATGCACATATAATAAATGTCACTAAATTTGTATGATTAGTTACAAAATTTATTAATAAAATAATCTTGAAATTTTAATCATAGTTAATTAGTATGGAAGTCGTCAAATGGAAAAAATGATAAATTCTCTCAAAAAGCTAGGTTTAAGCAGATATGAATCACAAGCTTACATCGGTTTGAACAAAATAATCACCGGCCAGGCGGATGAAATTGCAAAAGTTTCCGATTTACCCCGTTCAAGAATTTATGATATATTAAAAGGTCTTGAAGAAAAGGGTTTTGTTGAAATCAAGAGAGGAAGACCTTTGAAATACACAGTAGTTGAACCATCTGTGATATTTAAAAAACAAAAAGAAAAACTAATCAAAGAGTTAGAAACAACTGAAAATAAACTGGAAAACATTTACACTGACGAGATAGCTGAAGTGCAGGCCCCAGTATGGCTAATACATACTCCTGAAAAGATTATTGAAAAAGAAGTGGACCTTATTAAAAAGACTCAAAAATCCATAACATTACGTGCCGGTTTTCTTCTTAATGAAGAATCACAAGCAATGATAAAAGCAATTAGAAATAATCCCAACAATATTGATATCAAAATCCTTGCAAACCCAATTTGCTATGTGGAGGATGAAAAAATAGAAATCGTTGAAACATTTAAAAAAGCTAAACTGCCTAACCTTAAAATCATAAAAACAGATTTGCCAATGATGAAAATGTTAATAAGTGATGAAAAGGAACTTATAGGAACCTTCGCACAGTTCAACGGTGAATACAATTCAGTCATCCCCCAAACGGCAATCGGAGTAAACAACAAGTACTCTGCAATATGTAAAAACTTTAACGATCATTTTTTAAGACAATTTATGAAAATGAAAAATATGATGTGATATATTATGAAAGCGGAATCCGTAAAAATAGCCGATGGCGTGTACTGGGTTGGTGCACTTCATTGGAACACAAGAAGTTTCCACGGTTTTGCAATACCTGGAACAACATACAACTGTTATCTCGTATTTGGTGATGAAAAAGTTGCATTGATTGACAATGTCTACTCAGACGGCATGATAAATCAATTGAATGCAAGAATTGAAGATGCATTCGCTAAAGAAAATCGTGAAAACAAAATAGATGTATTCATTCAATGCCACACAGAACTTGATCACTCAATAGGACTTAAAGAAACCATTGACAAATATCCTGAAGCTGAAGTTTATGCATCTCCAAAAGGAGCCGACTTTTTGGAAAAGCAATACCACACTTACTCTGATGTTGAAATTACAACTGTGAAAACTGGTGACAGCATTGATTTGGGCGGTAAAACATTGAATATAGTTTCAGCACCTATGCTTCACTGGCCGGACAGCATGTTTGTAATGTATGCTGAAGAAGGAATACTATTCTCAAATGATGCATTCGGACAGCACCTGTGCTTATCCAAAAGATATGCAGAAGATTACTCTGAAGACTTCATTTTGAAAGCTGCTAAAAAATTCTTCGCCAATCTGGTGGTTTTAGGTGCACCGATGCTCAGGATGAAATTTCAGGAGCTGACCGATGCAGGAATTGTAGAACAAATTAAAATGATTGCACCTTGTCACGGTCAAATCTGGAAAGACCCATCAAAGATTGTTAAAGCATATTCAAACTGGGCAAGCGGTGTTTGTGAAGACAAAATCACAATTGTCTATGATACAATGCATCACTCAACAGAAAAACTGGCTTACCAGATAGCCGAAGGAATAATGAGTGAAGGCGTTGAAGCTGTAATGTATCATATGGAAAGCGACTATGAATCAGAAGTGGTAACAGACATTCTTGATTCAAAAGCAATTGCCTTAGGTGCTCCGACAATGATGAATAAGCCTTTCCCAAGAATCGGGAACCTGATGTACTGGCTTGACTGCCTAAACTTCAAGGGCACAACCAGCGAAAAGAATGCACTTGTATTTTCATCCAAAGGATGGGGCGGTGGAGCTATTGCTAAACTCCAAAGAGATTTGGAAAGTGCAGGCTTTACAATATTCGATACATTGGATGCAGTGTTCGTACCAGATGAAGACATTTACGCAAAAGCATTCCAGAAAGGAGTTGAACTTGCAAAATCAATAAAAAGTGAATAGAATGGCAAATTTAGACAATGATATTGAAGAAAAGATTGAAGAGATTATCGGCAAATACCAGAAAAGGGAAGCTAAGCTTTTAAACTATTTGATTGTAGATGATGAGATTACTTTCTTCCTGCCGTTATCTGATGATGAAAAGATTTCAGATGAGGATTTAGCTGAGATTTCAGAACTAATCAAAGGAGAATACATCCAAACAGAATCAGTCAACCAGGAATACAGAATCAAATTTAAATATGGATTATAGTGTATTTACTCTTAATCCCCCTTTTTTTCAAATTATTAGTCCATGATTATATTGGAAACATAGAATATGAATAGTTAATTAATGTTTTTCATGGATAATTTTTCAAAGAATTTAAAGTCAATATCCTGAAAAAACTATACAAAATATAATACTCTTTAGAAAAAAAGACAAAAATTATTCCTAAAAAAAGACTTAATTTTTAAAAATATCAACAAATTACACTTAATAATCTAATTAAATAATATATATCAAGTTAATAAAAAATAAACATAATATTAATGATTAATAAGTCAAATAACTTGAAAATAATATAGATTTTATTTTGCCCGTATACTATACAAAATATTTACTACTTTTAGCTCTTAGATTATAATATTTAGTATCAGTTCATATAAATCTTATCAAAATATTTTGGTGCTTTAAAAGTGTGATTAATAACTGTTTTTTTGAGCATGTGTAAAAAAGGAAGCTATGAAACACATATTAAAGCTAATCGTCATTTAAATTGTCAGTTTATCAAATTAGAAAATTTCGGATGAAATCCAACTAGGCTTCCAATTCGACATCATAGATTGTTTTACATTAACAAGTTAATGGTCAACAATAGATAGTAACTTGCTAGGAATAAATAAGAGACAGCAAGCACCATATTTTCAACAAGCAGGATGCCAATTCCCCCAACTTTAATTGGAGTGTTTTTAATTGAATGCTCTTTCCACTTCATAAAAACACCAAAAGATATGAGTTATTATATTAGTGTTTTAGAATTTGATATTTTATCTTAAAACTATTTATAATTTATTATTTTTTAAAATAAAGATTGTTTTAAGAATATAAAATTGTTTTTAGAATGAAATATTGTTTTAATTTGATAATAAGTGATGAATGAAACTTTTATATAGTTTGAAATTCATAATATCATATAACATCTTAGGATGTTTGGCAGGCATAATGCCGACCAATAGATATGAATATTGAATGAGGATGTGTCAAAATTTGTTTAACAAATTTGTCCTTATTCAATTTTTAAAATTCTATTTTTTAATATTCTCCAATAAATGTACAAAATATTTAGTACTTTTGCTCTCGAAGCATATATTGCAGTTCAAGGAAAAAAAGCTTTAAATTGCAATAGTTAATGTTAGTCATGATGAAAAAATATTTCCTTAAAATTCCAACTGTTCAGCAAGACAGATATTGCATACTGCATTCGGAGTGTCTATATTGGCTTCTTTTACAGGACATAGGAATTCGCCGTTTTCCTTTTTGACTTTCAAAGATCCCGGAAACGGCGTGCCCACAGGATGTATGGGTTCCCGTAAAATAAATGTTGCATATATTGAAGCTATCTCAAAAATCAATGGGGCTTTGGTTTTGGTCTCCTGTATTCCTGTTTCATAATGGGTTTTTAAAACTTCAACTGCTTCGCCAAATGATTCCCTATCAATGTTTTGAGGATAATTGTTATTGTCGTTTAAAATGTCTTTTATTCGAAACAAGAATGATTCGATATAGGATTTTTGGCTATCCTCACGATAGCTTTCCTGGACGTATTTGTTTTCTTCGATTACATGTGAGGTGAAATCCATCATGTCAAAGACTGAAATTGTTGATGAATACTTTTTAAGGATTTCCAAAACATCACTGCCAGTGGGGATATTGTCATCTATGATGAGATTTGAAAGTTCAGCGTACATTTCAAGGTATTCATCTGTCATTATGCTTCTCCTAGAATCCGAAAGCTAAACCTGCGTTTTTGCAGACACAATATCTGCACATTGAATTTTCCTCTTTAATACTCATTATTCGGGATTTGCATTTGTACTCACCATTTTGCATGAACACCTGGTCTTTTGTCGGATTGTCTCCAACAGGGTGTAGAGGTCTTTTTGCAATGAGTGCTAGATAAAGTGAAATATATTTTGTAAATTCCCTAGTCTCCTCATCTCCTCCTGCATAAGTGTCAAAGTAAAAGTCAATGTCATTTTTGAGGTTTTCAACCACTCCGTCCGCTATTTCAAAGTCGTCTGTAATGTTCAGGGTAAATATTTCATCCCATGCTTGTGAATTGTATTTGGCCAGGCTTTTTGTTATGGGATCCTTGTATCTGTCGTCTGTGACCTTGTTTCTCAGGTATTCAATAGGGTAATCCTTTAGGTTTCCCCTTATTTCTTCAAGTAATGCGGTTGCTTTCATAAATATCTATCTGTAAGTCATGAGTATATGCTATTTACTAAACAACTTTTCGAAAAAATGAAAAAAAATAATTTAAAGAATGACAATTAAATAATTATTTAAGTTTTTAAGATAGGTGTTCTTCATGATTGAGTTTATCAAAAAATATAACCTGCACATTTTCATTGTTTTGATTGCTATTTTAACAGTTTATGACTTTTTGAATTGGGACGGCATTTCCATTGTAAGGAAATTGGTAAATCTATTTGCAATATTAGCGATTCTGCATGAAATCGAAGAAAAATATTGGCCGGGCGGTTTTTTTGATTTAATGTTGAAGAAACTGGAAATAAATATCAATGATGTTGATGTGGGAAGAGCCAATTTAGCAGTATTTATATTCTGGTTAGTTTATCTGGGGTTGGGATACATATTTGATAACTTTGTATTTTTCTTCATGATGACAATCGTATTATCCGTTTTTGAAGCGTTCGTACACACAGCTGGAATTAAAATCCACAAATTAGATAAACCATACACACCAGGTCTTGTCACGGCATGGATTTTAGCAATAGCTGCAATATACTCAATTATCCAATTAAGCAAATTTAACCTTGCAAGCCCAATAGACTATTTAATCGGGACAATATTGTTTATTATAAGTTTCATGATATTAAGTTCACAAGTTTATGGAGGCATGGGAATAAACAGAAAAGAAATGATTAAAAAGATGCGAGAATAATTTGATTTAAATCCTATTTTTAGTGTGTTTAATCCAAACTTTCTCATTATCCCCTGCTGAAACCTTGTTGTCTGCCATTACCCCCACCAAATCATGAGCCACATATGGTTCCTCCAAATAGCCAATGTCATCATCTGTTAATGTCAAATCAACGGAATTGACTGCACCTTCAACATGATGCATTTTGGTGGCTCCTACAATCGGTGCAGTCACTTTTGTAAGCAGCCATGCCAAAGACACTTCAGTCATTGACACACCATAGTTTTGAGCGATTTCATCAACTCTTTTGATAATCTCCAAATCTTGCTGTTCGGAATTTTGATATTTCAATTTTGCATAAAAGTCTTCATTCAGTCTTTTGGATTCCTCACCAGGAAATCTGGACAGTCTTCCTGAAGCAAGCGCACTGTAAGGTGTTACAGCAATGTTGTCAGTTCGGCATAATGGAATCATTTCACGTTCCTCTTCTCTAAAAATCAAATTGTAATGGCCTTGAATTGATACAAATTTGGCAAAACCTTCCGCTTCAGCAAGTGCATTGGCCTTTGCAAGCTGCCAGGCAAAACAGTTTGATATTCCAATATATTTAACTTTACCTTCCTCAATGACCTCGTTTAGGCCTTCAAGAATGTCATATAACGGCGTGTTGTAGTCCCACATGTGATAGATATAAAGGTCAATGTAATCCAGTCCAAGATTTGACAGGCTTTTTTCAACCATATTGTGGATATGCTGTCTTCCAGATACATTGTTTTCAATATCCTCCTGTGAGCGTGGCAAAAACTTTGTTGCGACAACAATATCCTCACGTGAAGCGTTCTCCCTTATTGCTTTTCCAACATATTGCTCCGAAGTTCCATTCTGATAACCGATAGCAGTATCAAAGAAGTTAATTCCATTGTCGAGTCCGTTTGTAATTATTTCTATTGATTCTGTTTCAGGCAAGGTCCATGTGTGCATTCCATTTTCAGGATCTCCAAAACCCATACAACCCATACATATTCTGCTGACTTTCAAATCAGAGTTTCCTAATTTAATGTATTTCATTTAAATCCCCATATTCAACCGCTTTTTACATTCAAAAAAAGATTTGCAGCCATTATTAAAACATCCACCCCAATAATTATAGTAGTCAGTTCAGGAATGATGAATGCAACGATTAAAGCTATGAAATAACCTCCAAAAAGAAGCAACCTTGATTTATTGTCACGTACTTCATCTTTCGGTGCTTGGGGGTTTGCTTTTGTTATTGCAATATCTAAAAATTGAAATGATGCAGTCCATAAAATCAATGAAATAACATAAATGGCTTCAGCTAATGTTACATCTGACCCATTACCTACAAGCGCTGTTGTAAATGGAATCAATGTAATGAAAAATAACCAGATTCCATTAGCCAAAAATACTTTACCGTCAATTAAATCCGCTTTTTCAAATGCATTGTGATGTGATCTCCAAGCCAAATAGATTAATGAAAAACTGACCACATATGAGTAAAAAATAGGTACTTGAGATAATAGGAAATCAATAGAAATTGTTTGAGGAACCGCCAATTCCAAAACCATTATTGTTGCCGCAATTGCAACAATACCGTCACTTAAAGCCATTATCCTATCTTTATTCAAACTATCACCTTAAAACAATATTTGTAATTAAATATAATTAACTGTTATTCAGTTCCTTAAAAACATTTTATACTTCACAAGCAATACTTCAAAATTGCCGAATGTAATGATTAAGCTTCCGATTAAGAAAGCGTATAAATTTGAAATGAATATCAAAATAACGACAATTCCCACAATTGTGGTTCCTATCATCATCAGTACATCTCTTTTTGTTAATTTGATATTTTGCTTATAATATTCCTTATTTGCCATTATTGACAAGTAGAAAATAACCAGCGATACAATCATCAATCCGCTTGCAAATAAATGGTTTACTTCACCGGAGTGTACGAGCTCCAAAGCCACAGTGACCAGATTAATGCTGATTACAATAAAGTAATGGCTGAACATTAGTCTCAGTGACCGTTCCACTCTTTGATGTTCCATCAAACGATGAATCTGAATAACATATGAGCCGAACATTGTTAAAATTATAAAGAACACTAATATTGGAACCAGATTGAAGTTTGATGTGTCAAAGAAATGTGTAAGGCCGACAATCGCTTCACCGAATGTTATGATTGTCAACAGTTCAAATCTCTCAACCAGATGCGGGAAACTGATAATACTTTTGTCAAACTTGCCTCTGATAAAGAATGGTAAAAAGGCACCGGTTAAAACCGCAACGACATTTATCCAGATAACATAATCTGTCAAATTAAAAAGAGTGCATAAAATGGCTATTACATAAATTGTACAAACCACTGACAGTATTGTTATTGAATTACCTGCCGCACCATCCATTGAATGCTCTTTTTGAGCCTGAATGGAATACAATGCCACAACAGTCAATAACAGCACCAGCATTGAAAGGTCAAATGGAAACGCCATTGTAGCCCAATCATTGGAAATCGTATTTGCCATATAAATTACTGAAATCATGTTTACGCAGGCAAAAGCATAGTCATACCACTTCCACTGCCCATATCTGTTCACATAGTTTGTAAAATAAAGCCATGCCTGCAGAATCACAAATGAAGTAATCAAATAAGCAAAAAAGTTATATGGTGGAATTACACCATTTATCGGTTCTGAAATTAATGCTGTTAACTTTGATATTGCATATACAAAAATCAAATCGTAAAATAATTCAATCAGTTCAACAGGTTTTGTTTTGACTTCCATTAAAATCACTTACTAATGAAATATATCTTTTAAATTATTCTTAAATTTTGTTTTTAGCAACTATTAAAACCACAGCA
>NZ_JAFRSC010000043.1 GCF_017427765.1 Methanobrevibacter sp. | reverse complement strand
TGCCTATAATTATCTCAGATCTTATTTTAATCATGTTCATTCCTTCATTGTATTTGGCATCAAAAATTGTTAATGACAGACCATTTTCCTCCTACTCATCTTCACGCGGAGGATGGAATTTCAAACTCTATTTCAAGGCATTAATAATACCGTTAATAATGTACATAGTATATCAGGGCATAGATTCTGCTCTTACTGGAGCAAAAGGAACATCTCAAATCTCAATAATGTTCTTAATAGCTATTTGCATCTTCGTGCCTCTCCAATCCATTGCAGAGGAATTCATGTTTCGAGGAGTTCTTTTGCAGACATTTGGATTATGGTTTAAAATACCTCTTTTAGCGATTGTCATTCAGGCAATAATATTTGCCCTATTCCATGGATATAACAGTTTCGGACTCTTTGGAATACTAGTTATGGGTCTTATCTACGGATTTTTCGCTTGGAAAACAAATGGTATTGAAGTAAGTTCTGCCATACATACCGCAAATAATTTCACTGTTGGTTTATTCGTCATGCTTGGACTCCACGCATCAACATCCACTCCGCAATTAGGGAGTGTTGTGGGAACAATTATTTTTGAAATAATACTAAGTATTGTACTGTATTTGGTGGGCAAGAAAACAAATTGGTTCGGAGAAATACCTGAAAGTTCTTAGAATCCATAGATTATTAATAATAAATAACATGGACTTAAACAAATGAATAATAATTAAAACAAAGCTGATAATATGACAGTAATAGATAGATTTAAATTTGAAGATGAAGGTTATGATTTCCCGTTTTATAATAAAAATCCGTATATTCCCAAATGGGGATGGGTTGTCTTATTTGTTTCATTCATTGCTGGAACCTTATTAGCAGTGATTTCAGGAAATCTACCTTTTATAATATTAGGCTGCATAGTGTTTATTGTACCTGTCTTATATTTTTTAAAATGGGATTATAAAGCAATATTCAGGATGCCGTCCCGTAAAGATCTTGTCCTTATAGTGGCTCTTTTTGTAGGATATATTGTATATGGAATGGTAATGGAGATGATATTGAAGCAATTTGGAATAGTCAGCCCCGGAACTATGGGTTCAGAACCAGTAACAATCATGACATTAGTTACATCAATATTTTCACTGATGGGTGAGGAATTCTTTAAGTTCATCCCATTCATATTTTTCTTAAGAGTGATTTATAAATTATCAAATAATCGTAGATTGGCTGTGATCATTTCCGTTGCTATAATAATGGTGATGTTTGCCTGTTTCCATGCATATAACCCTACCATGTTAATATTTGCACTTTTCGTACAGGGTTTTGGTTCAATATTCGAGTTTTATGGATATATTAAAACCAAAAACCTAATTGTTCCGTACCTTACTCACTTATTAACGGATGAAATTATTTTCATCATTGCATTACTTGGAATTCCATTATGAACTCCTCAAGCTTTACAGCTCGAAGATTTTTATTTCATGGGCTGTAAATACTAATGCATTTAAAATAAATAAAAATATTATAATATAACTCAAAAAAATAACTGAAATCCAAGCACAATATAGTTTGTGATATAAAATTTAAAGTGATACTTATGTTGGATAATATTAAATTTTTTGCTGATAAATCAGAAACGTTAAAGGAAGCAAGAATTAATGTTAAAGAGATGTCAACAATAAAAGAGGTAGGCATTTTCATCGGTTTATTTTTGGTGATGTTTGTTATTTTGAACATATTTGAATTCATATTCATGTCAATTAGTCCCATTCCAGATGTAGTATTTTTTTCTATGGGCGGATTCATCATTGTTCCTTTTATAATATATTTCTATGTCACTAAAATAGAAAAGCGCAGTTGGAGAAGCATAGGATTTTCTAAAGGCAATGCACTTTCATCTACATTAAAAGGTTTATTGATTGGTTTTTTAATGTTTTCTGCAGTAGTGGCAATAGGCATGCTTCTTGGGCAGTTCAGGTTCAATGGTTTTGATTTGTCCTCATTAGTTTATCTGAGTCCATGTTTCATATTATTTGCTATCCAATGTTTTGGTGAGGAAATATATACTCGTGGCTGGACAATGACCTATTTCTATAAACGGCATGGAATATTTGCTGCGATGGTAATCAGCAGCATTGTTTTTGTTATTCCACATTTACTCAATACTGGAATTGATTTATTATCAGTTGTAAATATTTTCATTGTTGGAATAGTATTTGCAGTCCTGTTTTTGAGATTTGACAATATTTGGATTTGCGGCGGTGTTCATACAGCATGGAATTTTTCACAGGGAATCATATTCGGATTCAATGTAAGTGGCATTTCAACACCATCATTAATGAATTTTAGTCAAGCAGGCCAAAATTTAATCAATGGAGGTTCTTTTGGACCTGAATCCAGTTTAATTGCAACTGTTGTATTTGTTATTGTATTGATTTTAGCTTTTTGCTATCCTAAAAAATAGTCATATTTTCTACCATGTCCCTTTTTGTCCGGATATTAATTAAAAAAATTTTTAGAGGATTTAAAAAGAGGATGTGTGCAAAATTTTAAATTGATTCTCTATTTTTCATGATTATTTTGTCATGTGCTCTTTTTAAGTTGTATCCGGTTGAATATCTCCTTAAAAAGAAAAAAAGATTATTCATAATTGAATAATCATATGTTTTGAGTGTTTTCTGGGATTTCACCAAACCAATTGAATTTTTTATCCAATGCAAAAACAATTATGATTGGGATTACCAGGAAAACTAAATTCATCACAAAATCAATTGCACTGTTTGGTGATACTGTCTGCTGAAGACCTATTCCCAATGCAAGAAATGAAAACGTATTATTTACCGCATGCATTGCTGATGCTGATTCAAGACCTTGACCATACCAGGTTATCAAACCATATAAAAGTCCTACGCAAAATACTCCTATGGCTGCTAGTATCGCGTAATTATGCACTATGGAGAATATTGCTGCCTGAAGGACGATTGCCACAATAGGTATTTTAAACCATGATCCGAAGGTTTGCATCAGTAGTCCACGGCACAAGTATTCTTCCGCAAAACCCTGAAAGATTGGCAAAATCAAACACAATATGAGAACTGCAATTGAAGTATTGGTTATGCTTGGCATTCCTGAAGCTAAAAGAGGTATTAGTTGTAATGCTCCATAAACAATTAAAGTTATAATATATACTTTAATGTAAATACTCCAATTCCATTTCCTGACAGGCGCTATCTGTGTGGAAAACGGAATTTTATAGACCAATTTAAATCCAATATAAATGCCTGGAATCAACGCAATCATAGTAGTTGCTGAAACAATAACTTTTTCTATTCCACCTGCATTAGGGTTTGCTCCTGTAATTTTAAATACTGCAATTGATATCACCAAAGCAATTATTGCTGCTATAATTATTATTAAAAAAGGTTTATACCACGCATATGTTTCCAGAGTTGTTGGAAATGTTGTAAATTCTTTTTTTTCATTTTTTTCAAACAGTTTTGATAAGTTCATAAAATCCTCCATTGATTTAAAATTTTATTACTGGTAAGTGAGAACAAATCATAAGTAATTGATATTTCCGATGGTATCATCATTGTTATCACTTTAAATATCATTAATTATTTTTTCTCTCAACATTTCTATACTATAGTTTAGATTTGGTTGGTTAATTAAATTTGTGGATGAGCTTGTGATATTTCGGTAGGTTTATTATTTAATATTGTTTTTTCATAGAATCGCAGTAGGCAAATATTTATAATTTTAAATTATATAATGAAAATTTTTTATAAATTTTATATTTTTTATCAGTATGAGATTTAAAAAAGGAAAATATTTATATAAATTAACAATAGATTATTATACAATTATGATAATCCGTGAGTCTTATTTAAAAAAAATTCGTAAATTCATTGATGAAGAAGAAATTAAAGTTATCACAGGTCTTAGACGATCAGGCAAAACATATTTTTTAAAGCAAATAATAAATGAACTTAAAGAAAATGGAGTTAGCGAAAATAATATCATTTATCTGCCTTTAGAATCTGCAAAGTATGATAAAATCAAAAATCATGAAGATCTAAATAACCTAATTTTTAACAAATCAAAGAATATTGACGGAAAAATATATTTGTTCTTTGATGAAATCCAGCTAATTAATAATTGGCAAAAAAGCATAAATGCATATCGGATTGATTTGGATGCAGATATTTATATAACCGGATCCAATTCACAGATTTTATCAGGAGAGTTAGCAACACTTCTTTCAGGAAGATACATCAAAATAGAAATGTTTCCATTTTCGTTTAATGAAGTTTTAGATTATCATAAAACCGAATACGGGCAAATCACCCAAAATGATGAATTAAATATATTTAATGAATATATGAAATATGGTGGCCTTCCAAGAACACTCAATTTCGATGAAGAGGAAAAAATTGATTATTTGACAGATATTTTTTCAACAATCGTATTGAAAGACATTATTTCAAGAAACAACATCCGTGATGTCGTATTTTTAGAAAGATTAATCAAATTCATGATAGTGAATACTGGTGAAACATTTTCAGTTAATTCCATCAGAAATTTTTTAAAACATGAAGGAATCTCCGTTTCAACAAATACCATCAGCAATTATCTAAAACAAATTGAAGATGCATATATATTAATCAAATCAAAAAGGGAAGAAATCAAAACTAAAAAAATCCTAACAACAAATGAAAAATATTATTGCATTGACTCCGGATTTTATGAGATTCAAACAGGATTCAACAAATCAAGAGGAAAAATTTTAGAAAACATAGTTTTTTTAGAACTTCTCAGAAGAAATTATAAAATAACCATAGGCAACATTGATGGACTTGAAGTTGATTTTGTATGCCAAAAACCAAATAAAACAATATATGTTCAAGTGTCTGAAAGCATACTGGATGAAACTACAAGGGATAGGGAATTTAGAAGTCTTGAAAAAATTAATGACAACTATCCTAAATACATTTTAACACTTGATAATTGGGATTATTCAAAAAATGGAATAATGCACTTAAATATAATTGACTTTCTAAAAGATACAACAATATAATTTAGATATTTCAGTAGTATTATCTTAAGTGTGCAAGAATACCATGACTTCTTTAAGTCATGGATGAATTACACAAATAATGAGTATTACTTTTCAAATGCTCTCTTGCTAATTTTTAATATATGTCTTTTTAATATATATTTTATTTGTAGTATTATAGTATTTGGGTGTTGTGTGTGGTTAAGGTTGTTAATAAAGGTTTGGAGGTTAGGTTGTATCCTAAAAGGGAAATGGTTGATGTTTTTAATCAGAATATTGGTAATGCGCGTTTTGTGTGGAATCACCTTTTAGCTGAATACAAAAAGACCTATTCTTTGTTTATACAACATGGATACACTAAATTAAAATGCAATATGATCACTTTCAATGTGATGTTGATGATGTTGAAAAAGGAGTATTCTTTTTTGGGTCTTTCAGAATCCAGCAGTTTACAGCAGGTATACAGGGACCTAATACAAGCATTTAATAAATTTTTCAAAGAAAATAGTGGATATCCATGGTTTAAAAATAAAAATAATCCTAAACAATCTTTCAGGATACAAAACAACAAGAATATAAGAATACAGGATAACAGGATTGTTCTACCAAAATTAGGACCAGTATACTTCAGAACCAGTCATGAATACAAAAAAATCTTAAACAATAAGGATACTAAAATCAATAACGTCACCATAAAAAGACACAACGGTAAATTTTATGCTGTATTCAACATTGAAACACCCATCGAAACATATGAAAAGACTTTTGATCGTATTGGGATTGATTTGGGACTTAGAACATTAGCAACCCTAAGCAACGGAATAG
>NZ_JAFRSC010000042.1 GCF_017427765.1 Methanobrevibacter sp. | reverse complement strand
TACATGATCTCTAGGAGATACAAAGCCGATGAACTCGTTGGAAAGAAATGCAGACCGATACATTCCATCAAGAATGGTGCGGGCATGGTTATAACTCCGGATACGGTTTGTACCATCGTCTCAGCTCATTATGGAGTCGAAGTCAAGACAGAGAAGTGTCCTCATTGCGGAATGTATGCGATCATATCCCGTATTCCACGAGAGGAGCTAGAACTATTAAGCTAACAGGCAGGAACACAAACAGTACAGAGAACAACAAAAATCCCCGGCATTCATTAAGAAAAACCGGGGATTTTTATGCTTTTTATCCGCATCAAAAACGGCCTAAAAGCCTTGTGGTTGACACGTTTTTATTAATGAGTCCCACTTGGGACTCATTTTTATTCTGGTTCAATGCCAGGTTCGGGACCCTTTTCAGGTTCAGAAAAAGATGCCTTCATACTGAAATCGGGGTTTATTTTTGAACTTTTTTATCGGCTTTTTTCAAGCTAAAACCCTTGTGGTTGACGCACTCTCTTTAATGATGGCAAATTTGCCATCATTGTTGACTTTACGTATCAATACGTATTATAATTTGATTGAAGAAAGGAAATTATTCATGAAAGTATCAGAACTTAAGAAGCTATTAAAAAAGCACGGCTGCACATTATTAAGAGAAGGTGAAAACCACGAAATTTGGTACTCGCCTATAACAAAACAACAATTCGCTGTACCTCGGCACAATTCAAAGGAATTGCCAACCGGAACAGAGAAAACAATAAAAAAGCAATCAGGGATCCTTTAACATTGGAAAACAGAAACTCAGAACACGAAAGAAAGGAAGATATTATGTCCAAGAAAGATATTCGTTCATCAGTTTATATTTATCCTGCTATATTTACACCTGAAGATAAAGGAATGTATTCCATCAGCTTTCCCGATATAGAGAATTGCTGCACTTGCGGAGACAATCTCGAAGACGGTATGATGATGGCAGAAGATGCACTTGCGCTTATGATTTATTCAAATTACGAGGAAAAAGAACTACAAGCGCCTGATGCTACTCCCATTGAAAAAATAAAATTAAACAAAGGCGAATTCGTTACATATGTTGTATGCGATACACTGGAATATAGAAAAAAATTCGGTACTAGAGCAGTAAAGAAAACTTTATCAATCCCTGAATGGCTTAATGACGCAGCTGTTAAGAAAAATATTAACTTTTCACAAGTTCTTCAAGAAGCATTAAAAGACAAATTAAATGTAAGCTAATTTTCTTCTGCTCCATTATTACAAATAAAAAAGCCCCGACTTCAATATGAAATCGGGGTTGTTTTTGCACTTTTTATTATAAAATTCTTAGCCTAAATCCCTTGTGGTTGACACGTTTTTATTAATGAGTCCCAAGTGGGACTCATTTTTATTCTGGTTCAATGCCAGGTTCGGGACCCTTTTCAGGTTCAGAAACAGATGCCTTCATAACACCTTCCAGCATTTTCCTTTTTGTCCTTAAGTCCTTTAATTCAATATTTATACTTTTCAGTTGTGCTCGGGCTGCAGATTCCGCTTCAGGATCTTTTTGACTTCTCGAAAGAATATATATTTGGTGGCGGAGCTTAGTTTGTTCCTTCTCCAAAAAGGCAATTTTCTGTTGAAGTCCAGTAAGCGTTTTTTCTGCATCCGTTGTTGTTTTAACACCAAGTTCATTTAGCAGTGTAATTGACTGCAACGACTTCCACACTTGTTCTAAGTCTTTTTTCTGTTGCCGAGAATATCTTTCCGGATGAACTTGATAATCATTAAGGTTGATCCCGAAGGTTTTCAGCATAAACATAAAGAATTGATACTGATATGTATTTTTCCAATTCTTTTGGATCCTCGCATATCTGTTTTCATACATATAGAGCTGAGATGGCGACATAGAATCTCGTGTATATCCGTCAGGCATGACCATATATTCGTTCTCGATTCGTTTGACAAGCCTCTCATTTGAATAATCATCTCCAAAACGAATGAATCGCATAGGCCGCTGCCAATCACTATGCTGCAATGTCCAGAATTTGTGATTGTCAGAAAGATCCAGCTCATAACCTCGATTTCTCATAAAATCACGGAACTCACTCAGATTATTACAAACCGCAATACCCTCATCGATATCCATCTTGGCCTTTAATTGCCTTTTTGAATAGTGCGGTAAAACTGCAGGGGAAATTCCCCTGTCTGTAATAACGGATAAACCGTGTTGTTTAATGATTTCATCTGATATATAAGAGATCTTCCGGTGATAGCAGCAAGGATGCTTTTCTCCATCTAGGCTAACTGAGTTAATTATAAAATGATTATGAATATGTTCCCGATCGATGTGGGTAGCAACAACAACCTGATAATTATAATCACCCCATACTTTTTGAGCCAGTTCCAGTCCAATCAAATGGGCATGGTCCGGATCGATCTCGCCCGGCATAAAACTCTGTACGCAATGATAACCAACTACGCCACCGGTTTTACCGAAATATTCTTTCTCCTTGTTCATTTCAGCAAGAGCATTTTCGGCGGTACAGTTAATACCAGATACAAGCCTTTTTTCTTCGGTCTTATACTCTTGAGAAATATATCCTATCGCTTGCTTCAAATTTGCAATTTGAATATCGGTATTATCCCTGAAAGAAGGAGAAATGAATTCATCATTAGATGCAATTCTAGACTTAATATCGACTTCTGTAGTTTTTTCGGTATTCTCAATATATTGAACAGCAGCTTTTAATGATGAGTGCAGCGACCAAATCTTAGTAATTGCCATTTTTAAAGCCTCATTAAATCAAGTCATTGATTTTTCCTACAGTATCAGTTACTTCTTTCAATGTCTGATCCAGATCTCCGATAATTATTCCTTGAGTATTTGCTAATCTAGTGAGCTGATTCAAATTTGTACCAATCTTAAGTAGTTGATTTCGAAGATCTCTCAATTCTTTTCTTGATTCGTCCGGGATCTTC
>NZ_JAFRSC010000041.1 GCF_017427765.1 Methanobrevibacter sp. | reverse complement strand
TGCGGCTTCGCCGTCCTTGACCCCGATCTCCCGGCCCACTGTGTGGATGACAAGAGGGCTACCGCCCTCCCGATTATATCAGGATTGCTTCGTTGCTATCAGTTTCTGCAAACTAATTTGCGCATAATACTTGACACTACCCTTGACACTACCCATAACCTCTGCTACTTCTCATTTCAATCACATCACCTCCCGAAATAGAAAAAGCCGAGTGATTTTCGTTAAGTGAAAACCACTCGGCTATGTAAACTCCTATGTTTTAGTTGCAGATTTGACGGGTATTTATATGATATATAAATTTGTCTATTTCAGTATCAACGCTTTATCCTGCTTTTGATTTTTTCTGCAAATGATAAACTATTATTCTCCAATTCATAAATTAAAGCAATCGGCTCACGTTTCTTTTCGAAATAATCACTTAACTGTGTTGCTGTATATGTTATCAATCCTCCTGAAATAGCAAGCCCCGCTACCACCTGAGCAGGAAAATCTCCTGAAAAAGCATCAACAACCGTAGAAGATGTAGATAATATTGTCGTCAATCCACCAATTGCGGTCATAATCCCATGTTTTTTAAGTGCATATTTGTAATCATCAATAGCTTTTTCAAGGGATTCAATTATCTCATCTCTGGATTTTCCATCTAATTCTAAATCTACCCATCTTCTAAAACGGCGTATCTTATCAATAGATTTAGTATCTTTTCTTATTTCTAATACTTGCCTCCATTTTAGCCTTTCTTCAACAATTACAGGCATATTAGATAGACACACTTCGTATGCACTATGTGTCGTTTGCTTTTCAAATTCCGATAAATTTGGAATAGGGAATAAGTCAAACTGAAAGACTGAATTAATTCCTAGATTGTGTTTATACCGTTGTAATTGGAATTGTGCCATTTCATCATCACGGCCTAAAAGACTTTCTTCAAATGCTGTATGCCCAAGATAAATCGGTACAATTTCAATATTATAAATACGTTTAAAACTATTAACAACATGTTTTAAACCAATATTTCTCGAACCACTGAATAGAAACTCAAGACCTAAAACATCTTCTTCAACAGTATAAAATGGGCGATTTTGACCAACATATGGCATAATCCTTAACCCATCAATTTCAGCACCTTTGAAATCAACATCGGAGATTTTCTTTCCTTCAAAAAGTGCATTCCGCATCAAGTTGATCTGATTAACACTTCTTATGCTCTCTTCAATTTCTTCAATAACACATACACTTAATGGGATTTTATCATATCCTAATGTCTGCCCATATTGTGAATGCCTGAAATCACTTGGTATCCAAATTTTGTCGAATAAAATAGCAGTTGTTTTAGGACGATATAATCCTGTTGCAACCGAATCTCCTTTATTATAATTTAGCAGACGATAGGTAGACATTCTCTACTCCTTCTTTCGTGTTTTTTCTTTCCACATATCTGTTGCTTCATACTGTTGTTTGCGCCATTCCGCTTCAAGTAATCTTCTAATTTCATAAAAGATTTTTCCTTGATGTTCATTCAAAATCGAATCACGTAACTCATTTATTTTTTGCTGCGCTTGATGTATTACATTGTTATCCTCTATACCTGCACTTTTAGAAAATAACTTTCTACGCTTTTTATATTCTGATAAGATAATATTATTTTGTTTTACAATTTCAAACGCATTACTTCTAATTGCACTCATATTATCATGAATTTCTTTATCATGCTCAAATAACAGCAGAGTAACTGCAAAATGATAATGTGTTAGTTCATTATAGATTTCTTTTAAGTTTTCTTCTTGACCGCTGCATATTCGTGTGATTTGAGTAAAATACAAAGAAGCACTTTCTCTTAATGAATTTGACCATTTATCACGGCTCGCAGTAATTGTACTTAAATATCCTGATCGTTTAGCAGCTTTATTTGAATATCGCAATGATATAATAGAAACAATTACTGCAGCTATTGATGCTAAAAAAGTCAGTCCTATTCCAATAGCAGAAAATATATTAAATACTTCATCAGACATCTGCAAACCTCCAAGCTCAAAATTGAATCTTTTGTAGAAATTATAATCACTTTGCTATTTTCAATAATATATCAGGTATCTCTGAAAAATCAGAACACCAAATTACATTCAATCCAAGTGAATTTGCATCTTGTTCAAAAAGCATTGTAGAAATTTCAGCAGTTCTACTTTTTGGGGGTGTTTTTTTCATAATAATATAGTGTTTACATCTCTGATTTCTTCGCCAAGATATATCCAATAACCTTCTTAAATTTGGATCAGATAAGCTTAGCCCCACAAATAAACATATATTTGTAGAAAATGTATTTAACTGTATTAAATTAGACCAACTATACGGGTCAATAAACTGAGAATGGTACGATTCTTCACTAAAAACCAGATTGGGTTCTCCAATATCCCTCTTATTTGGTAAAAAACCATGTACATGGAAAATTGGTAATGCATCTACCTCATATTCTTGACCTTCTTTCCATATTGAGGTATGTTCAATGTTATGCTTTGACAAAGCCCCTTCTATTAAATCATCAAAATTAAAAGTAATTATTGATTCTAATTGTTTTCCCTTTCTTTTGGGGCGAGAAAGCTCAACTATTGCTTTCATCATATTTGTTTCCAAATTTGGGTTAATAGGTTCAAATTCATAAAATTGATTATGATATAAATAAAGATGCTTTTGAAGGATTTTGTTAAAATCATCCTTTAATATAATTTTCAAATATTTTCCCAGAATTAAATTTGATTGTGGCATAAGCGAAAGCAAAGATTCCGCTGTAACTTTATTTTCTGTATTCAAATCACGGCCATTGGAATAGACCTCATTAAGAATGCTAACTAAGAGCTCATTCCAAGTAGGTATTGATGAATCTCTTGATACACCAGCACCACATACTAAAGTCAACTGATTATCGATTAACGCTTTCTTCAATAAACCTATTTTTTCTTCGATATTATTTTCTTCACGGCTAATGGGTTCGCTTTTTTGAAAAAGTGTATAGTTATCTTCGGCATTATCTAACTGCGCAATTTCGCTTAACACTGCGGCAGTAATTTCTCCTTTGGTTTTAACTTTCCTATATAGGAATCCCGCTAAAAAGCTCGGTACAAACACATCGCCTACAACAACTGGCAGTATTCTCATGTTAGTTGCACCAAATACTGCAGAACTTAATTCAGCCTGTGCCCACGATGAATCCAAAAAGTTATCCGTAATAATGGCAATAAGAATATCAGATTCATTTAAGGCCTTTTTTACTTTTTCAACCCAATTCTCTCCTATATTAATATCAACTGCGTTAAAAACGGTGTGTCCCTGTTCCCGCAAACTATTAGCAAGCTCAATATATGAGTCTTCATCCTTACTAGAATGACTAATAAATATTTTCATTTGTATCATCTCCATATATTTTTTAAAATCATATCACATATTTGTGAATTTTTCCACCACTATAACTATGTAAAAGCAGCGTCAACTCATATCCAATGTCGCCGATCTTGGTTATAAAATTCTTGCCTTTTGAGATAGTCCACGCTGTCGTACCAGCCTCTGAAGGAGGTTACTTCCTGCTCCATATCCGATGAGTTTACTCCAAAACTCCACGACCTTGTTAAAAGCATTACATTCTTGAGCGGTCAGCGCACACGCTTTTCCGTATACAGAACCGCCATTATTGCAATATGCGCGGTAGATACTCTCGACCCGTTCCGTCGCGGCTTTGTACTTGGGGTTTTCTTTGATCAAATTTGTCACAACAGAGCTTAGGTAGATAGCTTCGGACTTCTTCTTATTTTGCAGAAGCGTCCGCTCCATACGGACTTATATGAAATTTCTGTTTGTCAGACCAAATCCATTTGCCGTGCTTGCTTAATCACAGCAGGATCAAGCAGCACATAAGCATGGCTAGATAAGGTACAATAAATTGCGCAAATTCGAAAAAAGATAGAAATAGACATAGTTTGCAAACTCTGGTAGAATGAAGTTACGACACAAACATTCGAAAGGAGCAAACAAACTATGTCCGAGAAGATTATACACCTGAATGAGGCGGCAATCAAGACAGAATTGAAAGAATTAGTGCG
>NZ_JAFRSC010000040.1 GCF_017427765.1 Methanobrevibacter sp. | reverse complement strand
TGTTTATTAATGATGTCGTTTATTGGTTCATCATGTAAAACGTCTAAAATTACATATAATTTATTTAAAACTCGTGTATCATTCTCTAAATTTTTGATTTACGTTTGAATCTCGGAAATAATCCCAGGATATTCTTCAATTAATGTTTGATTAGACATGATTATAATATTTATAATCAATAGCATTTATAATTTTCAGTGTCGAGTACTATAATAAAGACAATACTATCATGACAATTTTAAGAGGAATACTCATTACTCCATAAATCATTAATTTTCTTATTTTTCTAATTTTACTTGATTTCTCGCCCCCATAGTGGAAATTACGACTTTTTCGCCACTTAAATTTTAAAAAATAAATATGAATTTCTTCTATTTATTTAAATAACAACGAACACAAATTAGTTAATTAACAAAAATATTTTATAAATATTGTTAATTTAGCAAAATACTATTTTTTTAACATTTGTTTGAAAAACAAATGATTATTTACTCATTATTTTTTCAGTATTTTTGTACATTTATTCTTGCAAATTGACTCGCTTTTTGAAAATTATTTTTTGCGAAGAAAAACAATAACAAAACAGAATAAAATTGCCTTAATTCTTAAATAATTTTCTAAAAATTTTTAAAATTAACTATAAGTAATACTATGCTCTTAAAAATTAATAAGAATAATTATAAATACTTTAAATTACATATTATTAATATAGAGTAAATATTATTTAATTCTAATAAATTTCAATTAAATTTAGAAGAATTAAGTAATTTTTAGGCTATTTTTTAAAAATTTTGATGGAATTAGAATTTCTAAGGAAAAGTGTTTATTATGGCATTGAAAGTATTAGAATCATTTATACGAAAAAATATTTTAGATGATTTATCTGAATTTGGTAAAGAGAGTTATAAACTCCGTACAATTGTTGAATTCATTTTTAAATCTTATGTTCAAGATTTGATTCAAGATCTTAACAAGCAATTTGACTCAGATGAAGGTAATCGAGCTTATCCTCGCGAAATGCTCTTGGGAGTATTAATGTATTGTTCTACATTACATATTTCCAATTTAACTGCTGTTGCACGCGAATGTAAATTAAATGGAATGTTACAAGTTTTTACTTGTGGTGAAACTCCGTCTGCTTCGACTTTCAGAAGGTTTTTCAAAGAAAACAATCGATTAACCTTAAAAAAGATTTTCTGCTGCACATTGTTGGAATTTAATGAAGAAAAGTTATTAGATTTCAGTAGAGTTTTTATTGATGGTACTGATGCATTGGTAAATGGTTCCATACATTATAAAATAACTTGGGATGAAATTATAATGTTAGGATATGTTAAACAGTGGAAAATCTTACATAATAATCGTAAACAATCAATGGAAAGATTTATGGAAGAATTAAAGAAAAAAGAAGAATTTTACAAAGATAATGAAGAAATGACAAAACTTATTAAAATGGCTCTGAAACGTCCAGAAATTTATAATAAAAGAATTTATAAGAAAATGCCTTTATTTATCGAAGCTTTAAGTGGAAGAAAACAAAATTACGTTTCCATTATGTTTCCAGAGTCCATAATGATGAGAACCAAAAAAGGAAAATTCGATTTTGCACTAAACTTACAACAAATCATGTTAAAAAACAAAATATCATTCGGAGGACTCCTATTAGACAAACCAAATGATAGTAAAGTCTTAGAAGAAGTATTACTTGATATTAAAGAAACAATGGAGATTTTATTGGAATTGCAGAAGAAATATGGTCTTCGACGAAACTACAAGGAAATCAACACAATAATGGAAAAAGCAACATTCATTTTAGATTCCGGCTACTTCTCAGACCACAACCTTGAAATCACAGATAAATACGCAATTAATGCATTAATCATGCCCAAAGTTATTGCAAGACAAAGAAATAACAAAATACGCTCAGAAAACGATTTGAAAGAGAAAAACAAAAATACAAAAAATGACGATAAAATCAGCAAAAAACAAATGGAAAGAATCAAAGACGCATACATATGTCCATTTAAGCAAAAATCAAGCCTAATAAGCTGGGAAATAATTGATAATGAAAGAAACAGGAGAGAAGGCATTCCAGAACATTGGAAAGACCGCAAATACAAACATGAATTTGACTGCCCAAACAATTGTCCTTTTCGCTCAATATGCAATCATCAAACCATTAATGATGATATAAGTCCTTTAAAATACAAGATGACGAATAAATTCACAAATCAGAGGTATATGAGCATGTACAATGAAAGATTCTCTGAAAGCGAAAGTATAAACGGATATATTAAAAATACGACAGGTATTTTTAAATTATTAACATCCGACAAAGAATCTGCTCAAAAAGAGATATACATCATCAACATGACATATAACCTCATCAGATTCAATAATATAAAAGGAACAGCATATTAATAAACCAAAAACTCCAAAAAATATCCTCCTACATCCTATTGAAGTTGATTACGTTAGTCTGTACTCCGTTTATATTATCCAAAAATCATCACCAATCTGGGACAATTTCTGTGAATTTTTGTGATGACCATCAAAAATCACAAAAAAGATTGCAACTTCAATGATCAGAATAATTTTTGTCAAAACTAACAAATAAAATTAACCCAAAAAATAAAACAACAAAAACAAATTAAAACC
>NZ_JAFRSC010000013.1 GCF_017427765.1 Methanobrevibacter sp. | reverse complement strand
CCTTTTTCATCAGTAGTTGTGTTGTATACTTTACCATTGAATCCTATTTTCACAGCCTTATTTGCAATAGGTTTGGATCCGTCGGTTAAAGTCACTTCGAAGTATCCTCCACGCTCACCAGCATAATAATCAATAGCTTTAATGTTATAGTCCTGAGCTATAATGGCAGTATCCTGTCTTACAGGATTAATATTATTCAAAGTTATCTCAGCATCAGACGGCAAATATGAATCTTTACCTGCAAAAGCAATAGTTATTAAAGAATTGTCTTTTGCCTGGAAACTAAATACCCCATTATTACCTGTTGTAGCTGTTAAGTTACTGCTTCCAACCTTAACATTTAATTTGGCACCAGAAATTCCTTTGCCTTCGCCATCTTTTAAAACACCTTCAACAATACAATCCCCATCCACTTTTGTAATAGTGATTGAAGTAGAAATATCAGCCACATTCAATACATCTGATTTGACAAATTGATTATACTTATCATCACCTGAATAGGAAACATTGTAAGGATATTTTCCTTTATCAAGGCTTTCTAAATTAATATTTACTTTACCATTTTTAACTGTAGTATTATATTTATCACTGTTAATTTCAAGTGTTACGTTTCCGGATGCATCAGAAGGCAAATCAAAGCTGAATGTGGTTTGCTTTTGTGAAGCGGATGTCGGTAGCTGCACATCTGTTATGTCAATTTTTTTAACTTCTATTGATTTGATGACACTTGAATTTTTATAAAATTCATCTCCACCGTAAATTGCTTTAAATGTTTGATTTCCGGCCAATAAATCAGATATGGCAAATAAGGCCTTGCCGTTTTCAATGTCTTTAGTGTAGTTTTGTTTATCAAATGCCAAAACGACATTGCCTGTAGCTGTAGTGTTCAATGTAACATTAATGTATGCAATCTGACCTACTTCGATATTTGCAAAATCAACATCCAAACTGGATGCTACTTTCTCAACAATTACATCTGTTGATTTTTCAGCCGGAAGGTATGTATCATCACCTTTGAATTTAATCTTTGCAACATAATCGCCAGGATCGATGCCGTCACAGGACAGACTGATTTGACCTGATGAGTTGGTTGTCAAATTAGAAACAACCTTATTAAGAGTAACTGAAACTTCAACACCACCAACTGCCTTACCGTCGCTGTCAGTTAGTGTGGCAATCAGGACCTTGCCCCCATTGTAAGGAGTGGTAACTGCCGGAGCTGTAATTATAACCTTTGAAAGGGTTTTTACTGTTGTGTTATATGTGTCATTACCGGCAATGCCTGCAACATTATTTTCAAAGTTACTTCCAGCAACTGATGCGCCATACATTGCTCCACCATTTTCTGTAGCTTTATTGTTTGTGAAGTTACAGTTAGTTGCATTTACCCAATAAAGTGCACCGCCATTTTTCGCAGAGTTATTAATGAAAATACAATCTGCAGTTTTGTAAGCACCTTCCTTTTTTTCAGTACCCGTTATAATAGCACCACCATTTCCGCCAGCAGAGTTATTAATAAAAATGGAACTTTCAACAGCAGAACTATTCGTAATAAGATCATAAATAGTATAAATTGCACCACCATTGCCTCTTGCAGAATTATTAATAAATTCACAATTGACAACAGACAAACAATAATTGGTATGAATAGCACCACCAGAAGACTGTGCATAATTATTTATAAACTTAGAATTTACGACAGAAAATTTATTATGACTATAAATGGCACCACCATACCAAGGACCACTTGGGGATTTTGCAGTATTATTAATAAAAGTACAATTTTCAACAGACAACATATAACCATTATGTATAGCTCCGCCCCTAGCAGCCACGTTATTCATAAAAGTACAATTGACAACAGACAGAATGGCAGTATTATAAATAGATCCGCTCTCATAATAAGAAAGATGTTTACCATTCACAAAAACAGTGTCTTTAAAAACTATATTGCCTTTACTCAGTACAAAAAGTACGGCCGAATTATTACCATCAATAATGCAGCCGTTACCATGAATAGTTACATTACGTGAAACCTTTATTCCGGATTGATAACTGGAATCTGAATCTGAATGATACAGATAGGTTCCATTAAGATAAACATCACTACCCTCATTACCGTTAATAGCTGAATTTAAATCCGCAAATGTTTTAGGATTATCGGCTAAAACATCATCATTTACTTCATTTACAAGTTTATTTTGATTTTCAATGCCAACAACATCATCTGTGGCATTTTCGGCTGCATTTAAGCACCAATTGTAAAAATAGCCAATAAAAACAATGTTATTACCATCATCTTTTTTAATTTCATTATTTTTCAACCTATTTCAATTAATTGAATTGATATATATTTATAAATTAAATTGTATTTATTATTTCCTAAATAATTTTAAATTAAATATACAATAAACAAAAAAATATTAATTTTTCAATTATATTTTCAAATATGTTGAAACTATTCAAAAAAATCAAAAAGATTCCATTGCCAATCAAAATTACATTTAACTTTTTTAACAATTAAAAAACAATCAATATTTAACTGAAATTTGTTCAAAAAAAGTAAAAAGAAGAATTATTCTTCTTTATTCAATCTGTAGCTACCGTTTTCCACAATGTATTTTGGAACAATAATCTTTAAAGAACGAATAACATTTAAATAAAAGTCATCAAGTTCCCTGTCAGCATAAGGATAGATATATTCAAAAATATAGAGATTATCATCCTCGACATATAGAAATTCATTGCGGCGGATTTCTTTTTCCCCATCAGAAAAAGATGATACGAACATGTAATAGATTACGTCATTGATTACAATAAAATCTGAGCTAATCAGATTAATCTTGTCGTTTGCCTCCGCATTCTTTTCAATGCCGTCACAGATTTCAGGAAGGCCCACCAATGTAGGGGTTGTTGAAAATTTAATTGACATAGGTATTTTGGTATTTACCAGATACATGTCATTAAATTCCTCTTTTGTTGTAACCGCATCAAAATCTTTAGGCATTTCAAGAGTTACAAATCCGTTTGAAAATAAAGTCATCCAATCACCTATTTATGCGCATAATAAAATATCAGCCCATCATCGGCAATTTCATCAAGACGGGCAAATCCTACCCTTTCAAACTGAACTACATCTCCAACTGACAAGTCTTTTAGCGCAGCTTCACCAAGACCTTCTTTAACAGATGCATCATCCATTACGATTTTAACAGACACATTGTCCTGGGTTGGAACCCATTGAATAATTCTGGCTTTTACCTCACGTGCATCTTCAAAGGAAGTTGAATGATATTTTACTTCATCACCTGAAATTTCAACATTTACCGCATCCATCAATCTGAATAGACCATCTTTAATGTCGGATTCAGCCAAATAAACATTTCCGTCAAACGGCAAGATTCTGTTTCCCCTATCCAAGTGGTCTGCATGAAGTGGTCTTTCAACATCAACTGCTCCGCCTTCATAACCGTCAACACTAATTTCAACAGGGTTTTCACAGAAGAAGTATCTGTTTGCAACAGGTTCTAGGAAGTTACGGTTTAAACCATAGATTTTTTTCCAGCTTATAGCTGAATCAGCCATCTTGACGCCCATTTCGGTAATCAAATCATAAATTGATCTCGGGTCAATTCCACGTCTTGCAATAGCTCTAAGAGTACCTAATCTTGGGTCATCCCATCCACAATAGGTTCCGTTTTCGATACCCTCTTTTGCTTTTGAGGTACTAAGTGCAATATCCTCCATTTTAAGTCTTCCATAGTGGATGAATTCAGGCAAGTCCCATCCCATATGGTCATAAAGGTATTTCTGCTTTTCAGTATTTGCAAGATGATCTTTTCCCCTCAATACATGTGTCATGCCAAGCAAGTGATCATCAACTGCAACTGAAAAGTTCATCATAGGATATATTCTGTATTTTGTGCCCAAACGTGGGTGAACCTCATCGACCAGCCTCATTGCAACCCAATCCCTGATTGCAGGGTTTTTGTGGGCAATATCTGTCTTGACTCTAAGCACTGCTTCACCAGCCTCCATTGTGTCGAATTTCTCCCATAACTCAAGATTTTCTTCAACAGTATTGTCACGACATGGGCAGGCTTTGCAGTTGTCCTTAAGTTCCTTGAATGTTGCACCGTCACAGGTACACATGTAGGCTGCGCCCTTTTCTATTAATTGGCGAGCATAATCATAATAAATTTCAAATCTGTCTGACTGATAGACGATTTCATCAACTTTGACGCCTAGCCATTCCAAATCTTCAGGAATCATATCATAGGCAGGCTCATATACCCTTTTTGGATCGGTGTCTTCAATTCTCAATATTAATTTACCGTCATGCCTTTTTACATATTCTCCGTTTGGAACCGCAGCACGGGTGTGTCCAATATGCAGAGGCCCGCTTGGGTTTGGAGCGAATCTCAAAACGATGTTTTCATGAGAGCCAGGAAGTTCCTGCAAGCCTTTTTCTTTTGCTTTAGGTTTTTTATCTTCAAGCTGAATACCTAATCTTTCCATTTCACCAGCTTGCTCTTCAGTTGATAAAGCATTAACCTTTGCTACGATTTTACCAGACATAGGTCCAATTTCCTTTGCCTTGCTTCTGAGTTCAGGTTCATTTGACATGATTGAACCCATAACCGCTCCGGGATTTGCAGAACCTTTATGTTTTGCCGCATTCAATAAAGCATGTTTATAGATAATTTCTTCTAAATCATTCATTTAATCATCACAATTTAATTAATTTAATAAAAATAAGCATTATTATTTATCTATCTAAAAATATATAAATATAATGAGAGAGTAGTAAAAAAAATCGGAGATTGATAAAAAAATTAGGTCGATATAATGAGTGATGCTATCGAAAAGGCAAAACAATACATTGAAGAAGAAAACTACAAAGAAGCTTTAAGAATTGCCCGTAAAAGACATGCAAAAGATGACATTAACGAGTATTTGGAAATTCTTGACCTGTTAATCGAAAAAGATTATCTTCTAGCTTTAGAAGAAAAGGGACTTTACTATCAATACTACGATGAAAGCCATGACAACGGCGACTATGGTGAAAAATACTTTAACAAATACCTTGAAAAGCAACCAAAATCCATTAATGCCATATGTGATAAGGCAATGTCTCGCTTTAATAAAAACCATCTGGATGAAGCACTGGAGTTAATGGATGAAGCTTATGATAAATACAATCCCTATTCAAAAGCTGAAGAGCCAAGAATTAAAAAAAGCGAGGTTAAAATGGGTAAAATTGAGCTGTTGATACAGGCCAAAGAGTATGATGATGCATTGACATTACTAAAACACTTTGAAAATGAAAACGGCTACACCGAAAAGGTTCAATCATATAAGGGATTGCTATTACAGAAAATCGGTGAAAACGAAGATGCTTTGGAATATATTGACGATGCTCTTAAAAATGACGAGACAATACTTCTCAACAACTCCAAAGCGGATGCCCTGTATGATTTGGGAAGATACAAGGAAGCACTAAAATATTACAACCGATGCATAAAATACGAAAAGGAAGTAGATGACTTGGAGCTTTTGACCAACTTCAACTATAAACCTGCATATTGTGAACTTAAGCTTGGAAACACAGAAGAAGCCGTCAAATACTTAAATAAAACAATCAATATGCTGAATGAATATGGCAGACTTCCAAAAGATATTGAAGCGATCTATCAGAAATGCTCCTTTAAAAAAGATGAACTGATGAAGCATGGAGACATTGAAGATAAGGAATTCAAACAGACAAAGTTTCTTTCTGGAAAAACTGCAATTTACGTTTTAATTGCAATAATAATTATTTATATAATACTCAAAATATTCGGTTTTTAAGATTAACCTGTGAATTTTATCAGAATACTCACTAGTGAAATGAAATAGGATGGATTTTAAAATGAGGCTTGGAAAAACTAATTTAGAAGTAAACAAAAATGGATTTGGGGCTCTCCCGATTCAAAGACGCAATATGGCCGATTCAATTGAAATACTTCAAACCGCTTATGAAAACGGAATCAATTTCTATGACACTGCACATTTTTATACAGACAGTGAAGAGAAAATAGGCAATGCATTTAAAGACATTGCCCGTGAAGAAATTTATCTGGCAACTAAAAGCGGATCAGAAACTGTGGAAGATTTTTGGAGCGATTTGGAAACATCACTTAAAAGTATGAAAACTGATTATGTTGACTTGCATCAGTTCCACAACATTTCATTTTGCCCGAAAAAAGACGATGAACTTTACAAAGCAATGCTTGAGGCAAAAGATGAAGGTATGATTAGACATATTGGAATTACCACTCACAAAATAACCCACGCTCATGAGGCGCTTGACAGCGGATTATACGAAACATTGCAATATCCATTTTCCTATTTGAGCGGTGAAGAGGAACTTAAACTGGTTGAAAAATGTAAACAGTTAGATGTCGGATTTATTGCAATGAAGGCAATGGGCGGAGGATTACTTAAAAACTCAAAAGCCAGTTTTGCATATATAAACCAATTTGACAATGTCCTGCCGATATGGGGAATCCAAAAGCTTGAAGAGCTTGAAGAATTCCTAACATATGATGAAAATACTATTTTAACTGATGATTTAAAAGCAATTATCAAAAAGGATAAAGAAGAACTGGGAGAAAATTTCTGCAGAGGCTGTGCATACTGCATGCCATGTCCTGAAGACATCAACATTAGCTTATGTGCGAGAATGTCCCTTTGGATTAGGCGTTTTCCAACTGAACCCTATTTAACTGAAGAGTATCAGGAAATGATGGAAAAAACCACTAACTGTATGGAGTGCTATGCCTGCGTGGACAACTGCCCATATGAACTGGATATTCCTGAGCTTTTAAAAGAAAATTATGCTGATTATCAAAATGTTTTAAATGGGAATGTGAAATTATGAAACAGTGCATTGAAAATCCAAATGATGTCGACTGGGCCGGTTTTTGGGCTGAAAAACTCGCCACAAAAGTTGACAAAGACTGGGATAAAGCAGCACCTGGATTTTTTAAAAGAACCCATAAAGAAGACTATAACGATGCATTATTTGACATGCTGATTTTAGATGAAAATGACACAGTGCTTGATGTCGGATGCGGTGAAGGATCTGTAACCGTGCCTCTTGCTAAAAAGGTCAAACATGTAATCGGACTTGATTCATCACCTAAAATGTTGGAATATCTTGAAAAAAGATCTGCTGAAAATGATATTTCAAACATTGAAACCATTTTAAAACCGATTGAAGAGATAAAATACGATGAAATAGGAGATGTAGATGTTGTTGTCTGCTCAAGATCTCTAAACGGTATTATCCCAATTGAAGAAGTGCTGGCTGAACTGAATAAAATAGCTAATAAATATGTTTTTATAACAATTTTCGGACCTGAAAACAAAAAAATAGAAAAAGATTTTGATAAAAGAATTGGAAAACAAACCGAAAACTTTCCTGATTACAATTATTTCTTCAACATACTTTACAACATGGGAATATATGCAAATGTCCAAAGATTTGACCTGAACAATTACCGAGAATATGACAGCATTGATGAGGCAGTTGACAACGGCAAATTCCGACTGGATTTATACTCTGAAAGTGAAAAAGAAGAGCTTAAAAGATATTTATCCGAAATTCTAACCAAAGATGAAGAAACCGGAAAATTATTCAATGTAAAAGACAAAGCTGACTGGATAATGGTTTGGTGGAAAAAATGAACTAACAATAGGAGCAGTTAACCACTCCCTAACCTCCTCTTGGTTTGTGTGACATCATCCATATATGTATTTAAAAAAAAAAGAGATAACCATGACAAAATTAATTAAAAAAGATAGTATACTCAATAGTGCAATTCATCCACGACTTAAAAGAAGTCGTGGCATTCTTGCATTTTTAAGATAAATCGTTTAAGATAATAAGAGTCAGGTTTTGGCCAAATAAATCCTAATTTCTTAAGTATATCTACAGTCTGAGTGATATTTACATTAACTTCACTTGCATCTGCAGAAAGCTCTGAATCATCCATAGAGTTATCTGATGTGATTAATCCCTGAATATTTTCATCAAGATTCTCCATACATATTTCAAAAAATTCTTTATCACTGACACATTTAATATTATTACCCAATGAATTTAATGCTTCAATAATGTCTTTAGTGTATAAGAAATTATTGTTCTGGCAGTTGAACACACTGCATTGAGAAGGAGTTTTTGCCAATGCAATGATAGATTTTGCAGTAAAATCAATTGGACTCATCTCTATTTTTGCATTATACATGGAATCTGATATAACCTGAAGGTTTTTAATTGATTTGATATTGGATAAAAATGCATTGGTATCATAGTTTTTCTGGAATAATCCGTCATCATATCTGGCCATAAGGTTTCCGACCCTTACGATTTTTACATACAAACCATCCAGTGCAGCTTCAAGCACTTTCCTTTCAGCCAAAAATTTGAGTTTAGAATTTGATTATTATTCTCTTGGTGATTTAGTCAAGATTAAATATGGGAAAAATCAGAAGAAAGTTCAAGATGATGAGAATGGACAATACCCTATTTTTGGAACTGGTGGATTAATGGGTTATTCAATGAAATATCTTTATGATAAACCTTCTGTTTTAATTGGTAGAAAAGGTTCAATTGAAAAAGTTAGATATATTGAAGAGCCATTTTGGACTGTAGATACATTATTTTATACTGAAGTTAATGAAAAAATTGTTATTCCAAAATTTCTTTATTACGTAATGTCTTTAATAGATTTAAGCAGATATAATGAAGGAACATCAATTCCTAGTTTAAGAACTGAAACTTTAAACCGTTTAGACTTACCAATCCCCGATTTAGGTTATCAAAATAGAGTTTTATCAGTATTATCGAAGATTGATGAAAAAATTGAGATAAACGAAAGAATAAATAATAATTTATAATCCTAACTATTTAAAAGAAAATACTGTCAAAAATATATTCCAAATGAAATCAGCCAATAAAATAACTAATTTAAAGAATTTTAAAAAATTAATCATCAACTATAGCATATTCAAATAATATGTAAAAATAATATATAAAATAGATACTTAGCAAAAATATTGGGAGAATTAATTTTCATACATACTTATTCCAGTAAGTTTTTCAATATCTGAGAAATTCCAATACTTATTCTCCCAATGATAATACACATCTTTTCTTTTCTTAAAAATTCTAAATGGAACATTTGTATTATCATAAATATGGACAATATCACAAAGCTCAATTAATTTAGGGATTAAATCCAATGCTTTGAAGTATCTTGATTTAATTTTATCTTCTGGAACATTATGTCCTCCCATGGATTCCCTAATATTTACTCGAGTGATGTTAATTTTATAATCTGATGTCAAAACATAGATGCATCTTAAAAAATATCCTTTTTCTTTAGCTTTTTGGAGCAATTTTAGATTCCTATCTGTAGAAAGTACTGTCTCAAATGTGAAATCTTCACCTTTTTCAACCATCATTTCTCGAAGTTCTTCCGCTTTAACGGCGGCTTCCAAATCACTGCATGAATTTGATTTTTTAATATCGTCTGCATTAATATAGACACCAATGGTTTTTGCCATGCGAGTGATTGTAGTTTTGCCACTTCCATTTGGGCCTGCAAATACAATAACTTCAGGAAGTCTTTTATTCTTTGACATATTCCCTCTTTCCATCAGGATATTCTATGTAAGGACAATTAAGTTCATCATCATAACCCGCAATAGGAAGTCCTTTAATTTTACAAATATCTTGATCTATTTTAATAGATGCTTTAAATCTTTCTGTAAGTTCTTCATCGGAAATTCCGCATGTTGAATCTAATTCGTTACCTTCTTGCAAAATAAATCTCCTCCTATTTCTAATTGTATTATAAGATATAAACTTCATCAATAATAAATATTTTCAAACTGCGACTAGATGAAAAAGCACCGATGCACAAATAAACTGTAATTAATAAACCCAACTATATGATTGTGAATATAGATTAAAAACTGATATTTATAAGCCTATCGATTAAGTGAAAAATAAGTCACAGAATAATTTAGGAGCAAGCAATTAATTAAAATAAATAAAAAAGAAGAAGTGGAGATTTAAATTGAATTAAAACAATCAATTTCCATGATACTGCCCACATCCAACTTAATAAACTTCGGATTTTCTCCTTGCTGAAAATAAATATAATAAAGGTTGTCTTTTAATATGAGACAAACCTAAACTACATTACTATATTAGTCACTTTTTATCATGGTTAAAATCATTTTATATGGACTGTTTTCTGCCTGAAGCGCATGTGGCTCATTTGCAGGCATGATAATCATTTCACCTGCTTTAACAGTGTGTTTTTTACCGGAAATAGTTATTTCGGCTTCACCATCAATAACCTGAACCATTGCATCGAAAGGAGCTGAATGCTCAGAGAGGCCCTGACCTTGATCAAAGGCAAAGAATGTTACAGTTCCCAACTCCTTTTTGATTACTTCACGACTAACAACAGTATTCTGCTGATAGTCGACCAAAAATTGGATATCCAAAGCCTGTGCTTTAATATCCCCACTCATTGCTTATTCCCCCATAATAGTTTTAATATCGGCTATTGCATCACCAGTTGTTGGAGTCAAGTTGTAATTTTCAACTAGGACATTGATGATGTCTTCATTACACCATGCAGGAAGAATCGGTCCAATCCACATGTCAGTTTTTCCAAGGTATAATAATGCCCATAAAACTGCAGCTGCTTTTTGTTCCATCCAACTGAGCACAATAGTTAATGGTAAATCATTTAATGGCAAGTCAAATAATTCAGATAATGCTAATGCCACATCCACTGCGACAATAGTATCGTTACATTGACCTACATCCAATAATCTTGGAATACCTTCAATATCACCTAAATCTAAGTCATTGAATTTGTATTTACCGCATGCTAATGTTAAAATTACAGTGTCTTGAGGTAAGTTCTGTACGAATTCTCTGTAATAATCGTTGTGTTTAGCTGCTTTGTCACATCCTCCGACAACGAAGAATCTTCTGATTTTACCTTCTTCAACTAATCTTTTAATTGTATCAGCATGTTCTACAATAGCTCCTGCACTCCAACCAGTAGTTATGGTAGTTAATTCTTCTGGTTCTAGAGATCCAAGAGATTTTGCGCATTCAATAACTTCTGAGAAATCATAATCATCTATAGTTTTTACTCCTTCAAGTTTAGCTACATCCATAGTGAACATTCTTTCTTTGTATGCGTCAAGAGCAGGAAGTACACAGTTACTGGTTCCAACGATTGCTGCATTGTATTTCTTAAAGATTGTTCTTTGATCATGCCATGCTCCACCTAATTGTCCTGCTAGGTTTTCGTATTTGTTTAATCCAGGATATCCGTGAGCAGGTAACATTTCAGAGTGAGTGTAAACTTTAATGTCTGTTCCTTCAACTTGTTTTAATAATTCTTCGAGAGCTTTTAAGTCGTGCCCGGTTACAATTATTGCAGGACCTTCTTGTGCCCCAACTTTAACTTCTACAGGTTGTGGTTCACCGTAAGCTTTAATGTGAGCGTCTTTGAGTAATCTCATTACAGCTACGCTTTTTTCACCAGCTTCAAGTGCCAATGCAACTAAATCCTGAACATCAAAATTAACGTTAGTTAATGTTGTGTACAATCCTTTGGTTAAAAATGCATCGATTTCAGGATCATAAGCTCCTAAAACATTTGCGTTGTAGTTGTATGCACTTATTCCTTTCATAGTGAAGATTAAGTTATCCTGTAATCTTGCTACGGTTGGTTTTTTACCACAAACTCCACTAACAGTACATCCTGTACCTTTAGCGGTTTGGGAACATTGATAACAAAACATATCTAATCCGTCTGCCATAATAATTACCTCTTTAAGAGTTGTTAATATTTATTTAATTAAAGAGAGTATATAAAGATTTTGTCACTTGTTAAGGGTTAAAAGTAACAATTATATATGGTTACTTTCAAAATATTATTATGGATGAAAATTTATCAGTTTTAAAAGGAATTGGATTAACAATGTATGAAGCCCAGGCATATGTTGCACTGACATCACTGATATCCGCAACTGCAGTTGAAGTGTCCGAAAGTGCCAACATTCCAAGAAGCAAAATATATGATGTGTTGAAAAAACTAAATGAAAAGAATTTCATTGACATTGAGGATGGAAGACCATTAACATACAACGTTAAATCTCCAGTTGAGGTATTATCCCGTGAAAAAGAACGGCTGGACAGCGAAATTGATGATACCATTACAAGGTTAACATACGTTTATGAAAATGGTATGAGTCAGGTTCAGGCCCCTATCTGGAGAATATATGGCGTTGACAAGATTATCTCACAGGAACTTGAAATCATAAAAAGGGCAAAAAAATCAATAAATATGAGAATAGGATTTCTCTTTGAAGGCGAAGGGGATGAATTAGTAAAAGCCCTTAAAAACAGATCAGATTTAAGAGTAAATATCCTCGCTTCACCAACTTGCTATATCAATGATGAAGAGTTTAACATTATCCAACTTTTTAAGGAAAATGACATCAATATCCAAAAAGCAGATATTCCATTTGTTAAGCTTATCATTTCAGATTCAAAGGAAATGATGCATACATACACAAAGTTTACGGAGGATAAACGAAATGTAATTCCACAAACAGCAATTGGAATCTGGAATAAATACGAAGATATAGCGCGAAACTACGATGACAGATTCATGAATCAGTTAAAAAAATTAAAAAAGAAATCTAAACAGAGTTAAATTTCTCTTCAAAATCAATGAAAACATTTAGCAACGTATAATCCAGACGATGAATAGTTTTATATGAAATACTTTTAGGAACATCCCAAAATGCTGATGCAATACTTCCTGCAATTGCAGCTTGTGTATCGGCGTCACCGCCTAAAGATACTGCATTTCTAACTGCATCTTCAAAGTCATTGGCTTCTAAAAAGCAAATTATTGATTCAGGGACACTTCCTTTGCAAGACACGTCAAAAGAATAATAAGACCTTATTTCATCTAATGGCCTGCTTAAATCATATTCATATCTAACTTCAACATGGTCTTTAATTTCATCTTTGCTTGCGCCAACTCTTGCAAGATAAATTGCATCTACGGTCGCAAGCGCTCCTTTAATGCCTTCAGGATGATTGTGAGTTACAACAGCAGAAGTGTAAGCCAAATCCTGTGCTTCCTCAAGAGTATCTGCAACCCAAGCACATGGTGAAACGCGCATTGCAGATCCGTTTGCCCAACTGCCATAAGGTTCGGGACTGTCCTGTCTTAACCATTCATAAAACCTGCCACCATAACCTGCATTGGGATATAAATTACCAAAATATTTTAAATTTTTAATCAAAACATCTTTTGAATCTTTATTTTCACATAACCACTTAGCTACTGCCAATGTCATTATAGTATCATCAGTGAATATGGACCTTCTTGTAAATAAGTCAAAATCCTTAGTTTTTATGGGGTCAAACTCCCTGGTTGAACCAATGATGTCCCCACTTATAGCTCCAATTATACCTTTCATAATAATATATTGTGAATAAATCATTAATAAATATTATTGACCCCACTTCGAAAAATTGCTTTAAGAGTGTAAAATTGTCCCAGAAAAGAATAAAAAAGATTATATAATTCTTTAAACATAATTATAGACGATAATATCTAATATTATCAAAAACACGGAAATTTCTATATATCTAAAAATAAAAAATCATTCAAATGACATGCTTCATTGAATAAATTCATATACGTATTACCAAAAAAATATAGAAATTTCATGCAATTACTTCACAGAGAAATCTAGCATAAAAATTAGTGGTTCTGGGTTCGCCCGGAACCATAAAAATAATTTTCTAATTCTAAAAAAAATAGTAAAAAAGAGAGAAATTATGCACTTCTCTCAAGTACGAAATCTGCAATGTTTGCAAGTACCTGTTTGGATGAAGAATCAGGTAATATTTCAAGTACTTCTTTAGCTTGGTCAACAGATTCTAGTGCCAAATTGCGAGCATATTCAATAGCACCACAATTTGATAAAATTTCAATTGCCTCATCTATCTCATCTTGAGAATTTTCTTCAGCTTTTAAAATTTCTAATAACTTATCATCCTCAACATTATCCAAACCTTTAATTGCAATAATAGTCATCTTGCCTTTTCCAATATCTGATCCAATAGGTTTTCCTAATGTTTCTTCATCGGAAGCCAAGTCAAGATAATCATCCTGAATTTGGAAAGCAAGTCCAATTAAACGACCATATTCATACATTGCTTCAATGACTTCATCTGATGCTCCTCCCATGATAGCTCCTGCTTTAGTAGCAGCAGCAATCAGTGCACCAGTTTTTTTGAAAATCATTTCCATGTACTCATCTTCAGTCACATCAAATCTATCTTCAAAGCCCATATCAGATGCCTGACCTTCACAGATTTTTACACATGCATCTGCAACAGTAGCCAATGCCTTGTTGTTTTGCTCTGAACTAGTGCCCTCAGTGCCTATAATTATTTCAAAAGCTTTTGAAAATAAAGTGTCACCTGCAAGGATAGCTACATCATCACCCCAAACCTTGTGAACTGATGGCATTCCTCTCCTCATATCATCCTGATCCATGATATCATCATGAATAAGTGAAAATGTATGAATCAATTCTATAGCTGCAGCGGATTTAAGTGCATTTTCGCGTTTTCCTCCAACAGCTTCAGCAACAATTAAAGTTAAAGCCGGTCTGAGCATTTTTCCACCAGCTCTTGTAAGATAAACTGATGCTTCTGCAAGATTATCCGGAGTAATAGTTGCCAATTCCTCTTCAATAGTTTTTGTAATGTCAGTTGAATAATTTCCTAACACTTCTTTTACATCACTCATATTATTCCCTCTTTAACTTTTAAAAACTTGTGCCTGAGCATTCCTTAAGATATGAATGTCATATCCTATCCTATAACCTTCCTCTTCGGCAAGTTCAGCGTAAGCTGCAAGCATTGATAAGTCTCCGTGTGCTGGAATAATATGTTGTGGTTTTAACATACGTAGGAATTCTCTGTGATCTTCTCTTCCAGCGTGTCCAGAAACGTGAGCATTCGGATAAATTCTAGCACCTTTTAATTTCAATCTCCTTTCCATAATATGCCTATTTGCAGCATTGGTTGGATTCGGAATGATTGGTGCTGAAATGATTACATTATCTCCCTTTTTAATATTGAATGGTGTTCTGCCATTAGCGATTCTTGGAAGTAATGCATCAGGTTCACCTTGGTGACCTGTAGTTACAAGCAAATAATTTGCCCTGTCTTCATCAGCTCTCATTAAAGCTTTATTGACAGCTTTTGGAGAGCCGTAAATACTGGCATTTTTCGGTAATTTTAAAATACCCAGTTTTTGTGCTATTCCGCAGAACCTTTCCATAGACCTTCCTAGGAAGAATATTTCCCTATGGCTTTTTTTAGCGATATCTGCAATAGCCTGTACACGTTCAACGTGAGATGAAAATGTGGTAACAATCATACCAGTTTTCTCTTGAAGAGGCCCTTTCATTACGTCCTCTAAAATATTTTTAGCTATTCTTTCTGAATGAGTTTTAACCTCATTATAGTTTTTGGCATTAGTTGTCTCAACAATTAAAGCAAGCACTCCTTTCCTTCCAAGTTCTTTTAACCTTTTGTAATCAGGAGGTGGAGATACTTTTTGATGATTATCAAATTTAAAGTCTAATGCATACACAATAACTCCTTCTGGAGTATGCAATACCGGAAATACTGCCTGCGGAATACTGTGAGTAGATTGAACAAACTCTAAAGTAATATCTTTAGATAATTTCAATTTACTTCCAGGGTTTAAAGGTCTGATTGGATTTGTAACCTTAAATTTACGTTCACCTTTAATCTGTTTTTCAATTAAAGCAGCAGTATACGGTGTTCCGATTAATGGTGCATCATATCTGTGAGCCAATTTGGCTACTGCACCAATATGGTCCAAGTGACCGTGAGAGAATACTATTCCTTTTACTTTACCATCCACATCTTTCATTAAGGTATCGTCTGGAATAACTCCTCTTTCAATTAAATCTAAGCTATGCATTCTATCAATATCAGTATCTTCATGCATACTGATTCTGTCAAGATGGATTCCCATATCAAAGATAATTACATCTTCGCCAATCCTAACAGCAGTCATGTTTTTCCCGACTTCTTGATATCCGCCGATAGCGATTACTTCTACACTCATGTTTTATCTCCTTGAATAATTTTTAGTGTTAATTCCTCTTTCATTGAGCCACTCCCTTGTTTTTCCTCGAATGACTAAATTAGATTGTTTTAGTTCTTCAATGTTGTTAGCTCCAACTAAAAACATTGCAATTCTAAGTGAATCATTAAATCTATTAATAAAATCATTAAGTTGTTTTTGAGATGCACAATTTTTTAAAAATGGCAATGCCATGCCCACAGCATCAGCTCCAAGAGCAATAGCTTTAGCCGCTTCAAGACCTGTTCGAATTCCTCCGGAAGAAATAACCGGAATTTCAACTGCATTAGTAACTTCAGCAGTACTAATTGCTGTAGGAATTCCCCAATCCCAAAATATTTCACCTAAATATCTGTCTTCAGCGCGGTAGGTCTCAACTGCAGCCCAGCTAGTTCCGCCAGCACCTTCAATATCAATAAAATCAACACCTGCATCAACCAGAACCTTTGCTGATTCTGCAGATATTCCACATCCTGTTTCTTTTGCAAGTACTGGAATATCAACTGATTGTGTAATTTGACTGATTAAGTCAGTGTAACCTCTTGCATCCAAATCACCTTCCGGTTGAATAGATTCCTGAAGAGGATTTAGATGAATTGCCAAAATATCTGCATCTAAAATTTCAACTGCTTTTTCTGCTAAATTAAGTTGTGGTGCGCCAATGTTTCCGACAAGCAAACAATCCGGAGCATTCTCACGAACAACAGTGTAAGTATCAGCAAGTTCGGGATGCTCACAGGCAGCTCTTTGAGATCCAACACCCAAAGCAATATTATTATTTTCAGCTGCTATTGCCAATTGCTTGTTTATTGATTTTGCAGCCGGATGGCCACCAGTAATAGCTGTAATAAATAAAGGAGAGTCTAATTTTTTACCAAATACTGAAGTTGATAAATCAATTTCATTCTTATCCACTTCAGGAAACACATTATGGATTAATTCTATATCTTCAAATCCAGTAGTTTTATTTTTAAACTCCACATCATAATTTTCACAAATTAATAAATGCTCTAATTTTCTATCTGAAATCATATTTTTAATTTCCCCTTGAAATTATTGTTCCTTTTACCTTTTCATCTTCCAAAACTTTGAAAATATTATTTTTAACTTCAGCATTTATTATCATAGATTCGATTCCTAAATCTGCTAAATATAAAAGTTCTTTAATTTTTCCAACCATTCCACCTGTCACATCGACATTTGTAGTTCCTTCCAAAGTGTCTAAATCTTCAATTGATGAGAATTTTTCGAAAAATATTGCATCATCATGTGTTTTAGGATTCTTGTTGTAAACTCCATCAACGTCAGTTCCCAGAATTACCTTATCAGGATTTAGATTTACGGCCAAGTATTGAATTAACTGGTCACCTGAAATTACGCAGATTTCAAGCTCGCTGTCCAAGACAACATCACCATAAATAACTGGAATAAAACCTTTAGAAAGATAATTTTTAAAAGATTCCAAATTTCCTTTAGTGATTCGTTTATTTGTAGCAGTCATGAAACTTGAAGCAGGAATTGCAACAACCGGCAAGTCTTCCTCAATGAATGCTTCACAGATTAGCATGTTTAACTTTTTAACTGCATTCTGTGTTTTGCAAAATCCGATTCTTTTTTGTGGCAGTTCACTTTCATCAAACACCTCACCGATCTTATATTCCTTGGCAGGCGGATGTCCGAATGACCCCGCACCATGAACAATGATTAATTGCTTATCTGACTTGTCAAGTGAAGACTTGATTTCACCAGCTATTCTTTTTAAAGAATCACTGTCAATTTCACTTTCAGCAGAATCTTTATTGGTCAGGATACTTCCACCAATTTTTAAAATTATCATAAAATCACTTATAAACCCTTGAAGAAACTCCTTTTCGAGTGAAATGGATTTTTAAAATATTATCATCACGAGCTATGGCCTCAGCAACTTCATCCACTTTGCCTGGGCAGAGTGCAATAATACTACCCCCACCACCAGCACCAGTGGTTTTAGAACCAATAGCACCAGCTTCCCGTGCATTATATACCATTCTGGATAATTCTAATGTATTTACTCCTAAAACATCAAGAAATCCATGATTAATATTCATCAATTCTCCAACTTTATTGAAATCTCTTTTTAAAATAGCCTGTTTTGCATAATTAGTCAGATTACCCATGGATGTTATTACCGGATTGATAATTTTAGGATTTTTGTTTTTAAGATTTCTAACGTCCTTTACCATTTTACCGGTGTTTCCATGTTTTGTAGTATATCCCACTACAAAAGGAACATTAAAATTAACTTTAAAATGCTCAACTTTTTTATTTCTGGATAAATAAACAAGACCTCCATAAGTAGAAACTAAAGTGTCAAGCGGGCTTGCAACACCCTGAACTGCCTGTTCAACCATGTGGGCGTCATGAGCTAGAGATTTTTTATTAAAACGAATATTGTGATATCTATACAATGCAGCCAAAGTAGCTACTGTAACCGCTGCAGAAGATCCAAGCCCCGAACCGATAGGTACATTTGATGACAATGTAATATCAATTGGAGTATGGTCATGTACTCTGTAAAGAGACTCTAAGATATATCTAATAATACCAGGTTTTCCTTTCAATAAAATATATTTCTTTTCACGTGTAAGAAGTTGCGCTTCAAAATTAATATTTGGAGCTCTAAAAATAGATCTGTCATCTTCAGATTCCTTAATAGTAACATAAGCCCTTTTATTTACAGCACCCGCTATAGCAGGTTCATCATAAACTACAGAATGCTCTCCGAATAAAATTGCTTTTGCAGGAGCTGAAGCCTTAGCTATCATAAATACACCTTATTTAAAAATACCTGAAGCATAACCTACTACCGAAGTCAAATCTCCGGTAACATCACCGCTTGTTCCATAAGCCAATATTTCACAATTGTTTTTATCAGTCATCTTTGAAACAGCAATTGTTGTCATTACCGGACCGTAACCGCACATTGTTATATTGTACTGAACAACCTCTTCAAAAAGTTTGAATTCATTCATCTCTGCAATATCTTCCAGAACAAAACCATCAACCTTATTGGCTTTTTCCTGATTGTTAAAATGAGACAAATCAGTGCTGGCAATAACTGCATAGGATTTACCTAACTGTTTGCCAGATTCAACAATAGCTTTTGCCAAATCATTTGAAGCAGCAAAAGATTGTGAACCCATAGTGACTGGAACTATTTTAAAATCACTGGAAAAATATTGTAAGAAAGGTAGCTGAACTTCAATACTGTGTTCATGAGTGTGAGCTGCAAAATCAGCAGTTGCAATATCTGAATTATCAATTAATGTGTTTGCAAATTCGCCGTCAACATTTACACTACCTAAAGGAGTTATCCACTCCCCTTCATTAAACACTGAAATTTCACTACCATAACCTGTGTGATTAGGACTTAATATAATAAAAACTTCAGGAAAACCATTTTGAACTAATTTGCAATAGCTATGAGATGCTATTGCACCGGAATATTGATAACCTGCATGCGGAACCATAATATTGATAGGATAATCTACACCATCAAATTTATTCAATTTCGGTATTTCCCCAACCCCAAAATCATCTAAAAAACAATTTTCAATAGTTTTAACTAGTGTTTCAGGATTAGCCGGATAAAATGCTCCGGCAACAGCAGGTTTTCTTAACATTTAACTCGATTAGAATTTAAGTTCAAAGTCAGTTGCTTCAATATCTAAGTCACCATCTTCTGGGATGTCGCCTCTTTCTCTTAAGATTTGTCTTGCAAGTAACCAGTAAACTAATGCAATAGCTTTTCTACCTTTGTTGTTTACAGGTACAGCAATATCAACAAAACTGAGTAAGTTTTCAGTATCACATAATGCAATTACAGGAATACCGTTTTGTTTTGATTCTAAGATAGCTTGAGCATCAGATCTTGGGTCAGTTACAACAATGATTTTTGGTTCGATGAATTTAGCGTAATTAGGGTTTGTTAAAGTACCTGGAATGAATCTGCCAGGGATAGTTTTTGCGCCGGTAATTTCACCGAATTTTTTAACAGGAGCCTGACCGTATTGTCTGGTAGCTACTACTAAAATATCTTCCGGGTCATATTTTGCTAAAAGTTTTGCAATCTGTCTGATTCTTTCATCAGTTTTTTGAATGTCTAAAACATATAAACCGTCGGATCTTACTCTAAATATATATTTTTCCATGTCACTAGTTTTTTGTTGGGTTCCGATATGTAAACCTGCTGCTAAATAATTATCTAAATCTATTAAAAGTTCGTTAGTCATTAATAATCACCTTTTTTATTATATTTAATCTTCATCATCAATGTGTACACATTCATTTGGACATACGTCCATACATACTTCACAATAACTGCAATCTTCAGGATTGTTAATTGTGATTTTATCTCCTTCGAGAACTAATACTTCCATTGGGCAAACGTCAGAACATTCTGCACAGTCAGCACCATCACATTTATCATAATCAATAGTTACTTTTGCCATTAAACTCACTCCCTAAAATATTTATTAGAATTCACCCATTTTCGGATTGGAAAGTTCTTCTTCAATGCGAATAAGTTCATTTAATTTAGCTATTCTTTCACCACCAATAGCTCCGGTTTTAATCATCGGAGATGCAAAACCAACAGCAAGGTGTGCAATAGTTTCATCAGTTGTTTCGCCTGATCTATGGGATACAACCGGTACAATACCATTTTCTTTTGCTAACTTTACAGTAGCATAAGTTTCAGATAAAGAACCGATTTGATTAGGCTTAATGATAATAGCATTTGCGGCATTCATTTCAATACCCTTATCCAACAATTCTTTATTGGTTACGAATAAATCATCACCACAAACCAAACATTTATCCCCAACTTTTGAAGTTAACTCGCTAAATCCTTCGAAATCAGATTCATCGAATGGGTCTTCCACATAAAACATTTTATAAGTATCAATGATTTCTTTTACAAAATCAATTTGATCTCCGGTGTCTCTTTTAACACCATCTTGAGCATAAACATATTTTTGCTCATCAACATTCCACAATTCAGAAGCTGCCATATCTAAAGAAGGCCTAATTTCAATACCGAGTTCATCACCAACTTCTTCACATGCCTTAGCTTGGATTTCCAAAGCTGCATCATTAGTGATATTTGGTACCCATCCTCCTTCATCGCCTTTACCACCAGTAAAATTGGAGTCTTTAGTTTGAATTAACTCTTTTAATCTTTTGTGAACATTAGCATTAGCAAAGATAGCTTCACTAACTCTGGTAGCTCCTATAGGAACAACCAAAAATTCCTGAATATCCGGTGCATTAATGCCTGCGTGAGCTCCGCCGTTCATCATATTTCCTAAAGGAAACGGTAATTCATTTACTAAACTTCCACCAATGTATTTGTATAATGGCATGTTATAAGATTTTGCGGCTGCTTTAGCAACAGCCATGGAAATTGCTACTGTAGTATTACCACCAATAGCTGCCAAATTATCTGTACCATCGATTTCTCTAAGGACTTCATCAATAGTAGTCAAATCTTCAGCATCCATTCCAATAAGTTCAGAAGCTATAAAATCTTCCATTTCACGGACTATTAAATCTACTCCGCCTTCCGGAAAAGATACAACTTCCCTGGAACCAGTACTGGCTCCACTTGGTGCAGCGGCTCTACCAAAACCATTCCAAGTAACTACATCTACTTCAATAGTTGGGTTACCTCTGCTATCCAAAATCTTACGAACTTGGACATCTTCTATTACACTATCCAAAAAAAACACCTCAGTGCCATTTAATTTATTACCATATAATCTATACTCTTTAAAAAATCAGTAAGTTTCTTTATAGAGTTATGTTGGTATTTTTTATTTTTTTTAAATAATTTAAGAATAAATAGAAAAAAAACTATTTATTCATCTCTAATAACATCTAATGGTAAAACTCCAGCTTTTAACTCCTCATAAGCTATGTCAATTGGATCTAATGAATCTTTAATATCAACTAAAGGTTTTGCACCCATGGATATTTGAATTGCTCTAGCTCCAAGAAGTCTAGCTCTTTCAAACCTTGTTAATTTTTTCTCAACATTCATGAATATTACTCCATTATTAGGCATATATTTTACCAAGATTATATTTTACAATACAATATCCCTACAATTGTAAAATTATTCCCAGGTTTCCACATGAGAAATTAACATTCTTCTACAACAGTATCTAGTTAAACCTAAGTCATCTAAAACATCTTTTGACTTTTCCCCAGCAGCTACCCTTTTGTTATATTCATCAAAGTAAGCAGATACTGGTTTTCCACAACTTAAGCATCTAATAGGAATCATTTATATCATCTTTTTTAATTTAAATAAAATATAAAGGTACAGAGTAATTATCTGTAACTTTTTTGTTTACGTGCTCTTGCTCCAGGACCACCATATTTTTTAGGTTCAGAACGTCTTGGGTCTCCAACTAACATAGTTCTGTCATATTGTATGAATTTTTCTTTTAAATCCATATCCTGAGACCATTGTACAAGTCCTTTTGCAATTACCATACGTGCAGCTTCAGCTTGGCCCATTACTCCTCCACCAACAACACGGATATTGATATCCACTTCATTAGCTAAATCTCCAGCTAAGGTCAATGGTTCTTGTAATTTTAAGTTTGCAAGCTCAGGAGAATAAAGTTCTAAAGGAATTCTGTTAATTCTTACTTTACCTGTTCCTTCTTGAACAGTACCTCTTGCGATAGCTGTTTTACGTTTTCCACTTGTATGAATAACTTTAACCATAATCACACATCCATATATCTAAAAGGTAGCTCCTAAAAGTTTGGAGATTTCCCCTAATTCAATACCTTTTTTAATGTTTTTGTATTCTGCTTCAGGAACTGAAGTGAGTTCAGCATCTGCATATTCTGCAGGAACACCAACAAAAGCTTTTAATCCTTTGTATGCAGTTTTACCTTTAGCTTTTTTGAAAGGTAACATTCCTCTTACAGTTCTTCTAAATATATCATCTGGTCTTCTAGGATATTTAGGACCTAAGTCACGAGGGTTGGAAATACTTGCCCTGTCAACTCTTTGTTTGTATTTAGCATAAGCCCAATCCCTATTACCAGTTAACATAATTTTTTCAGCATTAAGAATAACTACTTCTTCGCCTTCTAAAAGATTCTTACTAGTTACACTAGCTAATCTTCCTAAAACGCATCCTTCTCCATCAATAATCATAATAACACCCTATTTATTCAATGATCCTAATGTTTGATCCTTTAGGATTTGATTCGATTATCTCATCAATTGAGATGCATTCTCCACCAGCACTTTCAATTTTTTCTTGTGCTTTAGCTGAGAATTTTAATGCTACAACATCTACTTTTTCTTCTAAATTACCGTTTGATAAAACTTTACCAGGCACTAAAATAGTTTCACCAGCTTCAGCATGTCTTGCAATATCAGACAAATTTACTTCAGCAGTTCTTCTATTAGACCTTTCAAGTCTTTGTGCAACATCTTTCCAAATAGCTGCATCTTCACTTCTTGATTGTTCATAAAGTTTATTAATAAGTTCAATAAGGTTAGGATTTGTTTTAACTACTTTCTTAACCATTATTTACTTCCTCCTTCTTCACTAAATTTGATAAACTTATCAGCTTTTTCACCTAATACATCACAAGCTTTTAATAAAACTTCTTTAGGAGGCATTGCTCCATCTGTTTCAATTCTGAAAATGAAATCGTTTTCGTGATATCCAACATTAATATAACCATTTGAAGAAGCTCTTACGCAACTTTTACACATGGCACAGTTTTCAATATCCAAAATTTTAATCTTTTTGGATCTTCTATCTGATTTTAAAACGCCACGAGGACATGCTAAAGCACAGTCGTAGTCAATTTCCACATCTTCATTAAAAGTTATTTTAGGATATTGTTTGTATGCGCATACTGTAGTTGGCATCCATTTTGCATGTTCTTTACCGTATCCAACTTTTGCAGAAGCTTCAATATCTATAATTTCATCTTCTTTAAGTTTCACTAAAGGAATTGTGTCGTATACTGGTTTAATTTTTGAGTCTGAAGATATTAAATCCTTAGAATAAACAACTTTAGGTCCTTGTTCTTTTAGCTCAAACAATATTCCGCTTTTGAAATCTTCCCATTCTTCATCTTCAGGTAATGGTAAGCCTTCAAGAGCGTCCAAATCAGAAACTAAAGGAGTTAAACCAAGTCTATGAGCAAGTACCTCGTTAAACATTGCAGAATCATTTCTAATAATATTTACATCTTCAATAGCTATTTTAGGCACATTTACCATTGCGCATCTTCTAATAGCATTTATAAAAGGCACTTCTGCGTCACGAACAATGAATACCATTTCATTGTCGCTTTGACTTCTAACTTCTATCTCCATATTAAACCCTTCCACTTATACTCTTCTTCCTCTTTTACCACCAGGTCTTCCAGTACCATCGTGAGGAATAGGAGTGATATCTTCGATTTTACCTATTTTAATTCCAGCTCTTGCTAAAGCACGAATAGTAGCTTGTGCACCAGGTCCTGGACTTCTAGGTCCGTTTCCACCAGGAGCTCTTACTTTAATATGTAAACCGACGAATCCTTTTTCTTTAGCGTCATCAGCTATTCTGGTTGCTGCAGCCATAGCTGCGAAAGGTGAAGCCTGTTGTCTGTCTGCACGTACAACTTTTCCACCAGACCATTGAGAAATAGTTTCGGCACCAGTAATATCTGTTACAGTAATAATAGTGTTATTAAATGATGAGTAAATATTAGCTATACCCCATTTTTCATCTTTTGCCATAGTTACACCTTTTATTCTTCTGTATTAGCTTTATTAGCTTTGTTATTGTTATACTCTTCAATTTGTTTAGCTACAGGTGAAGAACGATAGAAACCTATTTCATCTTCTTGACCTTTCAAGACTACATAACTTGGTGAGTTGATTTTTTTACCAGCTAAAGCTATGTGTCCATGTACAACAAACATTCTTGCTTCTTTAGGAGTACGAGCTAAACCTTTTTTGTATACAATAGTTTGTAATCTTCTTCTTAAGATATCTTCAACGTTTAAATCTAAGATTTCTTCAAGAGCAGCACCTTCTGGCAAAACACCGGTTCTAGCTAAGTGTCCTAATAATTCTAATTTTTCGTTAACCATTTGATCAGTACCGAAACCAAGTAAATATCTTGCTTCCCTACTGTATCTTCTGACTAAAGTATCAGCTTTCCAGATTTCTTTTTTATTTTTTAAACCGTATTTAGTCATTAATTTGTTTTCATTTTTAATTCTTTCCGCATTCCAAGGATGTGGTGGTGTATTATACTTTTTCCTTGATTTTCTAGGTTGTCCCATTAAAACATCTCCTTATAAAATTGAATTTAAAATATTTAATTTATAAAAAAAGTCCCATGCCTATCCGCGTGAACGTTTTACACCAACTGAAGAACTTTTTCTGAAAGTAGATTTGGTTCTTTGACCTCTAACAGGTAAACCAACTTCATGTCTTCTACCTTTGTAACTTCTGGTCTTTTTCATTCTGTTTAAATCATCTCTTAAAGTCATATCAAGATCAGATTCAATTAAGTGAATGTCATCACCAGTTTCATAGTCTTCCCTACGATTTAACATCCAGGAAGGAATGTCAAATTTTTGTGGGTCTTCTAAAATTTCTTCAATTCTTAAAACATCTTCGTCAGCAATGTATCCAATTTTAGCGTCTAAATCTAAGTCTAAAGTACGGCACATAGTTTTAGATAAAGATATTCCAACACCTTTGATTTCAGTTAAAGCTTGTTCAATGGTTTTGTTACCATTTACATCCTTTCTTGAAATACGCACTAAATGCTTAAAATCGTCTTCCATTAAATAACCTCCATTTATAGAGCGAATCTACGAGACGTAAAATAATAGATTCGAATGTTTTGAAATTCAAAACACAGTTCTTTCAACAATGTAAAACTTAGTTTAAATAAACTAAGAGTGCAAAAAAATATCAGTTTAACAAGTATTTTAATAATGATATTAAATTAAAAAACTAAGTTAAAAACTAATAAACGCCGAGACTGGGATTTGAACCCAGGAGGGCTGAACGCCCACGAGATTTCCAGTCTCGCGCCTTACCAGGCTAGACTATCTCGGCATAATAGTTAGCAATACTTGCACATCATATTGACTAGTATAATATGATAAGATAATATATAAATCTACACCTATATAAAGGTATTGTTTAAAATGAAGTTTTCACAAAAAAATCTTCTTAATAATAATTATTATTTAACCATAAATAAATTCTCGCTTGACAAATTAAAAAATAAGTTATATGTCATGATTACATATATTATAATGTTAGGTGATAAAATGGATTTAACATTAATAATTGTATTAATAGCATTAATATTCTTTATTGGATTTACAATAATACACTTATACAATAATTTGGTAAGTTTAAGAAACCGTGTTAAAAACAGCTACTCACAGATTGAAGTTCAACTCAAAAGAAGAAATGATTTAATACCTAATCTTGTTGAAACAGTAAAAGGGTATGCTTCACATGAAAAGGAACTGTTTGAAAACATAACAAATGCCAGAAGCAATATCATCAATGCCGAAAATATTGATGAAACAAGTACTGCTAATGATCAGTTAACCGGTGCTTTAAAAACATTGTTTGCAGTTGCTGAAAATTATCCAGAACTTAAAGCCAATTCAAATTTCCAGCAATTACAATCTGAATTAAGCGAAACCGAAGACAAAATTTCATATTCAAGACAGTTTTACAATGACGTTGTCTTAAAATACAACAATGCATGTGAACAGTTCCCAAGCAGCATATTTGCAAAAATGTTTGGTTTTAAACAAGCTGAATTTTTCAGCGCTCCTGAAAGCGAAATGGAAGTGCCAGAAGTTGAATTTTAAAAAAAAAGGTGAAATTATATGAATGTTAAAAATGCATTTTGTATAATTTTATTATTTTTAGTTTTATTTTCAGCAATTGCTGTTGTATCAGCAGATGACGATAAAAGCTACAGCATTAATCAGGCATTTATCGAGTTAAATGTTGAAAATAACGGTCTACTTCATGTAGATGAAATATACGATTATACATTTCATGGAACATACAATGGAATCTACCGAGACATACCCCTAAAAGAAGGAGAAAGCATAGAAAATGTTACAGTAGATACAAAAGGAGCATATTCTGTTGTAGAAGTTACACAAGAAGACGGAATAGCTCACATTAAAGTATATCTCTATGCTGACGAAGCACATACCCAAAAAATATCCAATGCACAAGTATATGCCTACATCAGTTATGATATGAAAAATACAGTAACCATTTTCAATGATGTTGCAGGCCTTCAATACAAGCTCTGGGGAGAAGAATGGGATGTTGGAATAGATGCCCTAACGGCCATAGTCCATCTTCCGGGAAACGCCAGTAATGAATATTATTTAAATCCACAGGAATATAACGCAACAAGTTATTTGAAGGGCAATACAATTACATTAACATCAAACCAAATCCCTAAAGGGGAATTTTATGAACTGCTCGTTTTAATGCCTACAACTGATTTTGAAAATGCAACTTATGCAAAGCATGTTAATGAAAACGGGAAAGACTCAATAACACATAATTTAGAAGACAGCGCAAACGGACGTTCATTCTGGAATACAACATACATAATACTTGGATTATTATCATTAATCACACCAATAATCGGAGTAATAGTCTACTTCAGACTAGGCAGGGAACCTAAAGTTGATTATGATGGAATTTATGAAAGAGAACCGCCGACAAATGACCCGCCAGCTGTTGTGAATGCACTAATTGACAATAGTTATGATATCGGGACACCAAATATGAAAGGATTTGAAGCCACAATTTTAAATCTTATTGATAAAAATGTTATCGGCCTTAAAACAAAACTAGACCCAAACACAGATATGAACGAGTTATTATTGAAATTAAATAAACATTATGATGAAAACCTAGCCATCCATGAAAATACCGTATTGGACATTCTTTCAATGTTTGCCGAGGACGACTTGATCAACTTATCTAATTTGAACTCAGATTTGTCTTATGAATCAAATGCAAAATTGTTCATGGAAGAATTTCGCATTTGGCAACAGGATGTTAAGCATGAATATTTAGACAGTGATAATCTTAAAACATATTTCAACAGCAAAGGTGCATCAATCATGAAAAAATTCGCTGTTTTCGGGTTGGCAGCCGGAATAATAATCTTTTCATTAGGATTGATAACAAATCTTAACAATGGAGTATTTGCAATTGGTGGAGGAATAGTTCTTACAATATTTTCCTTAATCGTATTCATGCTTCCGGAAGATATTTTCGGACAATGGACCAAAAAGGGCAGAGTCTACTATCTCAAATGGAAAAACTTTAAGAAATTCTTAAAGGACAACAGTTTAATTGAAGAACACCCTCCAGAATCAATAGTTGTCTGGAAAAAGTACCTCATTTATGGTGCCTCCCTTGGAGTAGCAGACAATGTTTACAAGTCAATGAAACTCCATGAAAAAAATATTTCCGATTATGATGATAACATCTTCTTATATCATCACTTCGGAGGATATTACATGATGCATCATGCATTTGAAACCGGTCAAACAACCGCAAATCCATCTTCAGACTCTGGAAGTTTCGGAAACATAGGCGGAGGATCCGGCGGAGGTGGTGGAGGAGCATTTTAGCTTCTTCATTATTTATTTTATTAAAAAAGACAAATTTTAAATGAAACATCATATGGAAAAATAACAAAATTACGGATTTTCAAATAACCTAAATTAAATTAAAAGAATAAGTCAAATAATTAATTTTGAAAACATAAAATAGCGTAAAATCGAAATAATGAAAAAAAGATTTACTTCTTAACCGTTATTTTTACTGTTTTAGTTGAAGAGTAATAAATGCTACTTCCAGCATATTTAACAACTGCATTGAAAGTACCTTTTTTAGTCAGTTTATTGAGTTTGAATATCGCCTGACCTTTAGAATTTGTTTTTACAGAATATGTTTTTCCATTAACTGTTACAGTAACTTTGGTGTTTTTCATAACCACATTCTTATTGGTTTTCAAAGTAACAGTATATTTTTTGGTTTTGTCTTTTAGTTTAAAAGTAGCTTTAGCCGCAGTTAACTTTGGAGTTAATTTTTTAACTGTGATTTTAGCTGTAGCTGAAGCTTTGACATAAGTATTACTGCCTGCATAATTAATATCTACAGTGTAAGTTTTAGGAGCTAAAGTTTTAGTTGCTATCATTACCTGACCATGGTCATCTGTAGTATAGGTTTTAGTCGCACCATTCAACTTAACGGAAACTTTAGCATACTTAATTACATTTCCTTTAGCATCATGTAAATTTATAAGTAAAACCTTACCTGCATGATAATTTGTAACCACATCGGCAGCATAAATAAAAGAAGATTTTTTAATAGTTATTTTTATATTAACTGGATCCAACTCAAACAGCTCATCATTAATGCTGATAACTGCTTTATAAGTACCTGCAGATAAACTGACAAACCAGTTATATCCCACTTCAGATAATGAGGTTTTAATTAATTTATTTTTAGAATTATAAAGTTTAATTGTTGCATTTACTCCAGTCACATAATAATTTGTATTATCAGCCAATTTGATACTAATATCCCCACCAAATCCTTCAACGCCTGAAAAATCGGAAACATATAGTTTATATACCGGCAAATTACCTTCACATTCTATTGTATCTGCAACGTAAGCTTCATATCTGACACCGCCAGTAATTTTAGCAATATTCTTTTTAAAGGAACATTCAGAAGCAGACCCATATGCAAGAGCCGCACCATATTTGGCAGTGTTTTGAGTGAATAAACATCTCCTTGCTGAAGACTGATAAATTGCACCACCATATTCATCAGCATTATTGCTTATAAAAGTACATGCCAAAACATCACTGTTACTGGCCGCACCGCCGTTTACAGCATGATTGTATCTGAAATCTGAAGATTCAGCACCGCCTTCATCTATTGCACCACCCCTTGTTGCAGTATTATTGTAAACTTTACATTTTTCTGCATGAGAATTATACATTGCTCCACCATTAACTGCTGAATTAAACATGAATATACAGTTTACAGCAGATTCCTGAAACATTGCCCCACCTTCAAGGGCAGAATTATGTGTAAAATTACAGTTAACTGAATAACATTCCATTGTAGCGCCGCCCCTATTTACAGCATGATTGTTATCAAAAAGACAATCCCTAGCTGATCCGGAATATTTGGCACCGCCCTGATGAGCTTGATTATTTATAAAAACACACTCTAAAGCAGTACCACCATACATAGCACCACCATTATCAGCAGAATTATCTTCAAAGCGAGAATTTACGGCAGAATAAGATTCACCACCTAGAGCACCACCATTTTCAGCAGAATTTTTTGAAAATTACAATCAACAACATAAGCATCGAATGCCGCACCAGCATAATATCTTGCAGTATTGCCAATGAAAACAGAACTGCCTACAGAACCTCCGTATATGGCACCACCATATTTTTCGGCAGAATTATTGATAAATTGAGATTGAGTAACATATGAACCATATAATGCACCTCCTTCCTCACCTGCATAATTACCTATGAAAGTGCAATTTTCCAAATTGGAATTATAAGCTACACCACCCCATCGGCCAGCAGAGTTATCTTCAAAAATACATTCCTTAGCATAACCGCCATACAATGCACCACCCATCCTATTTGCATAATTATTTGAAAAAGTACAGTTTACAGCGGCAAAATTAGAACCGGTAATAGCAGAACCACTTTCTGAATTACCATTAATAAAAACAATATTGTAGAATCCTACATATTCCGTTACATTAAAAATTCTTGACTGATACTTTGCATCAATTGTATGGCCATCACCATAAATATTAATGGAACGGTTTATAACAATACCATTAACAAAATTAGAATCAACATCACTAGAAAAGGTATAATCTTGGTCTAAATGATAATTCCAAATAGAATCATCAGCAAGAATATTATTTAAATCAGAAAAAGTATTTGAATTTGAAGAGGGATTATTCTCATCCGAATCCAAAGTAACTAAAGTGTCGTCAGCAATGCTTACAACATCTCCTGTGAAGTTATCTGCTGCACTAACAAATGATACAGACAACAATGCCGCAAACAATATAGAAATCCAAATAATTTTCTTATTCAGCAAACCTTAGACACCCCTAGCATTTGTATTGATATATATTTATGAAATGTATAATATTTAATACTTACGAAATAGTCACAAATTGGAATTATCAAATTAGAAACAAAAAAACAACACTTCAATAACAAATTACCTCCTGTATAAATTGAAAATTATTTATAAATGAGATAATTATACTATTCCTAGCAAAACTAATGTTAATATTCAAAACCAAACTATTTCCAAAATCTTGGATAAGTATCAGGTTTCATAAATACTTTGGATGTATTTACAGCAAATCCATTATCTGCATCTAAAATTTCATTTGAACTCAGCAATGAATTACCTGATGCAACCAATTCTCCTTTAAGAGTTTCAATAGCTACAATATCATTCTTTTGAATATTATCGGCTAATGAAGCAATTCCACCGCAAGCTAGATCTGCCCCATGACATATCGCATCTACTGCAGAATCCTTAATGACCATTTTTGGAAGATAATCTGCAGCTCGTTCCATTGGCATAATAGCGTCACGCAAGAATGATTCATCACCATCTTCTTTCCAGAAATGATATGCGTCAGTTACGTCCTGAAGAGTAACTAAATTGTTTTTTTCGGTAAATGAACCTACTTGAGTTCTTCTAAGTTCTGCCATATGAGCCCCAACACCTAAAGCTTCACCAATATTATGACAATAAGTTCTAACGTAAGTTCCAGCTTCACATCCTATTCTAAACAGCACGTCACGTCCTTCAATTTCATAGATTGTAGAATAATAGATATTACGTGTTCTCATTTCACGTTTAACAGCTGATTTTACTGGAGGCAACTGAAAAATTTTACCTGTAAACTCAGCAAAGACTTCACGGATTCTATCTTCATCCACATCCTGATGAAATGTCAGCAAACACACATATTCTTTTGGAGCTGTCAAAAGCAGTTGAATTGCACGGGTAGCGTCGTCAAGACCAACCGGAAGAATTCCAGTGACTTTAGGGTCTAATGTTCCGCCATGCCCTGATTTTTCCAAATTTAAAATACGTTTAACCCAGGAGTCAATTTCATGAGAAGTCGGACCGGATGGCTTATCGAGATTAATAACACCTTTAGAAATGTATTCTTCAATCTCCCTATCCTCAGGTTTACATCCAAATTCAGGATTTGTAAAACTGCTGGATTTTGTTATCATGTCAAACTTCATGAAAATATACCCTTTAAAAAAAATAGTAAATAAAAAAAGTTATGAATAATAATTTAATTATTCATTTTTGAATTTATAAGTCAGCTAAAGCTGCTTTAATAGAGTCAATATCGCCGGAAACGTCGATAGTTTCTTCGGTTGGTTCTAAGTGAGCAATGTTACATCTTCTGTTTTTAACTGCTTCACCAACAACTTCCACAAAGTTTTCATCGATAATTTCAACGATTGCACATTTTTCGCCAGCTTCTCTACCAGCGATTTTTACACATACTCTACCTACTTCAATTGATGCCATTTATATCACCTTTAATGTTTGAATAATGATTTCTGATACACTTTCTGGATTGAAGGTATCAGTATTTATAATTAAATCATAGATATCCATATTAGAAATGTCTATGTTATGAATTTCCATGTATCTTAAGGCTTCGCTTTTTTCACGAGTAATTATTTCGTTTTTGGCTACATCAACAGATTTTTCTTCTCTTTCAGCTATTCGTTTAGATCGAACATCAAATGGAGTTACTAACCAGAGTTTTAAATCAGAGTTATCAACGAAATATGCTGATAATCTGCCCTCAATTATTAAATTTTCTGCTTCCTTAGCCTTTTGAGCTTGCCTTCTATCAATTTCTTTATCAATATCATCATTACCTTCGGCAAATTCACTAAATTCTAGAACGCTCATTCCTTTCTCTGCAGCCATTTCCCTAAAAACGAATCCTGCAGAAATATATGGAATGTTTAACTTTTCACTGAGCATTTCTGCTGCAGTTGTTGTTCCAGTTCCAGCTAATCCACCGATTGTAATTATCATTATTTTCTAGCTCCGTTTTTGAAAAGTTTACGAGCACATTTTGAGCATAAGTACCCACCATATGGACGGTTAGGTCTTTTAGCTGTTTTTGATAATTTTCCAATTTCGTATGGACGTCCACGAGGAACTCCATGCAATACTGCACCACATTCAGCACAAACATGCTTAGATGGTTTTTTCTTTTTGTATCTTAAAACATTTTCTCCGCCAGGAGTGTTTTTATGAACTCTTTTATATGATCTTGATCTAAACCTATTTGCAGGCATTTAATCACCTATAAATTTAATTTTAATAAAATATTTAATAATTGTGTAATAGCGTATTCAATATAGAATATTATAATATATTCTTTTCATCATTAATAAATGTATGTTTAATGGTCGATTTTAGAACCCTTGTTTAAATCCTAAGAATTTTCTTAAAATCTGACTCATTCCGAAAGTACAAATCATATACCACAACAACCAACCGATACCATACGGAATAGTAGCTTTACCACCATATAAAAAACTACCTATCCAATGCCAAATTGGTGTTAAAGTAACCCAATATACTGTTTTTGGTAAAATTATTACCAAATTATGAATTGCAGAGGTTCTCATCCAAAAGAAAATCAAAATAATTGGAACAAAAGTAACAATCATCGGTTTGAATTGATTGGTCATCATTGCAGTCTGATTTTTCATTAATTCAGCTTGTTCAGCTTGAAGTTTAGCAACTTCTTTTCCGTCACCTCTCTTTTGAGCATCCCTAAGTCTCTTATTAAACTCGTTCATTGTTGCTTGCTGTTCGTTTAATTCATCTTGATCAACCAAATACTTATTAGCAATAGTTGTAATCAAAGAAACAATAAATGCAATTATTAAAACAGTTAAAGCTGGATTAGTCGGATTTGGATCAATAGCGAGAATTGGACTAAATATCGCATTCAATACCCCATAAACCGGCCCAAATAAATCAACCATTGTAATACCTCACTATAAATTTAATACATCCACCAATTTAGAAACTGAAACATCTAAATGATTATCTGGATTTTTTAAGATTTTAACAGTAGCCCCTGTCAAAGTAGCATAAGCCATTGAAGTAGCTCTGTTCATTTCTTGATGTAATTGAATTTCTTTTACTTTTTGTAAGTCACGTTCACGAGTGTCATCATTTAATCTTCTGTAAATAATTTCATCAGGATTAGCTTCTATCAAAATAAAAAGATCCGGTTTTAACTGTTCTAAAACCCATATTGGAAGACCCGGAAGGAATCCTGCAGGAGTGTTAATAGTACAGTGAGTATCTACTATAACATTATCATTTTCAGATCTTTGTTTTATTTCTTTAGCAGCCTTTGCTTGAATTTCTTTTTGTGTTTCAGCTGGTAATTTCCTTAAAGCATCTCTATCTTCAACGAGACCTTCACCAATAGCAATTTCAGTCATTATGTCCCCATAGTTTAAATGTACATAATCAACTTCATCAAGTGCCCTACCTAGTAAAGTTGTACTTCCAGAACCTGGAATTCCTGTTAATACTACTAATTTCATTTTAACCCCTCGATTGTAAAAAAGGATAATAATAGGAGATTATTCTCCTAAAAATTTCCTAAGAAGTGGATTGGAGGACATAAGTTGTTCCTCTGCCATTTCTTCATAAAGTTTATGAATAATACCTACAGTAAGCAATACACCAGTACCTCCACCTAAAGCACCAGTTAAATCTGCAAGGAAAGCAATAAGACCTACATAAATACCACTGATAATGGTAAGTGCAGGAATATATTTCTTTAAAATTTTATATAACTGACGTTTACTACTTCTAAACCCAGGTATCTGTATACCTGAATTGTATAATTGTTCAGAAATCTTTTTAGCATTCAATCCACTGATTTCCACCCATAGATATGAGAATAACATACAACATATAATAAAGAATATCGCATAGACTAAAACATGGATTGGTTCTGTAATAAACATGTTTAATTTAGGTGTTGATAACAACCATGCTATACCGTCAACAGCTTTTCCGTTTTGAATGTGACCTAATAAAGGAACCCCAATTTTTTGGAAAACATTTGCGAAAAGTGTTACGTTTACAAGCAATGCACTTGTCAAAATAACTGGCATGTTACTTGAGTAAACGAATTTCAATGGGTATTTACCAACAGACCCTCTGATTCTTCCATGTCCTCTTACACTACCATGGGAAATTGGAATTTCAACTCTCATAGATTCACCATAAAGAACAACTAAGAATACTACGATAGTTGCAATTAATGGAATTAAAATTGAGAAATCATATACTCCTGTTGTTGCTAATTGGATGAATTTTGGAATAATACCAGTAAATAAGTGATCGGTACCGCTCAAAATACTAAATGTACCTACAACGATTTGCTGACATACACCAGCTGCAATGAACAAACCAATTCCACTACCGAATCCCCATTTTGAGACAACTTCATCAAGGTAAATAATTACTAAAGCACCAATTACAAGTTGAACAATTAATAGTAATGTATAAGAACCATCTATAGGTACTAAATTACCAGTCAATACTAAAACTGAAGCTTCAAATAAAGTAAAAACAATAGATAATACTTTTTGAGTAGCTTGAAAATGAGATTTATCTTTATGTGAAGATAAATCTAAATCCAAAAGATTAGAACCTACTAACAATTGCAATACAATTGAAGCAGTAACAATAGGACCAATTCCTAAAGTAAGAATTGAACCGAAACTCCCCGCCATAACAGCTCTTAACTGAGCAAATTGATCTATAGCACCTGGAGCTAAACCATATAACGGAATTAAAGTTAAAAAGTAATACAATACTAAAACCGCTGCAGTCCATTTAAGTTTTTCATTGAAATCTTCTCTGTGAACTGGAGATTTAACTTCAGGAATAACCTTAAATATTGGCTCTAATACTTCTAGTGATGACATTTTCTTCCTCTATAAATAATAAATTATAGAAAGCTATAATTCTATAGCTTCCCCTCCTAATTCTTCAATTTTTTCAATTGCACCAGCGGAAAATTTAGGTGCTGAAATTTTGAAAGTTTTAGTGATATTACCTTTAGCTAAAACTTTATCATAACCTAATTCAGTTACATCAATAACTATTGCATCACCATCTTTAGATGCTTTTCCACTTGCAATTAAATTTTCAGCTTGTTCTTCTAAATAAACTAAATTAACTGAATTAACTTTTTTAATCATTTTTTGAGGTCTTTTAAATCCATGTTTACCAAAGTGGTCAGGGTCATGAATTACAGTCCAGGTCCAATGTTGTTTACCCATACCTGCTTTACCTTTTCCACCTTTGTTACCTGCACCTCTACGTTTTTTGGTACAGCCACCTCCGTTGGATCTAGAACCTCTTTGTTTGTTAATTTTACGTTTTGTTCTAATCATAATTATACACCCTTTTTAAAGCATTCTTTTTGCAAGATCTTTAATTTCTTCTCCCCTGTAACCTAAAGATCCACCTTCGTTTACAGATAAACGGATATCTTCATATCCTTTTCTTGGAGGGTGTAAACGGAATACAGGTTTAATACCCACATCAGCCAATTTTACATCAGATTTAATTAAAGCTTCTGCTAATTCTGCAATATTACTGTAATCAGAATTTTCTGCAACATATTCATCGGTAACTTTAACATTACCCGGGAGTCTACCTCTTTTAGCAATAATTGCTGCTAAAGTTTCAGCATCAATTTCTCCCCAAGTGATGTAATCCTTAGCTTTTTGAAGCATACCTTCATAACTAGGATTTTCTTCAACTAAAACTGCATGGCTGATTCTGTTAAGTCTTAACATGTCTAAAGTGTCAGCAATGTTTTGAATGACACCAGTAGTTCCTCTAACTCTAATAACTAAAAACATAGTAATCACCAATTAGTAGTTAACTCCCATTTTCTTAAGGTCTTCTTTACTTGCTTTAACATTACTTAATTCTTTTAAAGCATCAAATACTGCGTTAGCAAAGTTTACAGTAGTTTGGGTTTGTCCGAAAGTTTGAGACCAAACATCGTGAATACCAGCGAGTTTTAAGATAGTTTTACCTACATCACCAACTACTAAACCTACACCTGCAGGAGCTGGCATTAAAGTAACACTTACACTACTTGTTTTACCGGTTACTTTGAATGGTACAGTGTGTTCTCTTCCACAAACACAACCCCAATCTCCACAACCTCTTCTTACTTTAATAAGGTTGTATTTAGCGTTGTCAACAGCTTTTCTAATAGCTGGACCTACTTCTTTAGCTTTACCTTGGCCTAATCCTACATATCCGTTTTTGTTACCTACAGCAACAATAACTCTGAAATTAACTTTTCTACCAGATTTGTGCATCCTTTGAACTAAGTTAACATCCATTACTTCTTCTTCTAAATCTGGGATTAAGGCATCAACTATTTCTAATTCCATAATTGGAAGACCTTTCTCAAAGATTTCATCGATATCAGTAATGGTTCCATCTTTAACTAATCTACCCATTTTAGTTTTAGGTTCCCATTCATCAATATTAAAACTCATAGTTATACCTCTGCCTCATCAATATTTTTAATAGTTTCATCAAAGTTTTCAGGTAAATCTGTTGGATTGAGACCTCTTTCTAAATACTTTGAGAATTTAACTGCAACATCTTCAGCACTTAAAGATTCAGCATAATTTGCAACATGTTCTCCTCTGATACGTTCATCTTCAGGGAAAATGAAGTCACCGTGAGGAACTTCTAAACCAGCATCAACAGCACCTTTGAGAGCTGCAAATACTTTAGATCCTTTAATAGGAGATTTTAAACCGATGTCTAAAATTGCATTTTCAATACCATTAGCTAAAGCTCTTTTAGCACAGAGGTATCCGGTTAAGTAAAATGCTGAGATATTACCAGTATTTCCTTTGTATCCAAATCCAGCCAATTGTTTACTTACTGCAGAAGCAACAGTGACATCTCCTTCAGGAGCATAATCAATTACTTGAACAGTTGCATGAGCATTAGAAACTCTAACAACTAAACGAGATTTTTCATAGTCAACTAATTTTATTCTAGCTGCATAATCAGTTTTACCTTCTCTTCTTCTTCTGAAAGCAACTTTATAGTTAGTTCCATGTGCCATGTTTAGTCATCTCCTTTAATTAAATCATGGTCACGGGCGTAGTTTCTCATGTAAGATTTACTTCTAAATGCGCCACCCTTAGCCATTTTGTATAATTTACGATAGGTAGTTGCATCAATCACTTCTTCTTCACGCATTTCTTTTAAGTCTTTTCTTAATGCTCTGATAGTAGTCATCCATGCTTTTTTCTTAGGTGTACGTGCTTTTTTAGCCCCTTTAATACTACCTCTACCTTTTCTTTTACCTTTTGCTTTTTGTTCTTTGATTTTTTTAGATCTGTAGCTACTAATACCTTTTTTAGGTTTTGCTTTAATAGCGCCATCATTTATTAACTGCTTTACTCCTTCTCTAGTAATCGCCATGGATACTTCTTCTAATCTTTCAGGATCAATCCATACACGATTAAGCCCTACTTTGAGTATACTAGCAGCTAATCTTTTTTGAGTTGTAAGATTCATATATATAATCCTCCATTTCAGCATAGCTGATAAATTTAGACAATATCTAAATTCCCTTTAATATTTTTTTAATTTAAACAGTCAAACCAATTCATAAAAAACCCCGGAATTGATTCAACTTATAAATATGACTTATTTGTTTAATACTTTAATTCCGAGTTCTGATGCTTTTTCTAACATCAAAGCTTTTTTCCTTTTACCGATAGAAGCACTGATTCTTGCAGCATCAACTGCTGGATCTAAGTCTTCTAATTCTTTTAAGTTATGAACAAGAACATCGTTGTACCCTGAAGGGTGTAAGTCCCTTATAGCTCTAGGGGTTCTGTAACCAATAGCTGGCATGTCAGGTTTTCCTGCTTCATATCTTCTCATTTTACTGGTTTTACCTCTAGGGCGTCTCCATTTGATTCCAAGTTTTTTATAACGAGCATATTCTTGTCTTTTAAATCTTTTATTAGCCATTTAAATCACCAAATTTATTCCTTGCTAGTTAAATATATTCCGTCTTGGAATACTCTAGGATCTCTTCCTTTAATTTTAGTTGCTTGTTCTAAGTTAGCCATAGTTTGACCAACATGTTCCTTATTAATACCTGTAATTGTTACCTCATCACCTTTAACTGCTACTTTGGAATCACCGACGATTTTAGCAGATCTTGGGTGTCTTTCCCCGAGGAAGTTGTCAATTACAACTACGTCATTTTGTACTTTTACATTCATTGGAAAGTGAGCGTAAACGATTTTCATGTGATATTCAAATCCATCAGTTACACCAATAATCATATTATTGAGGTGTGCTCTAGTTGTTCCAATCATTGCTTTATCTTTCTTTTTAGGAAATGCAGTTTCTAAAACTAACACATCGTTTTCTTCTTTAATACTTACATTAGGATAAGTAAATTTTCTGGAGTTTTCTCCATTAGGTCCTTTTACAGAGACCTCATTATTTTCAATTATAACTTCAACGCCTTCAGGGATTTCAATTTCTTCCCTTATAGCTGCAGCTACTACCATTATATCACCTAATACATGTAAGCCAACAAACGTCCGCCAATTCCTCTTTCCTTAGCCTCATTGTGAGTCATAATTCCTTCAGGAGTTGTGACGATTAATATACCAAAGTTTTTTGCTGGCAAATATCTTTTTTCAAATTTCTCAAATTCATCTTTCTTAACAGCATGACGAGGTTTGATAACACCACATTTGTTAATGTTACCGATTAATTCAACAGTGAATTTACCTGCCCTGTTGTCATCAATATATTCAAAATTACCAATATAATTCTCTTTTTGCATAGTGCTTAACACTTGTCCAATTAATTTGGAAGCAGGAGAAATAACACAAGAGTCATTTACTTGTAATTCGTTATTTCTGATATTTGTTAAAGCATCTGCAAGAGGATCCATAAGACTCATATTTTAAACCTCTAATTATATTTTTTAAATCCCATTTTAGGAGCTACTTCCCTAAAACATTGTCTGCATAAATTTATGCCATATCTACTAACCATTGCAGAATGGTCTCCGCAACGACTACATTTTTTTGCAGCTTTTCCGTATTTTCTTGGCAAACTATCACCTTATTCAGTCACATAATTAACTTTGAAGTTTTCTTCCATAAATTTCATAGTTTCTTCTTTAGAAATTCTATGTTTTTGAGGAACTTTCTTTTGTCTGATTTTTCTTTTAGCAATTCTGTAACCTGGTTTTTCAAAAGTAACAGAAACATTCATACCAAAGATACCGATATCTGGGTTATATCTCATTCCTGGAATATCAATGTGTTCTCTGATACCAAAAGAAAGGTTTCCTTGTGCATCAAATTGAGTAGGTTTAATATTTCTACTAATACCTTCTAAAACCATATCGATAGCTTTATCAGCTTTTTCTCCACGTAAAGTTAATTTACATGCAATTGGTTGTTTTTTCCTAATACCCCATTCAGGGTTAGTAACTTTAGAGAAAGTTTTAACAGGAGTTTGGTCAAACATTTCTTCTAAAAGGGTAATAGCACGGGATAATTTTTCACCTGCTTCACCAACACCAATACTGACTGTAGCTTTTTCGATACGTACTTCATTCATTGGGTTCATTTATTAACCTCCAATAAAGATATTGCTGGCGCATCGCTACCAACTACAAAAGCATAATCTTTTAAAGTTAAAAATTCATCTTTTGAACTATTTTCAATAATAATAGTATTTGGGTTAGAAGATTTATTTTCAATAATTTCACTTACAGTACCTAATTCACCGGTGTGTTTACCACCAGTAACAAGAACTGTAGCTCCTTCTTGTAAAGGATAAACTTCAGCAATTTCTTGTTCAGGTACTTTTAAAGAAATAACATCTCCAACAGAATAAGCATCTTCATCAATGATAACATTTTTACCATCATGAAGGTTTAATTGAGTTTTTCCACCTTTAATAGTGGATTTATTAACAATCTTAGATAATTTAGCACTATTATCATCAATTAAATCTAATTGTAATCTGCCTTTTCTATCTAAAAGGACTCTATAAGATTCACCAGTTTTAGGAATTTCAATAATGTCCATGAATCCAACTGGGAATTTGTAATCTTTTACAACTCTTCCATCAACTAAAACATTACCTGAGTTGATGATTCTTTTAGCTTCTCTTGAATTGTCAGCTAATTTCAATACATCTCTGATAACTAAAGTTAATGGAATTGAATCCTTAATAGCATGAGCACCTGGTGCAGGTTTTACTGTCCAGGTATCTTCTTTAGGATGAATAGGCCAGGATTTTGGTGCTTTATATCTTTTAAGATGTTTTCTAGATCCCATTTTAGCCATATTAATTGTCTCCTTTATTTTTTATTCTTCTATCATCTTTTAAATCTGCATCAATAATTACTAAGTTAGATGGGTCAACTGGGAGAAATGTAGCAGTTCCATCAGGTTTTGATAAGGTAACTTCTTCAACAGTTACTTTGTAAGAACCATAATCTACAGAAAGAACTTCTCCTTCATGTCCTTTGAAATCTCCACGGACAACTCTAACTTTATCTCCTGATCTTAAAGGTAAAGTTCTAGTTCCAACTTTTTCCCTTAAATCTTTGCTTAAGGAAGCGCTCAAATGTTTTCCACGTGCATGAGCAGGAGCATTATAAAGAGCTTTTCTTTGTTTTCTTGGTTGTTTTGACATTTTTTCACCTATACTAAAATACTTGCTGCACTACCAACACTAGGCCATCTGTCAGCTGCTTCTTTAGCAACAGGACCTCTGATTTCGGATCCTTTTAAAATTCCTTCAGGAGTAATAATAACAGCTGCATTATCTTCAAATTTAACACGAAGACCATCAGCACGCCTATATTCCTTTTTCTGTCTGATTACAACTGCATTAACAACTTCTCTTCTCATGTCAGCAGTTCCTTTTTTAACAGAAGCAACAACTAAATCTCCAACACCAGCAACGTCGAGTCTTCTTCTTACACCTTTAAATCCTTTTACGGAAATAATTTCAATTTCACGTGCACCGGTATTATCTACACATTGGAGGGTTGCTCCAATTGGTAATGCTTTAGATACACTTGAGGTTAATGGTTTCATTTAATTACTCTCCTTTAACTTCTACTAAAACAAAATGTTTAGTTTTACTTAATGGTCTGCATTCTGCAACTTTTACAGAATCACCAACATTCACATTTAAACAATCTGGTTTGTGAACATTGATTTTAGATTTTCTTTTCTCATATCTTTCATATTTTTTAATGAATTTATAGTAACTACGTTCAACAGTAATAGTCCTTTCTGCTTTGTTACTTACAACAACACCTTCAAGAACTTGGCCTCTAACAGGCAAAGTCCCATGGAAAGGGCAGTTAGGATCATCACATGTAGTTTCTGGTTCTTGAACATTAAGCCCGACCATATTATCACCATATTAAATTTTTTTAAATCTTTTTTTTATTCTATCTTCAGGACGTATAGACAAGATATTACCATCAATTTCAATTTTTTCCCCGTTTGGAAGTTCAAACAAAAAAGTTGAACCCCTTTTTGGAATAATTTTTTCAAAATTATTCTCATCTTCAATTTTAATGGTATTCTTTGTCTCATCAATGATAGTTCCGTTCAAATCAAGAGATTTATTCTTCTTATTAGTTGCATGAACTTTCAATCCAATGAATTCATGATGAACTAAATTTTTTGAAGTAATCATAATCCCAATCTCTTAACTATAACATTTACAATAAATCATGCAGAAAAATTACAAAATTTTATTGAATATTTATCGAATAGATGAATTATCTCCTTTTTTTATTATTTTTCTTAGATTCACGAATTTCAATAGTATCAGATGAAAAACCCAAATCAGAAAGAACTTCTTTGACTCTCACTTTGTGATCACCTTGAAGTTCGATTTGTCCATTTTTCGCTGTTCCTCCGCAAGCACATTTTGCTTTAAGAGTTTTTGTGAGTTCTTTTATATCAATATCGTGTTCATCTATACCTTCGATAATAGTCATGAGTTTTCCGAATCTTCTTCTAACTGTAAAAACTTTTAGAGTTTGAACTTCACGTGCAATTTCTTCACAAACACAAAGTTCTTCAGGAAGCCCACATACATCACAGATTTTTGACATTTAATTCTCCTTCTGTTTTTCATTCAATATTGTAAGAACACGAGCAATTGTTCTTTTTAATTCTCTAATTTTTCCAGGATTTTCAACAACCCCAGCAGCTGCACTTTTAGAAACATTTTTGGATAATTCAGTTCTGAGTTCAACTAATTTATCTTGAATCTCATCAACTTCCATGTCCCAAATTTCTTTACTTCTTAAAATCGCCATTGTTCCAACTCTTTTAGATAATTAAATTTCATATTTAACTATCATCTTCTTCTACTTCTTCAGTAGATTCTTCTTCAACAACTTCTTCTAATTCTTCGAGATCTTCAACTTCCTCGATTATTTCTTCTTCGATGATTTCTTCGGTTTCAACATCGATTTCTTCATCTTCTACAATTTCACCATCTTCTTCAATGGTTACTTTTGGAGGAAGGATTTCAACAGAATCAGGTAATACAGTTTCCGGAGGCATAATTCTTACATAAATACCTAAAACACCAGGTTTTAATTGAACTGTAGCAAAGCCTTCTTCTACTAATCTGATTGAAGGTTCACCACATTTTTTAATGTATCCTTCAACGAATTTAGCTACAGCAGATCTTGAACCTCTGATTTTACCAGAAATAGTAACTTCTACACCTTGAGCTCCAGCACCCATAATTCTACGAATAGTGGAATAAGCAACTCTTCTGAAATGCATACCTCTTTGTAACATGTTAGCTATTTTATAAGCCATGATTTTTGGATTAAGTTCAGGAACTTCAACCTCTTTAACTTCAATTTGAGGATTATCTAAACCAAATTCGTTTTTAAGAGTGTTGGTAATAGTTCTTACGTTTTTTCCACCTCTACCAATAACCATACCAGGTCTTTCAGCATAAACAACAACCATGGTACCTAAAGGTGTAATTTGAACTTCCATACCACCGTATCCAGCTCTTTCGAGTTCTTTTTCTAAATATTCGTCAATTCTGGTTCTTCTAAGGCCCTCTGTGACAAAATCTTTTTCTATCATTAGTTAGCCTCCTGTAATACAATTTGAATATGAGTAGTAGGTGTGTTAAACGGAGTCATTCTACCGAATGCTCTTGGGATGTAACCAGGGATAATAACACCTCTGTGACTTGAAATATGTTCAATGAATAATTTTTCAGTGTCTAAACCTTTGTACTCTGCATTAGCTTCAGCATTTTCTAAAACTTTTAAAATTTGTTCTGCAGCTTTAACAGGGTATCTTCCGGAAGGCCAGCCTTCTTGTCCTTTTCTGTGACCAACTTTTTTGTTGTGTCTTTTGAAAGGAACAGCTTTTTTCATGTCAATTACATCTTCTAAGTAAGCTTTAGCTTTTCCTACTTCCATTCCTCTAATTGCTCTGCAAATCTCAACACTGTGTTTTGGAGAAATCTTAAGAGATTTTGCCATAGCACGTGCAGTTTTTGCTTCATCTACGTCATTATTATAAGCATATTTGTTAGCCATGTTCTAATCTCCTTATTTAAGTGGTACAAACATGGATGATCTGGTAGCACCCATACCTGGGTCTCCGTGTTGAACTCTTTTTCTAGTTGGTGCGTATTCACCAAAGTAATGACCAATCATTTCTGGTGCAATAGTTACTTCAACAAAATTTTGACCATCATAAATACCGAAAGTGGTTCCAACCATTTCAGGTATAACAATCATGTCTCTACAATGGGTCCTAATTACAACAGGACGACCATCTTTAGTTCCTTCTTTATTCAATTTTCTCATTTTATCCAAAACAATTTGTTGTCTTGGTAAGAATCCTCTCTTTAAAGATCTTCTTTGTCTTGCAGGGAATAATTCCATT
>NZ_JAFRSC010000039.1 GCF_017427765.1 Methanobrevibacter sp. | reverse complement strand
GGCGACGACGATTATAAAGGTGCATTTGTAGTTCAAAAAATCACCGTAACCAAGAAAACAACAAGCATTACTGCTGCTGCTAAATCATACAAAGCATCTGCAAAAACCAAATCCTATACAGTAACCTTAAAAACAGAAAAAGGATCATCCATCGATGGTAAAACCTACCTCAGAGAAGGTAAAACTGTTAAACTTACTGTAAACGGCAAAACCTACACAGCAAAAACTAATGCAAAAGGCCAAGCTACCTTCAAATTAGATATTACTAAGAAAGGTACTTACACCGCAAACATTAACTTTGCAGGTGACAACAGCTATCAAGCATCAAAAGCAAGCGCAAAAATAACAATTAACTAGAGAGATTTAAATCTCTCTAAACATTTTTTCTATTTTTGATTGTCATAACTCCAGATTAGTTTGGAAGTAAAATTGAAAAATGGATTTTTTAAATTTTTATTAAATTTGCATCAATTTTTAAATAATATTCAGTAAATTTATTTTAGTATAATATTTTTTTATAATAAAATAATGTATTATTTTAACATTATTGGGTATTATGAACTTCTTTTGAATAAGTTAAATGTATTTGAAGATTTATTAAATTAATTAAGTATTATTTGATAATTGCTTAACTTATTGGTATTTTTAGGAAATAATATATACTATTTAATGAATAAATATATATTATATATATCAATTCATTTTAAGGAGGAAAAAGTTTTGAAATATAAAAAGATAATGACGATTTTTGCAATTATTCTAGTTGCTTTTATGGTCATAGGAGCTGTTAGTGCATCAGAAGATGTATCCAATGATGAGCTGGCAGCAAGTGATATCACAGAAGATTCTATTGGCGAAACTACTGTTGATGATGTAATTGCAGAAACTCCAGAACAAACAACTGGAACTACTGCAGATGATTTCAATGCATGGATAGCTAATAAAACTTTTGATGTCGATAATGATAAAGACGAAGTTGTTATAAATTTCACTTCCCCTGCTGATGCAAAGGGTGAGGTTCAAATTTGGGCAAATGAAAAATATAAAACAGCAGTTGACATTGATGAAAGCACTGCTGGAAAAACTTTTTATTGGGCTTTAAATAATTTATACATTTCACAAGCTGGAGTTTATGATATTTCTCTTAGATATAATTCAGAGGGTGGTGGTCAATTAGAGATTGCAACAGGTACTTTTACTGTAGCTAAAAATTATTCTAAAGCTGATTTTACCACTACAACATTTGATTATATAGGGACTACAGGCACACGTATTTACTCTTTTAACCCTGCTCCAGTTTATGGAACTTTAATAGTATTTGTTGACGGAAAAGAGAGTTATAATAAATATATTAATGATAAATATACATATCTGCAACTTTACGTGAATGATTTGAATATAACTGAAAATGGAGTATATAATATTCGCACTGAATATATAGTGGAAGATTCTGGTCAGGTAGTTGCTCTTGATGATTTTAATTCAAGTGTTGAGTGTATGCCAGTAGCTATGGGTATAACAGATATGGATATAGATGTAGCTGCAGGATATACTGCTTCTCTTGGTTATGTTAGTGATGAAAATGTTATTCAAGGACCGGTTACAGTTTATATTGGCAGTAATCAGGTTTTCAATAAGGAATATGCTCTTAGTGATAATAAATACTATATATCTCTAAATGAGTATACTTTACCTGAAGGTTTCGCATTGGGTAACCATACTGTAAAAATTACATATACAAGAGGTAATAAAGAATACTCTAAACAAGGAATTGTTTCATTCTATGCGGATCCTGAAGTTATTAATCCTGGTTATACTATGACTGCAGGGGATGATAAAAATATCACTGTTAAATATTATAAAGGAACCACCGGCACTATAACTGTATATAATACAGAAAAAAATAGTACTGCACCGGGAGGTTGGCAAAAATCAACAATTTTCATGAATACTGCTGAGTTAAATGGTAGCGGAATTTTTTACGTTCCTTTAAACACATTGGATGTAGGTTATCATGGTTTATGTTTAAACATTACATTAGGCACATATAGCGTTGAAAAATTCGCAGATTTTAATGTTGTAGCACCAGTGGACCCTAGACCTGAAGTAGTTATCACTGTTGATAATCCTTGCATTGTGGATTATGGCTCTTCTAACATTACAGTTAAAACTGAAGGCGCTGTAAACATATCTGCAAAAATCAGCGGTAAATCTTTAGAAGTTAGTGGAAATACCATTTTCATAAATGGTTTTAATGCGAGCTCAGATCCTTACTATTTGGTCATTACTCCAGTTCCTGATGCTGATCACAAAGCAGGTTCACCTAAAGCTGTTCCACTCTATGTGAATCCATTAAAAACTTCTATAACTGTTCCTAAAATTGATGATGCTGCTATCGGTCAGGAAGTAACAATTGTTGCAAACGTCAATTCCACCTTAACTGTTGATGATGGTAAAGTGGCTTTCACTGACGATAATGGTGATGACATTGGAGAGGCTCCAGTTGTAAATGGTACTGCAACAATAAAATACACACCAACAGCCACTGGTACTCTTCATATTAATGCGGATTATACTGGAAATAACTTCAAATCAGCTTTTGGTGTTGGATTAATAACAGTTTCAAAAGCAAAACTCAATTTAACAATCGATCCGGTCCAAACAGTTTTCATTACCAATTCAAGTAACTTTAAAGTAAATGTAATGTCCAATTCTAAGAAAGTTACTGGCGGAGAAGTCTATTATTATGTTGATGAGGAACTAATCGGTCATTCAGCTGTAAATGATGGGGTAAGTACATATTCATACACTGCTGGTAAAACAGGAACATTCGACTTGGAAGTTATCTATATGGAAACAGGTAACTACTCATCTGCAAACGCTTCTACAACATTTACTGTTCAAAAGGTTGTAATGCTTACAGAGATTAACGCATCTGATGTTACTGCTCCTTATAATGGTGGTAAGTTCCTGATTGCAACATTAACTGATATAAAAGGCAATCCTATTGCTAATGCGACTGTTTCAGTTGATATTAATAAAGATGTTTCTAATTTTACAACTGATTCTGCAGGTCAGATTAAATTCCCATGTGATGGAATTGACCCTGGCGTTTATGTTGCCGATATAATATTTAAAGGTAATGATAACTACTTTGAAGCTAAAAAATCAGTAAATGTAACTGTTGAAAAGGTTGAAACTAAATTTGTTGTGGATGTTGAAAATATTGAAGCAGGTCAGGTTGCATACATTAATGTTACTTTAAACTCTACTGCCAGTGGTAATGTTGCTTTAATATTTGACAAACAAAACTACACTGAAGAAATCGTGAACGGTAAAGCTTTATTCAAAATAGCTGATTTGGCTGTTGGAAACTATACATTTGAAGCTGTTTACGGTGGTGACAAATACTTCAAAAACATTAGTTCAACCAAATCAATTGAAGTCAGTAAAGTCAATATAACTTCAGTTGAGCTTCCAGAACATGTTTCAGAAAAAGATCCTGAAGTTAGTTTTGATTTGCCTGCTGATGCAAAAGGAAACGTAACTCTTTCAATCAATGGAACTGATTATCCTGCCACAGTAAAAGATGGTAAAGTAAATATTAAATTATCAGAATTGGCTAGAGGAACATATCCATACAATGTTTCATATACTGGTGATGATAAGTATAATCCGTTTACTCAATCCGGTGTTTTAACTGTTGAGGATATTGATACTTCAATTTCCATTACTAAAATTAATGGTGATTGTACTGTTGAAGGTGTTTTAAAAGATAGTGAAGGTAAAGGAATTGCTAATGCAACATTAACTGTTAAAATGGGAAGCAGCAATTTAACAACAAAAACTGTTGAAAATGGTGTATTTAGTTTCCAGGCAAAAGACAATTCTTTAATAACTATTGCTTTTGCAGGTAAAGATTCATATTTGCCGTCTGATGCTGAGATAACTTTGAATAATATTAATCCTGTAAGACAGGATACTGCCATTATAGCTCAAGACTATAATACTAAAGCTATTGATTATTATGCTGGTGAGCGTGGAGGATACTTCGAAGTGACTTTAACCGACGGATCCAAACCTATTGCAAATAAGGCTGTGAAAATAGGATTCAATGGTAAAGTATACAACACAACTACTGATGAAAAAGG
>NZ_JAFRSC010000012.1 GCF_017427765.1 Methanobrevibacter sp. | reverse complement strand
TTAGTTTTAGCGTGGCTTTTGCTTTACTGTCTGAAAGTGTGGCTAATGTTTTAACACCTAAATCTATTCCGACTTCTTTTCCGGTTTTAGGTAAATGTTCCGGTAGCGGAGAATCATATACGATTATTATGAATCATTGGCTGTTTTTTAATTGTATTCGTATGTGTTTTATTTTTCCGGTTATTTCTGGTCTGTATCCTTTGAGGTTGATTCGTCCCAGTGGTTTCCAGTATAATTTTCCATCTTTTACGCGTATTCTGTTGTTTATGTTGTTGATTTTTACTGATTGTGAGGATTGGTACTTTTTTTTGAATTTTGGATGTCCGAATCCTCGTTTAAAAAAGTTATCGTAGGCCTGGAGTACTGGTTTATAACATGCTTGCATAGTATTAATATCCAAATCATTAATAAAATGATACCATCGCCTTAAATAGTTAAATATAGATTCCATATACTTATTGTTAACATAGGGTGTGCGAGCATGGAATATATTGGCTATACGTCTGTTGTATTCTATTTCCCCAATTATGTTATTGTGAATGAAACGTGAATTTCCCAAATATTCTTTAAACAACTTTTTTGTTTTTGATTAGGATAAACACGATGCCTACAAGACCTATAAACCATAATACTCTCCATCACTAAAAACTTTTATAATACTTATTATAACACTATTTAATATAATAAATAATCGCGAGAGAGCATTTGAAAAGTAAAATTATTATAAAAATATAATTATTTATAATACGTTTTTTGTGAAATTCATCTCCGACCTACAGAGGTCGGAGTATTCTTTCACATTTAAGATAAAAATTTTATATTAAATACTATTTAAAATTTAACCTTTGATAGAATTATAACCACTTTCAATAGCTTTTAAATTCATGTCATGGAATTTAGGTTTTAAATTATTTTTCATTGCATCAATAACAGATTCTTTAGTAAGTGGAAACTTATCATCAGCAGTGACCGCACCTAAAAGAACCATATTTAATGCTAAAACACTTCCAGCTTCCATTGCAAGCTTAGTACCTTCAATTGGAAGAACATGTTTAAAGTTTTCTTTTAATGTTTTGGTTATTCCATCAACATTCGGATAAGGCTTATCTGAAGATGATGGAACAATAGGATGAGTGTTGTAAACAATTTTAGTTTCGGAATTGACTTTATCAAGACCCCTAATTGTTTCTATTGGCTCAAAAGCAAGTAACATGTCTGCTCCCTTATTCGGAATGATTGAAGAGTTATATCCTCCTATTTTTAACTCAGTAGAAACAGACCCTCCTCTTTGAGACATACCGTGAATTTCACTCATGACCACGTCCAAACCTTGGTTCATTGCAGCCTCACCAATGATTGTAGAAGTTTTAATAATTCCCTGACCTCCTACGCCACAAATATAAATACAATAATGATTATCCATTTTCTCACCTACCTGCCTCTAGTGCACCATATTTACAAACCTGAATACAGACATTGCATCCATCACATTGAGATTTATCAATAGTAATTTTTCCATTAATTTTGGAAATAGCCGGGCATGCAAGTTCACTTACACACTTATCACAATTATTACAGTTGCCTTCAATGAAATCAACTGGAGGCTTTTTAGTTAAACCTTTAATTAATGTGCATGGTGCTTTAGAAATAATTACTGCTGTATCGTCACGTTCAAATGCTTCCTTATATGTTTTTACAACCTGTTCCAAATTGAACGGATTGATAACACGTACATAATCACATCCGCAAGCAAGAGCCAATTTACGAATTGATACTTCAGGAGCGTCATCGCCCATTCCATCAACAGGGATTCCAGGATTTGGCTGACCGCCCGTCATTGCAGTAATTCTGTTATCCAAAACTGTCAAAACAAAATTATGCTTATTGTGAACTGCATTGATTAACGGTGCAATACCGCTGTGGAAAAATGTGGAATCTCCAATGAAACTAGCTACTTTCTGGTCTGTTGAAACTGAAAATCCGCATCCATCTCCGACACTTGAACCCATTGACAATAAATAGTCAGCGCAGTTATACGGAGGATTAATACCTAATGTATAACATCCAATATCTGATGCAAATACAACATCTGATGTTTTAAGTCCAAGCTCATCAATAGCTTTGTTAATTCCATAATACATTGCTCTGTGAGGGCATCCTGCACATAAAACAGGAGCTCTATTAGGAATATCCTCTTCCAGTTTTTCCAGACTTGAAGAAAAATCAGCAGTTTCTGTTTCAGTAAAGTTTAAAATTTTATTTAATCCTTCACCGACAACATCGGAATTAAATTCATGGAAAAGAGGAAATGTTCCATCCAGTTTACCATGGACTGCCACATTAAGATTTTTAGCACCTATTGCTGCAAGTACATCTCTTTCTATAATCGGATCAACTTCCTCCACAATAAACACTTCATCCAAATCTGATAAAAATTCGGCGACTAAATCCTGTGGGAAAGGATATGAAAATCCTAATTTTAAAATGTCAACATCTAAATTATTGAACTTGACAACATCATGAGCATAGTTATAAGCACTGCTTGAAGCAATCAAACCATACTTTTTATTATCAGCGAATTCAAATTTTGCATTCAATTCACTTTTATTGGTTACTTCTTCAATCTTATGGATTTTATCCCATAACCTAACGTGCATATCTCCGGCAAATGCAGGAACCGGAACATATTTTGACGGGTCTTTATTAAAGTGACCTCTCTTCCAGTGGTTATCATTATTGGATGAATTATCTTTAACATCACCAAATTCAACAACGCCCCTCATATGAGATACGCGAGTGGTGGTTCTAACAATTACCGGCAAGTTAAACTGTTCTGATAATTCAAAAGCATATTTAACCATGTCCTTAACTTCCTGACAGTTTGACGGCTCTAAAATAGGTACGTTAGCCAATCTTGCATAGTTACGGGTGTCCTGCTCATTTTGAGATGAAAAAAGTGAAGGATCATCTGCAGACAATATAACCATTCCACCAGTAACTCCTGAATATGCAGTTGTCATGAATGAATCACTGGCTACATTCATACCTACATGCTTCATGAAAGTAAATGACCTAAGTCCTGAAGCTGCAGCAGTAGCTGCGACCTCCATTGCCACTTTTTCATTAGTAGAAAACTCAAAATAAATATTAGCATCTTTAGCCAATACAGATAATACATTTCCAATTTCTGATGATGGAGTTCCGGGATAAGTAGCTGCAATAGAAACACCTGCTTCTATAACTCCCCTTACAGCTGCTTCGTTACCAAGTAAAAATTGTTTTTCACCGGCAACTCCTGTAACTAATTCTTTTAAATTCATTATATTTTCCTCAAAATAATCATTAATACAATATATTATATAATAGTTTGATGTATAAATATGTATATTATAATAATTTATAAGCTTTTTACAAGATTGGAGGGAAATGATGATAAAAGTTTATGTTTCACGATTTGACAGAGAAACTGACAGAGAGCCTCATTTGGAGTGTTATGAAATTGAAAAAACACCTCACATGAAAGTTCTTGATGCATTGCAAGCCATTAATGAAAAATATGATGCAGACATTAGTTTTAGAAGTTCCTGTAGAGCAGGACAATGCGGTTCATGCGGAATTTTATTTAAAGGAAACGGTGCACTTGCATGTCAAAAAGAAATAAAAGATGGAGCAATCATTGAACCTCTTAATTTCCCTGTAATTAAAGATTTGATTGTTGATAAATCAAGTATTGAAGCTAAAGTAAAAGATTTAGAGTTATCCCTTCAATGTGACCATAAATGCAGTGAACTTGATACTTCAATTACAAAAGACGATTCAGCAGACACAAAAAAAGTCAGAAGCTGTATCGAATGTTACTCATGTTTATCAACCTGTCCTGTCGTAAATATCGCAACAGAAGAATTTGGCGGACCTTATTTAATGAGATACATGCGTAAGTTTGAAAGTGATCCTAGGGATAACTTCGACAGACTCAAAGAAGCATTGGATGAAGGTTTATACAAATGTACCAGTTGCGGCAAATGTTTGGCAGTTTGTCCTAAAAACATTAACACATTTGGTGATGCAATTGAAAAAATGAGAGCCATTGCAGTTGCAAACGGTTCAGGACCCCTCCCAGAGCATGTTGAGTTTAAAGACAATATCCTTAAAACCGGAAGGTCTGTTAAAACCAATAAAACTCCATTTATCGAACAGGTGAAAAATTATACCGGCTCAAAAATTGCATTCTTTACCGGTTGTATGGTTGATTATAAATTCCCTGAAATCGGCCAGATGTTAGTTGACGTGTTAAAAGAAAATGGAATTGATATTGATGTTCCGAAAGGCCAGGTATGCTGTGGTTCCCCACTTTTAAGAACCGGACAAACCGACATAGTCCAGGACCTTGTTGATAAAAATAAAGAAGTTTTTAAAGATTATGATACTATTATTACCATCTGTTCAGGCTGCGGTTCTACATTAAAGAATAACCATCCTGAATTCGGTTCAAAATTGCATGTAATGGACATCAGTGAGTTTCTAGTAGACAAACTTGATACAGACAAATTAAAAGAGGTTAATATGACCGTTACATACCACGACCCATGCCACTTAGGCAGAGGCCAAGGCATTAAAGATGCGCCAAGAGATTTAATTGAAAAAATACCTGGCGTCACATTAAAAGAAATGCTTTATCCATGCCAATGCTGTGGTGCAGGCGGTGGAATAAAATCTGGAAAACCTGAAATCGCACTTGATTTATCTAAATCAAAAGCTAAAATGATTAAAGATACAGGTGCGGATGCAGTAATTACAATATGTCCGTTTTGTGAGTTAAACTTGCAAGACGGATTAAATGAAATAGGATGTGAAGATATTAAATCCATGCACATTCTTGAATTATTAACTAAAGCTTACGAATAACTATATTGGAGTTGATTAAAATAGGAGATGCTGCTGTAAGTGAACAGAAAGTAGTTGAAACTGCTTCTATGAATTCGCCCGATGAAAAAGAAGAAAGCACCAGCGAAAAAAAATCAACTTCTACAAAAAAATCCAAACCGAAAGCACAGTCCAGAGGAACAGCAAGGTCTAAACTCACACGAGAACAGGAAGAAAAAGAAATCAGTCTTTTTAAAGAGAATATCTATATAGTTTTTGTCGAGTGTGAAACTCCAGGAAATATCGGTTTTCTTGCAAGGACCATGGCGAACTTCGGATTGAAAAATTTAGTATTGATAAATCCTCCGACATTGACAAATGAAGCATACTATCAGGCTACACACGGAAAATACATTGTCGAGAATGCAAAAATATTTCCAACCCTGAATGACTTTTACCAGTCACAAAGAATTGACTTTAAGGTTGCTTCAACAGGAATGGCCGGAGGAAGTTATAATTTATCAAGAATTCCCCTTAGACCTGAAGAACTTGGTAAATCTATGAATGTTTCAAATAAAATTGCTATTTTATTTGGAAGAGAAGGGGATGGACTTTCAAACAAAGAAATTGGAGATTGCGATATCTGCGTATCAATTCCAACAGATCCCACATACCCCATCATGAATATATCACATGCAGCGGCAATTATATTCTATGAACTGTTTAAAAATAAGCATGACTATGGTGTTAAAGGTCTTGAAGAAAGTTCTCAATTAGAAAAGGAATATTTAGTAAAAGATATGGAAGAATTGATTGGATATTTGGATATTCCAGAGCATAAAAAAAAGAATGGATTAAAAACATTCAACAACATTATTTCAAGAGCATTTATTACAGGACGAGAAGCACATACCTTTAAAGGTATATTAAGACGGCTTAAAATGAAATTAGGTGAACAATGAAAAAGATTAGCTTTGCAGAGATAAGCACATTTATCTTAAAATACATCTTCAATTGGAGATTTTGGATTGCTGAAATCACCAAAAAATCAAAAGCATATAAGAAACTAGTTGACAAAATGCTTTTTGAAGATGATGAAATCATTGTTGTGCCAAATACAATTAACGTGAATAAAAAAATTGAATCTGAAGGCTCCGAATTCCTACCGACTGATGTAATTAAAGAGGTTATCCGCAGAAGCGAAGATATTGTAATTATGGACACCTGCTTATGCAGAACATCCAATAACTGTCAAGATTACCCGCATGATATCGGATGCATATTCCTTGGTCCGACTACAAAAAAGATTTCAAGAAATATTGGGCATAAGGCAACTATTGAAGAAGCATTAGCTCATGTAGATAAAGCAGATGCAGCGGGATTAAGCCACATCATTGGAAGAAATAAAATTGATACCGTTTGGATGAATATAAGGCCTGGAAAAGGGCTTCTGACAATTTGTCATTGCTGCCCATGCTGTTGTTTATGGAAAGTTTATCCTAATTTACATGAAGACATTAGCTCAAAACTAGAAAAACTTGATGGTGTGAGTGTTAAACTTCATGAAGATAACTGTAAACTATGTAAAAAGTGTTTAAATGAAGTTTGCATGTTTAATGCAATCGATATTAAAGATAATAAAATTACTATTGACCATGAGATTTGTAAAGGATGTGGCCTTTGTGTTAATGTCTGCAAGTTCAATGCAATAACAATTGACTACACCAGCGAAACTATTGACAATGTAGTTAAAAGAATGGATGATTTAATAGAAATTAAAGAATTATAATATTTATAAAATTACTTGTGTGAAAAAATGGCGATTTTAAGCGATAAAGATATAAGAAAATATTTAGAAGAAGGCGAAATTGAAATTGAGCCTCTTTTAGATGAAAAACAAATACAACCATCTTCTATTGATATGAGGTTAGGAGATGAATTTAAAGTATTTAAAGTTATCAGAAAACCATATATTGATCCTAAAGATGAAGATGACATTGCATCTTATATGGAATCAACTACTGTTGAAAAAGGCGAAGCATTTATAATTCACCCTAATGAATTTGCCTTGGCCACTACATTGGAGTACGTTAAAGTACCTGATGATTTGGTTGCAAGAGTGGAAGGCCGTTCAAGTATGGGCAGATTAGGTGTTACAATGCATGTTACAGCAGGATTCATTGATCCTGGTTTTGAAGGAAAAATCACCTTGGAAATATCCAACATCGGTGCAATGCCAGTTGCACTTTATCCCGGCCAGAGAGTTTGTCAGATCGTTTTTGAAACAATGACAACACCTTCAGAAGTACCTTACGGACACCCAGACAGAAATAGTAAATATATGGGTCAAACCAGCCCTGAAAGCAGCAGAGTTAAACTTGATTACGAATTAAAAAAATAATTGGAGATACTGTTTATGAATCATGACAAAATGTCAAATATTAGTGCAAAAAGAGGATTTTTATGGCCGTCTTTTGAGATTTACTCCGGAGTATCCGGTTTTACAGATTACGGACCTCTTGGAGCAAGCTTAAAAAATAATATCATGCAGAAATGGAGAAAACAATATGTTTCAGGTGAAGGATTTTATGAAATCGAAGGCCCAACAGTAATGCCAAAAGAAGTCCTTAAAGCATCTGGACATGTTGATAACTTTACCGATCCAATGTGTAAATGTGAGGACTGTGGAGAAGTCTTCAGAGCAGACCACATTATTGAAGAGGTTATCGGTGAAGATGTAGAAAGCCTAGAAAATGAAGAACTCGACCAAATCGTTATTGACAATAACATTACCTGTCCTGAATGTGGCGGAAAACTGTCAAACATTTGGAATTATAATCTGATGTTTAAAACCGAAATCGGTGCCAAAGGTGATAAAGTAGGTTATATGAGACCAGAAACAGCACAAGGAATTTTCATTTTATTTAAAAGACTGGAAAGATTTTTCAGAGGAAAACTTCCATTCGGTGCAGTACAACTTGGAAAAGCATACAGAAATGAAATATCTCCAAGACAAGGAGTTATTAGGCTTAGAGAATTCACACAAGCTGAAGCAGAAATATTTTTAAATCCTAAAGATAAGACTCATCCTAAATTTTCACAAATTGAAGATGTGGTATTGCGCCTAAATTCACAGGAAGTTCAGGAAAACGATTTAGAACCTCTCGAAATCACTGCCCGTGAGGCACTTGATAAAGGAATTGTAGCAAATGAAATGTTAATCTACCAGTTATATTTGGCCCGTAAATTCCTAACAGAAATTGGAATTCCTGAAGATGTCTTAAGATTCAGACAACATTTGGCCGGAGAAATGGCTCACTATGCTCTGGACTGCTGGGACGTTGAAGTCAAAACCGACAAATACGGATGGGTTGAGATTATCGGAATTGCTGATAGGGGAGACTATGATTTGACCTCACACTCTCAGTACAGTAATGATGAGTTAAATGTATTCATTGAATATGATGAACCTAAAATAATTAAAAAGACTGTTGTAAAACCAAATCTATCCAAATTCGGACCAGTATTTAAAGGAGATTCCCCTAAAGTAAAACAAGCCATTGAAGGTGCTGACCCATCAGAAATAAAAGCAGCAATTGAAAATGATGGAAAATATACTGTAGAATTAGATAAAGTTTATGAAGTCACCGAAGACTTGCTTTTATTTGAAGAAGTTGAAGAAAAAATTACCGGTGAAAAAATCACACCACACGTAATTGAACCTTCATTCGGTATTGACCGTATCACTTACTCTGTTTTATTACATTCCTTTACTGAAACAGAAGAAAAAGATTACTTTAAATTCGATAAATCAGTAGCTCCAGTGCAACTTGGAATATTCCCACTTGTTAACAAGGAAGGGCCTCGTGAAATTGCACAGGAACTAACCGAAAACTTAAGGATGGCAGGTTTCACAGTTGAGTATGATGCCGTTGGAACCATCGGTAAAAGATATGCCAGAGCGGATGAAATAGGAATTCCTCTTGCAATAACCGTTGATTTTGAAACTCTTGAAGACCATCAGGTTACAATAAGAGACAGAGATACAGAAGCCCAAGAAAGGATAGCTATTTCTGATTTAAACGAATATCTGGAAAAATATTATAAATGAGTTTTAAACTCATTTATTCTCTTTTTTAAAATTTTCAAACAAATTTTTAGCCCAAACCATTGAATCCTCATTTTTTGATGTGATTAATCTGTTTTGATCAAAGTAACCATTATCCATGAATAATCCCAGAATCATCACCTGATCTGTGATAATCAATAAGAAAACATTTTCTTTATCAAAGCAATGCATATTCTCAATTTCAAAGGTATCATCAACTTTATCAAAAATGCTTCGGGGAACTAACAGTTCCACATCTATGTCTTGAGATACTAACTCGCTTAAACTGTTAAAGAACGGTTCATAATAAAACGGCAATACACATTTTACATGTTTTGCAAGAGTAAGGCATTTGTCAATGAAATTATATATTCTATAAGCATCCACTCCGCTGGATTCCATTAGGTTCGCTTTTCCCAACAGATACAACTCGGCTACAGAATTATTTGGAATTAAATCAACAACATGCCCATCGAGAATGTTAAAGAAGTTATTTAACAACATAATTACCCTATTAAATTCCATAATATCTTCAATTCTAACTTTTGCGGAATTTGAGAGGAAATATTTATTATGGTCCCTATATACAAAGTGTTTAAGTTCCATCTCATGCATATTGCTTGAAACTGAACTATAACTTAGATTTGTATTTTCAGTTAGTTCTTTCATGTTTTGTGGCTTTTCAAATAGAGTTGCCAATATCTTCAGTCTTACAAACGAATTTGATGCAAACTTTACATCTTCAAAAATTGAATCTATATTTTCGATATACTCTTCACTTTTAATCATCTTTACCACCTATGTAGTATTACTTATACAGATATTTTTATTACAAAAAAATATAAAATCTATCAAACTGAACAAAATCACCAAATAACACTTCCAAAAAATTTAATAATGAAAGTTTTTTTAGATATTTTTTTAATGTAAAACTAACAAAAATGAATTCAGATAAAGTTTTCAGGTTGATATAATGATTGACACTCATATGCATGCTGATTCTAGAAGTAGTGAAGATTTTGAAAAGATGTATCTAGCAGGAATCGATACTGCTATAACATGCAGTTACTATCCCTATAAAATAGATAACGAAACAATCCTTTTAAATCATTTAAATAGGATTTTGGAATATGATACAAAAAGAGCAAGAGAATATGGGCTTGATTTAAAGGTTGCTTTAGGAATCCATCCCACCAACTCAATAGAAAATCCTGAAATAATTTTCGAAAATTTATACAAGTGGATTGAAGGCAAACAAATCGTAGCTATCGGAGAAATCGGTCTTGAAGATTTAACAGAATTAGAAATTTCAATTTTTAAAAGACAACTGGATATTGCTGATGAAACAAATTCAAAGGTAATAATACACACCCCTCGAAAAAATAAAAAAGAAGTTTTAAATGAGATTATAGAAATCATCCCACAGCATCTCGATGAAAAACAAGCCGTTATTGATCATATTAATCCAAATGTTGTAGATGAAGCCATTAAAACAGACTGCATGTTAGGTTTGACAGTTCAACCACAAAAAATGGAAAAAGAAGAAGCAATAGCTATTTTGGATGAATACGGTTTTGATAGATTCTTATTAAACAGCGACATCAGCAATAAGCCATCAGATCCTCTTTCAGTTCCAAAAACCATTCGCCAATTGGAACGATTAAAATTCAAAAAAGAAGATATTGAAAAAATTTCTCATAAAAATGCTCAAAACTTTTTTGAAATCTGAATGGTGAGAAAATGGAGAAGAATAATATTATAATTATCGGATTGCTTTTAGTAATAATCCTACTCATTATAGGTTTAGGAACAATAATGTTAACCGATTTCAACAAACAGGACTGCAAGCTAGAAATAACATCACCAGAGTCTTTAGAAAATGGACAAAATCTTACATTAAAGTTTACTGATTCAAAGAATGCATCAATTGAGAACGGCAAAATATCTGTTAAAATTTTCAATGAAAACAACACATACGAATATAATGTCACTACAGGCAATACTGGAACAGCAGCATTAACATTGAATAATCTTGAATCCGGCAAATATAATGTCACATGTACCTTCGATGGAAACAGCAAATTCAAATCAGCAAAATGTAGCGGAAAACTAACATACACCGATGAAGTTACTGCATCAAGTTCCGGAAGTTCAAACCCGATTGAGGACAACCGTCCGGTAAACGATGCAAATTACAAAGGATACAACCCCTATCACGAAAGTGAAGTCACAAGCGACGGTTGGAATCCGAAAGATCATGAGGTATCACGCCAAAGTGTAGGTGACGGCAATCAAAAAATCAAATACGATGACGGATATTTCCGCATTGTTGATTCCAATGGGTATGTAATAACGTATGGTTATGGAGACTAATGACTGAAGCAAGGTTTATAAAAATGAACTTAATTAAAAATATTCCAATACCGATATGCGGATTAATACTTGCATTGATTTCTTTAGGAAATCTGCTGCAAGACATCCACCCATTTCTAAGATATTTATTTGGCGGCATTGGAATAATATTTTTAATTTTAATTATTCTGAAAATAGTTTTTTATCCTGAAAATATTAAAAGAGATTTTAAAAATCCAATAATCGTTAGCAGTTCAGGTACTTTTTCAATGAGTTTGATGCTCCTATCTACATATATCATCCAATTTCAACCAGGTATTGCATATACTTTATGGATTATTGGAATTGCATTGCATATTCTGTTGATGATTTACTTTACATATCATTTTATCATCTGTGATTTTGATATTTCGAATGTTTATCCAAGTTACTGGATAGTGTTTGTTGGAATAACAATGGGTGCAATTACATCAAAGGTTCATGGAATAGAAGAAATAGGATTTTTATTTTTTATCATAGGATTTATTGCAATGATAATAACATTACCTTTGGTTATTTACAGATATGTCAGATACCCAGATATTCCTGATGCAAATAAACCATTAATATGTATTTTTACTGCACTTTTAAGCATACTGATTGTAGGTTATCTAAACACCACAACCAATATCTCAATTGAATTTGTTACAATATTATATTTATTTGCATGCATATTCTACATATTTGCTTTCCTTAAATTCATAGAATATAGAAATTTAGACTTCTATCCAAGTTTTGCTGCATTTACATTTCCATTTGTCATCAGTGCACTTGCCACAAAAGGAACTCTAAATAAAATTGGATTTAATTTGATATTAAGCAATATATTAAAAATAGAAATAGCAATAGCTATTATAATTGTATTATACGTATTAATGAGATATTTAATATTTCTAAAAAAGAGTTTGTAGTAGAAATTAATCTACTAACCTTTATTAATTATCCTAACCTTTTTAGGGGAAACAACAATTAAATCTTTATCATCAGTTCTTGCAAGCAATAATGCCTGAACACCATATCTTGCCCTCATTTGTTTGATTTTTTCGCCAGCTAATTTAAAGTTGGCAGCACTTTCTTTTTCTAAAAAGGACAAATCTAAAATTACAGGATTGTTCTCTTCAATAACCTGATCAACGACATAATTTATATCATCAATAGTTTTCGGCCTGATTAAAACAATTTCATAAAATGACTGTTCCGGAATAATCACAAAGTCGTCATCATCATAAGCTGGAGGCTGAGGATTAGGACTAGGATTTGGATTAGGGCGTGCCGCAGGTCTTTGTGCAGACCTATATTGTTGATTATTGTTCGAATGTCTCACATTATTATTTGAAGATTTTGTAAGATTATTAAACATTGCAGATATGTTGGAAAGAGCACTTTCCTTAGAATTATCCAGGGTTTCAGTTTCTTCAAATCCTAAACTTCTTTTTAAATCATCCATAAAACTCATTTCAATTACTCCTCTAAATATTCAAGAATTGCATCTAATAATTTATCAGCACCATTATTGTAAACATCCTCAACAGGCAAATTAAATTTGGACTCAAAGTATTCAGGACATAAATCCAAGCTAGCATTCTTGAAGTTTACTGATAAACCAACAACTTTAGTAGGTTCAACAGCCTCAATAGCTTTGATTTCTTCTTCAATACCACGAGGTTCCCTGTATGGATGATTTGGTCTATGCCCAACAATAACTGCATCTGGAGCAGCACCGATTAAAATTGCTGCAGACAAACCTCTAGGATGAGGATTACCCATTTCAGTTAAGCTGGATTGACCTTCAATGAAAATAATATCCGGATCTTTGGTCTCTTCAGCGTATTTTATTGCAGACAATACTGCAGCCGGAACATCCATAGCAGACAAACTGCCTGCCCTAAAGTTGAAATCAGTTGGTTCTTCCAAACCCATTTCATCAGTGGAAATGATTGCAGGAGTTAAGCCCCTTTTGCTACTGGCTAATCCGAGCATTTTTGTTGTGGTTCTTTTGCCGCATTCCTGAGATGTACCTCCAACAAAAATAACTGGAGCTTTAGGATTATAGGATATTTTAGGTAAAACTTCACATGATTTTTCAGGAGCAACACCAGCTATTTTTTCAACAACATCTAATCTAGGGCCAATTTCTTTAATAACCACATTTTTTGAATCTGCAAATTTCTTTAAAGATAAGTTTTCTTCAATAGATAAAGATCTAAAAGATGTAACAACATTTAAACCAGCATCAATAGCTTGAACCGCATACTTTAATGCAGCGCCTTCAGCACCAATAGGCAACATTATAACAAGAGATTTTGCATCAGGAGCATCTTGTAAACATTTCTCCAAACTGCCTGAAACGACTTGATTACAAAAGTGTTTTCCTTGTTTTCTTTCATCATCATCGATGAAACCTACTGTCTCAATACCATCAAGATTGGAGAACTTTTCACCGCCTCCTCCGCAGCCAACTACAATAAACGGATTTAAATCTTGAATTTCTTTAACTGATTTAACTGAATACAATAACTTCACCCCTATCCTATAATTTATAACTTATAACTAAATCATGTAATTTTATTATCTTAATTTTTCAAAAATATTTCAAAAAATCATACTATAATTAATTATGATTTTTCATATTAATAAACTATAATGGTTCCCGAACTATTAGTAAAAAAATATTTTTTAAAAATGTGATGCATTGACCTGAAATTTTGCAACATCCACATAACCTTTTTATATAATTTAAAAAGTTATAATGTGCCTAAAACATAAAATACCATCTAATAACACTAGATGCCCATCAAATATAATTTTGAAAGTTAATTCTACAATATAGCCAATATTAAAAAGATTTACTTTTCCCAAAAAAATTGAACAAAATAAAAAAAATATAATATAAATATAGTACAAAATTTAAATAATAATATATTAATGAGGTTATTTTAATTTAATGAAATTCAAATACATTACAATCTTACTGATATTGATGTGTTTTTTCATTTCACTTTCGAATATTTCGGCAAGTGATAATCTAAACCCTGAAAATATTAGTTCGATTGATGATGAAACTAACTTAAAGGTTTCAAATATTGAAACTATTGATGATTTAGACAAAAGAATTCAGAATTCTACTCCTGATTCAATTATTAAACTAGAAAAAGATGTCTATGTTAGCAATGATACTCAATGTCAAGGTATAAACATATATAACAACATTACTATTGATGGGCAAGGCCATAAAATTGATGGAAATGCTGCCGAGATGGATTTTTTATTTAAAATCTATAGTGATGATGTTGTTTTAAAAAATATAGTGTTTTCAAATTGGGATTTAATCTATTCATATAATACTATTGAATGGACAGCTAACAATGGCCAAATGAGAAATTGTACTTTTATCAACAATACTGCTCATTATGGAGGTGCTGTAGATTGGACTGGAATTAACGGAATGTTAATCAACTGTACATTCATCAATAATGTTGCTGAAAATGGTGGTGCTGTATACTGGTATGGAATTTACGGTAACATAGCAGAGTGCACTTTTATCAATAATACCGCTACCCTTGGGGGAGCAACTTATATTTCCGGAAGAGATACCAAATTAGATAACTCCAAATTTATAGATAACTCCGCTTCCGATAAGGGTGGTGCAGTATATGCTGATGGACTAATTTTTTACTGTCAAAATCCGATTTTGTAAATAACGCTGCAGATAAAGGCGGTGCTATTTATACAATTGCATATCCAACTTCAATTGAATCATCTAATTTTACTAATAATGCCGCTGACGATACTGCCGGTGCAATTTATCTGTCATCAGATTCAAATGTAGTGAAAACTTCCAAATTTATGAATAACTCAGCTAGTTCAGCAGGAGCAATTTATTGTGATGTAAATGATGAATTAACACTCAATAATTGTGAATTTATCAGCAATACTGCTCAGGAATATGGAGGAGCTATAATGATTGATGAATATGCAAACATTACCAATGCAACATTCAAAAACAATAGTGCAGGAACTGGTGGGGCAATTTATAACTCAGGCACTGCAAAAGTCATCATGTCCATTTTTTCAAAAAATACCGGATATTCTTCTGTTCCTAAATTGAATACCAATATAGATATTTATAATAACGATGGATCTGTTGAAGATATTGTTATATTTGGTGCCAACCACAATATCCATGAAAAACATCCTACTGCAGCATGGCTAAGAGATTTGACAGAATCCAGTGTTTTATTACTCACTGCAGCACTTACTGCTGGAGCAGGATGGGGTATTGCAGCAAATGGAGTTGCATTTTCAGGTGTGATTGCAATGGGCACTAATGCATTAATAGGTGGTGTTTTAGGCGGTATTAATGGCCTAATCTACACACTTAACTATCATGATAAAAGTAACTTCTGGTCATTTGTTTTAAAAGGTGTTGCTAAAGGAATCCAGTTTAGCCCATTAGGCGGTGCAATTAACGGTATAAGTCCTATTTACTCAAACAATTTTGTGCAGATTGGATTAACTCAACTTATATCAAAAACTACATCATACGGAGTAAAAGTTGCACAAAGTACCCTAAATGAATATGTAAGGCAAAGCAAAATCCACTATATTGTTTAACCAAACTAGACGTTTGATTACTGCAAGATATCAAACTTGCAGTAATTTTTATTTATTTTTTAAATTTAATGAAACTCATTTGATATAACAATCTTTTTTTATAACAATATACCAAATATATCTTTAATGAGTGTTGAAAACAAAGTTAATGAAAAAACCACAAATAACATGAGAAAACCTTATGTTATATTAATTGGAAGTGCATCCGGAATTGGAAAATCAACAATAGCTGCAGAACTTGCTAAAACATTAAATATCAAACACTTAATAGAAAGTGACTTTATCAGAGCAGTAGTTCGAGGAATTATTGGAAAAGAATATGCTCCGGCACTTCACAGCTCATCTTATGATGCATATAAACATTTAAGAAATAAAGATCGCTACGAAAGTTATGAAGAATTAGTTTCTGCAGGATTTGATGAACATGCATCTTCAGTCATACCCGCCCTTGAAAAGGTTATTCAAAGAGCAATCACAGATTATGATGACATCATTATAGAAGGAGTTCATTTAGTTCCGGGACTAATAGACATTGAACAATTCAAAGAATATGCAAACATCTACTTTTTCGTGCTAAGTTCCGATGAAGAATCACACAAAGAACGATTCGTGAAAAGAGCTGTTCAAATTCATCGCGGTGGAAAACAGCTGGATTTCTTTAAGGAAAACAGAATTATCCACGACCACCTATTACATCAGGCAATAACGCATGAAGTGAATATTATCAATACAGAATCTATTGAAAAAAGTATAGATAAGATTCTGGCCATAATTAACCAGTCCTGCACCACAATTAAATTAATTAACAGTGTGGATGATTTGGCGGATGTTATTGACATAATCATCAACCAAAACAATGGAAGCCTTGAAAAAGTTGTATACAATATAAAAGGATTCAAGGAACCTTTGACAAGAAATATAAATGTTTCAGATTCATTTTCCGCTGAAAAATTTATTAACAGCATTAATGAAGATGAAAATAAAAAGGAATATCTAAATGAATTATATAAATTATCAGAATATAGACAAACAACAATATGTGCTTCAAGCCAGGAAAAGTTAGATAAAATCATGACCCAATTAACTGAAAAAGGATATGTATTAAATGAATGAAGAAGAATTAAATGAAATGATTATAAAATGTCCGGTATGCTCTGTTGAAGGAAAAGCAAAATCAATCATGAAGGAACTTGAAATACCTCATTTTGGAAAAGTTCTAGAAACAAGCATACAATGTCCGGTTTGCGGATTTAAACACAGTGACATTATCGCTTTAGAACAAAATGACCCTGCAAAATATGTTCTTGAAATAAATAAAAATACTTTAACAGTCAGAGTAGTCAGATCACAATCAGCTACCGTTTCTATACCGGAAATCGGAATAAAAGTAGAACCTGGCCCAAAATCAGAAGGTTATGTAACAAATGTTGAAGGAATACTTAACAGATTTGAGGATGCAGTAAAAAAAGCATTGAATTTGTTTGATGATGCGGAATCTCAGGAAAACGGAAAAAATACTCTCAAAGAAATTCAAGAACTGAAAAAAGGAAACGGTACTGCAACATTAATTATTCAGGACCCTTTCGGGCAAAGTAATATAGTTAGTGACAGTGCTAAGATTTTAGAAATTCCCGAAGAGGAATTGCGTGAATTAAAAACAGGTTTTAGTCATATAGAAGATAAATAAGAAAGAAGATTATTCTTCTTCCTCTTCTTCATCATCATTTGCTGAAAAGCTAGCAAAACTATCTTCTTCAACAACATCTTTTAATTTTAAAGTTTTTTGAACATCCATAGCTAATGCATTACAATCTGCTTTAATAGCTTCTAAATGTAATAATATTCTTTCTTTTTCTTGATTAATTCTTTCAATGTTAGTGTATGGATAAGTAGATTCTTTAAGCATTTCATACTCAATAGTGGTGTATGGGTAATCATTTAATTGCTTACATACGTTTTTCAAAACGTCGCCTAAGAATTTGTTCATTTCTACTTTAACCCTTTCCCTAATCATTTTGTCATCATCAAGATTTTCTTTCATTAAACGTACAACTTCTGCTTTAGCGAAAGGTAATTTTTCTTCATCTTCGTCAACATATTCTTCAGAAGTATTTTCAATCATTTCTTCTTCGGACATGATTACACCTCGATTAATTAATTAAAAATATTGGTTTGCTTGATATAATTTAGAAAAAATCCTAAATTCACCAATATGTAATTATAAATTTGTATTAACTTCTATATAAAGGTATTGATTAAATTGAAAAAATGAAGCCGTATTCGACTAGTTTTAACACCAACTATCAAAATAATGATAGGTAAAATTAATAATTTTAATACTTGCAAATTTTGAAAAAATCGTTTTAAAAAAATAAAAATAAGTAGCTTTAAAGCTACTTTAAATTACCATTTTTTGAAGATATCCCTACCACAATATACACCCATTGAGAACACAATTAAAAGTGCAATAAGGACAATAGGATTTCCAGATTTATATTTCCAAAGAATACCTTCTGAAAAATCATCCAATTCATTGTGAGGAACTTTTTTATGTTTATCCGGAACATCATCATGATTATCAGGATTAGAAACATTAACAAGAACTTCATCATCATTATTGGTTAAATCTGGATCATAGTTATCACTTGTAGCAGAAACACTGTTTCTTAAAGAACCCACACTATTAGCTATTGCTTTAATTTTTAGAAATGCAGATTCGCCAACTTCCAATGCATCTAATGACCAAACATTATTTAATTTATTAAAATCACCTGCACTGGCTTTAAATGATTTGAATGTTAAAGAATCATCCATGATTTCATTAACCTCAACATTTCTAGCGACATCAGGACCATTATTTGTAAGTCTGATGGAATAATTAACTACATCTCCAACAGTATATACGTATTTTGAAACTGTTTTTGTAATGGAAATATCGCTTGCAGGACCAACAGTAAGATAATTTTCATCTTCATTGTTGTTTAAATTAGGATCGCTTTGGTCTCCCCAGACATTAGCAACATTTGTAAACTCACCTGTTTCAATTATTTTACAGATTATATCCAATTGTTTGGATTGGCCATTTTTCAAATCGCCCACATTCCAGATTGAATCGGCGTATTTTCCATCACCTTCAACACCAACAATGCTTAATCCGTTTGGAATAGTATCACTAACCATGACTCCTGTTGCATCATTTGGACCGTTATTGTATACAATCAATGACCATTTGACTAAATCCAAATAGTTTGCTTGAGATACATTTACCAATTTAACTATAGATAAATCAGCAATAGGATTTACTCCAATAGATTCATTATCCTTATTGTTTGAAGTATTCCAATCATATTGAGAAGGAATAACCTCAGCAACATTAATAATATCATCCAAAGTGTTAACCAAACAGCGTATTATGATTGATTCACTGCAACCGTTGTTTAATTGGTCTAGATACCATATACCTTCATAATATCCCCCTGCAGTAGAAGTATAATTGATAAATTTTAAACCGTTAGGTAAAATATCGATAATTGTTATATCTATTGCATCATCAGGACCGTTATTGGTAACTACAACTGACCATTCAACAACATCACCGAAATTAGGATAAGTATTGTCAACACTTTTGATTATGGCAAGGTCACTGGATTTTGGAACAAAAATGGAAGCGTTATCTTCGTTGTTGGATTCATCTGGATCATATTCCTCACCTTCAATTTTTGCAATGTTGGTAAAATCACCAGTTTTATTGACATAACATATTAATTCCAAAGTTTGTGTTGTTCCTTTTTCCATACAGCAGACAGACCATACACCATTGTCATAAAATCCTTTGCTTGCAGTGTAATTTAATAATACTAATCCTTCAGGTAAAATATCATCTACAGTAACTCCGGTTGCATTATCAGGACCATTATTTGAAGCTATTATTGTCCATTTTACCAAATCATGATAGTTTACATCTGAAACATTAACTAATTTGATAACAGATAAATCTGAAGCTTTTGAAACATTGATTGCTTCGCTGTCTTTATTGTTTGATTTGTTGTAATCAAATTCGTTAGCAGATACTGATACATTGTTTACAAACAGCCCAGTAGCATTAACTCTGCAGATAATGTTTAAACTGGCAATACCTCCATTAGTTAAGTTTCCAATATTCCATTTACCGGATATTTCATCATAATCACCATCAGATTTAACAAAAATCAAAGATTCAGGAAGCAAATCAGAAACTACAACACCGCTAGCATCATCAGGACCATTATTAGATACAATTATTGTCCATTTGACTGAATCACCGAAATTAGGTGAAGAATTGTTAACCAACTTTTCAACAGCCAAATCAGATGCAGGCTTAACAAATACAGAAGCATCATCTTTGTTATTGCCCAAATCAGGATCAAACTCCAAACCTTTAACACTAGCAACATTAACAAAACTACCAGTAACATTAACCCTACAGTAAATATCCACACTACATGACTCACCAACAGTCAAATTACCAACAGAAATCTGATTATTCTTATATTCCTTAGT
>NZ_JAFRSC010000011.1 GCF_017427765.1 Methanobrevibacter sp. | reverse complement strand
ACTGCTTTAGCAGCTGCTAAGTGGTGTTGTACATCACAAATACCACAAATACGAGGTACTAATCTTGGTAATTCTTCTACAGGACGACCTGTTAAGAATTTTTCGAAACCTCTGAATTCCATAACGTGTAATCTTGTTTCTTGTACATTTCCAGCATCGTCAAGATGTACTGTAATTTTAGCGTGTCCTTCAATACGAGTGACAGGCTCCATAGTAAGTTTAACCATTTTATTCTCCTCCTTTCTGCATTTTAATTGGTACTAAAGCAGCAGGTAATGTGTAAGTATAGAAAGTACCTACAATATCATCTAATTGATCTGCGACAGTTTCAGGGTCTACAGTTTTATCTTCTTGTACACCGTAGTCAGATGCAATCGCACTGATCATTTTTGCTCCTTGGTCTAATACTTTAGCAGTAGGACCGTAACATCCTCTACATTGGATACCAATGGAAGGACATTCTGCACCACATAATGATACGGTTGCAGGACCCATACATACTAAACCTTGAGTAATTAAACATAAATCAGGTTCAGGAGCACCTAATTCAAATTGTCTTTTAATGAAGTCCATAGCTAAACCTGCAGGTGGTTTTTCTCTAGGACATACTTCACAAAGGTTGGTTGAAGGTAATTCGATTGTTTCGCCTCTTAATAATGTTAAAATAGCTTCTGCTACAACATCAGAACGAGGTGGGCAACCTGGAATCATTAAGTCAATATCCATAACTTCACCAATAGGTCTTACTCTGCTTTCGAGATGAGGTACATCTTCGTGAGGAATAATTCCTTCAGGGTTTACAGTAGATACAGAGTTAATGTATGCTTCTTCTTCTAATTCTTCAACAGTCCATAAGTTTCCGAGACCTGGAATACCTCCGTAACATGAACAGGTTCCGTAAGCGATAACCATATTAGCTTTTTCGTTTAACATTTCGGCTAATTCTCTGTTTTCATCGTTTCTTACTCCACCTTCGACAATAATAATGTCTAATTCAGGTACTTCATCATATTTAGTATCCATGAGTACAGGGGAAAATTCAAAATCTGCAAATTCCATTACATCAATTAAGGATTCGTGGAAATCCGCAATGGATAAGTGGCAACCGGAACATCCGCCGAACCACATAGTTCCTATTTTTACTTTATCTGCCATATTCATTCCTCCAATCTATCTTTCAGCATCTAATTGTTGTTTTAATGGAGCTGGACCTAAATCTTTGATTCTGTTAACCATCATTTTAACAGATTCAGAGAATTTTTCACCTTCGGATGCGGAAATCCAGTCGTGGTGAACTCTTTCTTTTCCAATTCCCATATCTTCGACTAATTTATAAATTAATCTCATTCTACGATCTAATTTGTAGTTACCTGCATCATAGTGGCAGTCACCCATGTGACATCCAGCTACAAATACACCGTCAGCACCTTCTTGGAATGCTTTTAAAACAAATTGTGGATCAATTCTTCCAGAACACATTACACGAATAACTCTAATATTCGGTGGGTATTGCATCCTTGCAGTACCAGCTGTGTCTGCTCCTCCATAGGAACACCAGTTGCAACAAAACATTACAATTTTTACATCATCAGCCATAGAGTTTCTCCTCCTCTATAAATATTTTTTTCCGTCTTTAGAAAAATTTAAATCTTTCTAAATCCAATTTTAAAGTTTTTTAAAAAATTTTAAAATTTTTCTTTTAAGGAATACTGTTTAGGTATGCCTTAAAATCACAATTTATGTACTTAATGAGCTAGCTCAGCAGAACATTATGTACTGATTAATATATTTCATTAATAATTAATATAAAGGTTACTTAGAAACTAAAGCCAAAAGGTTTATATACTATAAAACAAGAATTCTTGAGAATGAAGTTAAATCAAAAAAACAAGAAAAAAAGGAAAAAATAGATGGAATTACATTCCATCAAGACTCATATCAATCATATTTTGAGTTTGTTGAGCTAATTCATCAGGAAGCCCAGTAATATCCATGTTTAAAAATCCTCTTACAATCATGGATTCCGCATCTTCTTCGGAAATACCCCTTGAAGTTAGGTAATTAATCTCATCTTCATCAATTTTACCTACAGCAGCCTCGTGAGATAATTCTAAGTTTGCAGAACTAGCTTCAAGTTCAGGAACTGCATAAATTAAACTGTCATCAGATAAAACTAATCCACTACATTCCAAGTGTCCCCTAACACCAGGAACAGCTCCGGACAAATGACCTCGGGCATAAATTTTAGATTCATCCTGAGCAACAGCTCTTGAAATAACTTCAGCACGGGCCCCTTCAGCATTAAGTAAAGCTCTAGAACCCACATCAATGATAGAATCTTTTTTACCGCCCTGAATAGATTGGAAAATAGCTCTTGAGTTTTTACCATCACAATAAGCAGTAGGATAAGATTGTAAAGTACTTACAGGACTGGTTAAAATATAATTATTGATATAAGTTGAGTTATCACCTAATTTGATTCCAGTTCTTGGGCGCACTTCAACTTGTTCAGCCCAATTATGAACCATAGTGAATGTTATTTTAGCACCAGGTTTTAAATACATCTCAGATACGCCAACGTGCATTGCAGAAGACACATCATCACCAGTTGCACAACCGGTAATCAAGTGAAGTTCAGAGTTTTCCTCAGCAATAATTACATTGTGTGCAGTTTGCATAATATCCTCATCACTGATAAACATACAAGCCTGAACAGGCATTACTTCACAGGTATTAGGAAGAGATCTTACAAAATAACCGCTTTTAACACCATCTTTTTGCTCTCTTAAAGCAGTTTTAGCAGTGTATTTATCAGCATCAGGTTTAACAACATTCCACAAGTAATCTTCAAGCCAATTATATTTTTCCAATGCAATTCCAATATTCATCACTTCAATGGAATCAGACATAGTGTTATTTGTAAAAATATTACTTTGGTCAACTTGTAAAAAGGAACCTGACCTGTTTTTTTCGTCAGTATCAACACCTACTTTTAAAAGATCTGATTTGGTCTGTTTATTTAAATCATTCAAATCATCAATCATGTCCAAAGCATTAACAGTTTCATCAGTGAAGTTTTCAATAGTTACATCAGCACCGATTGCTGCTTTTTTATCTTTTGCTCTTTCAGCATCTTCATAAACATTGCGCACACTCAACACATCCATTAAAACCGTTTTTTCTAATATCTTCTAAAATTTCAGACGGGTTTCCAGAACAGGAAATGACCCCATCAATTAAAACATGCGCTTTATCAGCACTAACAAAATTTAAAATATAACCTAAATGAGTAATTAAAAGTCCACTTCTTTTTCTACTGCGTTGTGGTTTATCTTTATCCAATAAAGTACCAATTTCAGAAGCTAATAATTCTACATTTTCAATATCCACACCGGAATCAGGTTCATCAAACATGGTGAAATCCGGCATTTGAGCAAGCAACTGCAAAATTTCGGAACGTTTAACTTCCCCTCCGGAAAATCCTAAATTGACATCACGATTTAAGAACTCATCACTGAATTTAAGTTGTCTAGCCAATTCTTGCATTCTAGGATTTAATTCATCACTAACATCCTGATTAGAAATGATTTTCAATAAATCTCCTACTGAAACTCCCCTAATTGCAGGAGGTGTTTGAAAACTTACTCCAATACCTAATTTAACTCTTTCTGCAGTGGATAACCCAGTAATATCCTGACCTTTAAATTTGATAGTGCCGTTAACAATTTTATAATTTGGAAAACCCAAAATTGTTAAAAATAAAGTACTTTTACCTGCACCATTAGGTCCTAAAAGAACATGAGTTTCTCCTTCAGCAATAGAGAGATTGATATCCTTTAAAACTTTTTTACCGGCCACTTCAACCGCCAAATTTTCTATTTCAAGCAACATATAATCACCTTAAAAAATAAAATATGAATTTGTTTTATAATAATATAATTATAATTAACTAACTATAAATAGTTAACAATGGTTCTGGTAGATGAAAATAATTTAAAAAAAATTAAATAAAATAAAAAGAGTAATAACTGAAATTATTCAGTTACAATAATGAATTCGCCGACTTTTTCAACTTTAGCAAAAGGAACTAATAACAAGTCACCATTTCTTTTAGCACCTTTTACATGGATATTACGGTCACTTTCAACCCTAATAGCAATATCCACAATTTTACCAGTTTTTTCATTGATAATTAGCTCATCCAATACACCGAGGATACGTGCATTGTTGGTAGCTACTTGATAATTTTTAATTTCACTCCATAATTTTTCTTCTCTTTTTGGAATTGGTTGTTTATTTTCCATTTAATCACCTAATAAATATTAAATCTAGTTATATAAATATTTAATTTCATTATATTTAAATATAATATTCTTTGTATAATTTTTCCGCAACCTGACTATCTAAAAGTGTATTAATATTTAATGCCAATTCTCTTTTAGGAATAATTAACTGATCTTCATCCTGCACAATATTAATGCTTCTTAAAACATTTAACCCTGAAGGAACATAACCGTTAAACTCATAAGAGTAATTTAAACCTAAATCCTTAAAGATTTCAACCGGAACTAAAGTAGATAATGCATCTTTATCTGATTTGGAATAGTACTCCAAAACATAATCAATAGTTTCAGTTGAAATAAACGGTAAATCTGCATTAATAAAAAGTAAGGTATCTTCACTGGATTTTTTTTCAAAGAAATCCAAAATAAAAGATAAGTCAGTGAGATAATCATCTCCTGATGTATCCAATATTTCAAAATCCTGATTTAGTGAATTCAAATATTTTGTAGTTTCACTAGTGTGATGGCTAACAGCGATAACAATTTTATCGATTAATTTGGATTCATTTAGATTGTCAATTACGTATTTAATTAAAGGTTTATCACATAATTTGAAAAGAGGTTTTTCGCAGGGAACTTCAAGACGAGTTCCCATACCTCCAGCCATCAAAATTGCATAAATCATGGATAACTCCATAATTAATTAAGCGAATTTTCCGCCAGCCATTTTCATACGGTCTTTAAGGATGCATCTTCCTCCTTGTTTACCTCCAATAGGAACTTTAGGAGTACCCATTGAATTCATACAACGAGCCATAATAGCAGAACCTAATGCAAGACCGTCTTCTACAAATACGATATTTTCAAACTTATCCTGAACCGCCTCTAAAATAAGTTGTGGTTTTCTTCCAGTAATACCTGCCCTACCAGTAATTCCTAAAGCGGAACCTGGAACGATAACATTTTCCTTAAACGCAACATCCAAACATCTTGTAACGATATTTGTACTTACATAATCAAGAGTTGAAAGCAATGTAGGAAGACCATAGTCACTATAGAATTGTGCACCCACTTCCATCAGTTCAGGTAATTTATCACCATTAAATCCAACATCACAACCAATCAAGGTTGTTCCGGCATTTTGAGCTGCTTCAGGATTTACAGGAACAGTACCGAATCTTTCAACATCCATAGGAACTTTAGTAATATTAATTAATTTATGAGCTTCAAGAGCATTGGCTTCAGCCTGCTTGTGGTCCGCTTTTTTCATTGCCTTATCAGAATAAATATCTAAAGCAGCACCGTTTTTCTTATCAATCAAACCTGAACCTCTAGCTAAAGAGTCACTTACAACACCTGCAAGACCTAAAAAGTTTCCAACAGTGTTTGCATAAGGTTCATTATCATTAACTATACGACCAGCCAATGTTGAACCGAAATCCAGTGAAACACAAGGATTTCTATAATCCACTTCAGTCCATTTAGCACCTAATTTAATTCCAGCAGTTACAAGTTCCCCCTCCATCTCATTTGCAACAGTTTCCTTACCTTCAGGAGGAACTACACTTACAACAGCACCGTCAAACATGATGTTTTCTAAAAGAGTGTGCTTGTGTAATTTCTCAGGAAGTTGTGATACACTCATTGCAGGAGACATTTTACGTGGAGGAATATCTGCTTCAAGACAACCATCTGCAAGTGCAATAATTAGTTGACCTGCCTCTTCAGCAGTTGCAAAACCTGCAGTTACCCCAGTTGACCTTACAACAAAGTCCAAATCCTTATCCTTATCAACATTACACTTTCTAAGAGATTCCAAAACAGTGTCTCTAATGAGTTCAGTAACAGCTTCTTTTGAAAGCTCAATTCCCCAAACTGTTTTACCAAATACATCTTCAGTTGGTTTAGGTGGCCTAATGTCCCTTGTCATTTTAACAGTTTTATTAAGCAAATAAGATTCACTAGTATTCAAATTTGTCGCCATGACAATACATTTGGTAGTAGTATTTCCCAACTCAACAGAAGCAGTAACATAAAAAACGTCCGGTTTTTTAACAGCACCAGGACTTGCAGGACCCGCTTGCTGTGCAGTTAAAGAACCTAAATTACCCTCCTTAGAATGAGCAATAATAGGTTTAGGACCTCTATTAAAAATTTTACTTAAAAAAGACATTTTATAACCTCAATTAAAACTTAGTTATAAATATCTTTTTATAATAATATAAATTTTATTAAATAATTTCAAAAAAAGTAGTTAAAAAAAATAGAAAAAAATGATTAGATGAATTAATCATCTAATCGGGACCCTTTTATCTATAATAAGTTGTTAATTGGGTGGTCTTCAACAGGTTCAGTACCGATATCTTTTGCTGCTTCAGCAATCATGATATCAGCCATACCACATGCAGGGAATGCAAGTTTGGAGTTTTCGATAGGTCCGAAAAGAACGAAGTCTCCACCAGCCATTTGTTGTACGATGTTTGAACCGATATCACAAACAGGCCATGCTTCTTTGTGTTCTTTTTTGTATCCTCTTAACCAGTCCCATGCAGATGGAACGTTGTGAATACCAGATCCTACTGGGTATCCCCATTTAGCTTTTACAGCGTAAGAGGTTCTTACAGCAGGTCCTGCACCTTGACCTAATGGAGTAACTGCTACGTCCATCCATGGTTTGGTAATTCCACATTCGTCAGCCATTTCAAGAATACCTTGGTCGATAACAGATCCACCAGTTTCCCAAATTTCGATTTTTCCTTCTACACCAGGAGTCATTGGGTTGAATCCTAAGAGAATGGATGCATCGATGTCGGAATTTTTAACTGCTTCAATTTCACCAGGTTCTGCAGCCATACTTAAAGAGTTGTAAACAGCCCTTTCAGCTAAACCTACTTCTTGTACATATTCTACACCTGCAATTTTTGCTGCAGCTGCGGTTGAATCTATAAGGAAAGGTTTGTCACAAACTTCACCTACAAATTCTAAGTATTTAACCATAGCAGTGTCAGTAGCACCGAAAGTTTGTACAACACAAGGGTTTCCAGTTACATCAGACATTTCTTCCATGGTTTTAATTCTTTCTTCAGCAGCATCTTTATCAAAGATACCTTCTTTTTCATCACTAATAATATTGTGTCCGCCGTAAAAGATGGTTCCTGCTAAAACGGTAGGGTATTCACCAGGTTGTCCTCCCATTTTTACTCCAGCAATATCTACGACGAGTTGTTCTTTATCAAATCTAAACATAAGTATAAACCTCCTATAATAGGGCAGCCAATAAGGTAGATAACATTGAAGTTATACCGAATTTAATAGCCATAATTAAAATTAATAATCCAATTATAATACCATACAATATACCAACATCTCTACCAGTTTGTTGGCCTAAACGTTGATAATATTCCCCAACAGTAAAATCAACTTTTTCTTCTGCATCGTCTAATTTTGCAAGAATTTGATTGACATCGTCTGCGGAGACCATTACTTGAGGTATTGAATTTTCATCACTCATAATAACACCTCTAAAATCCTGCTAATTTCGCAATAAATGGAATAATTACGATTAATAATAATGCAATAGCCATTCCATATGCAAAACCTTTAAATCTAGTTGCATGTAAACCGGCAAATAATTTACCTTCTCTTGCAAGGAGTTTTGAACTATATTCCGCATCATCAGCAGCATTTTTCATACTACTTATGTTTGGTTTGTTTGAAATTTGTACCATAATTATACCCCCTCTAGATCATAACCAAGAATAAAAATCCGACAACTAAAGTAAATGCTAGACCAATCATTATACCTTGAACTTTACCGGAATAATTTCCAGCCAAATTCCTTTGGACAGCACCAACCATATCGATTTTAGTGTTAATATCCCTGATTCTTGCTTCAATAAGAGCAGTTTCAGCAGATACCACTTTCATTTCTTCTCCATCGTCTTCGTCGCCACCGTCTTCATCGACAGAAATGACCATAGCTTCTTCTTCAAAAGCGCCCGGATCTTTTTCTACACATTCTTTGATTTTAGCATTAATCGCTCCAGTATCTTCAGTATCGATTAAATCTACAATTTCTAATTGGTTTTGGAATCTTTCAATACCGTCGAGTGGAATATTTTCTACAAAAGGAATAGCTCCTGTTGCTCCAATAATTTTCTTTTTATCTGGATCTGCACCGTTTTCATGTAATGCTTTAATACTTTGACCAGTAATGTGTCCTTGTACTTCAGCACCAGTAACGATTAAGAAACGGATGTTAGGATTTGAAATAATGTTTGCAACTACTTTTTCTATTCCTAAATTTTCTGTTTTACATGGACCTGCGATTGCTGCGCCAGATAATTCTGCTTCAATGTGAGAAGCAAGAGTTGTAACTGCAACAGGGCTTTCAGGATCACCTACAATGTAATCCCCACTAATAACCGGCCAGCCATCTGCAGGAGCTTTTTTATCAGCCATCTATAATACCCCCAATACGCTTAAGAAAGGTAATGCAGCAAATATGATGAAAGATGCTAATAAAAATCCATATACCATGTTAGTTAACAATCCTGCAGTAACATAAGAACCTTCCCTTCCAGGGAATGATCCAGCAGGACTTGTATATGGGTCTAATGAAGCCATTAATTCATCAGCAGCCAATTCCACTTTTGCTACTTGTTCATTTACATCATCCATAGATAGAAGTATAACTCCTCCACCTAAAGATGATCCGATGACCCCAGTTGCAGGGTCTAATGCGAAATTCATTTCAGGTATAACCTGTACCATAGGTAACATTTGAGCCATATTTAATTCCTCCTATTCTATTGCTCCACTTTAGGCCATAATCCAGCCCATCTAGTTGATGCTGCATCGTTGATAGAAGCCATTACGAATGCTCTGAATGATACAATCCATCCAATTAAACCTACGATGAAAACAACTGCACAACCTAATCCTCCACCAATAACAGATAAAAGACCGACAATAGTCATGGATAAGAATGCAGTAGAACATGCACATTTGAGAGTTCTTAATTGGTCTTCGTTAGGTCCTAAACATGCGTTGAATGGGTGTTGGATAGCCATAGTACACATGATAAATAATACAGCAATTAAACCAGTAGCAACAACATTTTCATATATTGCAAGCATTTCGTATGAACCTGCAATAGTAACAGCAAATCCTAAAATTGATAAGGTAGCAGCACCAGCAATCTCAACAGTACATTGAAGCATAATTGGGATTTTCATACCTACAATTTTGGTTGCGACAATAGCAATAATAGCACCAATTATTACAGCAATAACTAAACCAGCAACTGGTCCTATAATTGGCATGTCAAACTTAGCAGCTAAAGCAAGACCTGATAATGCTGCAATTACACCAACAGATAAAGACATATAACCAATAGAAGGTACACCAGTACCTAAACCGTAACTTGCTACTCTACGGATAGCATCTGCTCCCCAAATAATAGCGAGAACTGCTCCAATAGCAGCAAGAGTTGGGCCTACAATATTGCCTAAAAAGCCTGATAAGTAAATACAAAGTAATCCTCCAACGATACCGACAGCAAGTAACATAGTTGAGCTTACTGCACCTGCAGCTGCACCGTCAGCACTTCCACCAGCAGACATCTTAGATACCTCCAGTTAAAATAATACAAAATATTCCGACAACGATAGATGCGATAGCACAAGCAATAGCTCCAGTACCAATTCTTTTGAATTTTGGATCGTGCATACCTTCAATGGTACCACCAATGTTATATGAAGCAATTACAGAGTTGATAAAGAACACACCTACACCTAAAATAGCAGCTAAACCGATACAAATAGTAGGATCTAATGCAAGTATACTTTCTTGAAGAGCGTCGTAAATACCGTAGTAGACTAATCCACCACCAAAACCACCAAGAAGTCCTCCAATAAGACCACTTACAAATGAAGTGAGAGGTACACCGTGACCTTCGGTACCAGGGGTTTTGTAAGCTTCTTGATTACGTTTGGTAATCCAGTCTACAGGTACTTTGGATGCTGCTGGAACAATACCTACACCGAAGATGTAGATTATGTTTGCAATGAGCATGGTAATACCCATCATGATCATAGCACCAATAGCTCCACCTATACCTACTATATAGAATGGTTCACCTGTCATAGTTGCAGCAGTAATTAATCCTGTTAAACCTGCACCAGCAGCTAACATAGCAGTACCAGTACCTACACCAGTAGCTGTAGCCATAGCCGCAGGAGCTCCTCCTACAGGAATAAAGTGCACACCTGCACCAATCATAATACCGCCTATTGCGATGAATAAAATTAAGAATAGTGGACTCATAATCGAAACCTCCTTATTCTTCATCATATGGTCCATATTTGGTTCTTGCGAATACTTCTAATCTGTCATCTAATACAATTAATAAGATGATGATTATAATACCAACAATGATACCACCATAAACTCCAAAGACTACTGTATTCCAGAAACTAAAGAATACAACGAGACCGAAACAGAAACCAGTTAATGGTCCACCGAATTTAGCACAGAAGTTTACTACATCCATTGAGTTTTTAGCACCTAATGGAGCTTTAGTAACAATATCCCCTTGAATAGCTACAGGAGTTCCTCCACCAAATTCGAATTTTTGATACTCACTTTCAGCACCATAGTGAACGTCCCCAGTTGAAGAACCGATAGCACCTAAAGCAATACCCCAAAGCATTGCTAAGAGTGGTAATGGGAATACGTGTAACGGATCACTAAATCCTAATGGAATGGTCATTAAGTAAGAAATTCCAACAATACAAAAACTAGTTATAAATCCGTGACCTGCGATAGGTCCTAAAGATTGTGTTAATACATCCATAAATAATGGTTGTTCAAATTGGGATTGTCCGACAATCCTTCCCATGTGGGATGTAACAGTATAAATAGCGTGAACAAAAGCAGCGACACAAGCACCGATTGCAATAGCTACAACAGGTAAAATACCTAAAGACATTACTATGTATGCAATAGCACCAGCAACACCACACCAAACACCATAAGCGACTGGTTCACCAGAAGTCGCCTTGTTTATCATACGGTGTAAATGTCCCATTTGTGGAGCAAGTTGAACTTGAGAGTTAGGGTTACTTTGAGAACCGATATCTGATTCTAAGTCCTCTGCAGCCCCTCCGATAGTAGCAACTGCACCCATTAATGCAACAACACCTAATGTTACAGGGTCCATAATTTTTTTCCTCCATATTATTTTATTAAATTGATCATTTAATAAACGTGAAATTTTGATTTTTGTTCCATACAAAAATCAGTCATACTTGAATTATTACTGCTTTAATATATATTATTTTATTAATTTTTATATAAATGTTTTGGAATTTTTCAAGTAAACTTGAATTTATAAAAATATAGATAGGTGAAAATACACCTATCTACGTGTTTATCTATCTATCTATTTTGCTGGGGTAATAGCAGTTCTTTCACCAGCAGGTTCGAATTCTCTTAATGCACCTTTAGCAAATTCTTCACGTACTTTACTGAAGTCAAAGACTAAGTTTTTGTCAGCAAATGCGATTTTTACTAATGGGTTGAAAGCCCAAGCGTCTCCACGTGCGGAGTGAGGTGCTTGTGAAATACCAGCGTATTCACCTTGGTGACCTACGTTCATTGCGTAGTTAGGATAGTTTGGTCCTCTCATTTCGAGTGGTAATCCTTCATCGTTTCTGATGGAGAATACGTTAGCAGCACCACATTGGTCTTGTAAATCGAAACCGTAGAATCCTAATCTGGAGTGTTGTTCTTTGTGTAAGTACATGGATAAGTACCATGCGCTTAAACCAGTTTGTGCATTACCAGTAGCGAATGCAGTGGAACAACCAGCAGCTGCGGAAATAACGGATGCTCTTTGAGATCCACCGAAGTGAGTTTCGAGTAAAGCTGGGTATTCTTCGTATTGTTCTAATGCGTAGAATGCAACTTCAGTACCTACATCAAGAACAGTGTCCATGTTGTTAGGTGCTTCAGTTAATCCGCCATATTTGTCTTCGACGTAGTCTTTACCGTAGTAGGTGAAGTCGTCTAATACGTTATCAGTGTATGCAGCGGTAGCATATTGGGTGAATCCTACACCACCAGACATGTAAGAACCTAACCAAATTTGGTCGTATAAAGCAGCACCTAAAGCTACTACTTCTAAGGTTGATCTTACAGGGTCATCAGGGTAAGCTCTGGAACCTTGACAGATATCTGCCATGAATCCGAATGGAACTCCACCAAGTTCGTTTTCTGCTCTTGCTCTTCTTACAGGTAAGTAAGTACCCATGTGAATAACTTCTGCGTGTTTGGATGCGTATGCGAAGTCACCAGTAGCTCCTTCACCAGCACATTGGTTGTATGCAGAAATCATTGACATACCAATTTGCATAGCAGACCATCTTGAGGTGTTACCACCGTCACAGACTCTTCCTACAATGGATGGAATTCTTACAGCTTGCCAAATAGCTCCACCAACTTCAGCTTTTAAAGCTTCAGCTTGTTCTTCAGGGAACTCTTTGTTGATGTCTAATACAAATGCAGAGTCGATTTCGTCTGCTAATTCGTCGTCACCAGTGAAAACTTTTACGTAAGAATCTTGTACGATTAGAGGGTCAGTTTCTACCATGTGTTCTTGTACAACTGCAGCACCAGGCATAGCGTGGTTTACAGTTTCAAGGTAGTTAGTAATAGTTTCAGGAGTTACTTCAATACCTAATCTTTTTTCAAGAACATTGTGAGCAGTGTTTAATCCTACAATTACAGTTCTTCTGATATCATCCCAAGCTTGTTGGATAGCTGCGTTGTTGATGTAGTGTAAATCGTCACCTTCAACAAAGGTATCAGTAGTGGATAATTGGTAAGACATTAAAGCTCTTTGACCTAAAGGAGAACCAATGTCTGGGTTGTACATTGGGATTCCTCTTTTCTCAGCGATTTCTTTACCTTCGTTTACAAATGCAGTTTTTCTTTCGGATTGGGTCCAACCACCCATGTTATAGAATTGGGTTGTTTTTTCAGTTGGATCTTCAACGAATTTCTTTTTCATTGCATCTAAGAATTTTTTATCAGCCATGTTAATTACCATCCTATGATTGGATTGAATGCACCAAAGGATCTGGAAACGTGAATTCTTTGACAAACTTTTACAGCGTCTTCATCATCTTTGTATGCTTCACCATCTATTCTGTAAATAGTGGTTTTTGCTCTTAAAGTTTCTTCGTCTAATGGTTCACCTAAGACTACAGGTTCATCTAATTCTTTACCAATTTGGTCTTTAACCATTTCGACTTTACCGGTTTCTTTGTTGAATACTTGTCTTCTGAGCATATCGAACATTAAACCGTTTTCATCTAATCTTAAGGAGTGACCGTGTACACTTCCACCTCTAATACCGGTTCTTGCGGTATCGAAGTATTCAGTTTCTAAGAGATATTTTGAGATTTTTTCGATGTCTCTTTCTCTTGCTTCAACTACTTGTCTTCCGGATAATGTACCGGTATCGATTCCTCTAAATCTGCATAAGTAAGATCTAGCTCTTAAGAAAGGTTGAGCTGGAGCAAAGTACATGGAGTCTACGAATTGAATGTATCTAATTCTGTCTCCTGCTTTTGCACCGTCGATTGGTGCTACTAATTCTCTTACACTGTCATCTGGCTCATCCATTTCATCTAATGGTGGGTGAACTGATTTGTATTCTTCACCTGGAGCTTTATGACCTAATATTTTTACTACGTCTTCATCAGAAATTTCTCTTAACTTTTCTAACTCATATTCTGCGTTAGTGAAGTTTCTTCTGTTTTGAGCAACCTGAGAAGTACCTGGATAAATTTGTACCATAATTATGCATCTCCTAATGCTAATTTAACTTTTCTAATAATTTCATCTAATTTTTCTTGTGAAATTGTTTGACCTCGGATAACCCCTGTAACAATATCATCAATAGTCCCTTGGGTTTTAATATCTTCAAAATCTGGCATGACTTTAGAAGTTTTTACACCAATTTTAGCAAAATCTTCATGGTCAACCGGTGATTCACATATAATAATACAGTGTTTATTAACATTCCTTAGAATTAATCTTGCTTTGTAAATTAAATGATTGGCTACTCCGCCCAAGTGAACAACAAGCAATTTGAAATTTTGTAATTGTTCAACTTCTTTATCAGTGAGTCCGAATAAGGTACCCCCTGCAGCAGGAGCATCACTAGGAACACCAGCACCAGCATTTAAAACCATTGTACTTGTTAAAACATTTGCTTCACGTAAACCGAAAGTAATTTCACAAACTGGCTTAGTGATGTGTCTACGTCCAGGAGACATAGCTACCGCACATACGTCAGTACCACATTCAGCAAAAGTCCCTCTTTGAGCAAGACTTCCACCTTTACCCATACCGCTTGTTTCTCTACAATCTACTACGTGAGTACAGCGTCCTATCATATTAATCTTAGTCATCCTTTTTAATAATGTTCACATGGTCATCGAATGTTGAATATTGATCTGTCATCCCAACTAGTTCATCTGGTAAATCTGCATCACCATATTTAATCCTATCAGAAACTGTTTTTTGTTTTCTAATGTAATTAGATCTATCCTGATTAATATCAAAACCATATGGAATGTGTTTTTCGCAGATTTCTTCGACATCATCAATTGTAGATTCCAAGGTTATTTCAAGAAATATTCTAGCAGTTTTAACTTGTAAAACTACATCTTCCCCATTGACATTAATAACTCTACGTTCCCTATATTTTGGTGGTAAAGTTGCTTCGCCTTTTGGGAATCTTGGACCGTGAATAACAGTTCGTTTTACATCTTCAAGAGATTCCAAGTCATTTAACAACTTTTCAGTTGTGTCACTTCCAAGAACTCTGTGAGGAAATATTTCAATATCCATATTCTAACCTTCGAAAATTAGATAATTTAAATTAATTAGATGTCACCTTTAATTTCATCAGCAGCTTCTGCGACTGCTACGATAGGTTCTCTGAATTCGTCAATTTGACTGTATACTTCTTTAATTAAACCAGAAGTTGCTTCTGGTGAAAAGAGTTGTGTTCCTGCATCTAATGACATTGCAGCAGCTACACAAGGGATACAGAATCCTTTACTGTGTCTAGTTACAACGTGGTTTCCGTTGAAGAGACCAGGACCTCCACCACCGTAAATGGAGTGACTGAAGAAGGAGAATCCTACAGCTACACCTTCTGCTCTACCATAGTCGAGACCAGGTAAACCAGTAGCGAATTCGAGGTTGTCGTTGAAGTATAATAATGTAGATGGAATACCTTGAGCAGCACGAGCAGCACCGACGTTAACCATGGTTGCAGCTACAGCACCAGCAGCAGCATATGCGTTCCATTTAGCTGCATCTTCAGTGTTGTAAATAGCGAAATCAGTTAATTGTTCTCCAGGAGCAATTACACCGTCTGCTTCTGCACGAGCAATAGTTCCTTGTACTACACTACCAACAGTACCTTCTGCACCGTATTCTTTTACTAAGTCATAAACCATATTATCAGCGTTTAAACCTTGGTAAGCTAAACCTAATAAGTGTAATCTTTCAAAGGTACCTAATGCATCAGCCATTTCAAACATAGCAGTTTGTTCGAAAATAGCAGCTAAAGCAGTAGCTTGGAAAGTGTTTTTCAATGTAGCAGCAGCGAAGTCGTTTGCTTTTACATTTCTTAAACCGTAACCTGCACCTTCGAGTTTTTGTGGAATGTCTAACATGGTTGCAATGTTAGAACCTTTGTAGTCTACAGATTGTGGGTATCTACCTAATACTGCAGCTTTTACGAAGTTAGCATCGTAAATGTCCACATCACAAATGTCAATAACAGATTGTACCAAAGCGGAAGCGGATGATAATGGAGCTACAGAATATTCAGCAGCAACATCAATTCTTTGAGTTGGTACTTGTACTAATAACCTTTTTCCTCCAGAAATAGGTGTTACAACAGTATCATCGTCTTCAGAAATTTGGATAATTCCTTTCATTTTTTCTGCGATTGCTTCTGCATTGTCAACAATAGCGAGATCTAATTCTCTTCCTAAAATTCTGGATTTGTCTCCACCAACAGATGCTGTTTTTAAAGATTTTTCGAGTCCTTCTAAGTTTACTGCAACAGTTCTTTTTACACCTTTAACGATGCTTTGAATTGCAGGGTTTCTTAACGGACTGATAGCTTCGATTGGTACGTCAGATGCAATTTCATTGCCTCTATCATCGAATAAATCGATTTTATCATCAAACTTTGCCATTTTTTCCCTCCTAAATAAATAGAGTTTAACTAATATACCACGTCAATGGTAAAATTTTCTTACCAAATTGAGTAAAGCTACAAAGCAAGTTTTTGCAATAGCCATCCATATGGTATACAAATTTTATTTTATATTAGATATAATATAAAGATTACCTCTAAGAACATTTAGAAAAGTTTATAAAGTATAATAAAACGAAAAATTTTTAAGAAAAAAGTGGTCAAAAGTAATACTTTTTATTTTGATTTAAAAATTAAATCAAGGAATATTAATTAATAAAAAGTAGTTAATTATAAAATAAATTAAAATTTAATGTTCAAACAAAAAAATAAAGAATAATTAAATAATAAATCTATAAAAAAAGTAAAATAAAAAATTATTACTTTTAAGACCCAGAGTAATAAATATTACTAAAAGTAATACAAAAAATTAATCAAAAAAATATACTCTATTTATAAATAAAATGAAATAAAAAATAATAAATCATGCAAGTTGTAGCGGATGTAGGAGGAATACCTGGAAAAGATTGCAACGGATTTTGTAAGTATTGCTACTTTAGAAAGGTAAAAGATGTTAAAGAATTTGGCTGTGCTCATTGTTTACCTAATAAAATAGGTTGTGAAAGATGTAGTAAGGGAGTTAGTGAAACTCAAGGAAGGTTCAAGTCTCCTTTTGAAGTGATGAATGCCGTTCAGACTGCTCTAATGATGAGTATGAGGCAGGGTGAAATTATTGCAGACATCAGTGGCGGAGGAGATATAAGTTGTTATCCTCACCTTGAAACATTAACTGCTAATTTAAATCAGTACTCCATCAAATCACGTCTAAGCTACACCTGCGGAAAGGGAATAACTGATAGTGAAATAGCTCCAAGATTAATCAACAATAATGTTGAAGAGGTTTCATTTACTATTTTTTCATCAGACCCGAAACTTAGAAAAGAATGGGTTAAAGACCCAAATCCCACTGAAGCTCTTAAGGCATGCCAAATATTTTGTGAAAATATTAAATTAACCGGAGCTGCAGTAATTATTCCCGGCGTAAATGATGGAGATGTATTGAGACAAACTTGCAACTCTTTAGAAGAGTGGGGTGCAAAAGGAATGCTTTTAATGAGATTTGCCAATACATTTAATGAAGGATTAATATTGGGAAATGAACCCATCCTTAAAAACCATGAATCACAGCCTGTTGAAGAATTTGCAGAACTTGTAAAACAGATTAATAAGGAATATAACTTTAGAGTAAGCGGCACACCATTGTGTGATCCTGAAACTGGCGGACCGTTTGCAATAGCTAAAGACGAAAATGAAATATTTTTACAGTTTATCAAACCAGTAACCGGTGAGGCAACGATAATTACTTCAAAAATTGCAGAACCGTTTATTTCTAAAATATTTAACAAAATGGAAGTTGACAGCGTTAATGTTGTTGCTGTTGAAAAGGAAATTGCATGCCTAATAACAAAAGAAGATTTGGAACAACTGGATTTAAGTGAAATTAAAGAAGCTGTAATTATCCCCGGAAGGTCATTTGTTCACCAACTTGATGCAGAAAGAATATTAAGTGCAGACGGTGTTGACAGACTAGTTGGTCGTGGCCCGGACACATTATCTGTTGATGGGGAACTCAGCATAGACATGACTGATGAAAACGTCATAGAAAGAGAGTTAGAACAATTTAATGATTTGGTGGATGCAATTAATTTCTTCGGAATGAGAAGAATGTAACAAAAAAAAGGATTAGTTTGAATCCTCAACAAGAGAACTCTCACTATTAATTTTTACTAAAATATAATCATACATAAATGATTTTTTAATTTCAGCAAGTTCGGATAACTTTTTACCATCAATGATAACATTAGCAATTGTATCAGCATATTGGTCATAGTTTAATTTTACGCGAACGCCATCCAATTGAGATGTCACTGGCGCTGGAGAAATAACATCTTTAATTTCACGAACTTGATTTTCAATTGCATTTTTTACAACAATGGACGGAACTAATGGTGCATCAAGAGCCATTTCACGTTTTTTATCATTTAAAATTTGTTCAACAGTTTCAACTAATTTGTCTAAAGCCCTTATATCCGGACCTCTCCTGAGTCTTCTTGGAATCCTACCAAGATCTCCCACATAGGCATCAGCACCTGGAAGTTCATCAACATCAATATCCGGTGCTCCGGTTACAATTACTGGAATATCAATATCATCATATAAGAAAGCTTTTTCTTTAATACAATTTTCAAAACTGCCTAAAGCAAAAATTGCCACATCATGCTCTTCAATTAAGCTTTTTTCTTCTTCTGTAATACCTGAAGTTCCTTTACCATCACCACGAGCAAGACCAATCATATTGTCTTTTGCACCATACTCACGCAAATACTCTGAAATATCACATGCTGCATGAGGCAAATGGTGTCTTGCAAGAGTAGGTGAAACAATAGCTATTTCAGAACCTGCCATAGGAGCTACTGATAATTTTGCTAATAATTCTTTGGATTTTTCTTCGATTTTATCAACATCTTCCATTGGAACAGCCATGTTTAACACTAATTCCATTTGTTGAATGCTTTCTTGAAGAATAAATCCTCCCAAATCTTCAATTAGTTCTTTAATTTCTTCACTTTTGTGAACTCCACCATTAAATGTTAATGTTTCATACATATTAACAACTCTCAAAAAATGCAATTATAGTAATATAATATATTAATGTATATCTATATTAAATTTTCTAAAATAGCATATCTTACTTCAACACGTTCAAATGGGTTTCTTGAAATATCCCCATGAGAAGGTATTTCGATTAGGTTTTCACTCTCCAGTACCTTATTTTTTAGATAATCCGGATAGATTACATAATTAAAATCTTTTTGAGATATGTCGAATCCCATATCTACTGCAATATCCTTAAGAAATTCTGAATAAACTTTAACTTTAATATCTCTTTTAAAATTAGAATTCAGATATTTTTTTGAGAGTTTATACTCGCTGAAAAACACTAAAATATCCTCATCAGATAACTCGCATTGGGCAATTTTAGAAACTTTTTTAATACTTTCAAAGATTTGTGAAGGAGTATTGAGTTTTATAGGCAAAGAATCCATATCAACTTTACTTTCAGACAATAAAATAGCTAAATCCCCATCCTCTTTTTTAGGATGTTTATTGACAACATAATCATTAATACCTGCCAGCCTTACAACTTCTTCACACATCGGTGTTGTGACAATTTTCATAATATATTATATATTAAACAATTACTATAAATTACTTCATGAAAGTCACATTAAGTTTAGAAACTACAATGAGTGAAGACATATCAATAATGGTTGATGCCTTGCGTGCAAGCACCACAATAACATTAGCTCTAAATAATTTTGAAAAAATCATACCCTGTTTTACATCACAGGAAGCATTCGAGCTGAAAAATAAAAATGGAGGAGTTCTTGCAGGAGAGCGTGGCGGTGAAAAAATCGAAGGATTTGATATTGGAAATTCACCAACAATTGTGGAAAATTACAAAAGTGATGAAAAAATACTGATTTTAACAACAAGCAACGGTACAAGAATTCTTGAAAAAATGAACTCTACAGTACTTGTCGGATGTCTTGTTAATGCAAGGGCGGTAGCAATTAAATCCGCAAATCTTGCAGAAAGTCATATTGATGTTGTGATGGCAGGAGTTAAAGGAGAATTTGCTCTTGAAGATTTCCTAGCTTCAGGAGAAATTTTATATTGGATTTGTCAAAATTTAAGCGAATATGAATTAAATGACCTTGCAAAAGCAGCAATAATAGCAAGTAGAGATTACAATAAACTAAAAAATGGATTTTACAATTCCAAGTCCGCTAAACGATTAACTAAACTTAACTACAAAAAAGATATTGATTTGTGCTGTAAAAAAAATATCAGCGAAAATGTGGCAATATATCGCAATAATGAGTTGAAACTAATCTAAAGATTAACTTTATATATTTAAATTTCATAATATTAGATAATAAAATTTTAAAAAGAAGTGTTATTTTAATGAAAAGAGAATGTTTGACTATAATCGGCACTGCACACGTTTCTGCAAACAGTGTTGATGAAGTAAAAGATACTATATATGAACAACACCCGGAAGTAGTCGCTATTGAGTTAGATAGAGGCAGATATACCCGTCTTAAAAATGAAATGATGGGTATTGTAGAAGATGATACAATATCAGTTACTCAAATAATAAAAGACAATAAAGTAGGATTATTCTTCACAACAACACTTCTTAGTTACTTCCAATCAAAAATTGGAGAAGATGTTGATGTAAAACCGGGATCTGAAATGGTTGGTGCTATTGAAGCTGCTGAAGACCTGCAAATTCCAATAGCTCTTATCGACAGAGACATCGGCACAACATTACAAAGAGCTTTAAATAAAATGGGCGCTATTGAAAAGGCAAAATTTTTATATGGATTGCTCCTTTCCGTTTTAGGATTTGGTGATGAGGAAGAGGTTGATATTGAAGATTTGAAAAATCCTGAAAACATTGATGATTTAATGGAAATGTTTAAAGATGAAGCACCAAGTGTTTATGAAGTTTTGGTGCATGAACGTGATGCATATCTTGCAGGAAGAATACTTCAAATCCCTCAAGACCATGTAATCGCAGTTGTTGGCGCAGGTCATAAACCTGGAATTGAAAAGTATCTTGACAATCCCGAAACATTACCTCCATTAAGAGATTTGGAAAAAATTGATGAGAAAAACGGAATTCCATGGCTTAAAATATTATTGGCAATGATTCCTATTTTGTTTGTTGTGATATTTTTTCTGGCTTTTTTTAATGGGATAAACATAACCTGGAACATCTACGAATTTATCGCAATAAGTATGATAATGGGATTTATTGGTTCCATACTTTCCGGCTCAAAAATACAATCAGCGCTTGTTGGAGGATTAGTTGCTCCATTAACAATAATACATCCATTACTTGCTGCAGGATGGTTTTCAGGTTTAACTGAAGCCAAATATAGGAAAGTAAAGCAAAGTGATATTAAGAATTTGGCAAAAATCGAAAGTTTTAAAGATTTATGGCACAATAACATATTTAGAATATTATTGGTGGTAATAGGCACTAATTTAGGAGTCAGTATTGCCACATTAGTGATTTTACCATCTAAAGTTTTCATACCTTTATTTATGAAAATATTTGGCGGATAGGTGAAAATTTATATAATATACTGATTAAATAATAATTACTATTAATTTTAAATGGAAAAATTATCATGTATCTTATATTTCGTTGCGACTGCGGTCGAGTATTATATGCTAAAAAAGGAGTGGCAACCAGAAAATGCGTTTGTGGAAAAACATTAAAGGTTAAATCAAGAAGAATATTTAAGAAAGTTGCTACAAGAGAAGAAGCTTCCCTTGCAGTACAGCAAATGCAGGATGAGATATATGGAAATACTGACTTTCAGAGAGCCAGTGATTTATAAGTTTTAACGGTTTGTTAAAAATGATTGGAACGACACTCGAAATAATTATAATATTAATTTTAATAATATTTACAGGTTATTTGTCAATGGCTGAACTGGCTGTTGTATCAATTAGAAAAGCGAAAATGCAGAAATATTTAGAAGAAGGGAATAAAAATGCCCAAATTGTTTTTGATTTATTAGAAGACCCTAATGAATTTTTATCCACTGTTCAAATTGGAATTTCTCTTATTGGTGTTTTAACAGGGGCTTTCGGTGGAGTAACATTGGCCGAACCTCTTTCCAAACTAATCTCATTTATACCATACAGCGAACCAATAAGCGTGGCAATAGTTGTTATCGTAACTACCTATTTGACATTAGTTATCGGAGAAATCGTACCAAAAGTTATTGCATTAAATGACCCTGAAAGAATTTCACTAAAAGTTGCAAAAAGCATGTTGATTCTTGAAAAAGTTTCAAAACCTGTCAGTTTCATTTTAGCCAAATCAAGTAGTTTCCTTTTATGGTTAATGAGAATTGAAAACAGAAATGATGATGTTGTTACCGAAGAAGAAATCGAATTAATGATTAAAGAAGGAAGAGAAGACGGAACAATTGAAAAAGAAGAAGAAGACATTATTAAAAGGGTTTTCAAACTTGATGACCAAAAAGTCGAAAGTATAATGACTCCTAGAAATGAAATTATCTGGATTGATTTGGAAGACGACCGGGATGTCAACAAAGTTAAAATTATTGAAAGTAAAAGGTCAATCTTTCCAATTGCCTCCGGAGAACTTGATGACTTTATTGGAGTTGTTCAGGCAAAAGATATTCTCTCAGCAATGTTTAGTGAAGAAAAATTTGATGTTCATAAAATTGTAAAAGAACCCTTAGTAGTTTCAGAACATTTGGAAACATTAGAATTGCTTAAGGAATTTAAAGAAAACCAAGGATATGTTCATATGTCTCTTGTGGTTGATGAATTTGGAAGTGTTGAGGGATTAATCACTTTAAACGATTTGCTTGAAGGAATTGTAGGTGATATTCCCGGCATTGATGAAGAAGACGAACCTCAAGCAATTCAAAGAGATGACGGAACTTGGTTAATCGATGGAAGATATCCTATTGACAGATTCAAGGAACTGTTTGAATTTAAAGATTCCCTGCCTGATGAAGAAGAAGACAACTATACTACATTAGCTGGATTTATCTTAAGTATAAGCGGTACAATTCCTGATGAGGAAGATAAGTTCGAATGCGGAAGATTTATCTTTGAAATTGTAGATATGGACGGACATCAAATCGATAAAGTTATTGTTACTGATTTAGGACCGCAAGAAAAAGAGGATGAGGAATAATGGATGCATCAATTATCATTCAATTTGTATTATTAATAGTAGGATTTGTATTTCTGATTAAAGGATCTGATTTTTTTGTTGATGGGGCGAGCAGTATCGCTTCAATTTTAAAAATACCTACAATTATTGTCGGTTTAACAATAGTCGCATTTGGAACAAGTGCTCCAGAAGCAGCAGTTTCCATAACTTCCTCATTAACTGGCAGTAATGCGATGGCTGTCAGTAATGTTATAGGTAGTAACCTTTTTAACATGCTAATGGTTATTGGTATTTGCGCACTTCTTGGTGATTTATTAATAGAAAAAAATGTTCTCGAAAAAGATTTACCATTCCTTGTCGCAATTACAGTATTATTCGGTGTATTCATATTTCTGGGATGGAACATTTCATCTATTGAAGGAATTATACTGTTAATTATTTTAATAGGCTACATTATTTATCTTATTCGTAGCACAAAAAATTCAAATAACGCGAATTACGTTGAAAAACCAAAACTAACCCTTCCAAAAAGTATAATTTTTATTGTTATTGGACTTGCCGGAATCATACTTGGTGGAGATTTGGTTGTAAACAGTGCTTCAGATATAGCAATTGCATTCGGAATGAGTGAAACACTGGTTGGTTTAACAATTGTAGCAATAGGTACATCTTTACCAGAACTTGTCACATCACTTACTGCTCTAAAGAAAGGGGAAAATCAGTTAGTTATAGGAAATGTTATTGGTTCAAACATATTCAATATATTATTTGTGCTTGGAGCAAGTAGTGCCATAAGTGCAATTACATTAAGCTCACAAATGCTTATTGATGTTTGTTTCATGGTATTTGTTACAGTACTCTTCTTTATATTCGGTAAAACACAGGACAAATTTGACAGAAAAGAAGGAGCAGTTTTAGTTGCGCTATTCATAATTTATATGATTTTTGCAATCTTGAGAAATTGATTCTTTCATCTCACAAGCCTTGCAAATATTAGATGAAGTCGGCTCACCGCAAATTTCACATTCATTAAGGCTTGTGGATATATCATTTTCAAAAGTTAAAATCTTTTGAAATGATTCCATCACATTATTTTTTATTCCAGGATATTTATCTTCATTAACATTTAAAAATTCCTTAATTTTAGCTCTCAATGACAGATGAGAATATGGACATTCATCTAAATGGATATCTATATCATTCAATACAGCCCACATACCTACCTCTTTTTCAGGCGTATTCCACAGAGGTTTGATTCTTGGAACTAATTTTGGGTGAATTACATCAAGTTCAGGCCCGAACTTTGAAAATTTAATTGTATCTCCCCTTGCAAAACTCATTAAAAAAGATTGTATTTCATCATCCAAATTGTGTCCAGTAGCTATTTTACAAGCACCCAATTCATAAGCTGTTTTATTCAAAATATTTCTTCTAAATACTCCACAAGGAATACAGGCACTTTTAAAATTATGATAAATATCATCTAAACAGAATCCCTCTTCATCCTTAAATGATTTTTGAACCAGTTCGACATCTAGTTCACGGGCATTATTTATGGCAGAATCAATTCCGTGTTGTCTATACCCCTCAATTCCTTCATCAACACTTATTGCTATTAACTCAAAGTCTAAAAATTGCTGATAATTTTTTAATGCATGTAAAGTCAATACACTATCTTTTCCACCAGAAAGTGCAACAGCAATCAATTCATCTTTTTTAATTAAATCATAATCAGAAATTAAATTATTGATTCTTGTAAAAATCTTTTCATTGAATTCTTCTTTGTTTAATCTAACCATCAATAAAGTAATTTATACAATGATAAATAAATAATTTTACCAGGTGAAAAAAATGATAACATGTGATTTTGCAATATTGCCTGTCGGAACAGAAACAACAGAATGTAAAGATTATGTAACTGCTGCAGTCCAATCAATTAAAGATTCAGGACTCAATTATCAGCTAACAGGAATGGGAACTCAGATTGAAGCAGAAAATTTAACTGAACTTTATGAAGCGATAGCAAATGCACAGGAAGCAATATTTGAACTTGGAATCGGAAGAGTCTATACAGTGATAAAAGTAGATGACAGAAGAGACTTGGAAAATAGAACCTTAAACGCTAAAGTCGATACCGTTAATGAAATGTTGAAATAAAAAAAAGAAAGTTAGAATCTAATCTAACTCATTTGAAGCTTTTTTAACAGCTTCAATTACTAAATCTAAATCTTCTTTTGTTAAAGAAGGATGTACTGGAAGAGAAATTACATTGTCTGCTGCAAGTTCTGCATTAGGACAATTTCCTTCGATTCCTAAAGATCTGTAAACTGGCTGATTATATAATGGAATCGGATAATGAATTCCAGTTCCTACACCACAATCATTAATCAAATCAACCCATTCATCCCTATCACCTTTTTCTACTCTAATTGTATATTGGTGATATACATGCTTTGATCCGTCTGCGCAATAAGGAGTGATTACTCCATCAACGTCTTTTAAACCTTCATTTAAATATGCTGCATTTGCAATTCTCTTATCATTAAATTCATCAATTTTATCCAATTGTGCAAGTCCTATTGCTGCTGAAATATCAGTCATTCTGAAGTTATACCCAATTTCGTCATGATGATATCTGACACTTGCACCATGTGCTCTAAACACTCTAGCATTTTCAGCCAATTCTTCATCATTGGTTGTGATGATTCCACCTTCGGAAGTTGTCATATTCTTAGTTGGATAAAAACTGAAACATGCCATGTCCCCAATGCTTCCAACTTTTTCACCATTGCAAGTTGCGCCATGAGCCTGAGCTGCATCTTCAATGACAGTTAATCCATATTTTTCAGCAATATCATTGATTTTTTCCATATCAGCGGATTGACCATACAACTGAACCGGCAAAATTGCTTTAGTATTTTCAGTGATTAAGTCTTCAATAGAGTCTGGATTAATAGTATAAGTTTTTAAATCTATATCGGCAAATACCGGTTTGGCACCGGTGTATAAAATTGAATTTCCACTTGCAATAAATGTAAATGGAGTGGTAATTACCTCATCACCTTCCCCAATACCGCAGGAAAGCAATGCAACATGCAATGCAGCAGTTCCAGAGTTAACAGCTATTCCATATTCTGCTCCAACCCACTCTGCGAATCTTTCTTCAAATTCTTCCACTTTAGGACCTTGAGCAATCATACCTGATTTTAGAACTTCAACCACATTTTCTATTTCTTCGTCGCCGATTATTGGTTTTGCAATAGGAACTTTGATATTTGACACATTCATCACCAATTAGATTTAAATTTACTATACTAATATTTAAATCTAATAATATTTAAAACATTACTTAATTAATCAAAACAATTAAGAGTGAAACAAATGGATGAATATAAAATTAAAAGTATTGAAGAGGGATTGACAAAAATTGAATTTCCGGAATTTGATAAAATTTCATCTGATGCACCTGTATTTTACAATCCCCATATGGAACTAAACAGAGATTTGTCAATACTTGCAATTCAAGTATTCCAAAAACAAGAACAAAGAGAAATAAATATTTGCGATTTGTTTGGAGGTAGCGGAATACGAGGAATACGTTATAAAAATGAAATTGACGGCGTTGGAACTGTATCAATAAATGACATTAGCGAAACTGCAAATCATTATGAAAAGCACAACATTGAGTTGAATAATCTTGAAAATATAGATGTTTTTCAACATGACGCCAGCATGTTTTTAAGAATGAAAAGAGGAGAATTTGATGTTATAGATATTGATCCATTTGGAACACCATCTCCATTTCTTGACTCTGCAGGCTATTGTGCCCGTAGAAAATCACTGTTATGCGTAACTGCAACAGACACCTCTGCATTATGCGGCACTTATAAGGAACCATGTATCCGCAAATATAATGCAAAACCTTACAAAAGTGAATATTGCCATGAAACAGGAATAAGAATATTGGCAGGATTTGTTGCTCTCACACTTGCAAAGTATGCAAAATGCATTGAAGTGAAAATGTCACACAGTACTGAACATTATATGAGATTGTACATTTATGTTAAAAAAGGTTCAAAAAGGACTGACGAATCCTTAAAAAATATCGGTTATATAAGCCATTGTAAAAATTGTCTGCACAGACAGACCAGCAATGGTCTGGCTAGCTCAATTGAGGATACCTGCCCAATATGCGGTGAAAAATTAATTCATGCAGGCCCATTATGGTTAGGTGAAATCCAAGACGGAGAATTTATTCAGAAAATGATTGAAGAGACCGAACACAAAAAAATCAATACTGAAAAAGAAGCTTTGAAACTCCTCAATAGCTGTCTTGTTGAATCTAAAGCCCCTGCTACATTCTTTGATGTGCATAAAATCTGTAAATCCATTAAAGTCAGCGCTCCAAAATTAGATTTGATTTTTGATGAAATGAAAAAAGAAGGATTTGAAGCAATTAAAACACATTACAATCCACTGGGAATAAAAACAGATGCAAATATTAAAGAAATTCAGGAAATAATTTTAAGACTAAATATCTGTGAATGACCCCACATTTTGTTCAACCACACCTTCCATCATAAACCAAATATAAACTGAATAATTTCATAACACATGTTAATATATTTAATATTACTGACTTGAAAATCTGAAATAAAATTGAAAATATTACAATTACTTTACAATAAGTTGAGATTATTAAAAAAATTAAAAAAAATCTAAAAAAATCATAAATACTTTTAAATATTATAAACAATACAATATTTTTATATAAAATAATCCAAATATAATTTGGATATATTGACTAATAATAAATTAGGAGATAACATATGGTAAAAAGTAAAGACAATGTCATAAAACTTGACGATACAGACATTAACATACTCAAAATAATTAATGAAGACGTAAGAACATCATATAGACAAATTTCACGCAGTTTAGATGTATCTGTAGGAACTGTTCATAACCGTATTGACAAAATGGTTAAATCAGGAGTTATTAAAAAATTCTCACCAGTAATTGATCACGAAAAGTTAGGATTTGTCTTAACCACAATCATAGGCGTTAGAGTAAAAGGCGGAAAACTCAAAAACTGGGAGGAAAAAACATTCTTCAATAAAAATGTTGTAGGAATCTATGACGTTACCGGAGAATATGACGCATTTTTAATAGCTAAATTCAGAAACACCAATGAACTAAATTCATTTATTAAAGAGTTATTAAAAGACCCGATTATAGAAAGAACATATACACAAACTGTATTGGATGTTATCAAAGAAGACATGGGCTCTTCAAACATCTTATAAAAAAATCATCATTAAGCGGTTAAATTTAACTGCTTTAAACTATTTTTATTTTATTCGAATATTAAAATAATTCACTATTTTTTATATGAATTTATGTAAAAAACAAATTCCATTAAACAAACAATGAAAACCTGCTGATTTTGAAAATAATATAAATATATAAATAAAAAGATGCGAAAAATATACAATATAATAAAAAAATTTGAGGTAATTAAATTGGCAATATGCTTACCCGACACACAAGACGATGCTCCAAGTATACCTATTAAGTTAACCAGAGTAGGTGTGACCGGAGTTAAGAAATTATTACAATTAGAAAGAACAAATAAAAGACCTATAATACTATTACCTACTTTTGATGCATTTGTAGACTTACCAAATGACCAAAAAGGTGTGCACATGTCCAGAAATCCTGAAGCGATTAGTGAAGTCCTTGAAACTGTAGCTAAGGATTCAACAGTGGACGTCGAATCATTATGTGCAAAAATCGTTGACTGTATGATGACCAAACACGAATATGCAAAACGTGTTGAAATATCAATGACAACAGACTTTATGTTTATGAGAGAGTCTCCAGTAACTAAAAACAAAACTCAAGAAATGGCCAAATTGAAGGCTAAGGCTATAGGATTTAGAGATGAAAACGGCGAAGTTACTATCAGAAAAAGTATCGGCGCAGAAGTTATTGGAATGACTGTCTGTCCTTGTGCACAGGAATCTGTGCGAGAATCAGATAAAAATAAATTATTAGAATTTTTGGATGAAGAAACAACACAAAAAGTGTTGGATACCGTCACATTCGCTTCACATAACCAAAGAGGTGTTGGAACCTTATTAATTGAAGTTCCTGAAGATAAAAATGTTAAAGCGGAAGACATTATTGACATTATCGAAACATCCATGAGTTCTCCAGTATGTGAACTATTAAAAAGGCCTGATGAAAATGCAACAGTTATGAATGCTCACAGAAAACCAGTATTTGTTGAAGACTGTGTAAGAAACATGATGGAAATGATTGCAAACAAATACTCTGATTTCCCTGATGACACATTAATTACTTCCCGTCAGGAAAATCATGAAAGTATTCACAGACACAATGCATTTGCTGAAAAAGTAACTACAATGGGTGAACTTAAAGAAGAACTGAATATTAAATAGGATCTGATTTAATGAAAAAGACATATGAAATTGCAGGACAAGTTATGGGATTCTTTGATGCATTCAAAGGTTCAAGACCTGCAATAGATAATGATAAAATACTAATTGTTAGAGGAAGATCTAGAAAAGTTATCCCTCTTGATGATTTCGATGCTAAACTTACAGAAATTGGTGAAATCCTTGGAGGAACCGAATTAGAACCAAGTTCTGAGAAAATGGAAGAAATCTTAAAAGCAGGTGATAAAAATATCCAAGAAAGCAATATTTCCACCAATTCTGTGGATAATCAAGGATTCATGAGAGTAAAAGAAGAATTAGAATCCATGGGTCTTGTAGTAGAATACAAAATATTCGAACTTCCAAGTTTTGATGTAATTATTGCAATCTGGGAAGATAAAAATGAACTTCCCCCACTTTATGTAGAAGTAACTGTATCAGAACATAAAGGTTAAACATGACAAAAATAACTAAAGAGGATATTCTCCAAATATTAAATGCAAAAGACAGCGAAATAATTAAGTTCATGGCTGAAACTGCAAAGTATAGGGAGAATAATCTTATTACTTTTTCTAAAAATATTTTTATACCATTGACTGAAATCTGCAGAAATGACTGCGGATATTGCAATTTCAAAAAAAATCCAGAAGATCCACAAGCAATAATTCTTAAAACCAAAGAAGAAATTTTAGCTGATTTAAAAGAAGCTGAAAAATATGGTTGCACTGAAGCGTTGTTTGCTTTTGGTGAAGATGCCGACGAAGAAGAAATAGTCCAAATAAAACTTAAAGATTATGGTTACGACAAAATTATTGACTATATTGTTGATGTCTGTCAAATGACTTTAGACGAAACCACTCTTCTCCCACACACTAACGGTGGAAATTTTAGTTTTGATGATTTAAAAAGATTAAAAGAGGTTAATGCATCAATGGGACTTATGCTTGAAAATTCTTCAAAAAGGCTAATGGAATTACCTGCACATAATAAAAGTCCCGGAAAAAACCCTGATTTGAGAATAGAAACAATCGAAAATGCAGGAAAACTCAAAATTCCCTACACAACAGGAATACTGATTGGAATCGGAGAAACAAAAGAAGAAATAGCTGATTCACTATTGACAATCAGAGACATTTACGACAAATATGGGCATATTCAGGAAGTGATTATTCAAAACTTTACACCAATACCAGGTATTGAAATGGAAGATTGGGCAGAACCAAGCTTTTTGGATATGGTAAGAACAGTTATTGCTGGAACTTTACTGTTTAAAGACACTGACGTCAGCATCCAAGTTCCACCTAATTTAAATAACGATACTGCACAAATATTTTTGTTGTGCGGTGCTGATGACTGGGGCGGAGTATCTCCAGTCAGCCCTGATTTTGTAAACATCACATCACCATGGCCTGGGATTGATGAACTTGAAAAATTGACTGAAGATGCGGGATTTGAGTTAATCGAAAGATTATGCGTTTATGAAAAATACATTAACGATGAATGGCTAAACGACTATCTTTTAAATAAAATAGCTAATTTATCCTAACATCAACAACAACATGTTCAACACCAGGAGAATATTTTTTAATTTTAGTCATATTTAACAATTCGACATCCCGGTCTCCCGCTTGCGCCCTGATTCTTTCAAACGGTCTTTTGTTCATTAATTTTTCTGGAACTGTTTCATGATAGTGAAGAATTCCGCCTTTATTTAAACTATCGATTGCTACTTTTAGATAATGATGAGTGGTTTTTACATAACCCATAATGATGCGGTCAGCTTTATATTTTGGAGTGTGTTCCATGCAGTCTCCTAAAATAGGAGTAATATTGTCTAACTTATTCAATTCAATATTTTCACATAGGTAATGATAAGAGTTAGGATTGATTTCAATTGCATAAACCTGTTTGGCATTAGAATGAACTCCAATAGGGATTGAAAAATAACCTATCCCTGCAAACATGTCTATAACAGTTTCATTATCCTCAACCAATTTAGCAATTCTTAATCTTTCATTATTATTTCCTTTTGACCACATTACCTTAGATAAATCCAGTTTGAACAAACAACCATTCTCTTTATTTATTGTCTCAGTTTCGCCTCCAAAAAGAATTCTATAAACCGGTTCACGTTTTGTACCCTGAATGTGGTCTATTTTCATAATAGTTTTAACATTATGCTTTTTAGATAAATTTAAATAATCATCATCGGAATAATTGTTATCTAAAATTAGGATATCCCCAATTTTTTTATATTTCATGTACCCACCTTTGAAAGAAAAGTTTATATATTGAAATAGATAATATTAATATTGTTAGTTTATACTAATAATTGATTCTGATTTTAAATAAAATTTATATAAAAACTATAAATTGTATTTTAATATATTACCTATGAAGTAGTTGAAATAAGAATATTTTAAATACTATATGAGGTGTGTTTAAATGGATGACAAAATATTAGAAGGTACAACAACCGTCGGAATTACTTGTAAAGATGGCGTTGTATTTGCAAGCGAAAGAAGAGCTAGTATGGGAAACTTGGTAGCTCATAAAGTCGCAGAAAAAATATTTAAAATTGACGATCATATTGTAACAACCATAGCTGGTTCTGTTGGAGATGCACAAAGTTTAATGAAAGTCATTGAAGCAGAAGTATCATTATATCAAATGAGAAACAATGACAACATCAGCGTTAAAGCAGCTGCATCCCTAACAGCAAACATATTACGTTCCGGACCAATGTATGTTCAAACATTACTTGGAGGAATGGATGGAGACAAACCATCTCTTTACTCTTTGGACCCTGCGGGTGGTATGATTGAAGACACATACATTTCCACAGGTTCAGGTTCTATCGTTGCTTACGGAGTTCTTGAAGACAGATTTAGAGATGATTTGACAACTGACGAAGGAATTGAAATAGCTATAAGAGCTATCAGAGCTGCTGCTGAACGTGACACATACTCCGGTAACGGATATTTAGTTGCTAAAGTGGATAAAGACGGCTTTGAAATGTTAGATAATGAAAAAATTAATGAGATATTGGATAAGATATAAAGCAAAAGACTAATTTTTCATAACTAACTATTTTTTATATAAAAATGTGTAGATAGTTTATGAAATTCAACTAATTATAGCTAAATGCTTTTCATAAACTATAATAATACACATGACTTTTTTTGAAGGGATTATATGACTTCAGATATTTTAGAAGAAATTAAAAAAGAAATTTTGCAAAAACTACCTAATGAAATTCAGGTTTCCAAAGTGGAATTTGAAGGACCTGAAGTAGTAGTTTATACCAAAAATCCAGAAATTATAACCGAAAACGGCGATTTAATAAGATCACTTGCAAAAGACTTAAGAAAAAGGATTATTATTAGATCAGATAAAAGCGCATTACTTGAACCTGAAGAAACCATTAATAAAGTTCATGAAATAGTTCCTGATGGTGCTGAAATTACAGATATTTACTTTGACACCGTTACTGGCGAAGTGGTAATTACCGCTAAAAAACCAGGACTTGTTATTGGAAAGTATGGTGTTACATCAAGAAATATTGTAAAAAATACCGGTTGGGCTCCAAAAATATTAAGAACCCCACCAATTAGTTCAGACATTATTGGAAAAATAAGAACCATACAAAAGAACAGCAGCAAAGACAGGAAAAAATTATTACAACGTCTCGGACGTCAAATTCACCAAGGAAGCAAATACCCTAATGATTGGGCAAGAGTTACTTCAATGGGAGGATTTAAAGAAGTCGGACGTTCATCAATGCTTTTACAAACACCAAACAGTCGTGTTTTATTAGATTGTGGTGTTAATGTAGCAGCATCAGATAATAAAAATGCATTCCCTTATTTGAATGCACCAGAATTTTCAATTGAAGAATTGGATGCAGTTATTATCTCTCACGCTCACTTAGATCATTGCGGATTTGTACCATACCTTTTCCATTATGGATATGATGGACCGGTTTATTGTACAACTCCAACCAGAGATTTGACAACACTTTTACAATTCGACCATCTGGATATAGCTCACAGAGAGGGTAATCCATTGCCTTTTACATCCAAACATGTAAAACAGGCTATTAAGAATACCATTACTCTGGATTATGGTGAAGTAACAGATATTTCCCCAGACATCAGATTAACCCTACACAATGCAGGACATATCCTAGGTTCAGCAATATCCCATATGCATATTGGAGATGGAGCCCACAACCTAGTTTATACTGGAGACTTTAAATACGAACCATCCAGATTACTTGAACCTGCAACAATCAGATTCCCTCGTGCTGAAACCGTTATTATGGAAAGTACTTATGGTGGAAGAGAAGATGTGCAACCTTCTAGAAACAATGCGGAAAAAGAAATGATGAAAACCATCTACAAAACACTTAAACGTGGTGGAAAAGTATTGGTTCCAGTATTTGCAGTAGGAAGGGCGCAAGAATTAATGGTAGTGCTTGAAGAGTATATGAGACATGGATTGATTGAAGAAGTACCGATTTACATTGATGGAATGATTTGGGAAGCAACTGCAATCCACACTGCAAGACCTGAGTACTTAAGTAAAGATTTAAGAGATCAAATATTCCACATGGGAAGAAATCCGTTTGTATCAGAAATGTTTGAAAAAGTTCAAAACTACGACCAAAGAAAAGAAATTGTTGAAAGCAGAGACCCTGCAATCATCTTATCAACATCAGGTATGTTAACTGGAGGAAACTCCGTAGAATACTTCAAATGGCTATGTGAAGATGAAAGAAATACATTAATCTTTGTAGGTTACCAGTCTGAAGGTTCAATGGGAAGAAGAGTCCAAAAAGGTTGGAAAGAAATTCCTCTTGAAGATGATGACGGTAAGACCAGACAATTCTGCGTAAGAATGGAAGTAAAAACAATTAACGGATTTAGTGGACACTCCAACAGAAGACAATTAATGGAATATGTCAAAAGACTTAATCCTAGACCTGAAAAGGTTATCACATGTCATGGAGACCCATACAAGACTGTGGACTTGGCATCTTCAATCCATAGAAGTTATAAAATTGAAACTAAAACTCCAATTAATTTAGATTGTGTTAGAATACATTAAAAATAATTATATAGTAAATTAAATATAATTAATACTATGAAATGTTGCAAATATTGCAACATTAATTAATTTTATTCTTTAAATAGACAATAGGTGTAAATATGGTTACTTATTCAGAATCCGGTGTTGACATAGACCTTGAAGCAGTTACTGTTTCAAAATTAGCGGACAAACTTAAGTCAACATTATCATGTAGAGATATTATTACCGACAGTGGTCATTATGCTGCTTTAGTTAAATTAGGTGATAAAGCTATTGCAATGAGTACTGATGGTGTTGGAAGTAAAATTTTAATTGCTGAAATGATGAACAAATACGATACAGTTGGTATTGATTGTATTGCTATGGTTGTAAACGATATTTTATGTGTCGGAGCTGAACCAATAGCTTTAGTAGATTACCTTGCTGTTGAAAAACCTGACCCTGAAAGAGCTTCCGAAATAGCAGAAGGTCTCGTTAAAGGTGCTGAAGAATCTAAAATTGCAATAATTGGTGGAGAAACAGCATCCCTTCCAGGAATCATTAAAGATTTTGACCTTGCAGGAACAGGTATCGGATTTGTAGATATTGATAAAATCATTACCGGCGAAAACATCCAACCTGGAAACGTTTTGATTGGTATCGAAAGTAACGGAATTCATTCAAACGGATACAGTTTGGCAAGAAAAGCTTTATTTGATGATGCCGGATTTTCTGTAGATGACAAAATGCCTAATGGTGAAACCACCATTGGTGAAGAGTTAATAAGACCAACTGAACTATATGTTAAACCTATTGTAGCATTATTTGAAAAAGAATACAATATTAACGGACTTGCCCACATTACTGGAGGAGGTTTTACAAATCTCAGACGCTTGAAAAAAGGTGTCGGATATGATATTAACGATCTTCCAGAAGTTCCTGAAATATTTAAATTAATCTATGAACAGAATGTCGACATTAAAGAAATGTACAGAGTTTTCAATATGGGTGTCGGCTTTGTTGTCATTTGTGAAGAAAGTGAAGCTGAAAAAATAATGGATACTTTAAAAGAATACTGCAATTGCCAGATTATTGGTAAAGTAACTGATGATGAAAAAATCACCGTCAAGGCTTTTGAAGGATCTGAAATTGAATACTGATTTGATAAAAATTAAGAGGTGTGTAAATGAAGATAATGAAAGATAATGAAATAGCTCTTGTAAAGGAAATATTAAAGAAGTTAGGAGCTAGTGAAGAAGACAGCGAATTTGTAGCTGAAGCAACAATAGATGCTGATTTAAAAGGATTTACATCACATGGGCTCGGAAGATTCCCACAATACTTAATTAGTATCGAAGCAGGAACAATAAACTTAAAAGAAGATATTGTTATAGAAAAAGAAACCCCTGCAATTGCCCTAATCAATGGTAACAGCGGTTTTGGACAAGCAGTATCATATAAAGCAATGCAATTAGCTATTAAAAAAGCAAAAGAAGTTGGAATTGGATGTGTTGGAGTTCACAATACCAATCACTTCGGAGTTACCGGATTTTATTCTGATTTAGCATTAAGGGAAAACTGTATAGGTTTAGTGCTTGCAAATACTGACCCTGCAATTGCACCATTAGGAGGTAAGGAACCTTTAATTGGAACAAATCCTATTGCATTAGGTATCCCTTCTGAAACTTACATTACTGTTGATATGGCTACTTCTGTTACTGCACGTGGAAAAATTATTGAATCCAAAAGAAAAGGCCTAGATTTGCCTGATGGATGGGCATTAGATAAAGATGGAAATCCAACCAATGACCCTGAAGCTGCTCTTGAAGGATCAATATTGCCATTTGGAGGATTTAAAGGATATGCTCTTGCAGCATTAATTGAAATTTTAACTGGACCATTAGTACAGGCAGGATACGGTCATGGAGTAACTGGAACTGCATCACCAACAAAAGACTGTACAAAAGGAGACTTATATGTTGTAATTGACCCATCAAAATTTGGTGACTTTGGCGAATTTGTTGAACATACCGAAGACTTTGTTTCACAAATTAGAGCTACCGGAGAAACCGTTGCTATTCCAGGAGATTTGGAAGTCAAAAGAATTGCAGATGCTGAAGCAAATGGTATTGCAATTGATGAAAAATTATATGAACAATTAAAAGAAATCTGTGGTAATTTAGATATTGACATAGATTCTTACATGGAAGAATAGTCATTATTCTTCTCAAATTCCTTTTTTTTATAATTATTTAGACATATTATTTCATCTCGATTTGTATTAAACTTATGTTTAAAATTCATAAAATACAAATGATTTTATAATATATGAACAAAACTATATATGCTAAAAACAACTTAAATGTATAATACTAGAAAATTTAACTATTTTTTAAAAAAAATTTTCTTTTCTAATAGGAGGATTAAAAGTTATGAAACTTAAAAACTCTCATATCTTATTAATAGTAATGTCAATATTCCTATTGATAAGTATCGGATCTGTTTGTGCTAGCGATGCTGCAATGGATGCAGACATCCAATCAGCAAATTATGGATCCAATAGTGTTGTTTTAGGAGATGAAACTCTTAGTGCAGATACAACACAAAAAATAGACACTACTGTAGTTTCTAATGATGTTAGAATAAACGAAAAGGAAACTGCTAACATCACAGTGGCTGTAAAAGATAATGAATCTAATGACGTTTCATTTGTAAAAAATGACATTAAGGTTAGTGAAGCGAATAAAACTGTAAATTTCGAATTGAATAACTCACTTGTGACAATTACAGATAAATTAGCTGTTGGTAATCACAGTTTAATCATCAGTTATTTAGGAAATGACAATTATACTGCTTCTTCCACAAAAATAACCTTATCAGTTATTGGAAATTACACTATTACTGCACCTACATCTGTAAACGTAAATAGTACTAATAAAACCATTATTCCAATTAGTCTTTCAAATGGTGTGGATGTAAGTGAAATTAATAAAAATTACTTGAAATTATCTTTAATTTACAAAGATGGAAATGAAACCAAAACTAAAGAAATTGAAACATTTGAGCTTTCAAATGGAAAAATTATATTCAATTATGATTTAGCTTTAAATACTGCTACTTTAGTATTAAATTATACTGAAGAAGGCAAATTGGCTAGTGCAAATACAACATTGAATAGAGTTAGGAACATTAAAATAATTCCTATATCTACCGATTTGGATTATGCAACAGGTAATTTCACATTTAAAGTAATTGATGCAGACACTAATGAAACTTTAGCAAATAAAAGCATTAAAGTCAGCGGAAAGAAAAATTCCACAGACTTAAGTTGGATTAAACGTTCATCTGACTCAAGCTTCAGTATAAATTCAGACACTACAATTACAACAGATTCCAATGGTGTTGCAGCATTGCCAAACAAAGATTTCTACCCAGGTTTCGTTATATCCACATACACATTCGCCCCAATTGGAGATTATGTATTTAAAGTAACCGGAACCGGCATCAACGGCAGTGCAAGTTTTGATGCAACTATCTCAAAAGCTACAATCAACATTGAAATTGTTCCATATAAAGAACAGTACGGTAGCGAAAAGAAAGTTGTCATTAATGTAACAAACGCTAAAACAGGCACTCCAATGGCTGGAGTCATTCTCCATTTAAGTATGCCTAATACAGTTGGAAAAGATTACTACTTCCAGACTGATGATAATGGAATTAGCCAAATTAATGTTACTGGATTAATCAGCGGAACTTATTCAATGACTGTTAGTAACAATGAAACTGACAACATCAACTATAAAAATGTCAGCGGAAGCATCACAATTCTTAAAATTCCTGCTAAAATTGTTACAAAAAATTATTCCATTACTTACAACAGTGACAATACCGCAACCGTTACTGTAACTGACAGTAAAGGTAAAGGCATTTCAGGAGCATATGTATTTGTCCAGCTTTATACCGGTTCAAAAAGTGCTAACTATGTTTTACAAACAAACAATAAAGGAGCAGTCACATTTGCTGTACCTCTAGCTGTTGGAACACATAAAATGGTTGTCAGCTTAGCAGATAACAGATATGATGCTCCTACAGTTACTAAAACCATAACTGTTAAAAAGGCTAGTGCTAAAATCAGTGCTTCAAAAACTACAGCATACTACAAACAAGGAAAGAACTTTATTGTTAAACTAACCAACAGTAAAAACAATAAAGCGATTTTCGGTGGTAAACTTAACATCAAAGTTTATATTACCAAATATAAATACTACAGTTACACTGGTCAAACTGGATCCGACGGTAAATTAAGACTCCAAATCGACTATAACCCTGGAACTTACAAGGTTGTCGTTTCTAAAGGAGAATCTAAAAACTTTACAGCCAGTTCAGTTACAACCAAAATAATTGTCAATAAAGCTCCAACTAAATTGTCTCCTGCAAAATTAACCGCTAAAAAAGGTAAAAACACATACTTTAAAGTTACTGTGAAAAACACAAAAACCAATAAAGTAATTTCAGGAGTAAATGTAAAAATTAAAGTTTACACAGGTAAATCCTTTAAGACTTACACTGTAAAAACTAACTCAAAAGGAATTGCACAACTTAATGTAAAATCCTTAAAAGTTGGAACTCACAAAGTTGTAGTGACATCTGGAAATAAATACTGCACAGCAAAAACTGCTACATCCAGTATTAAAATTACAAAATAAATTAAAGAGAATTAAAATCTCTTACCTTTTTTCTTTTTTATACTTAGCATAAAAACCATCAGTATCAGCGTATATTGTATAAAACCCATATTCTTCCGCTTTTTTTATGGATGATTTAATATACTGCCTTCCCCAAGAAGTAATTGCTTTTGCACATTCAAATGAATACCATCTGAAACGTGGGAAACCATAAATACCATACATCGTATTAGCAAGCCGTTTAATAGCTTGTTGCTGTACATCTAAAGCTTTTTTCTCCTGAGCATCCTCTGATGCTTTCATTTCACGCTTGATTCTGAAACGTTCCTGCAAGATTTTATCAATAACCGATGGAATGAAACCTTGAGGATTTTTCTTGAATTTCAAGCCATGTTCAGGTGAAATATTGTAGTCATCTTCATTTTCCACATCTCCCAAAACCATAACATCAGGAGATATATTTTTTGAGATAATAATGCTGGGATACAGGCTTCTAAAATCGAATTGAACCAGATTCTCATGAAGCCCGGTTTCAGGCTCTTTAACATATCCGCCTTCATTGTCTTCGGCATTAGCTCTATCAGCAAAATTAGATCCTTGTTTATTAGGTACAACTTCATCATCAAAATAAGCCTGCTTTACTAAAAACCATTCTGCCTGTTGGCCTGTAGCCATACGGGAAACATCGAATAATGGTTGTCCGATGATACGGGTAAGTTCTAAATTTAAAGGCAATGTCTGTTCAGCAATTTTTAAAGTGGATATTACATCATCAAGAGAATAATCAAATAGATTATCTAACTCTTCACCGCCGTTGTCCCAAAATTCCCAAATTCTCTCTCCGGGAACATCAATTTTTTCTTCACCGAACAATTCATAATAAACTCTTTCCAATGTATATCTCTCAAGAGTCATATACCTCCTCATGACAAGGTATAAATCTACATGGATTAACCCTTTAAGAGATGCGGCATTGGCATAGCCTCTTCTAATATACTTGACCTCAGATTCATCCATTCCAATATCTAAATCCACACCTAAAATCTTTGCACGGTCTTTAAGATATGGGAAATCAAAATTATCTGAATTGTAACCCACAATAATATCAACATTATTGTCTTTGATAATCTTTACAAATTCCTGAATCATCTCTCGTTCTGATGAAACCTGATTTACAAAATCATCTCTATCTTCAGAGTTAGTTTTAGTTGAAATAACCTGGTTTACGCCAAAATTGCTGGCCACACCAATCATGATGATTTCATCTTCTTCAGAATTTGGCATCCCGTGAGGGTTTCTAACTTCCAAATCAAAACTCAAAATTCTGAATTTTTGAGGATATTCCTTTACACGTTTCAAATCTTCTGTTAACTTAATAATTGTCAAGTCTTGTTTTTTACTATCCAAATTTAAAAAGGAATCGACTTGCTCACCGACAGCCACAACTTCAGTCATAGGAATTACATCACGGTCCATCAGATATCTTCTATAAAATGGAATATCAAACTCTCTTATTTGAACAACACTGGACAAATCCCTTAAAGCATCCCTATTTTTAGCAAGATCCTGAGGATGTTTAAATGTGACTTTTAAGAATTCCTTTTCTATTTGAAAATCTTTTTTGATAACTTTTTCTACACGAACAACATCAAGATTTTCATTAATTTCGCAAATGCATTCCTCTAAATCATCAGATACCACATATAAATATGGTTCAAATGTATCATCAAGCAAAATTATGTTTTTATCTCCCTCTTTGGAAAATAATCTAATTACTGGTTTTTCTTCAAAGGTAACATAATCAATATCTAAAATAACAACATTCTTTTGCATTCATTCATCTCCAATGAGATATTCTTTTCTGTAATTGTCTAAAACAGTGTATGTTATTCCTAAAATTAGAGGCCCTACAATAAAACCAACAATACCATACACTAAAGGACCTGATAAAAAGCCAATTAGTAAAATTAATGGATGTATCTCAGCATAATGGCTTGATAGTGCTGGCCTTATGTACATATCTATAGTGCTTAAGAAAAATCCAAACAGCAGAACAACAATTGCTCTTGGATAATTACCTGTTGCAATATCAACAAAGAACAATGTCCAGTATATTGGCCAAGGCCCGAATATTGGAATCAATTGGAAAATGCCTGTTAAAACACCTAAAAATATTCCATGAGGAAAACCTAAAAGAGAGTATCCTATTGCTCCAAAAATACCAATAATAACTGATGTTAAGAAGTGTCCGTAAAAAATGCTTCTTAGGACATCTTCTATAGATTCAAGTGTATTATCAAAAAAGTTTTTAGAATCGTCTGGAACGAAATCTCTTATGAAACTTATACATTTGTCTCCATCACGAACAAAATAAAATACTGAACAAATCAGTATAAACAAGTCTAAAGTAATATTAATGAATTTGCTTAAAAATTTAACAATATAACTCAATACATATTTAGCAATTTCATTTATAGAAGAATTTATTGAGTTATTAACAGAATCAAGACTGAACGGCAACTGTGAAATAATGCTGTCCATATCCAAATAATAATGGCTTGCAAACATTGAAGTAATTATTGAGGATATCTCAAATGAAATATACGCTATGAGAATTATCAAGGGTATTAAAACAACGATCATTGCCAGAATAATTGAAAGGGATGAAAAATTTAATTTTGACTGAATTTTATCGGCAACCGGCTTAATCGGATAAGCCAAAATAGCCCCTAAAAGAATCATGTTTAAAACTGGGAATATGAACATTAATGAAACTACAATTAAAAATATAACCAGCAATACTGGTGGATTTAAGTAACTTTTAATATCTACTCCCATAATATCATCCGGATTAGTATTTTACACCGCAGGCATCTCTTCTATATTTTCCAAATTCAGAAATTTGATATATCTTATCATTTTCAAATACTGGCCCTTCAACACAAATTCTCCAACCCTCACCGTCAACACAGCACTGGCCGCATACTCCCAGAGCACATTTCATATATCTTTCAAGTGAATACTGGCCAGGAATAGAAGCATCTTCAAGAATATCGAAAACGCCTTTCATCATTATCTCAGGACCACAGACAAATGCGTAATCATAAGAGGAATCTTCAAGCAAACTTAAAGTGCAGTCAGTTGCAAATCCTTTAAACCCGAAACTTCCGTCATCAGTACACGGATGAACATTCGCACCTAATTCCTCTAAAGAATCGGCGTATAATAATTCATCCTTATTAACTGCAGCCGCAACAACATCAACCACATTTCCCTTTTTAACCAAATCACCGGCTATTGCATTAATAGGAGCCATTCCAACACCGCCCCCAATAGCCAATATTTTCTTGTCTTCAAATGAATTGTTAAATCCATTACCATAGCTACCTCTGACACCTATTTCATCACCAATTTTCAAATCATGCAATTGGGAAGTGAATTCACCAATATTTTTTACGCTGATAGCCAATTCATTATCATTGATTTGAGAAATGGACATAGGTTTTTCATTTTTAAAATTCCAAACCATTACAAATTCGCCTGGATTCGGACGACCTAATGTTTCCATATCCCAATTAAATTTAAAAGTTTTAATAGTAGGAGTTTCATCAATAATTTCTTTAATTTCAACAATTTTTGGTTCATTTATCATGTTTACAACTCCCTATGTGCCAGACCGACCATTTCATCAATAGATGAAAATCCTTTTTCGCTCATGAATTTTTCCAAACCTTTATTGATATTGTCAAATACTTCAACACCTTCATCCATGATGGCTGTACCTATTTGAACAGCTCTTGCACCGGCATAAATAAATTCTACAACATCTTCAAAAGAATATATTCCTCCAACACCAATTAAAGGAATTTCAACAGCTTCAAAAACTGAATAAACATTGCTAATTGCAATCGGTTTAATGGCACGACCACTCATTCCACCTGATTTATGGAATAAAACCGGTCTTGCAACATCAATATTAATCTTCATTCCAGGACCTAATGTGTTGATTAATGATAAAGCATCGGCTCCCGCATCTTCACAAGTTTTTGCAATTTCAGTGATATCAGTTACATTTGGAGTTAATTTTGCAATAATTGGAACATCAGAAGCATCTTTCGCTGCAGCCACAATAGTATGGCTTAAATTACAATCCTGACCAATTGACGCACCAAAACCTTCCATAGCATGAGGACATGATATGTTCAGTTCTATCATATCAACATATTCCTGAACATCTTCAACTAATTTAGAGAATTCATCAGGGGTTGCTCCATAAATTGAAGCTATAACAACATTATTTTCCCGTTCTATTTTTTTTAATTCCTCTTTAAAATTATCTACCCCAGGATTTGAAAGTCCGATTGCATTCAAAATGCCTCCATCAACAGCAACAGTTGTTGGATTTGGATAACCCGGATGAGGATTTAGAGAAAAAGATTTTGAAACTACTCCACCGGCACCTGATTTTAAAATCCAGTTCATAGATGATGCATTGCTGCCCATTATGCCCGCAGCCAGCATCAGAGGATTTCTAAATTCTACTCCACAAACATTTGTCTTTAACATAATATCTACTTTGTAATTAATTGTTTAATTAGTTTTTGTTAATTTATCAATAATTTCTTGGTATTTTTCATTTTGTAGTTTTAAGCTAATAACATTAGTTTTATTGGATTTGATTATTTCTTCTTTGGATTTAATTAAATTTGCAATTTGTTCGTCCTGTTTTTGAATTATCATGTCCTTTTGTTTTAGCAAATCTTCATAAGACTTAGAAATTTTTCTTATTTGAACTTCCAGGTTTTCTGTATTTGCAGTTATCTGATTTCGATAATCGTCAATCAATGACCTGAGATATTTTACCTGATCCTGTTTGTCTTCAATGATTTCTTCCTTTTCCTTGATTTTTTCAGACAAATCATCAAGTTCCTTCATTGTCGCCTTGTCATAATCTATTTTCGTATCCAGTTTATCTTCCAGATTCTTGTTTTGATACTTTAATTTAGTGGAATAAAGTTTTAATTTGTTGATTTCTTCTATTTTTTGTTGAAGTTCCATATTAAGTTCATCAATTTCGGCTTCCTTTAGTTCAATTTCATTTTTTAAATCTCTGATACTTTCATTTGACATGCTTACAAATCCAAAAAAATAGTATTTTGTATAGAATTTAATTTAACTTTTTAATAAATTAAAGCTTTTCATAATATTTATTAAAAATAAAAAGAATATGTTAAAACATGGAATGTTATATAACTTACTCAATTAAGGGATTTTTAGCGTTTAATAATGAAAATAAATTAATTGCTGAAGAATTATTTCCCGAAAATGAAATAATTAACCGATTGGCTGAAATTGAAGAAAAACAAATTGTTGATGAAGAAGCTAAAATAATCGAAAAAGTTTCAAAAGATTATGATGAGATTATTATTGAATCCAATAAAAGGCTTTCAGACTATAACAATGATAAGATAAAAATACAGACTCCAAATCAGGGAGGAGAGTATTTAAGGAATAATTACTCTGAATTTGGCCTTAATCATGAAGAAATAACAGAGATTTATCAGAGATTGGCCATTTATAAAATCAAGAAAGAATCAGCAAGTGAAGATAAACATTTAATTCAGGCCATAAATTCCATAGATGAAATCGATGAGACAATTTCAAAGCTAATTGAACGTATCAGAGAATGGTATGCACTATATTTCCCGGAAATGGATGTCATAAGAAGCAACGAGACATACATCAAATTGATTTCTCAAAATAAAACTAAAGAAAATATTATTGAAGCCAAACCCGAAGCATTCCCAACCAATGTTCTTGACTTGGAAGACGACATTAATCCGCAAGACCTGGAGATAATGAACAAATATGCCCAATCCATTTATGAACTTCAAAAAACAAGAAAGGAAATTGAAGAATATATTGACAATAAAATGGAAGCCATTGCACCAAATTTAAGACTGTTAGTTGGCTCATCACTAGGTGCCAAACTGATTTCACATGCAGGAGGCATAAAACGCCTGGCAATTTATCCGTCAAGTACCGTTCAGATAATGGGAGCTGAAAAAGCATTATTCAGACATTTAAAAAGTGGCGACAGACCACCAAAATATGGATTAATATACCAGCATCCTCAGGTAAGAGGTGCCAACTGGTGGAATCGAGGAAAAATTGCGCGAATGCTTGCAGGTAAAATTTCATTGGCCGTTAGAAGAGATGTGTTTACAAAAACATTCGATGAAAATGCATTTAACGATTTTGTTTTAAAAGTAGAGGAAATTGAAAAAAATAATCCTTTCCCAACAAAAACCACTAAAAAAAGAAAAGAAGAAAAATCCAAATCTAAAAACAAGAAGAGGAAAAATAAAAAAAGAAAGAAAAGGAGGTAAAAAATGAACGTTTATTTCAAAGATGGCAGTGTTGCCACAAAAAATTTAACTCCTGGAATTTCAGTATATGGAGAAGAGTTAATAAAAGAAGACGTCGAATATAGGATATGGAATCCTAGAAGGTCAAAATTGGCTGCAGCTCTTTTAAACGGATTGGAAAATTTAGATATTCAAGATAATTCAAAGATAATGTATTTAGGTGCATCAACAGGAACAACTGTTTCACACATTTCAGACATTGCAGTCAATGGAAGAGTTTATGCTGTTGAGTTTTCACCTACAACAGCTAAAAAATTAGTTCAACTTTCTCGCCAAAGACCAAATATCGCTCCGATTTTAGGAGATGCTACAAAACCGAAGGAATATTTGAATATTGTCGAAAAAGCAGATTTGGTATACTGTGACGTTGCACAACCGACACAAAGCGAACTATTCATGAGAAATATGAACCTGTTTGCAAAAGATGACGGCATCGGTTTTTTAATGATTAAAGCCAGAAGTATTGATGTAGTGCAAAAACCTAAAAAGATTTTTAAGGAACAGGAAAAGAAATTAAAGGAAAAAGGTTTTAGAATTATAGAAAAAGTTAAACTTGAACCTTATGAAAAAGATCATATTGCTTTTTTAGTAGAAAAAAATTTTTAACAAAAAGGTTTGAAATTTAGAATTATTTCAACCTATCCAATTTTTATTTTAACGATTAATTTAACATGTATTTGATTGCAAAAATACTTATTTAATTGCACATATATGAAATTATTTTTAATGGAATGCTTTAAACTGGAGTATTTTATTATGACATATAGATGCAACCCCACATCCACTACCATTCTTTTTATTTTTACAATTCATCCATTAGAAACATGACAAAAAAGATATGATTGTAAGAATCTGTTAAAAAAAATAAATTTCATATCATTAAATAAAAAACAATGAATTTTCCTAAAAAAAATAAGTTTTTATATATTCTATTTAAAAAATTAATATTATATAATCTATTTATACAATAGGAGGAATTTTTATTAAACATAAAATTATTGTATCTACGATGATTTTATTTGCTTTAATCACTTTATCTTGCATAAGCGCAGCAGATAATACATCTGAGGGAATAATAGCACAAGATAATGGTATGAATGCAAATGAAATAGTAGCACAAACTAATTTATATTCTGAAGAAAAATTAACGGATGGAGAAAATGAGATTAGTGATTTTTCAGCTTTGAATGAAGAAATTGCCAACTCAACAACAGGCACAATACAATTAACAAAAAATTATACTTATAACCCTGAAAAGGATTCAAATTATACTGATGGAATTGTAATTGACAAGCCAAATTTCATTATTGACGGACAAGGACACACAATCAATGGAGCAGGACTTGCAAGAATATTCAATATTACAGCAAACACTGTTACATTAAAAAATATTAACTTCATAAATGGTAATGCTACTGATAATGGTGGTACAATCTACTGGTATGGAGCTAATGGAACAATAAACAACTGTAACTTCACCAACAACCTTGCAAAACTAAGGGGAGGTGCAGTCTTCTGGTGCGGAGTTAATGGAACAATAAACGACTCCAATTTCATAAACAACACCGCAACAAAATTTAGTGGTGGTGCAATCCAATGGGATTCAAATTCTGCTAATGGAACAATAAACAACTGTAACTTCACCAACAACCAAGGATCACAAAGAGGAGGTGCAGTTTACTTGAATGGAGTTAATGGAAGAATTAACAACTCCAATTTTGTAAATAACACCTCAATTAATGGCGGTGCACTTTTCTGTGACCTTAATGCTCTTGATTGTTCTGTAAATAATAGTAGTTTCATTAAAAATAATGGAAACGACGGTGGTGCAGTCTATTGGGAAGGAGAAAATGGAATAATGAACAACTCCAAGTTCATAAACAACACAGGATCCAATGGTGCTGCAATTAGCTGGCAAAAAAGATATGGATTATTGAAGAACTGTAATTTCATGAACAATCAGGCAGATAATGGTGGTGCAGTCTATTGGGAAGGAAGCAATAGTACGCTAGTTAATTGTAATTTCACTAACAACCAAGCATCCAATGGTGGTGCAATATACTGGTATGCATATAATGGAATAACAAACAACTCTAGCTTCGCCAATAACCAAGCAGATAATGGTGGTGCCGTCTACTGGAATGCATATAATGGAACAATTAACGACTCTCACTTTACCAACAATACAGCAGAATCTAATGGCGGTGCAGTCTACTGGCAAGGAACTGATGGGGAAGTAACTACTTGTAAATTCTCCAACAATACAGCAGAATCTGATGGCGGTGCGATTTACTGGCAAGGAACTGATGACAATATTTCTAATTGTGAAATCAACTCTACTTTTATTAATAACAGTGCTACCAGGGGTGGTGCAATATTCTTTAACAATGAAACAGATAACGTCATAATTGCTGGTTATTTTGAAGGTAATGCGGCTGAAAGAACCGGTGGAGCATTATGCTTCCAAGCCAAATCTTCCAATAACATAATTTCTGCCGACTTTTATAATAATAGTGCAAGAAAAGCCAGTGGAGGAGCAATATTTTTCAACAGTTTGGCTGAAAACAATAGTTTAGAAAGCATTTTCGAGAACAATTACGCACTCTACGGCGGCGCAATCTTTTTTTACAAAAAGGCAAATGACAATAAATTCGACTCAAACTTCACATCCAATGTTGCCAAATCATGCGGAGGAGCAATATTTTTCTACAACACTACCAATAACAATAACTTTACCGGTTATTTCACAAACAACAGTGCTTTAGGAAAAGTTGATCCATCTGTTGGAAACGGTGGAGCAATAACATTTAAGGATGTGTCAACAAATTGCGCATTCACCGCTGAGTTTATAAACAATACTGCAGCCCTGAATGGTGGGGGCGTAAACTATCGCCAAACTCCTCATAACATTACATTCAACAGCAATTTCATCAACAATAATGCTTCTAGAGGCGGAGGAGTTAACTTCTTTGAAAGCTTTGAAAACGTGATATTCAATGGCGAATTTATTAGTAATTCTGCAATTAACGGCGGTGCAATAGCTGCTGGTGAGGGCATTATTAAAGAAGTTTCATTTAAGAACAATCACGCGGAAAATGGTGGTGCAATTTACTTTAATAGTAATGGAGAAGTAACAAATTGTAATTTTACTGATAACCATGCAAATTATGGTGGCGCAGTTTACTTCATTAGTAATGGTGAAGTGACAAGTTGTAATTTTGCTGATAACACCGCAAACCGTAGTGGTGGTGCTATCTGGATGTCTTCAGGCAATGTAACAAAGTGTAATTTTGCTAATAACACCGCAACCCGTGATGGTGGAGCTATCAAGATGTATTTCGGTACTTTGACAGATTGTAATTTTGCTGATAACGCAGCAACCCGCGATGGCGGTGCAGTTTACTTTAAAGAAAATGGTACTGTAGAAAATTGTAATTATACTGGTAACACTGCTTCACGCCATGGTGGTGCAGTTTACTTTAATAATACTAGTAATGTAGAAAATTGTAATTTTAGTGATAACACCGCAACCAGTGGAAATGGTGGTGCTGTCTGGATTAGATCAGGCGGTTTTGAAAACTGTTACTTTACCAACAACAACGCTTCCAATCGTGGAGGAGCAATCTACCTCTTTGATGAAGGCACCATAACAAAATGTAATTTTACAGACAACAAAGCTTCTGGCCGTGGAGGAGCAGCTTACTTCTATGCAGGAGGTGCAGTAGATAATTGTAATTTTGCCGATAACACAGTATCCAATGACGGAGGCGCACTTTACATATATGATATGAGTACTGTAAAAAATTGTAATTTCATCAATAACACTGCATCCAGATATGGTGGTGCAATTTACTTTAATAGCGAAAGTAATGTAGAACACTGCGATTTTACTGATAACACTGCTTCCGATAGTGGTGCTGCAATCTACCTTAATGGTGGGGGCTTTGTAGAAAGTTGTAATTTTAGTGATAACACCGCAACCAATGGAAATGGTGGTGCTGTCTGGATTAGATCAGGCGATTTTGAAAACTGTTACTTTACCAACAACAACGCTTCCAATCGTGGAGGAGCAATCTACTTCCTTGATGAAGGCACCATAACAAAATGTAATTTTACAGACAACAAAGCTTCTGACCGGGGAGGAGCAGCTTACTTCTATATGGGAGGTACAGTAGATAATTGTAATTTTGCTAATCACACTGGATCCAATGACGGAGGCGCACTTTTCATCTATGATATGAGTACTGTAAAAAATTGTAATTTCATCAATAACACTGCTTCTGAATGGGGCGGTGCTATAAGGATGTCATCAGGTAGTGTTGAAAATTGTAATTTCACAAACAATAAAGCAAACGGGAATAAAGGACGTGGAGGCGCTATTAATTCTGCAAGTGGTGAATTAGCAATTTCCAACTCCAAATTCACAGACAATTCCGCCAGTTTATATGGTGGTGCAATTTACTTCAATAATACTGGTAATGTAGAAAATTGTAATTTTATTAATAACACTGCTTCTGATTATGGTGGAGCCATTGACTTTGAAGGAGATGCTACTGTGACAAATTGTAATTTCACAAACAACAAAGCAAGTGAAAAGGGCGGTGCAATATATGTTAAAGAAAGTTTTGCAAATATTGCGAATACTTCATTTACACAAAACAATGCTCCAACCGGAGGTGCCATCTATGCTGATGTATGTAACTTAAATATAGACACCTCCAAATTTGCACAAAACAATGCATTCGAAGGAGGAGCAATTTATAATGAAGAAATTGCTAAAATTAGCATAACAAACACCCAATTTACAGAAAACAATGCAAAATACGGTGGAGCAATCCGTAATGAAGGAGGCAGTTTAACCCTAACAGACGACGAGTTCACGGGCAATCATGCAGACTACAATGGAGGAGTAATCTACAACTCCGGATATATAGAAATTTTTAACTCTTCATTTGCAAACAACAGCGCCAAATATGGTGGAGTCATAAGCCATTATGATCATGAAATAATTATAAAAGACTCCCAATTTTCAAACAACACTGCAAAAGAATACGGCGGAGCAATCAACAACGATAATGGTGAAATAGAAATAACAAACACCAACTTCACACAAAACACCGCAAGATACGGAGGAGCAATCGAAAACAGGTATTATCTGGATATGAATAATTGTAGACTGGAAAACAACAATGCACCATATGGTGGAGCAATCGATAATGACCGGGGCGAAGCAAATATTGAAAACAGCCAATTTGTAAACAACACCGCATCAAGAAGTGGTGGAGCAATCTATAATGATTATGGTAAAACAAGCATTACAAACTCGAACTTCACACAGAACACCGCAAGATACGGCGGAACAATCTATGGGGATGATGGTGAAATTGAAATAACAAACTCAAACTTCACACAAAACACTGCAAAGTACAGTGGTGGAGCAATCTATACTTATGGAAGTGACATGACAATAACAGACTCCAAATTTGCAAACAACACTGCAAAAGAATATGGTGGAGCACTAGACAATGACGGTGAAACAACTATAACAAACTCCCAATTTACAAACAACAATGCAGGATATGGCGGAGCAATCAATAATGACGAATCATTAACAATAAGAAACACATTACTGGAAAACAACACCGCAATAGAATCAGGCAAAGCAATTGAAACCACTAACGATATGACCATCAGCGATTCTGAATTCAAAGGCAATGGTGAAGATTGCATTAATGCCGAATATGGAGCCAAATTAACTTTAAACAACGTTTCAAGCGATAAACCATTAGTAAACGATACAATAAGCATGGAAATCCTTGAAGCTGAAGATGTTGTCTACGGCAATGACGTCAACATTAAAGTTCAGGTAAACAGCAGCATCATAGCCCCATTGAACAACGGCAAAGCAGTTGTTAATGTCAATGATGTTGAATATGATGCTGATGTGAAAGATGGAATCGCAACACTTGTCATTCCAAACCTGGATGTTGGGTCTTACAATGTCAATGTTACATACATTGACTACAACATCACAAGAGCAGAAATTCCGGTCAATTTCACCGTCAGCATGAGAAATATTACTGTAATTCTCAAGGACAGATATGGAAAACCAATTCCAAATGCAAATCTGACATATTCACTTGATGGTAAAACCTTTGGTGCTGTCACCAACGATGAAGGAGTTGCTGTAATTAACATCACCAAAAACAGCACAATTGAGCTGAACTATGCCGGCAACGATGTGATTTTATCAACAAATGCCACAATCACATTAAAGGATATGACACCTATAAGAAGTGAAACAAACATCCTGGGTGAGGATTTCACACAATACGCCATTGACTATCATGCAGGCGAAAGAGGAGGTTACTTCAAGGTTCAACTCGTCGACAATAACGGCAAGGCACTGACCAACAAGTCTGTAAAAATAGGATTCAACGGCAAAGTATACAATACCACAACCGATGATGCAGGATGGGCTCAGCTTCAAATCAACCTGGCAAATGCAGGAACATACACATTTGCTGTAGGATTTTTAGGAGATGACGACAACCTTGGAGCATTTAATGTATACAAAATTACCGTAAACAAGAAAACTACAAGCATATCTGCTTCCGACAAATCCTATAAAGCATCTGCAAAAACCAAATCATATACAGTAACCCTTAAAACAATAAAAGGTTCATCCCTTGACGGTAAAACATACCTCCGAGATGGTAAAACAGTTAAACTTACTGTAAACGGTAAAACCTACACAGCAAAAACCAACACAAAAGGTCAAGCTACCTTCAAATTAGATATCACTAAGAAAGGCACTTACAACGCTGCTGTAAACTTTGCAGGCGACAATACCTACAGCGGATCAAACAAATCTGTAAAAATAACAATTAACTAAGTGAGATTACTTTTTTCTCACATTTTTTTCTTTTTTTGGCTTTGTAGAAATCCTATTTGATTTTCGCAAAAATTTTTTAAAAATCTATTTTTATTTCTATTTTTATTTAAAATCTCTTGAAATGAGTTGTTTATTTTTTATTCGAATTTACAGTTGAAATTTCACATCGATTAGAAAAAATAAGCAATATATAATTATATATAGTAAAACGGAGAATAAATATTAATATGAACAAAGAAAATACCTATTCTCCAGTTAGTAGTATGTTTTCAAAGCAATTAAATCTTTCGGATTTTGGTTTTGAAAAACCAGCAATTAAAAAAATTAAAGAAATTAACAAGGATATTAAGCCAAACAAACTGTTAAAATTCATCAAATATGTATTTAAATACTCAAAAATTGTGTTAAATAAATATTCAAGTCATTTTTCAAAGCATGACTTCACACAACCTGCATTATTCACACTTTTAGCAGTAAAAATCTACACCAGAAGCACATACAGACAAAATAACAGATTTATTAGAATTATCTGATAAAATACAAAAATATCTGCACTTAAAAAAGGTTCCACATTACACAACACTCCAGAAATTCTTTCAAAGACTACCCACATCAATATTAGAAGAATTAAACAAACAAATATTAATCAATCATCAAATCAATGGTAAAATAATTGCTTTGGACGGAAGTGGATTCACCAACGACTACGCAGACAAATATTACGCCATAATCAGACAAAAAGAAAGAAAAAGCTACATAAAAAACCATATTTCAATCGATGTAGAAAGCAGATTAATACTCCATTTCGCAGCTCAAAGAGGCCCAAGATTCGACACACGATTCGCAATAGCAGCAATAAGAAACATGAAGAAATACAATCCAAAATACATCCTAGCCGACAGAGCATACGACACAGAACCCATCAAAAATGCATAAACGAAGAAGCAAAAGCACAAGACCAAATACCACTAAAAACCAGAGCAAAAACAGGACATTATCGATTAAAAAGCAAAAACAAATTCAACCAAGAAATCTACTCAAGAAGAAACAATGTAGAATCAATATTTAGCGTAATAAAAAGGATATTCAACGGAACAAACAGAAGTAGAAGCCTACAATTATCAAACAAAGAAATAAAACTCAAAAATACAATCTACAACATCTATCGATCAACTCAAATTCAATAAAAATGAGGATTTCTACAAAGCCCTTTTTTTAAATTTAAAACTATGGAACAATCATGTGAATCATCATGACATCAAGTACCACCATTTAATTGAACTACCTCGAGCTGTGGAGCTCGAGGATTCTTACTTCACGGGCTGTAGATGCTAATGCATCTAGATTTACCGTGCTATCCCCCCCGTCCCGGAGGTTCTTTATTATTTTTTCTTGAAGAATCATTATTCCTTCATGTAGTATGTTTTTGCTGGCGTTAATATCTCTGTTATGATGTTTTCCGCATTGCGGACAAATCCATTCTTTTTCATATTCCAATTCATGGTTGTAGTATCCGCAGTGGTGGCAATTTTTACTTGATGGATACCACCGGCTTACTTGTATGAATTCTTTGTTGTGCCATTGTGCTTTGTAGCGGATTTTTTCCACCAGCGAGTATAATGCTATTCTTTGAAGCTTAGGGCTCCAGTATTTATTTTTGAACATGCTTTTAATGTTTAGATTTTCCATACATATTAAATCATAAGCTTTAACTAGGTCGTGGCTTATTTTGTGGTATGTGTCTTTGATTTTGTTTGTTTTTTTATCTTGCCATTTCCAGTATGTTCGAAGGGTCTTTTGGTATCTTTTGCTCATGTATTTTTT
>NZ_JAFRSC010000002.1 GCF_017427765.1 Methanobrevibacter sp. | reverse complement strand
GTCTAGGGGTATGATTCCTCTTTGACGTGGAGGAGATCACGAGTTCGAATCTCGTTCGGTCCATATGCCATGTTAGTTCAGATGGGAGAACGCTAGACTGAAGATCTAGATGTCGCTGGTTCAAGTCCGGCACATGGCATTCTTTTTTACTATTTTTGAAGATTTTTACTAATTTTTAGTTTATTTAATATTCTAAAAATGATTATTTAAAAACAGTATTTTTTTAGATTGTTGAAAATAAGTTGATTAAGTGGAATAATTCCACATTAATCTTTTTTGGTTAGGGTAATTGGTTTTGGAGTTACCTGGGTGTTTTCTCGTAATTCTTTGTATCTTTTTACAATTTCATAACCCATATCACTTCCGATTTTATCCGCTCCACCAGTCAAAATTTGGTTGGCAGTTTTGTAATCGTTTATTCCGCCATTAATTTCAATTTTGATTTTTGGGGCATGTTTCTGGAATATGTTAATGTCATTCACATTTTCGAATATGTGGTTTGGAGTTACAAAGCCGGTTGCTGTTTTGACAAAATCAGCTCCTGATTTTTCAGCAGCTTTTGCGGCATTTGCCTTTTGATAGTCTTCTAAAGCTTTAGTTTCAATGATGGCTTTTAAAGTTCTTTCTCCGACAGTTTCTTTAATTTCTTTTATTTCTTTTTCAAGTAATTCGTATTTTTCATCTTTGATGTAGCTTAAATTCATTACAACATCTATTTCATCGGCTCCAAGATCCACTAATGCTTTTGCTTCGGCCACTTTACTTTCAATACTCTCAAATCCTAATGGAAATCCGACAACACTGCCGACTTTGATATTTGTTTCAGCCAGTATTTCCTTAGCTAATGGAACATATGTCGGTGAAATAATTACTGAGTTGAAATTCAACTCTTTTGCTTTTTCGAGAAATTCTCTCATTTCTGATTCTGTAATCATGTTGTTTAAATTAGTATAGTTGATGTAACTAGCTAATTCTTTTGAATTTTTGATGTTATATATAACCATATTACCACTCTCTTAATTAGTTAGTGTTTATACGAACATGTATTTAAATATTTTCATATTAATCTTTTCTTCATGTATGGTCCAACTTTTTCATATCCAAATTTACGATAGTAATTTCTAGATCCTATTCCACTAATAATGGCTATTTCTTCATATCCTTTATCTAAAGATATATTTTCAGCTTCTTTTAGGAGTTTTTCACCAAATCCTGTGTGTTGACCTATTTTAGGATTTTTATCTCCGATTTTAATCATGTTTCCATATACATGCAATTCTCTAACAAGAGATGTTTTATCAGTAATTTCTTCTCTAAAACGACCTTTTGATGGAAAACGCAACCTTAAAAATCCTGCAATACTTTCTTCGTTAATGTCTTCGATGGATAAGAAATTTTCCTCACCGCCACATGCATTATATTTCATATTGAATAGTTCAAACTCATCAAGTTCATATTCTCTTGATGTCTTTTTATGGCCTATTTCACGGCACCGGATGCATTGGCAGTTAATGTTGTTTTCATCCAATTTATTATAAACAAGTTCTCCCAAATTGGATTTTTTAACTCCTGCTTCAATGAGTGTTGATGGGATATCCCTTTGGATTCTCATGGTTCTAACCCATTTTGGAAGAATTTCCTTGATTTTTACTATGAGTTCAACTGCTTCTTCGTCAGTGTAGGGAGTATATTTTCCTTCTTTCCACAAATCATAAAGTTCGCTGCCTTTTGTAACAAGACAAGGATAAATCTTAAGCATGTCCGGTTTAAAGTTATCATCACTGAATAACTGTTTAAACATTTTCAAATCCTGTTTTTCATCAACAAATAATCCAGGCATCATGTGCATGGCGACTTTTATTGCGGAATCTCTTAAAAGCTGATTGGCTTCTATCGTATCGGCAATAGTATGACCTCTTTTTATTTTTAGATATAATTCATCAGATAATGTTTGCACGCCTAATTCCACTCTTGTAACTCCAAAATTCAACATCCTATTGATGTGTTCCTGTTTGCAGTAGTCCGGGCGTGTTTCAAATGTCATTCCAACGCATCTTACTTTGGAGTTTTCATTTGCCTTTTGCACATCATCTATCAGGACATAATCATTTGGGGGGTATGTTTTTAAAGTTCCATTCTCAAAGGTTCTGATTTCATCATAATCTAAGTTATATTCATAGTTTCCAGGTTTATTTTCAATAATCAGTCCAAAATCAGTCATTGCCTTCAGGCACTGGGATACAAACCATTCCTGATAACAAAGATCTCTTGAAGGGAATGTTCCTCCCATGATGATTAATTCAACTTTGTCAATTGGATGGCCTATTTTTTTAAGTTGTTTTAGTCTGTTAAAACACTGAATATATGGGTGGAATTCATACATTCTTCCCCTCAGTGCAGCAGGCTCTTCACCGGTATAGCTAGGTGGGGCTATGTCACTTTCAGGACAATAAAAACACCTTCCATGAGGACATTTATGAGGATGGCACATTACAGCAACAATTGCAACACCGGACATTGTTCTTGTTGGTTTTTTCTTTAAAATCCCCGATACAATCTCTTTTTCTTCAGGCTTTGCAAACTCTAAAATGTCTGCATTGCTCATAAATCGAGATAGCTTCAAATCACGACAAAGTTGTCTTTTTTCAACTTCGAGGTCACGCCGAGTAGATATTTTGCCATCAAGAATACCCTCAATAATTATTCGACATGCTTTTTGCATTTTTTCACCGTTATCAAATTAATAGTTAATGTTATATAATTGATTTATTTAAATACTTGGTCATTCAAATATTATATTAAATAATTTTATGAAGGTGAAACTATGAAAATTAAAGAATTTTTAGGTTCTACTGTTTTAGATAAAAATGCAAATGAAGTAGGTAAAGTTGACAATGTCGATTTTGACCCAGCAAATGGAAAAATTGAAAAAATTACTTTAACTTTACAAAAAAACATCTTCTCCAGAGATGAACTTGAAATTGATTTTGATGATGTGGCTACTATTGGGGCATATGTTATCTTAAACAAAGAGATTCCTAAACCTGAAGAAACTGTTGAAGCTACAATTGAAGTTGAAGACGACGAAGAATAAATTTTATTAAAAGGTAATGCTTATGGCTTTTGATGCAAGAGACAAAGAAATCGCTCTTGATTCATACGTTAGATATGTCGATACAGGAACAATCGGTAAAGTCATTGATGTTAAAACTAATGATGAAGGTATCGATTGGGTTAAAATCGACAAAACTAATTTATGGTATCGCTCAAAACTAGTCGAATTGCTTGATGAGAAAGATTTAAAAACAAACACTGATGATCACGGCAATGATGAACTAGATATTGAAGCATTAAAAGAAAAAGCAGAAAAACTTGAAAACATGCAAATGGATTCAAGTGTTGCTGAAGGTGGAGGTTAATCCTACCTTCATTTTTTAATTATTAACAAACAATTTTATTTTTTCAGCTAGTTTAGGCCCTATGCCTTCAATTTTTTGTAACTCTTTTTCTGAAACTCCACTTAAATCGTTTCCAAATATTTCCACAACGTTTCTAGCTCTTTTTCTTCCAAGTCTTTTAACGCCAACGACTAATGGTATTATATCCTCTTTAACACCATAGTATAATCTTGCAGATAGGAAATCAAACTCTTTTAGGTTTGAATAGTTTCCTAAAACTTCTGAAGTATTTTTAGCAAATCTTACAAGGCGGGATGCTTCATAAGCTGATCTCCTGGTGGATGCAGAGTATACATTATATTTGTTTTCGATTTCATATTCGTTTCTTTCATTAATCCACTCGATTAATGAGACTGTTGTGGCTTCTGGGTTTCCGATATCCACTGCAAACAATCCAACTTCGGAAAGCTTATCTCGAACAGGATCTTTTGATTTTCTTCCTTTAAATGAAATTAAAGGTAAATCTGGAGTTTCTGATAATGCATAAATGAACTCTTCGACATTCAGTTCATTCATATATGATATGTATTCTTTAATTTTAACGGCTGTTTCAACGCTGTAGTTTGATCTGGCTATTAAATTACCAAAATCAGTTGTTTTAAGGCCTTCGGGAGTGGCTCTTATAATTCCATTTTGAAGTAAAAATTCCAAAGCGCTTTCAAGTTCGAATCGCAAGCTGTCCTGTGCAAACATGGCCATTGAAGGATTGTTGCTCATCTGGTATCCGTAAAGTGTTTTTCCAAAAAAGTCAGTCAGGTCTTCCAGATTTTTGGAAAGTGTTGAAGCAATCTGGGCAATAATCTGTCTGTAAATTGCATCCTTATTGTCAACCAATTTTGAGTTGGTTAATTCGATTTCACCTTCAACGTAATATTCCTGCAGGTTTTGTGCTTCATCCATTGTTTTAGCAATAAGATAGGAATATCCCACATCATCATATTGTGGTCTTCCAGCCCTTCCGGACATCTGCTCATAATCAAAAACAGGGATTGGCTGCGGGCCGTTGCCGGTCCAGCGAGTATGGTCACGAATGACAACAGTTTTTGATGGTAAATTGACTCCATACATTAAACTTGGAGTTGCAGTAATCATTAATATATTTCCTTTTCTAAATTCGTCTTCAATAATTTCTTTTTGTTCATTAAAGAGTCCCGCATGGTGAAATGCCACACCTTTTTCAGCAGCTTCAGCTAGTTTAACGCATGTTGTTGTTGGAAGTGATCCTTTCTTTTTCGGAACTTCCAGTAATTTTTCAGCAACTTCCTTGAATCGTTTTCTTTGTTCGACATTGATTTTTTTGCTGATTTTTCCGGAAACATATGTTGCAAGGCTTTCTGTAAATCTTCTGGTTGATACAAATGCCAGTGCCTGTGATTTGTCCTTTATTGCCTTTTCGATTACTTTTACAATCACGTCATTTTTATTTTTTGTATTGAACATTTCCGCATCCAAAACCTCTTTATGCAGGGGTACTGGTCTGTAATCGTGTTCAACACAGGTTCCTTCAAGCCATCCTTCAATTTCTTCTATATTCCGCAATGTTGCTGAAAGCGCAATTATCCTCATGCTTGGATTTATAATTTTTGCTCTGGTTATTGCCGCTTCAAGAGTTGGGCCTCTGCTATATTCTCCAATCATATGGAATTCATCTATAATTAATGTATCCACATCACGTAGATTGTCCCAGGAAAATCGTGTAAGTGCATCAAATGATTCAAAAACCATGACTGATAAATCAGAGCTTGACGGGTGTTTTCCTACATTTATTCCATGTTCCTCAAAGGCTTTAAATTCCTTTACTTTTTCATTTTGAATTGAAAGAAGAGGTGCTGCATAAACTGCCTTTCCTCCATTAAGTATTGTTTTAAGTGCGGGCAGCACTCCCAAAACAGTCTTTCCACTAGCGGTTGGAATTGATATAATATAATTTGAATTGTCATCTAAATAGCCTGATTCAATTACTGCCTTTTGAGCAGGGTTGAACTCTTCAATGTAGGGATATGCGCTGTTTATTATTTTTTTAATATCTGCTGGTAAATTTTCCATTTTAATCATTTAATTTGTTTTAATTTAATATATAATAAATATTTGCAGAGAGCATTTGAAATCTATTCGAGGTGGTAACAATTATATATAACAAATTATTAAAATAGATTTAAATCAAAATTATAGGAGATTTTATAATGGCAATTAAATTAGAAGTATTTTCAACAAGTTCATGTCCTCACTGCCCTGGAGCTATTGAAGCAGCTGAAAGAATGAAAGAGAAGTATGGGGATGAAATCGACCTTGATTTGGTTAAAATTGATGAAAATGAGGAAAATTATAAACGTGCAATTGAATATGGTATTATGGCAGTGCCTAATTTTGTTATTAATGGTGAAGTTTTACAGCCAGGTGCACTTCCTGATGATTATTTGATTGAAAAATTAGAATCTTTAATGTAGATTCTTTTTATTCTTTTTTTTATTATGACTGATGATAATTATACTGGAGTAACTACTGGCACTGTTGCCACAGCTTGTTCTCTTGCAGCTTTAGATGCGATTATCGATTCTCCGGATATTGCATGTGTTAAAGTTGAAACTCCTAAAAAGACATTGGACATTATTATTGATGAGTGTAAATTATTATCTTCTTTTAAAGCTCAGGCTATAGCTCATAAAAATCCATATAATGATCCTGATGTTACTGTTAATTTAGATATAATTGCAACAGTCGAACTTTTCGATAAAACTGATGAGAAATCCAACGTAATTATTACTGGGGGTGTGGGAGTAGGTAAAATTACCAAACCGGGTCTTCAGATTCCTGTTGGAGATTATGCAATAAATCCTGGCCCCCGCAAAATGATTGTTAAAAATTTATCCGACAAAATTCCGGATGGAAAGGTTGCAAAAGTCACTATCTCTATTCCGGAAGGTATTAATATTGCTCGAAAAACAATGAATCCCAAATTGGGCATTGTTGATGGTATATCTGTTCTTGGAACAACAGGTATTGCAAGATCCATGTCAAGTGATGCTTATAAAAACTCTATTGTAACTCAAATTGATGTTGCATTGGCTTCAGATGTTGGGGATTTGGTTTTTGTACCCGGCAACATCGGTGAAAAATTGGCACTTGAGAGATTGGATGTTAAAAAAGAGCAGATTATTCAGACTGGTAATTATGTAGGTTTCATGTTTGAAGAGGCCGAAAAAAGAGGAATTACCAAATTCACTTTCTTTGGACATATGGGAAAATTGATTAAAGTCGCCGGAGGCATATTCAATACAAAACATGCGGTGGCAGATGGCAGGCGCGAAATCATGGTTGCTCATGCGGCTATTTGCGGTGCCGGCAGAGATGATTTGCAAAGATTATATGATTCAAAAACAACTGATGATATGATGAACATCTTAAATGAGATTGACCTTTCCTTTGAAGTTTCAAACAGCATTGCCTCTGCAATTCATGAAAGATGCATGCAGCGTTTTGATTTGGATTTAAATGTAATTCTTGTTGATATGGAAGGAAATTATCTAAACAACAACATGGAATTATAATTAACAAAATTATTTTAATTTAACTTTTTTTCGAAATATTTATTATTACAAATTTTAAAAATAGTAATACTTATATCTGTTGAAACTATAGTCTAATATATAAAAGATTTGAAGAAATATTTTTTAAATTATGATATATAAAGTATAATTTTAAATACTTTATATAATATAATTTATTTTATAAAATTAAATGTGATTTATATGTATGCGATAACAAAAGTAAGTTCTTCAAATCAAGTTGTTGTTCCTGCCGATTTTAGAAAACATTATGATATTGTTGCAGGTGATGAAATTTCATGGACAAATACCGAAGAAGGGATACTCTTGAAAATTGAAAAGAAAGTTACTGAAGAGGACATAATAGGTTTAATTAAAACAGAATTACCATATAATAGTGTTGAAATTAAAAAAAGAGGCTCAAAAGGATTAAAATGGTGATAAATTGATTTTTGTAGATGCTTCATATCTAATTGCATTAATAGTCGAAAAGGACCAATGGCATAGTGATGCTGTTAGATTGCTTGAAACGTTAAAATCAGAAGATAAAATAATTACAGAACCGATGATTATCGAGTCATTAAACCTCATTGGAAGTTGTCATGGTGGAAAAGTGGGGGTCATGACTTTTAAATATATCAAGGACAATTTCACCATATTTAAATCAGACACATTGCTTGATGAGTCACTTAGATATTATCTTAAATTTGACGGAACACTATCTCTCGCAGACTGTACTGCAATTCATACTATGAAAGAAAATAATATCCAAGAAATATTGTCATTTGATGAAGATTTTGATAAAGTGGAGGGGATTGTAAGAATTTCTTAAAAAAATAAACTATGTTGAATTAATTATTTAAACAAGAAATTCACAATATAATATTATAGATAGTGGAGATTATTTTTCATGAAAATAGCTATGGTTGGTCAATTTCCGCCTCATGTGGGCGGTGTAGGTGTTCATATACACACGTTATCAAAGGAACTTGTTAAACAGGGGCATGAAGTTTTTGTAATCACATATCCTCATAAAGATATCAAGGACATTGATGGAATTCATGTGATTGGAACCAGAGGCATTAATGTACCTGGTGTCAGAGGTTTAATGTTTAAAAAGAATGCTAAAAAGGCATTGGAAGAGCTTTTAAAGACAGAAGACATTGATATTATTCATGGCCATTATCTTTTCCCAGCCGGTGCTGCGGCTGTTGAAGTTGGAAATGAACATGGCATTAAAACATATATTACTGCCCATGGATCAGATATGTTTGAAGTATATAAAAAACAACCGTTAATGCGTTCCACTATTAAAAATGTATTGAAAAAGGCCGATGTTGTTCTCGCAGTTAGTAATGCATTAAAACATGAAATTATTGCTACTGGTGTTACAGGCATATCCAATAAAACCAGAATTTGTTGGAATTCAGTGGATATTAACAAATTTTCCTCTAAAGAAAACAATACATTTAAAGAGGAAAACAAATTACTGGATAAGCCGATAGTTCTTTTTGTAGGTAATTTAATTAAACGTAAAAATGTTGATTCATTACTTGAAGCCAAAAAAATTGCAAACAGTGATTATTATCTGGTTATTGTTGGTGATGGACCGTTATTTAAAAAACTCAATCAAAAGGTTGAGGATGAAAATATTCGTGACGTAATATTTTTAGGCTCCAGAAACGATGTTGAAAATATTATTCCGAGTTGTGACGTTTTGGTTTTACCTTCACTTTCAGAAAGTTTTGGTTTAGTTTTAATCGAAGCTTTAGCTTGCGGTAAACCTGTAATTGGCAGTAATGTCGGAGGAATCACTGAAATCATCAATGATGATGTGGGGTTATTGGTTAATCCAACTAAGATTTCTTCAATTGCAAGTGCAATCGATAAGGTTATTAATGATGTTGAATTTAGAGTGGGATTATCTTTAAATGCTAGAAATAGGGCGAAGGTATTTTCCGAAGTTAATATTCCTTATGATGAGGTGTGATATGAAAAAAACTGTAAGGTCTCCGGGTTCAGCAACAATTATTAATGCAATTGCTACTGGTTTCGGTTCTGCATTTGGAATCGGACTGGATATAAAATGTGAAGCCAAATCAAAAAATAATTCCATTTCCTGTTCTAATGATGTTGGTGCAGATAGCGAATTGATGGAATTATGTGTTGAAAAGGTTTTTAAACATTACAATATCAGTAAGGATGAATTCGGTATTGAGGTTAAAACAAAATCCAGTCTGCCTATGGCATCAGGACTGTCAAGCAGCAGTGCTTCATCCAATGCAATTGTTAAAGCGGTATCTTCAGTTATAAGTGATGAATTTGATTTAAGGCCTCTTGATGATTTGGAAATTATTAACATGGCAATCGATGCGTCACTGGATGCTGGGGTTACCATTACTGGATCTTTTGATGATGCTACGGCTTCTTATTTTGGAGGGGTTGTTGTAACGGATAATAAAAAAAGGGAATTTATTATAAAAGAAAAAATGCAGGATTATCCGATTTTAGTTTACATGCCAAATTTTTATTCAAAATCAGGTGATTCAAATCCTGAGCGAATGAAATTGTTGGCTCCCCTGGTTGAAACGGCTTTTGAATTTGCAAAACAGAAGAATTATCTTAAAGCTTTAAATTTAAATGGATTAATCTATTCTGCAACATTAGGTTTTGATTCTACAATAGCTATTGATGCTCTGCAGGCAGGCGCCATTGCTTCAGGTTTATCTGGAACTGGTTCTTCATTTGTAGCCGTTGTTAATGATAATTCAATAGATGATGTAAAAGAGATATGGGGTAAATATGAAGGTAAAATTATAGAAACAAATGTTGATAATGAAGGTTGTGTATTGATATGAAAAGATTATTGTTGTTGATATTAATTTTATTTGTCAGTATTTCTGCTGTTTCAGCATCAGATAATTTCACTGATGATGCAGTAGGCATAGCTGATGATAATATTGTTGCTCAGACAGATTCCATTGGAATTTCTGCTGATGAAAATTATCCAATAAGTGATGTATCTGTGGATGAGGTTTTATCTTCTGAAGGTAACGTCTCTTCAGGAGATACTGGTGAAAATGAAGAGCTAAATATATCTATTCAGGCTGAAGATTTTGTCTGGTATTATAAAGCTAATCCGGTTTATACTTTTAATATTGTAGATTCAAACGGTACTGGCGTTTATGCTAGAAATGTTTCTGTTACATTAAACAATGAAAATTTATTTGTTGATACTGATGAAAACGGTACAGCTAATTTAAATATTGCTTTAAACCCTGGAAACTATAATATTTTAATTGAATATGCTAATAAATCTGTTACTAAGAATATTAAACTGCTTTCTTCAAGGGTAACTCATACTGGAGATATAACTACCAAATATGGAACAAACACCAAATATGTTGTGAGGCTGCTGGACAATTCCGGAAAACCTGTAGTGGGATATGGTGTCAATTTTACCATAGGTAAGAAATCATATACAAGATATACAAATGCGAATGGCTATGCCACTTTATTCCTTAAGTATAATTCCGGAAAATATGTAATAAATTACTTTGCAGACGGTTTTACAGGCAAGAATAATTATGTGGTGAATAATTACGTTTCAATGGAAATTCTTAAATGGGGACTTACTGGAGATGTCAGTAAAGCTCCATTGATTAAAAAGAACATGCCTAATAATTATTGGGTTAAAAAAGCCGTAGAAGCTACAAAAAAAGGAATTCCATTAATAACTATTAAAGGTGGTAACGGTAAGGTTGTTTTCATGACTGCTGGAGTTCACGGAAATGAATTGAACTCTCAGGTTGCAGCAATGAAAATGATTACATATATGACCACTAATCCTATTAAAGGTACAGTTTACATAATTCCGTTTGTCAATGTTAAGGCTATCAGTAAAAAAGTAAGGCTCACAAATTATGATTTTAACAGAGTGGCTCATAAAGCAGGTACTGTTTCAAATAAGATTACAAAATTGATTACAAAATACAAATGTGATGCATATGGTGATTTCCATACTACCGTAAGTCCGGGGGTTCCTGGAATAAATGTCGTTTTAGGATATAAATCACCTACAAAATGTGTTGATCTTTCAAATTACATTGCTAAGAATGCTAAAGTAAATAAGATTTTCTACTATCCTGGTCAGAAATACAGATGGTCTTTGGCAGACTGGGTCAATTATAAAGGAACTCCAGCTGTAATTTGTGAGGTAATAAGTCCAGTTAATAAGGTATCTACAAAAGCTACTGATTTATCTTATAAAGAAATGAGTGCTTTTTTAAATTACAATAAAATACTTTAAACTGAATAAAAAATTCAAATTTTTTATTCTTTACTTTTTTTAAACATATAGTTTATATACTAGTATTATAATAAATTATATTATTATCATTATTATCAGTTTGGTGATTTTTTGGAAAGTAGTTATGAGATAAAAACTTTTAAAAACAAAAAGGAAGCTGAAGAACTTCTTGAGAAATCACGAAATCGTATTGATGAAATTGATAATGACTTATTTGATTTAATTTATCAAAGGACATCTTTAGCAAAAGATATTGCACTTTCAAAAGAATATCTGGATATGCCTATTTTTGATAAAGGCAGGGAAGATATTGTGCATCAAAAGATAGATGACCTTTGTACAGACTTGGGTCTTGATAATGAAATTATTGATCAAATAGTAGACATGCTAACTATTTTAAATAAAAATGAGCAGGAAAAAATTTTAAGGAGGAATGTTGATGGGTAATATTAGAACTTCATTTGTTAAACGTTTAGCAAAAGAACTTATTGAAACTCACAAAGGAGTTTTCACCACTGATTTTGAAGAAAATAAAAAATTAGTACAAGAATACTCTACTGTAAGTACTAAACATTTAAGAAATAAAATTGCAGGATATGTTACAAGGCTTGTAAGGTTAGAACAAACCAGAGAATAAGCTTTTTTTCATATTTTTTTACTACTTTTTTTATTATAATTTTTAATTTGTTTTAAAAAAATCTTATTTTTGTATAATTTTTTTAAT
>NZ_JAFRSC010000035.1 GCF_017427765.1 Methanobrevibacter sp. | reverse complement strand
GTAGAATTTGTTAAAGTATCTAAATTTTTCCCATCCACTCAAATATGCCACAAATGCCAAGAAAAAAAATGAAAACCTCAAAGGACTTAAAAATCTAGAAATACGGGACTGGGACTGCCCGCATTGCCATACACATCACGATCGTGACTGGAATGCGGCCATTAACATCCTTAATAAAGGATTAGAAATCGTCGGGACGACGGTGCAGTAAAAAAAATTTCCAAAAAATAAACTATATTTTTTTTTGGTTTGCGAATCCCCGTCGTCAACACGACGGGGAAGTTCAAAATGAGATGGAGAATCAAATTACAAGTTTAAATAATTTAGATTTAAATCAAAAAGAAGAAGAAAATGAAGAAAAGGTACTTTTTGATAAGTATATTTCCGAAAATCTATCAAAATTTGGTAATGAATTTAATTCACGAATGGAAAAATATAATGTTTACTTTTTACAAATGAAAATTAAAGAGTGATGATAATGACTGAAATTTTAGATTCTTTTGATGGTGGTTTAAGAATTGACAATGTTGGAATTTTGTTTAACATATATAGAAAAGAGAAAATTTCCATAGAAAACCGGAGAAAATATGAAAAATATCTCGAAGAAACTTATCCCGATGATTATGAAAATTTCCTCGAATACAAATCAAAAGTTAAAGCTAAAACTCCTAATATCAAGGAATTAATCTTCAATTGGCTTGACGGCAAAAGTGAAATTCTGGAGTTTAAATTGTGTATCGTTTAGTGATTTAAATGAAAAAAGCGGTCGTATTTGATAATTCAGGAACATTAATAGAAAGATATCGGGTAATTAAGGATGTCATAAACGGTAATATATTCACAGACATCAACTCCCTTGATTTAATAGACCAGGCCGATGCACTGGCTTTGGTTGTACTTCAGTTCAACACAAACAAACTTTTAAAGCTTGATTCAGACACTTTAATTTCTGATGTAATTCAGAAGTACAATATTGACTTTGACATTAGCTTTTCCACAAAACAGGTTTCAAAAGCTGAAGTTAAAGAAATTTTGGACAATGAAACAACATCCACCATTTCAGACATTACCGACGGCTTTGAGATTCTTCGCGAAAAGATTCCCCACATGGAGCTGTGCAACGGATCTGCATTAATCGTTGACATGGATTTGGGTGTTGTGGCTTATACAATTACTTCCGCCGGCAAGTTTTTCCCAAAGGTTTTCGAAACTGTTGAGACCTTAAAGTCCAGAGGAATTGAAATATATATTGCATCCGGCGATAGAAAAGGAGCCATCAACAAGCTTGCAAATTTGCTTGATGTGCCCGAAGACAATGCCTACGGAACGGTTTCAACCAGAGGTAAATGTGAAGTCGTATCCATTTTAAAGGATGCGGGCTATAAGGTCATGATGGTCGGTGACGGCCTTAATGACATACTTGCTTTTAAAAAGGCCGATGTCAGTGTCTTAACCATTGAACAGCAGGAGGAAGTATCTCCTAAAATGATGGATAAGACTGATTATGTCATTGAAGACATATTCGAGGTTACAATGATTGATTTTTAATATTATTTTTTTGATTATAATAACTTATAAGTTATAACTTATAACTAATAACTTATAAAAAAATAATATAAATTAAAGATTTTCAATGACTTTTTTGCTCTTTAATATGTTATCGAAGGTATTTAACTCAATAATTCCGACATCTATCTTTTTAAGCAACTTCAAATCAAGCGTACCATCGCCTAAGGCAATATGCTGGTCTTTAAATCCATCATTATCATTCAGATGACAGTAGCTAATGTTTTTAAGCTCAAGCATTTCCTCCAGGTTATTGCATGTGTTTCCATGACCTGTATCGATTGTCAGCGCACAGCCGGTTTCCTGCTGGATGCGTTCAAGCTCTTCAACTTTGTTTGCCAAAAATGATGCCCTAACCGGCATGTTTTCAACAGATATTTCGACATTTGTGCTGTCCATAATTGTTCCTACACTTTCGATAGCCATCTCCATAGCCCATTCTCTCAGCTGCGGATCGTTTCTGCCGATTTTTCCTGGATGTACCGTAACGGTTTTTGCACCGATTGTTTCTGCAAACTCAGCGCATCGAATCATCTGATTAACACTCACTTCCTTTATTTCCTTGTTAATACTAGCTATATTTAAATCAACTGTAGGGCCATGAATTCTAACGTCCAGTCCGCAGTCGATGTATTCTGGATTTTCTTTTTCAAAAAAAGGTCCTTCACCTAATATTTCAATCATTTCAAACTCGTGTTTTTTTGCCAGATTGATGATTTTCTCATTGGGTTGCATGAACAGTGCCAGTGTTGTAAATCCGAGTTTCATGTTTAATGATTTGTTTTTAATATATAAAATTTTTATATTTTTTAAGCCAATATATAATCAATAAAACAATTAATGGAAGTATTTATATGCATGATATGGAAGTGCTAAAAAAGGCGAATATGAATCTTGCCGATAAGATTTATATTTTTGATACAACTTTAAGGGACGGTGAGCAGACACCCGGTGTTGCTCTGACAGTTGATGAAAAGATTCAGATTGCCCAAAAGCTTAACAATTTGGGCGTTGATAAAATTGAAGTGGGCTTTCCTGCCTCTTCTAAAGGTGAAATAGAATCCGCAAAAAAAATCAAATCCATGGATTTGGACTCCACTTTGGTTGGACTTTCACGTTCCCTTACAAATGACATTGACGCTGTTCTTGATTCAGGTCTCGATTATGTCCATACTTTCATAGGCACCTCCCCATTGCATCGTGACTTCAAATTAAAGATGAGTAAACAGCAGGTCATTGACACCGCCGTCAGCGCTGTTGAATATGCAAAAGATCATGGTCTGACTGTTGAGTTTTCAGCTGAAGATGCAACAAGAACAGAGCATGATTTCTTATTAGAAATATTTTCTGGTGTTGTTGATGCAGGAGCCGATTTTCTGGATGTTCCCGATACAGTAGGTGTTCTAACTCCTGTATTTACCCGTGAGCTTATAACCTTCATTAAGGATAATTTCAAGACACCGGTGAGTGTTCATTTCCACAATGATTTCGGTTTGGCAACGGCAAATACCCTTACAGCCATTGAATGCGGAGCCAATCAGGCTCACGTTACCATCAACGGTTTGGGTGAGAGAACCGGTAACTGCTCTTTAGAGGAACTAGTTGTTACATTAAAGGTTGCATATGGAATTGACCTTGGTCTTGACACTACTAGACTTTACAGCCTATCAAATCTTGTCGGGCGCCTTACAGGTGTTAAGATGCCTGTCAACAAACCTATCGTTGGTGACAATGCTTTTGCACACGAGTCCGGAATTCATGTTCATGGAATTTTGAACAACTCTTCCACTTATGAGCCGATGTCACCTGAGATGGTGGGCCATTCCCGCCGTATTGTTTTAGGAAAACACACTGGTGCTAATGCTTTAAAATCCAAACTGAAGGAATATCACATTGATTTAAATGATGATCAGTTTTGTAAGGTTTTTGACGATATAAAAGCTTTGGGCGACAGCGGAAAATGCGTTACTGATGATGATTTGATAGCTATTGCAATCACTGAGCTTTCATCTGCCCGTGAAACTCCAATAGTTTTGAAGGGTTTGGGGTTATCGTCAGGCAGTGGTGTTTCACCAACTGCTACAGTAAGACTTGAAATTGACGGTGAGGAAAAAGAAACAGCCAGTACCGGTGTTGGTCCTGTTGATGCGGCACTAAATGCTATTCGATTTTTGATTAAGGACACTATGGATATTGAACTTGAAGAATATAATCTTGAAGCTATTACCGGAGGTACAGATGCTCTGGCAGAGGTATTTGTAATAAGTTCAGATTCCCATGGCAACAAATCAACTGGTAGGTCAACCAATCAGGACATAGTTATGGCAAGTATTTTAGCAGTTCTTGACTCAATAAATAAATTATTGTTAATTCAAAGGGCACAATAATTTAACTTTTTTTAAT
>NZ_JAFRSC010000038.1 GCF_017427765.1 Methanobrevibacter sp. | reverse complement strand
TATTAATACGATTATTCCTAACACAGTTGAAGAAATAGGCGAAGGGGCTTTCGAAGGCAATAAAAAGGAATCTATAATTATTCCATCAAATGTAAGAAGGATTGGTGAAAATGCCTTTCGTGGTTCGTGGATAAAAACTGTAATGATGGAAGAATCCGTGAGTCAGATTAAATCGTGCGCCTTTATCGATTGTGGTATGCTGGAAAAAGTCATGCTATCGAAAAATTTGGAACGCATAGAGTCGCAGGCTTTTGAGTTGTGTGTGTGCTTAAGGTTAATAGACTTTCCTATTTCATTACAGTATATTGGTTTTCGTGCTTTTGCCTCGTGTAGGTCTTTGAAATCAGTCCTTATCAAAAACAAAAAGGCTCAAGTTCATAAGAAAGCATTTGACGATGATGTGATTATTAATGGAAAACCGCGAGATTATTGGCTGCCAATTGAAGGAGATTTTTTAGATTTGCAGAAAACATAAAACTTGAAACTATGGAAAACAATTGCAATTATCCGAAATCATTCGTAGAACTTGTAAATGAAGTGAACGACAAAAAGAATCAATTCAATGGCCAATATATTGAATATATTGGCGTAGGCAATCCTAACGCTAAAATATTGATTATTGGAAAAGAATTAGCGATTGATGAGAGAAAAGAAGAAAAGCAATACGTAAGAGAGAATCTGAAAAATGTTGAAGGTTGGTTGGAAAACGTCAAAAAAGACATGGCTCTCTTTAATGCAGATAAGGATGAATTTTGGAAAAAAGACCCAGAGGCTCCGATTAACCCTATGTATCCTTATAGAGGTCAATACTTCAGAATTGATAATGGGAAAAACTATGGTACAAGCCGTACATGGTTTGATTATCAGAAAATAATCAATCAGATGGAAACCATATCCCTTGATGATGAACGAAAAAGAACTATTTGTTTCCATGAATACTGCTTTTCTACGGAATTGAGTTCAGTATCTGCAGAAAATAGTAAAGAAGCTGACGTCGAAAAACGAAAAGAATCAATAAAAGTAAGAACCACAGAATTGCTGAAATTACCATTTTATCAACAATTCCCAATTGTAATAGTCGCTGCAGGTCATTATCCGAAAGAGTTTGGAATTGATTTGGAAGAATTGTTTGGCGTGAAGTGGGACGGGAAAACTATTGATAGGGATGATAATTGTAAACTTAAAAGAAATTGGTTAAATGTTCATCTTGGAAATCAACCCAAATTGTTGATACATACGAATCAATTGTCAATCAACATTACAGATGAATTACTGCGCTTAATTGCTGAAAAATGCGATGAATTTACAAAAAGCAACAACGTTAAACTTTAATTACGCAACACTATGGAACTCGCAAAATATCTTGTGGAAAATGTGGAAGACAGTCACGATGTTATACGCCACATTATCAATTCCTTGTCGATTGCCGAATTGCAGCAATTGAAAATGGATTTGGAGTTTTATTACTTTGATGATTCGGGAACGGGCCGTCTTTTGGATTTCATCGACAAAAGGCTTTATCCGTCACAAATGGATATGATGCCGAAAATGCCAAATGCGTCTATTAATCAATTGCTTGACGATTTCAATAATGACAAGAGCGGGCGAATTACAACCTCTCGAATTGAGTTGCAAAAACGGTTTGATTATCAATCGTTTGATGACCAAAAGAGAATTGTGGATGCGTTTATGAGAAGGACAACGAAGCATGATGTTGTTTGGTGCGCAAAGTATCTGCTTGATGATTGGTTTTGGAGAGATGCCTATTTTGACCCCGTTGAGTGGTATTGGGAGCGTGACACGGATAATTATCGGTTACTCCGTGTCATTGAAAAACGGGCATCGGAAGAATACTTGAACGGGAAAGTTCAACTATTTGAAAATCAGAATGAAGGTGCAATAGAGAATAAAGCATACACATGGTTCTTGGTTCGTCTTGGGAAGGATAAAAACTTTGTAATCAAAAAGGAAAGATTGAGTCCGTTCCGATATGTTTACATTTGTGCCAAGACAGGGCGTTGTGTTTCTCTTGACGAGGCTGATTCAGCATTGTCGCAAGTGGTTTCAGATGAACTATCGGAAGGCTTTTTCTGCAACAGGTTTCGGCGTAAGCTTGACGGCTCGATTGCTTTTGATGTCAGGGGCAGAATAGGCCATGCTTTGTGGGTTGTGGCCAAAACAGGAAACACGACTGCCTTGATTCGTTTCAACGAATGGATTAAGGAAATGTGTTGTGAAATAGAAAATATGCAAATTGTTGATTGCGAAAATATTACAAGGCTTATCTTAGATAGGATTTTTCTGCCTAATCTTCAATTAAATGGTTTGGAATATGGATGAAATTAACAGATGTTTTGCCATATCATTACCAGCTTTCAATGCTTCTGCCATAATATTCATTGCTTCTTAAAGAATTGGCATCAATGCCGCTC
>NZ_JAFRSC010000010.1 GCF_017427765.1 Methanobrevibacter sp. | reverse complement strand
TACAATATTTTCATTTTTAATCAAAAAAGAATTTAAAGAAAGCATTTATTCGGGATAAATACTTTCCGGTTGGTTATCTAAATCTATAATATATTTGTTTTCAAGGTTTTCAGGACCTAATGGAGTGTGTGTTGACAGATACACTGTAGGATTGTTTTTGATGAATTCACGTACATTGTCTAATGTTTCCCTTGCCTTTTCGATGTCTTCAAAAACTATGGACAGCTTGTTTTGATAGAGTGCTTCATCAGTATATGTTATATCTCCATGAATCATGTAGAATAAATCATCATCTTCCACAATAACTATGCTGTTTCCGGTAGTGTGGCCTATTGCCTGAATAAGATATACTCCGTCAACAATTTTTTCGGCTTTTGGGAAATTCTTATAAATGGTTTCATAATCAACTGTTATGATGTTGTCGCCATCAAGTTTTAACTCTTCTGCTTCTGTTTTTGACAGGTATATTTTAGCATTCGGAAATTTTGACAATTCACCGGAATGGTCCGGATGTTTGTGTGTTAAAAGAATTCTTGATACATCTTCCACTTTGTAACCTAATTTTTCCAATGCTTCCACATAACTGCTTATTAGCTCCCCATTGTAGATTGGAGTTGAATCATCAGGTTCGGGAATAGCCAATCCTTCAGGAATTCCAGTATCTACAAGAATTATTTCATCTCCTGTATCAATCAGATAATTTTGAATGCTTGCCCGATATTTAATGGATGCATCGAAATTTTCCATTCCCTCTTCACCGCCAAAAGCAAAGGCCTGATTCATGAATCCATTTTTAAATGTTTTAACAGCTTTAATCTCCATTTTCCCCACCTAATAAATAAGTTTATTCAGCAGTTGGACCGTTGATTAACAATTGTGTCAGATAGTTTTGTTTTCCAATCATTTTGCATAGGTCTAATTGCTGTTCGCTCCAGTACATGTCTTCCTCTTCATCCTTGAGATATACTTTCATCAAATCATAAGTGGTTGCATCAAAGATTCCGGAATCCATTACTTCGTTTAAAAATGCAATTCCCTCAACTGATACGTTATAGTCATATTCTATGAACTCAACAATGTCTTTGTATATAGGTTTTGCTTCCTGTGCTTCCTGTTTGATTTCTCCACCCAAATCGAGGATTCTGTCCATGAACTGTTCTACGAAATCCATTTCTTCGGTTGCATGTGCAATATATTTGTCTCCTAGGGACGGAAATCCTAATCCTGCAAATATTTTAGCTTGAATTCTGTGTCCAAATGAATTTGCAGACAATCCAGTTACAATAGCTTGCAATACTTCAATAGTTTTTTCTTTGTCAGCCATGATTTTCACCTTTTAAGTAATAATCTACTTAAGTATCTTAAGTATAATATTATTTTTTGGTTCATGAATATTTAAGTTTTATCAGTATTCCGCTGCACCTTCACAAAAGACATATAGCATTTCTTTGAATTTCATTTTGTCTTCATCAGAGTAATCTTTAAAAATTTCTGATTCCCCTTCATTAATCATGTTTAAAAGAAAATTAAAAATGGACTCACCTTCATCAGTTAAACTAAGAGATTTTTTACCATTATCATCTTTTAAAAATTCGCGTTTAACATAACCACTTTTTTCCAGTCTTTTAACGATTTGAGCAACATTAGCTTCTGAAACATAAAGCAGAACTGCCAATTCCTTTTGGGATATGTTTTCATGATAGAAAATATTTGAGAGATAAGTGAAATCCCTGGGAGTGATATCCTTGAAATTCTCTTTTAAGAAATTGTCGTGAAGCACATTAATGTAGTTAATGAAATAAAAAAAGGGAGTGCTCTTCAAACGATCATCATCAAAATTTAAACTAGCCATACAACTCACCTCACAGTGATTAATAATATGTAGCTAGAAATTTATAAAAATATCTTCAGTTATATAAACAATAGCCGATTATGGCAATTAAAAATATTTAATTATTATAAATCTTAAAAAAAGTATTGTAGAGATGAAAGTACCACAACTATCGCATGAGTTTTCATAAACTCTCTCTCCAAAATAATTTTAATTAATTAATAATTTAATTTTTAAGTTATATATAATTAATAGCTATTTAATTAATACCCACATATATAATACTTTAGCAATGCAATAACACAAGTCGTTTTTGGAAACCTTAATATCAAAAACTGATAAAATAAACTTATCGAGTTGACTATGGAACTTAATTATGATGGGCAGAAAAATAGTAAAATGTATACTATAATCCAAAACCAATTTTGAAAACGTTAGATATCAAAACTGATAATTATAGACCTCCCTAAAAAATGAAAAAAACATATTACCAACAGACAAGACTCCCACCACCCTAACATGAAAGGCAGATAAACTGGCGTTAATGTGCTTGAAAATGTTGTGTCATGAACTTCAAGGATCAGCTTTGTTGTTTGTGAAATTTTACTTGCAGGAATTCTTGCAAGTATAGCTGCAGCTTGAGATCCATAACTTGGAAGGTAAAGTAACTGACATGAATTTCCATCTTTTGTTTTAATCTTTAGATTTTTCAAGTCATTTCTGAATAAAGTAGCGTAAGAACTATCCATTAAGTTATCCAAGTATAGATAATCATAGTTGGCTGAATAGCTACTGCTTCTTTGAGTGTAATTGCTCATTGCAATATTGATTTGCAATTCTTTTATTAATGTCATAAATAATATTTTATTATCTTATTTATATAAATAATATAATAAAAAAAGTAATATTAACATTAACGGCTGCCATTTGTTAATTGAAATTTGAATTTGAAAAGTAGATGATATATATGCAGAACTTCAAAGAAAATAGATTTTCCATACCTTTGGCGTTAATGTAAAAAACATTGCCTAAAAATAAATGTTATGAAAATTATTTTTATTAAAATGATTGATGATTGAATTATCTTGAAGACAATATTGTGCGGAAAATTAGTTTTAAAAAAAGAGAAGAAAATAAGGAATTAAAATCCTTATTTAAATTATTCCAAGTTTTTTAGCAGTCTTCTCATCAACCTTACCAGTCACCTTAAGACCATTGTCATGCTGGAACTCCTTAACGGACCTGAATGTGCAGCTACCGAACTTACCATCCACTTTCAAGTAATGGCCTTGATAAGTTAAATAGTAACCTTTATTTTTTAAAGCCTGCTGGATTTCCTTAACGGTTGACTTGTCCTTGCTTCCTTTGGACACTGTCTTGAAGGTTACAATAACCTTGATATTGGCTTTTTTAGATACCTTGTTGTAGTACTTGTTTCCTTTATAGGTTATTGTTGCCTTGAAGGTTCCTTTCTTGTTGAGTTTGGTAATCTTGAAGGTAGCCTTACCTTTACTGTTGGTAGTGGCCTTGTAGGTTTTGCCTTTGACTTTCAGGGTGACTTTAGCCTTCTTGATTGCCTTGCCGGTATTGTCCTTTAATGTAATAGTGTACTTTTTGGTTTTGACACTGGTTTTAAAGGTTTTCTTTTTGGCAGTCAGTTTAGGAGTGGCCTTCTTAACGGTGACTTTAATATCCTTAGCGGACTTGTCATAAACGGCATCTCCGTTGAATGCTACCTTGGCAGTGTATGCTTTAGGAGCAAGCCCTTTAGTGGAAACCTTAATCTGACCGTTACTGTCGGTAGTGTAGGTTTTAGCACCGTTCAAGTTAACAGTCACCTTAACGCCGCTTAAAGCCTTGCCGGTACCGTCCTTTAATGTGATTACAAGATATTTGTTCACATTATATGTGGCAGTTATTGCAGATCCAGTTATTTCTGTTTTGATTTTATTTACGACTATAGTTCCATTGCGGACGATTACATTGTATGGTCCGTTGAATAATGCGCTGACCTTGTAAGTGCCGAAATCATCAAATGTGTGCATTGCCCACCAGGTTCCATTACCTGCATAACTTGCGTAGAGTTCTTGACCGTCAACCCTGAAAATCATTTCACCAGACATATACTCTTCAAATATGTCAGATTTTGCAGTTATGTTGACTGTAAAGTCGTTGGTTGTGATATCAGTCATGTTTAAGCTTAACTGCCTGCTTGTGAAAAATGTTTTTCCAGAGAAGTAGTATGAATCCTCATCGTGGCTTACGGTTATATTATACTCTCTGACATTTTCAAGGACTATTTTACCCTCAGCGTCAGTGCTTCTAGTTATATTGACTTCAACACCGTCGACAACACCCCTAACAGTAACGTTCTGGCCGGCTTGTGTATATAACATGACAGGCACAATAGTGGAATCACCAGTGTTCTCAATACCGCTTGCTCCCCAGTAGGTAACGTTTGTGACATTGACATCCCCTTTCAGTCTGGACAATATTGCATTAAAAAGGTTATTGTTACCATGGAAAGCAATTTCAATATTAGTTCCATTGACTGTTAAAGTAAATGGGGCTATAGAATCCATATTTGCCTTATTGTTCAGGAATGTGGAGTGGGAAATGGACCTGACGTGTTTGGATTCGTGGAGATTCCAGAAGTAAATTGCAGAACCTACACCGGCCTCATTGCCTATGAAATCACAATTTACCACAGTGGCATTGCCGTTGATGTAAACAGCACCACCATCACCACTGTATCTCCCATTACTTGCAATGTTGTTGGTGAAATTGGAATTTTCAATATTGCAGGAACCAGTATAGAAAGCACCGCCCTCTACTGATGCACGGTTGGCTGTGAAATTACAATCAGCGATATTAACGGTCCTGTCAGATGAGACAGCTCCACCAAATTCTGCGGAGTTATCTTCAAACCTGCAGTTGGTCACATTACCGGAATTTTCAATTAAGACAGCACCTCCCATACTGCCAACACCGCTTGCCTTGTTGGCTTTGAAAATAGAATTTATAACATTTCCTGCCTCATCAAAGCAAATTGCTCCACCAGAACTTTTCTCACCATTCGCTTCATTGCCGATGAAATTAGAGTTTGAAACTGTACCATCATTATAGAAGTAAACCGCACCACCAGTAACTCCAGCCTCATTATCATAGAAGTTACAATCGCCTAGAGTACCATTATCATAGAAGTGAACCGCTCCACCATCAGTGGATACATGGTTATTGGTGAAATTGGAATATGATACATTGCCTCCCTCATATAAGAGGACTGCTCCGCCCCCAACACCGTCGCCGGTTGCTTTGTTGCCGATGAAATTGGAGAATGTCACATTACCTGGGGAGCCTAAGTAGACTGCACCACCTTCCAATGTTGCAGTGTTGTCAGTGAAATTACACCTTGTCACAGTAGCTTCACCGTTGATTCTGACAGCTCCGCCAATGTGTGCAGTGTTGCCGGTGAAACTGGAATCACTCACAGTACCGTAAATCATCATTAAAGCGCCAGCAAATTCAAAACCAGTGTTATTAATAAAAACACAATCCCTCACTTCACCAGTGCCAAAAATGTAAACCGCACCACCATAGTCTGCAGTGTTGTTAGTGAAATTACAATTCTCAACCACAGCGGATCCTTTGAAATAAACTGCTCCACCCTCATCTTCAGCATGATTGGCCTTGAATGAAACATTCCTGATGATTCCATCTACAGTGGCGATTGCACCACCTTTATCTGCTGAGTTGCCGATGAACTCTCCATTGAATACGACATTCTCGAATGTTTCAAAGAAATTGACTCCTCCGCCGGTAGGGGAAGTGTTGTTTATGAAGTTAGAGTTGAATGTGATGTTGGAAGGACTTTCACGGTAGTTTACGCCTCCACCGTTCAGGTTTGCAGTGTTGTTAATGAAATCACAAGTGAAAATGCTGTTGGTGGATACGTTCTTGAATGTTATTGCCCCTCCGTTTCCGACTGTCGGATCAAGCAGACCTAAAGCACTGTTGTTGATGAAACTGCCTGAGAAGTTGTTTTTATCGGTTGTGAAGTAGAAAAACATTCCCCCACCACAGGATTGGGCAGTGTTGTTTATAAAGTCGCCTTTAATCCTATTGCCGTTTGCATCATTGTAGAAAAACATTCCCGCACCGTAGCCTGCGGTGTTGTCCTTGAAAATGCCATCGAAAGTATTGTTTTCGACTGAATTGCGGAAGAATATTGCTCCACCGCTTTGTCCTGCTTGATTATTATAGAATTGGCCTGAGAAATTGTTGTTGGTTGATTGTGCTCCAACATATATTGCTCCACCAGTTCTGGCTGCCTTGTTGGCTGTGAAGATAGAATTTATCACATTACCTGAATCCATTACGACAGCACCGCCAGAATAAGAATCAGCAGTGTTGCCGGTGAAATTACAATCGGCCACATTACCGTTGTGCATATTGACAGCACCGCCAGAAGAAGAAGCATTGTTGTTAATGAAATTACAGTTCATTATATTGGCAGAATCCTCATCGAAGTAAACAGCACCACCATATTCTGCAGTGTTGGCTGTGAAATTACAGTTTTCCGCAGCACCATTATAGTCAAAGTAAACAGCACCACCATATCCTGCAGTGTTGGCTGTGAAAATAGAATCTGTCACATTTCCGGAATATATTCTCATGGCACCGCCCACCCTAGCAGTGTTATTGGTGAAAATACAATTTGTCACTTCACTATTATCAGCGAAGTAAACTGCACCACCCTCTTCAGAAGCAGTGTTGTTGATAAAATTACAATTTGCCACATTACCTGAACCTAAGTTGACAGCACCACCATGAGAAGCAGAATTATCCGCAAAATTACAATTTGCCACATTACCGATACTCCAGAAGCAAACTGCACCACCATCTACAGAAGCAGTATTGTTAATAAAATTACAATATGTCACATTACCAGTAGCATTTTCATTAAAGAAAACGGCACCACCATCTATAGAAACAGTGTTGTTAGTAAAATTACAATTTATCACTTCACCATTACCAACAAAGTAAACTGCACCACCCAATTCAGAAGCAGTGTTGTTGATAAAATTACAGTTTTTCACAGTGCCTTGATTCTTAAAGAAAACTGCACCACCCCAAGCGTAATTTGCCCTGTTGTTGGTAAAATTACAATTTTCAACAGTGCCGGAACAATTGAAGTAGACTGCACCGCCATCCTCATTTGCGGTGTTGTTTATGAAATTACAATTTTCAACAATACCAGTTCTATTGAAGTAAACTGCGCCTCCGTTTTGTGAGTATCCGTTCGTGAAGCACATGTTTTTAAGTGTAACATTGTCTGCAGTTATATAAAATATTTTTGATAGTTTTCTTGCATCTAATGTTGCATTATTTGTTCCAATTAATGTTAAACTTTTTGTAATTCTGATTGGTATTCCAAAACCATAATATGATCCATCTATAAAGATTGTATCCCCACTATCGGCCTTGTTTATTAAATTTTGAACATGTGTGAAATTATTACTCTGCATAACATCATTAACATCCAAAATATTATTAGACAAAGTAACATTTCCAGTCACTGAATGAATTGCGCCTTCACTTATATAATTATTCCTAAAGTCACAGCCGGAAATGTTGCCTTTACTGATAAAAATTGCATTACCATTTTTTGCAGTGTTGTTTGTGAAATTACAATTTGACACGGCACCATTTTTATAGATGTAAACTGCACCACCATCATTAGAAGCGGTATTATTCACAAAATTACAATTATCCACATTACCTGAACCCAGGTTGACAGCACCATGATCTCCCATGTTGCTTGTGAAATTAGAATTTGATACACTACCTGAACTCATCCTGACAGCACTGCCATAACTTGTTGCATTGTTGGCTGAAAAATTACAATTTTCAACAGTGCCGGAAGTATCGAAGTAAACTGCACCACCATCATATCCTGTGTTGGCTGTGAAAATACTATCAGTCACATTTCCTGAAATCATGGCCATAGCACCGCCATTGTCCTCAGCAGCATTATTGGTGAAAATACAATTTGTCACATTACCACGATGCAAATTGACAGCACCAGCACCATATTCGGCAGCGTTGTCTGTGAAATTACAATCACGCAGATTACCTGACCCCATAGTGAGAGCCCCTGCCCACTTAGATGCAGTGTTGCCGGCGAAACTACAATTTGTCACATTACCTGACAACATGCTGACAGCACCACCGGAAAAAGAAGCGGCATTGTTAATGAAATTACAGTTTTCAATGGTACCCTTTTGTTGAACTAAAACTGCACCACCATAACCGCTATCTTTACCGGTTGCGTTATTATCTATGAAATTACAGTTTTTAATAGTGCTCTCGTTAACAAGGTAAACTGCACCACCATCTGCCTGTGCTGCGTTAGCTTTGAAATTACAGTTTTCCACGCTACCCTTAGCATTAAAGAAAACTGCACCACCAAAGCCATCTACACCGGCTGCAGTGTTGTTGGTGAAAGTGGATCCAACAATATTCACAGTACCATTTGAAAGGATGGCTCCACCATAGCCCTTAACGTATCCGTTTGTGAATATGATATTGTTCAAGACAACATTTGTGCCGTTTTTAATATTTAATATTCTTGACTTGCCCTGTGCGTCTATTGCAAATCCGTTACCGTTGATTGTTAAGTTCTTGCTTATGATTATTCCTTCAGTTATATTGTCTACACCTATAGTGTAGGTGTAATTGCGTTCCAGATTGATTGTGCTTTTGTCTGAAGCGTCATCAATCAGTTTTTGAAGCTCGCCAAATTCCCCTGAGCTTGAGAGCTCATCCTCATCGGTTGATTTCAGCTCAGCTCCATTATCATCTGTTTGTTCAAGCGTTTCGCTTGCCTGTAGTGTATCCTCAACTGTTGAGGACACCTCGATTTGACTTGCATCTTCACTTGCCAGTGTGTCATCCATTTCACTCGCATATGCATTTGCGAGGCTCAATAGAAAAATGACAAGCGTCAGCAAGATTATTCTTTTTTTAATCTTCATATTTAATCTCCATTTTATGAAAAAATATGCTTTTCATGCTTGATAATTATAATGTTCAATTCTAAAGAAAAAATAGTAACATATTTTTCAATAAAATTAAATTAATTATACAATATGATTTTTATCGTCGAAACAATATATATGTATAGTTCACGACACTGAAAATTATAAATACTATGAAACACAATAAATAACATTATGGCAGAACAAAAACTTATTAAAAAATACAATGGAATCATTTCAGAAGTTCAAACTGAAATAAAAAAATTAGAAAACGATACGAGAGTCTTAAATAAATTATATGTGATTTTAGATGTTTTGCATGACGAACCCATATCAGAAATCATAAAAAAACATGACATTAGTCAAGGCACAGCATATAATTGGATAAAACAATGGAATAATGGTGGAATAGAAGGATTAAAAAGAAAAAAAGGTTCTAAAGGTCAATCTAAACTAACGAATGAACAGCTTATTTTATTAGATGAGATAATACAAAAAGAAGAATTGAAAACTGCAAGAGAAGTTAAAGAAAAAATTGAAAAAGAATTTAGCGTTGAATATAGTATTAGAAGTGTAGAAAGGTTAATGAAGAAATTAGACTATTCTTACACAAAACCATATAAAATCTATACTAAAATGCCTGCTGATGCTGAAGAACAGTTAAAAAAAACACCTGACATTTAGATTTAGAAAATTTCACTGTCGTGTTTTTGGATCAAACCTATTGTCAAAATCAGGACAATAGTCAAAGAACATATCATAAAAGAGGTACAAAAAACATTAAAGAACAACCAACAGAGAGAATTTCAATCAATGCCCTTGGAGTTCAATCAATTAATGGAAATTCGTTTGTATCATTCTTAGATAACACTAAAACCTTTGAAATGATGAAATTTATGATCACCATCGTCATCAAAAATATAGAAAACCCAGAATTAGAATCTAAATTAAAAAAATAATCAATAATGAAGAATTATTTCTAGAAAACATATTAGATACCATTAATGAGGAAGATAACTATAATAAATTAGTATTAACATTAAAAGTTTATCTGAAAGAAGCCGAACAATTAAAGAACTATGTCAAAGACTTGAAAGAAATCCACTTAATTTTAATACAAAAAGTCATTCAGTGCTTGAAAATCTTCAAAAAGGAATGTTGTTGGCATTTTTTTCAGATAAGGAATTACAACATGAATTAATCATGGAAAAACCAATAGCAGTTATTTTAGACAATTATAGTGTACATCATGCAATATTTTTCACAGAATTATGCAATGTTCTAAATATGGATTTAATACATTTACCGCCATTTTCTCCAAAATATAATCCAATAGAACAAGTATGGAGAACAATAAAAGCAATAATTTCTAGAAAATACATTTCAAGCATGCCGCAGCTAAAATATTTATTTTTAACAGAGTTTAAAAAAGTAGTTGATAAGTCAAGTTATTGGAAAAATTGGGAGGAGAAATTTTTATAATTTTCAGTGTCGGTGACTATAATGATGGATTGGAATCTGTTCCAAACACTATAAATTAATAAGGTTACGAATTATATCATGCGTTTTATACGAATGAAAATCTTTAATTATTATAAATCTTAAAAAAAGTATTGTAGAGATGAAAGTACCACAACTATCGCATGAGTTTTCATAAAATAACCTCAATCAATTTTAATTAATACTATTTTACATTTTTAAATTATATATAAATAGCTATATCTCCCAATATTTAAAAACTTTAAAGTGTTAATTATATATGCTTTGTAAAAATCCTATTTGATTTTTTGCAAAAATTTTTTAAAAATCAATTCTTATTCCGATTTTTACTTAGAATCTTTTAAAGTAATCTGATTATTATTTATTCAGATTTACACTTGAAATTTCACTTCAATTATAAAAAATAAGCAACCAAATTCAATAAAACCTTTAATTCTGAATAAATCATATAATATTTCTTTCAGGATATGATAAAAAGGTTCTCATTGTTATGTGGCCTCCTTAAGACACAGACAATATTAAATTGATAGATATATTGAAAAATAATCTATATTAATTTTAAAATCTAAACTATTTTCATGAGGAAATTTTTGAAGTTTGCATTGAAATCAATGGAAGACACTACTGATTATTTTAGTTTTAGTAATTCTTCAAACTATTTTCCAAATAGAAATCATTAATCTATTCAGTATCGCTTTAAAAGACCTTAAAAGCCAAAAGATAAATCTGCTTTTTGATGATGGATTATTCATGATAATATATACAATACTTTCCATAATCACAATTTATGCAGTTTCTTTTCTCTCAACCAGAGTTTCATCAAAGGCAGCTTACCTCACCCGTGAGAAGATATTTCATATCCTAATGAACTTGCCTGATGAAGAGATAAACAAATTTAAAATCACAGGTTTGATTTCAAGATCAACCAGAGGAATGTACTCCGAACAGGGATTTATAATGATGATGCTTCAACATTTACTAATAATTCCATTCGTGTTTATAGGAATCACTATTGAAATAGCATTCATCGATAAGATTTTCGCAGCCCTGTTTGCAACATTTACCATTATAGTATCAATAATTTTAATTTTAAGATTAAAGCAAATTACAGAAATATTCTTTAAGGCTAAAAAGACATATGGAAAACTCAACGTGTTATTCGTGTCCAAAATCACAAATTTTACCAATAATATTCCATTTAAAAAACACGAAGCTAGGAATGAGTTTAAAAAAGCATGTGATGACTCCTATGATAAAAACATCAAATATCAATTAAGCCAATATTACCTCGGTCATGTATTATTATTGGTTTTAGATGTTGTCATTGTGATTCTATTGGCAATGATGAGTTCCGGGTTCCATATAGGTTTTGAAGCCAAAAGTGCAATTGATTCAGTGACCATAATACAATATCTATTATACTTTTTAACCACATTAACTGTTGTTCCAACCCTAATTGAGAGATAGCCACGTTCCTATGCTACTTCCGTACGTTTAGAAGAAGTTCTGACTTTAGAAGATAAAATTATAACTCAAAATGCAGATAATTTAAATAAAATAGAAATTATTAAAGAAGACATTGGAAACGATGAGAAAAATATATTTGTTGACAGAAAGGAAATTATCCGAAAATTCAATAAAGTATTAAACCATCACATGAATAAAGTAATAGTCTCAATGATTCTGCTTACCACCTCCACATTGTGCCTTGTCTATGCCCCTAAAGTTGCAGGAAATATAATTAACTTAATTGTAAGCAACACAAACTATTCTCATGATTTGACTATTTTCTTAAATATTGCCTTATTATTCGGATTGTATTTTGTAGGAAATCTGTTAAAATTACCATCTAATCGTTTTATGATTTTTATTGGTGAAAAAATAGCCCATAATTTAAGGATGGAACTGTTTGACAAAATAGATGTTATCGATTCAAAATTCCTTCAGCAAAACTCTAAAGGACACATTTTTTCCAGATTAAACAATGATTTGATGAATATCAGGGAGTTTGTCACAATCCACATTTCAGAAATCTTTGCGCAGTTTCTATCAATAATTTTCGTAATCATACTGATTTTGACAACTGACTGGAGATTAAGCCTGATATATCTGGTAACTTTACCAATTTATATTGCCTGTTTTTATTTGTGTGATGTCAAATCCAAAAAGCCCTATGAGAATCATCAAAAACAATTAGGGCGTATGATGAGCTATTTTGAAAGAAGTCTAAACAATAGAAATCAATATCACGAAAAGGGATTTGAAAAAATCAATGAAATTGTATCTAATCATTTCATCAAATCAAGAAATATTTCTAATGTATTACTGCCAATAACAACATTTTTGACAAATATAAGCAATATTACTGTTTATATTATAGGTTTTTATTTCCTAGTGTCTAATGAAATACAATTGGGTACTTTATTGGCAGTTATTCTTTATGGACAAATGTTAACAAATCCTCTAAAAAAAGTAAGTGCTTCAATAACTTCTCTTGAAACCTCATTTTCAAGCATTAAAAGAATATTTGAAATAATCGAATATCAAGACAATGAATAACAAGAATAAGTTATATAATATATTTCTATTGTCAATAGAATTAGATTCATTGTCGGTATAAAAAAAATATGTGAAAATAACCCTATTATTAAATAAATAGGGCTATTAATCACGTCGAATATTTTGTCATACATTTTTCTTTTATTTGAAAAATCTTTTTTGTGAAAAAAAGAATTATTACAAATAAAAAAGGCATATGTCCCACCCACCTGCCCAAAAATAATGGAATATAATCCATTAAAACTTATTTAAAGCTGATATAATTATTTGAAAATACACATTGTTTCGTCCTTATTCATGTCATGATAAAATTCCGCCTCATTATCGTCGAAATCAATAACCTGCATCATAGAGTATATATTCTCACTTAAATTAGGATTTATATCTTTCAGGATATTAGGATACTCAAATAGCATATCCCGATTGAATTCTATTTTTTTCTCGTTTTCAAATAATGCTCCATAATATATTTCTGCTTCTACCAAATCCTGGAACATATGGCTTCCAAAAGATAATTCAGGCATATAACCGACTTCACTGTATGCCTCCTCTAGAATTGCAGAGAAATGGCTAATATCTGCAAACACAACAGGAATACCCAATTCCGGAGAAGAAGTACCAATTCTTCCAGGAACTATTAACATTGCTGTCTTATCATTATTTCTGCAATAAGCATTTACCTCACTGATTACACGAGATATTGAACTTTTTTGAGCATATGGATATTCATAATACTTATGCGGATCAACATAGCAGATTGTGTCTATCTTATTCTTTCGTGACATTCCCATAGAAGATTCCTTAATATGGAAGAATACATTTTTATCTTCAGGCATTTCAATATCCTCATTATTTGTTGAAACCTGAAGAGGGCGACATTGCAATAAGTTTATATTAAAAGAATTATCTTCTCCAAAATTAACTGTATATTCAATGTCAACCGGATAGTCATAGGCAGTCTCCAAAGTATTCAGAATTTCTTTCATCTCATCAATAAACTCCTGATTTTTTACAATCCCTTCACAATTTACAAATACGATTTCACGACGTTGCCCACGTTCACGAAATAGTCTCTCTGCATCACGGTCGTGTTCTATTAAAACTTTTTTTGCATGTTTTGGAATAATGTCCAAACCTTCATCAATGGAAATATCATGCAGACTAATATTTTTCAAATCGATTACATCCAGATAATGTTGAGAATATCTATGTTTTTCCTTTATATCCTTCATCATAGTCAGTTCAGGCTTATCAAGATTGATGATTCTTGGATAATCCTTTTTTGTTCTGTCAACAGCTTTTGTTCCAAGACCCATTACAAGTCTTAGCATACCTTTGCTATTGTCCATATCCGGAAGCGGTGAATATGGGCTGTATGAAAATCCTACGCCCGCAGCGGTCGGGAAGAAATAATCATCATAATAAGAGCCGGAAACCCTTTGAACTAAAAGAGCCATCTGTTCATCAGCATCATCCAAACCGTTTAATTTCCTATATTCTAAAGCTGAAACATTCATTGTACTTGAATATACTACTTTCACCGCTTCTTCAAAAGCGGCCAAACGTTCTTCAAGAGTTCCCCTATTTACGCAGAACACTGATTCATATTTTCCGGCAAATGCATTACCGTACCCGTCTTCAAGAAAACTACTAGACCTTACAATAATTGGATTTTGTCCGAAATAATCCAAAATGCGTATGAATTCCTTTTTAATCTGATCTGAAAAAGTACCTTTTTTAAGAGCTTCCTCCAGCTGTTTACCATATTTATAATAACCTTCTTCTGTTCTTTGATTTACGCGAAGATCCCATAAGTCATTTGAAACAATGTAGGTGTAAAATAAATCAGAACCTATATAAAATGAATCGTCAGGTTCAAAATTGCTGTATATGTCCGGACGGTCTTTTTCAATAATTTTTCTTGCAAGCAGCATTCCGCAGGTTTTACCTCCTACCAAACCGCTGCCTACACGACGGTCATAGATTGTGATGTAATCTTCAAATGTGAAGTATTGCCTGATTTTGGAAAGCATCTTCTCATCTTTCGTCATCATCAGCTCAGAAATCTTATCGCACTCGTCCTCGATATTTCTGCCTTCTCCATACTCCCTTCTAAGTTGAAGCATATATCTTTCCCAACTGTCCAGAGTCTGTTCATTTTGATATTTGTCCGAATTGATGGTCTTGTAATATTTACTGACTTCCTGACCATCCTGCAGAACTTTAACAAAACCTGTTATCGGATTGAATTTATGTCCTAAAAACATGGTTTGTGAATATCTGTTCCATACTTTTAATGGAGTGACATAAACTTCCTCTGGAGAATTTGAGTATACATTCAAAAACAACTGTGTTGTTTCACGAATTTTAGCAATAGCATCATATGAATGCCTTCCACGAAGAATTGGGAAAAATGCTACTGTATCCAATTGGAATAAAAATGGACAGGTAACTTTAAAGAAATTACCCATCATCAAATCTGTTGACCAAACGGCCTGAAGGTCGCTTAAACAGTCAAAAACATAGAATGCATCGAAACCCTCTTTTTCAATAATTCTGTGAACTTCCAAAGTAAATGTCTCAAATTGCTTATATGGGTCTACATAATATATCTTAATCCCATCCCGCTCTATCATAGAAAATTCCGTGTCGGGATTGTTCTGTTCTATGTCCAGCAATCTGAAATCTTCTTCGCTCATCTCTATTAATGGAGGATGATTGGCAAACCTAATGTATATCAAGTTTCTATTATCCTCTTTTGCCTGCTTTACATAAGGATTGACAAAGTAAGAAAATTCATTTAAATTTGTAACATTCCATACTACATTATCCCCTAAACGAATATTGTCTAATGCTTTATCAAGCCCAGGAATTCCGGATTTAATTCTATCGAATGCAGCCATAATAATATCTCCTAAATTGATTTTTAATTTCTCACCATCGGCACTCCAGTTAATTGTGAAGCTTCCATTGTTAATGCAACAAGATCTTGACGTTCAAGATTTTCTATATCCGTGTTTCCAGCCTGCTGAGTTAAAGAGGTAACTTCCTGAGTCATTGCCTCAATATAATTTGCAACTTGCTGACCTTTTCTTATAGGGTCCAATCTTCTTCTAAGTACCCTATCCTGTGTTGCAATTCCTTTCGGACAAATTCCTTCAGAACAGGATTGGCAAACTTTACATCCTATTGAAATCAAAGCAGATGTTGCAATATATACTGCATCTGCACCTAAAGCTATTGCTTTTGCCACATCGGCTCCAGATCGTATTCCTCCTGCAGCCACAAGACTTACCTCACTTCTTAAATTGATGTCTTTAAGAGCATCATCAGCTTTTACTATTGCTTCTATTGTAGGAATACCAGCATGTTCTGTAACTACTTCAGGTCCGGCACCTGTTCCTCCCTGCATACCGTCAACCACAATTATGTCTGCACCAGCCTTTGCTGCAATTTTTACATCCTGTTCCACCCGACCTGCTGCAAATTTTACAATAATAGGTATTTTCCAGTCAGTAATTTCCCTCAATTGATCGATTTTCATTCCCAAATCCTCTGGTCCGACAATATCCATATGTCTGGCAGGACTTAATGCTGAAGTTCCTTCGGGAATGTTACGAACTCTAGCAACTTCTGCGGTTACCTTATGGGCAAGCAGGTGCCCTCCCATACCTGATTTTGCACCTTGACCTATTTTTATTTCAACAGCCTCAGCATTGTTTAAATATTTGGCTGAGACTCCAAAACGACCTGATGCGTACTGGGCAATCAGCTTATCGGCGTAATGCCTTTCTTCAGGAAGCATTCCTCCTTCACCAGTGTTGGTTATTGAACCTACTTTACTGCTTCCAATAGCCAATGCCATTTTTGCCTCCTTACTTAGCGCACCAAATGACATTGCTCCAATCATAATAGGAGTATCAATTTCGATTGGATTTTCTGCAAACCTATCTCCAAGCACTACTGAAGTTTTACAGGTTTCCCTGTATGAATCAATTGGAGGTCTTGATACCTGTGCTGGCAATATGCTTAAATCATCAAATGTTGGGATTTTTCTGGTTAATCCGCAACCACGTACCTTATATGATCCTGTTTGACTTTTACGTTTGATTTCAACCATTGTTGAATTTGACCATACTCCCCTTCCTTCATCAACAAGTGGCCTAACATATATCGCGTGTGTCGGACACATCTCTTCACAGATTTTGCATCCTACACAATTTTCCTGATGTATTGGCAGAGGTTCATCATTAATTACTTCATAAACACCATGCGGACAATTTGAATAACAGCTGTAACAGTTTTTACATGAGGATTTTTTAGGATTGTCACACAAATACCAGCAACAGCCTGGCCTGTCATTATTCTGCCTACATATCTCTATTTTCCTTTCAACAGTAAATGACATCTAATTCACCTCCTCATTAACATTTCTTAATGGTTTGAATACAGGACAGACAGAATATTTTGTTCCGCCTGATTTAATAACTTCATCAATATCACTTGTTAGCTTAGCATACGGTTTCCAAGCCAAATAATCCTCTTTATCAACAATCAGCGCATCAGTTACAATATCATTAGTCAATAAATAGTCCAGTAATGTTGTGACAATGGAACCGTCCTGACCCTGACTGTGTTTAAGGGATTTGACAGACAATACTTTTATAAACTCACCGATTGCTTTTGAATTGTCATTTCTCAAATCTTCAGGTATGAAAGTTCTTGGGCAAACTGCAAAGCAGGCATGGCAATCCTGAGGGCATTCCCCTTTCATTATCGGTTTTGTATCATCAATTGTTATTAGATTGTCAGGACATACGTATTCGCATGCTCCACAGAGTACACAAGCCCCAATATCAATGACATTTGATTTTAAATCTAAGAATTGAGACTCTGAGACCTCTTTTGCGATTGAATCATTGGATTTATCCCTCTGATACAATACTGGTCTAGCCAAAAATTCTCTTTTTTCTATCTCTTCCAGATTTTTATTTATTTTATTTACTGCAAGTTTAATTAACAAATTGAATTGTGAATCTGTAAGCTCTTTAGCCTCAATGAATTTTTGCTCCAATGCTCCATTGACAATTTCCTCACCTTTTTCTGTTCGGACTATCAATGTTGACCATCCTTCATCAGATCCTATAGAACCTATTGAAATATCAGATGTTTCTGATGTCAATTCAACACATATATTACAGTTTTTTCTGATTATCCTTTTAGCTATTGATATCGGAATTTTTACAGTCTCTCTGGTTTTCAATAATAAAAATACAAATCCTTTAGTTATTTGGAATTTTTCAATATCCTCCATTTTCAAATCGTACTCTTTCAAGAGATTTTCAAAGTATTTATATGAAAAATTTTCCATACAAAACAAGCCCAGTTTAACATCAATAGGACTATCAGTATAATGTTGAAGTTTGGAGGCTGCCATAATTTCACATGGAGTTCCAACCATTGCTATTCTTTTTTCACTCATCTTATCAGCCCCTATTGCATATTAACAATTTTTTTGAAATTCGCATAATCGCTGTCAGTAAGCTCAAAACCGTATTCAGTTAAAATTTCTTTAAGATCATTTATATCATCAGTTGTGGCTTTTTCCATAACAGCATTTTTTCCTAAGCTTTTCACATCACCAAGAACAAATATGGTTCCCCTCATAATTGATTCTCCAACATCGTCAGTAACATCACCAAGTATTATGAGTTTGCCTCCCATCATAAGCAACCCGGTCATGAACCCGCTGTTTCCACCAATTATTACAGTTCCACCTTTCATGATTTCTCCGGTTCTTGAGCCAGTATTACCTTTTACAATTACGGTTCCACCATAGATTCCTTGTCCAGCACCGTCACCTGCTGTACCTTCAATAATCAATTCCCCTTCTGTCATATTGTCTCCAGCAAACCATCCGGCATTTCCATTGATGTGTATCTTTGATCCGTTAACCATTGTTCCAACAAAATAACCTGCAGAACCATTGATTTCTATATCCACATCCTCAGTTAAACCCGCACAGATATTGTGTTTGGATTCGGGATTGTCAATAATGAGTTTATCATGATATTCGGCTTGTTCTTTTATGGTGCGATTTAATTCTTTTTCAGCCATGTCTTTTGCATCAATAACATATTCTTTCATAGATAAACCCCCTTAGATGGTGTAAGCCCTTGTTTCACCAGGGTAAATTTGTTCTATCTGATTTGAATCTGTAACATCATGCAATGCCATCTCTTCTGATGCAACTGCAAAAATTTCATCAGTTTCCACCATTACTCCTGGCCTGAGACCAAGTTTATCCTTTGCAATGCCTATTCCATTAGGTGTTCCCACCAATATTGAAAATGGACCATCCAAATCAATAACTGCCTGTTCTAAAGCTTCTTCCAGTTTATATCCCTGGTTAAGTTTATCCGCCATATAGTGAACAATACACTCAGTATCGTTAAATGATTCAAAAGTATGACCTTTTCTTTCTAAAGGATCCCTTATTTTCCAGTAATTGGTGATTTGTCCGTTATGGACTACTGTTATATCCGGTATGATATAACTCTGATATGGGTGTGCATGATAACGGTCTACGCCACTTTCAGTTGCAAAACGAGTATGTCCTATTCCATGTGTTCCCATCCTGCTTGAAACATCAAATCTTTCTGCAATGTCCTTTACTTTACCCACATCTTTTATCATTTCAAATGAATGTGAACCATTGATAACCCTTACATTTTCCAATTCATCTATTTCTCTTATGTATGGTTTTAAAAGAGAAAATTCGTCCAATGCTATTTTACATTTATATACATCAGAGTCTCCTACAGACTCAATTAGCTGCTCTTCAAATATTGGACTTATTTGAGTTAATAATGATTTTAAATTATCTAAAGCTCCCCTTTTTCTTTTTACTTCAATGTTTAACTGATAATAATTTTCAGGAAAATCCAAACTACCGTATATTGCATAACCTGCTGAGTCCGGACCTCTGTGCTGCAGAGATTCCAACATTGATGTTAAGGATTCACCTACAGAGTGAGCTTTTTTATCCTTGTATATTACACCTGCTATTCCACACATTTTTTCTACCCTCTATTTACATATGCCTTATATAAAAAAATATTCGAAAATTACATTATGCCTTTTAAAAATAATAATCACAAAATCTTGATTCTAAAATTACAATATGCCTTAAAATTAATAATTCTAAAATTTCACCGTTTACAAAATATCCCTGACTTTTAATGATTTAATCTTATTTTCAACCTCCAGAAAAAATTTTTTGATTGGTGGATAAATCATCAATCTTTTCCACCAATTCAGATAATTGAATAATTATACGTTCAAGTACTCATCCCTTTCATAATCAAATACCTGTATTCTGTATGAATCCCATTCAGCTCTTTTGATATTGTAGAATTGATTGAACACTTTTTGCCCAAGTGCATTAATGACAACTTCATCCTCTTCTAATGAGTGGTATGCCTCCCATAAACTTGTTGGCAAATTATCAATTCCTTTTTGGGCAATTTCATCTTCAGAATATGCAAACAGGTTTTCTTCAGTTGGTTCACCAGGGTCAATTTTATTATCCATACCATCCAGACCTGCTTCAAGTAATACTGCAAATGCAAGGTAAGGATTACATGATGGGTCTGCGGATCTGCATTCAATCCTTGTACCTAATCCACGGGATGCTGGAATTCTTAATAAGGTTGACCTATTTTTAAAACCATATGCTATGTAACATGGTGCTTCATAACCTGGCACCAAACGTTTATAAGAGTTAACAGTTGGAGATAAAATTGCAGATAGAGCAGGAGCATGTTTTAACAATCCGCCAATGAAGTATAATGCTTCCTGTGATATTTGATTTTCAGTATTTGGATCATAGAAAATATTTTCCCCATCTTTAAACAGACTTTGATTACAGTGCATTCCACTACCATTAATTCCAAGGAATGGTTTTGGCATGAATGTTGCTTTGAAACCTAAGTTATTGACAACTGCTTTAACGGCCTCTTTAAATGTTATGACCGCATCAGCTGTTTTTAAAGCATCAGCATATTTGAAATCGACTTCATGTTGACCTGCTGCCACTTCGTGGTGACTTACTTCAACATCGAAATCCAATTTTTCTAAGCCCAGTACAATTTCCCTTCTGATGTCAGTACCCTGATCCAATGGTTCAACATCAAAGTATTCCGCTTCATCTGCAGGAACGTATTTCCCATTTTCATCTTTCCTTATAATGAAGAATTCAGGTTCAGGACCCATATTAAATTGATATCCTCTTTTTTCCGCTAATTGTAATGATTTTTTAAGAACACCTCTTGGATCACCGTCATATGGTTTTCCATCAGTAGTGAAAATATCACATATGAATCTTGCGGTACCCTGTACCTCCGGCCTCCATGGAATTGTTGAGAAAGTGTCGATATCTGGTTTTGCAAGCAAATCACTGTCATTAATTGAAGCTAAACCTGCTATTGATGAACCATCAAACAGTAATCCATCATTTACAATATCTTCAACATCACTTGCTTTTTTAAGAGGCACAGCCATACTTTTAGGTAATCCATGAATGTCGGAGAGCTGTAACTTCAAAAATTTTATATCATTTGCATCGATTGTCTTAATTACTTGATCTAATTTGTTATCTTTTGCTGACATTTTTTCACTTCATTTTTTGAGTATATTAACCACTAGTTTAATAATATGAAAAGTGGAAAAACACTTTTGACTAAATGAATTTAATTAAATATATAGTCGGAAGGAAACTTCCTTCCGACTAATAGTTTTATCTGCATTAATATATAAATGTTTTGAAAATAGCAAAATACAAACTAGAAATTCATCTTCTTTTTTTCTTTATTTTCCAAATATATATTATTAATATTGTCAAAATAGCCAATCTGTTTAAATATATACGCCATATGCATTTAGTTTACCTGTTGAATTAGCGAATTGCCAGAATATCCAATAACCGATTACCTAAATTTTTGAATATTAATCTCATTTTTTTTGAAATACAAACCTTTAAATATTATAAACAATAATAGTTATATGTCGGAAGAATACTTCCGGTAAATATATTCCGATATATCGGATTAACAATTATTTAAATTAAATTATTTATAGAGAAGATAAAATGGATATAATATTTAGTTCAGGCGATACCGCATGGGTGCTCATTTGCAGTTTACTCGTACTTTTAATGAGCATTCCTGCAGTTGCATTTTTTTATGGAGGATTAAGTAAACGTAAGAATGTTTTAAATACAATTTTTTTAACTTTCATCGCATTTTCAATTGTAAGTGTAATTTGGGTGACATTCGGATATCAATTTGCATTTGGTAGCGATATTTCAGGTATTATAGGATCACCTACAAATTTCTTCTTGCAAGGAATTGCATTAGATGATTTAACCGGAACAATTCCAACATTATTATTTGTGATGTTCCAATGCGCTTTTGCAGGTTTAACTGTTGCCCTTATTTCTGGAGCATTAGTTGGAAGGATGAAAACAAAAGCATGGATAATATTTACAATTTTATGGGCTTGTATAGTCTATGTCCCTGTAGCCCATTGGGTATGGGGAGGAGGATGGCTAATGCAATTAGGTGCCCTAGATTTTGCAGGTGGTGCAGTAGTTCACATGAATTCCGGAGTAGCTGCGCTAGCTGTTGCATTAGTATTAGGAAAAAGAAAAGACACCTCCCTTATTCCGCATAACTTAGGATATGCTGTTCTCGGTGCAGCATTACTCTGGTTTGGATGGATGGGATTCAATGGAGGATCAGGTCTTGCAGCTGATGGGCTTGCGGCAAATGCTATCATAGTATCAAATGTTGCAGCAGCATTAGGTCTAATAGTATGGACTTCATTAGATACTTACATTGTTGGAAAACCTACAGTTTTAGGTGCAATTTCCGGAGCTGTTGCAGGTCTTGTAGCAATTACTCCTGCAGCAGGATTTGTCAATGTTCCCGGAGCAATAATAATTGGTGGAGTGGCTCCATTCGTATCATACTTTGCAATTTACTACTTAAAAGCAAAACTCGGATACGACGATGCTTTAGATGTATGGGGAATTCACGGAATGTCCGGTGTTTGGGGAGCACTCGCAACAGGAATCTTTGCAGTGCCTTCCGTAGGTGGAGTTGCAGGATTAATTGCAGGAAATCCTAACCAAGTGGTTATTCAAATAATCAGTATTGTTGCTACACTTGGATACTCATTTATTATAAGCTTTATACTTGCTAAAGTTCTAGATAAAGCATTAGGCGGAATAAGAGTAGAAGACCATGAAGAAATTGGAGGTCTTGATGCTAATCTTCATAAAGAATCAGCATATAATCTTAACTAGGTGTAAAAATGAAAAGTATAGTTGCTATTATTAGACAAGAAAAATACCAGGACGTTAAAAAGGCCCTTTTAGATGTAGGCTGTGAAGGTATGAACGTCACTGAAGTAAAAGGGCGAGGAAGCCAAAGAGGAATTAGAGAAACTTACAGAGGATCCAGTTATTGTATTGATTTAATTCCAAAAACACGTATTGAAATTGTTGTCAAAGATGAAGGTGTTGACACCATTATAGAAGCAATTAAAAAAGGTGCATACACTGGAAATATTGGAGATGGAAAGATATTCATTTATCCAATCGATAACGTGATTAGAATAAGAACCGGTGAAGAAGGAGATAAAGCAGTGTAGCTATAGCCTTACAAATTTAAAAGTTAAAATATGAAGTGTATTCACTTCATTATTTTTTTTATATTGAATCAGCACGCCATTACCTTAATCTTTGTTGAATACCCATTAAAACATGTTAAAGAATGTTAAACTCTTTTTTTTAAAAATTTCCCAATATATGTAATTGCTGCCGATACTATTATTGCCAGAAGTGTTGGGCCTAGAAATACAGAATCCTGATATATTGCCAATTGGTATGTGATAAAACCCGCAAGCCATGCAAACATATTCCATTTTGAAATACATTCATCATCCATATTCAAATAGAATGAAACCGCTAAAACTGCAGCCATTGGAGCAAATACTGAAGCGACAAGATAAAGAAAACTAATATAATGACCCATAATGCCTAAAATTGCAATAACTGCACTTATAAAACTTACAATTACCCCTACGATTTTTGGGTTGAGTTTATGGAAAATAGCTTTGGCGGATTCCCCTGCAGAATTGGCTGCAAGAAAGTTAGTTGTAATAGTCGAAAGAACCATAATTATAACTCCCGGAATTCCAAGATTTGCAAGAAGAATTGCCTGTGCAACATTATTCAGGCCCATACCTGCAATTTCAATTCCAATAAAATACATCCAAAGACTAGCTATGGTGTATGCCGCAGCAGAAACCGCAGTAGCATTAATCGGTTTTTCAACATCCTTTGTGTAGTCTGAAATAACTGGCAGCCATGAGATTGGCATAGCAATTGAAATTTCAAAAATATTCCAGAAGTCAAGAACCTTAGAATTAGCATTTCCAGCTGATATAATTCCTGACGCATCAAATCCATATAATCTGACAGTCAATATTGCAAGAAGAATTGTAAGAACCATCATCACAATTGCAGTAACTTTCGATGAACGTTGAAGGCCCACATAAACCCAAATAGCGATAAATATTGCAAATAGCATACAAATTAATGGAAATGAAATTTGAGGATCTAATCCTGCTAAAGCCGATGCACCCTGAGCATTCAATACTGCTACCCATGCAACCAGCTGCAAAACATTCAATGAGGCAAAAAACTTAGATCCATATCTGCCAAAAGTTGATTCAGTTGTTTCCATTGCGTTCTTTCTAACGCTGGCACCTATATAACCCACTAAAAAGAGCATTATTCCGCCCAGCAAATGTCCCAGTATTAATGGAAACCACAATGAGTTCAAAGATGAGAGGGTTCCAATCTGTATTCCCGCTTCAATTTCGGAAACGGAAATGGCAACTCCAAACCAAATAATTCCATTTGTAAAAATTCCAGTACGATTTTCCATATTATTTGTCCTTAAAATTATGGTTAATGATTCATCCACCTGCCAAAATGGTTTTTGTTCCTTCTTTTGAAATCTCTTCCTTTTTAAACTCAACATCAAATTTAACGCTTTCAATCACTTCTTTTAGTGCTTCAAGAGTTTCATTCCTATGAGCGCCTAAAACGGCAACTAAAAATAAAGTGTCTCCTGTGTAAAACTCACCAATATAATGAACAACAGAAATTTCATGAACATTGTATTTGATTTTGGCATTTGCAACAATCTTTTCAATTTCTTTTAATGTTTCATCAGTATCCTGAGTTGATAAAATTAACTTTTCCAAGTGCATGTTTTCATCTTTTCCACGCACCATTCCCTCAAAAGTAAAAATGGCCCCAGAATAGTCAATTTTGCTGCTTTTTTTCAAATCAGCAATTAAATCAGCTGTTGTAACTTTATCTTCTTTTGCCTTTATAACTTTTACTACCATTCAAAATCACCTTTTCATAAATAAAAATAAATAATTTAGCATAATCCATGCTTCATCATATATTCAATTTTCAATTCGGATATCCAAAATATCACAATAGTTATATTTTAAAACTACCAATATATAAATATAACAATAGTTAATTTTTAAGTGAAGAAATGAGAAACTAAAGTCAACTTAAAATCCAAAGGATAGATGTGAGATTATGACAAAAGACTATCATATAATTGAAGCTTTAGGTAAAACTGAAGTAGTAATAGAAAATGGAGAAGTAACCTCCGTTGGAGAACCCATTGTTGATTTCTGCCCTATTTTTTATAAAATTGATGGTGCTGAACATCTAACTAAAGATTTCATAAAATGGAATATGGAAAAAAGAATTCGTGAATTTGGGATGTGCACACCCCAAAGAGTAGTAAAAATGAAAGATTTCATGAGTTTTGGAATATCTGAAATTCTAAGAACAAACGTTGAATTGGGGTTGATTGATTGTGTTGTAGGCGTATGTGAAGGCGTCGGAACATTACTGATGACAGATCCTGAAATCATTCAGGGAGTGGGCGGGCGAGTATCAGCACTCATAAGCACCACCCCAATACCTGAAGTCATTGAGCAAGTTGGTATTGAAAATGTGGTTAATCCAGAAACTGCTGAATTAAATCCGATTAAAGGATTGGAAATGGCAATTGAAAGAGGCTATAAGAATATTGCCGTTACAATTTTACCATGCAAATCAATTGAAGAAATTGGCCAATATCCTTTACCTGATGATGTGAAAACATACATGTTTGTAGCGCACACCACAAATGCAAGTCTAAAAGAAGTGGAAACTGCATTTAAATACTGTGAAGTCATTACTGCATGTTCATCTAAAAATGTTAGAGATTACGCTGAAAAAGAAAAATCCTACTACTCAGGATCCAAAGTTCCAATTATTGCAATTAGTGAAAAAGGGAGAGAATTCTTAGATAATAGACTTGAAAAAATAGGCAAACCCCTGACAACAAATGAATATCCTATGAATAAGGATGAACATTCAAAACCGTTAGTTTAAAAAAAAATAGTGAAAGAGGAATTTATTGAATATCCCATTCATTATTATTTCCAAAAATATATATTAGAGATTCAATCGAATCTCCTAATATTTTCATATGCCTTTTGAATATATTCCTCCTGGTTCATGTCATCGCATGCTTTTTTCAAAAAAGGTTTGCGTTTTATTAGATGTTTAATGATTTTTTGTGTGTAACTGCGATTTACTTTAAATTGGTTGCCAATATTGAATTCTTTGACTAGGTTTTCATGGTAAATACTGTATTCCAATGTTTTATTGAATACATAACCTGTGGCACGCAAATTGAAATTCAATGCCCTTTCTAAATCCTTATCAGGAACAAATTCAATTTTATCAGTCAAAATAAAACTCTTTCAACCATAAAACTCAAAAATCCACACAAATTAATTTTTAGACAAAAAAGAACAATCATCATATTCTCCCTAAAAAAATACATTTAGGATCCCATAAAAGAAACCTGCATTTTTACCCAAAGGAACTAAAATAACTGTTCTTTTCCATAACTATAAGTATATACACTTACAATAAAAAGAGATAATCCAAGAGAGCATTTGAAAAGTAATACATTTTTTTAATGAAAAAAATTATAATACCTCCTCAAAGTGCAATTCATCTCCGGCTTAAAGAAGCCGGAGAATTCTTGCACAAAAAGGTTAAATTATAATCCATTCAAACACCATATTAATTTTATTTGTACTGAAAAAATAGAAACTATAAAACAGTTTTTGAATATGAAAACTATTTTCGTTTATCCTCCGTATATTATTTGAACTAATTGGATTTCATCCCCGTCCTCAATTACGCTTTCTTCGATTGCTAACTCCCCGTTTTGCTTTGCAACAATTGTTTGAGCAGATAATTCCATATCATCCAATAAGTTTTGAATAGTATAATTGTCTTTTAAATCTCGTTTTTCATCAATATCCTTAAATTTTAAATTAAAACTCATTATATCACCTTAAATATTATTATTAACGATTTTTGCCACTTTTTTTGCTATTGCAACTATAGTCAGTATCGGAGGCCTTCCAGGAGCTTCAGGAATAACGCTTGCATCACAAACATACAACCCTTTTATTTCAGTTTCAAAGTTTTTATCGACAACTTCACCTACGGCAGCAGTTCCTCCAGGATGTGCTCCTTTAAGTGAAGTCGCAACAATTGAATCCCTCGGTACCCCTAATTTCAATAAAATATTAATTGCTTTATCGTAGCCTTCCTTTATTAAATCAACATCAACTTTCGTTAATGTCTTTTCAATGTTTCCCTCCTTGTCAATGGTTCCAATGCATGTATCTGCAAACTTAAGCATCAATCCAATGACATCCTTATCAGTTGCATCAATGCCTTTCTTCTCCATCAGCGGAAGCAACTGCATTGAATAGTGGGGAGATAAAAAGTAAGGTCCAAATTCAGCCTTAACGCCCATCATCAATTCATTTTTTAGATTTGCATCTTTCAGATATCCTCCAATTGTTGTAAAAATGTCAAAAAATATCTGGTCACCAACATTTTTGATTCCTGAATTTTTTAATATTATTGGAGTATTCAAGGCACCTGCACTTATGATAACTTTTTTTGCTTTGAAAATATGTGTTTCATTGTTTTTATCAATTCCAACAACTCCAATTACCTCATTATTCTCATGCAATATCTCAAATACGTTAAAATCACAGATTAATTCGGCACCATAATCCAAAGCTTCATTGACAAAGTAAGTTCCATCCCATTTAGCATCAAACACACATCCGTTAACACATCTGCCGCATAGCTTACATTTTTCAAAATTTATGAATTTGGGCATCGGCTCAACAATATAACCTAATTCCTGACCTGCTTCGGCAATTAGTTGTGTTGAATGCCCCCATAGCTTTTTAGGAAAATATCTGACATTTAACTCACCACTAGCTTCTAAAAGCTCCTCAAATATATCCAGATTCTTATCTTCAAATTGCTGCATTATTGAGTTTGAATAGCATCCGCTGCATGAAAAGCACGCATTGCCGATTGATGATGTTGTTGTTCCACCAATTTCTTCAATGTTTGTCAGCTCCAAGGGCAGGGTTAAAAATTCATAATTTATTTTATCTTCACAAGACAATTTATTGTCTAAATGAATCTTCTTGGTTTTCATGTGTTTTACATAACTGCCCTCTTTTTGTTTTCTTCCCTTTTCTAGAATTAAAACATTCCTTCCATTTAAACTTAAATCCTTTGCTACCGTTGAACCGGCAGCACCAGTTCCAATAACAATTACATCATGAATACTTATTCCTCCAAAATATTAACAATTGTTATATTATTTTCTTATGATTTAAATTTTTCTGTATATGATTAAATTAATTTAAAAAAGAGATTGGAATCGTTTAAAAAAATTATTAGAAAAATAAGTACCAAAACAACTCCCTCTGAGAAAAATTAAAAACATTTATATACTTTAATTACACTATTTGTATTAAGGAAAAAAATAACTATTGTTATATTTTGTTATATTTTTCCCAGTTCGGGTAGGAAAAAAAGACTTGATTGATAAAACCTAAATTAAAAAAACCGTTTTATTGTCTCCAAAGAATAAAATACGAAATGAGTTTTAAACACAACTTCTAAAATCACAAATCCTAAAAAAAAACTCATTTAAACAAAGAGCATCTAGAAAAAGGTGCTCTTTGTAATTCAAACTATAAATAATTACTCAAAACACATGTGATAGAATGGATTTGGAAGATAAAATAAATATTGTGAAAAATATCTTAAAAAATAAAAAAGTAGCTATTGGATTTTCAGGCGGTGCCGACTCAACTTTAATAGCCTACCTATCTTCAAAAGTTGCAAAGGATACCCTGGCCATTACAATAGATAATCATCTGCTGCCAACAGGTTTTGTAGAGAATACAAAACAGGTTGCAGAAAGATTTGGAATCAAACATGAAATATATGACATAAACTTTTATGAAAATGAATACTTCATGTCAAATGCCCCCCGCAGATGTTATACCTGTAGAAATTTAATGTATTCTACAATCGAGAAAATAGCTCATGAAAATGGTTTTGATTTCATTTGCGATGGAAATAATATCAGCGATTTGGTAATTGACAGGCCAGGAATACTAGTAACCTATAAAAAAAAGTTTAAAACACCGTTTATTGATGCCAAATTAACTTCAAAAGAAATTCATGAGTACCTGAATAGGAATAATATTCCATATTCAAGATCTACCACTTGTCTTGCAACAAGAATACCTACAAACACTCCAACAACAAGAGAAAAAATCTCAAGAATCAGCAAATGTGAAGATTTTATTCTTGCAAACACCGATTGTGAAATTGTTAAAGTTAGGGATTTGGGAAAATTTGGTATATGTGAAGTGGATAACTTGAATGAAATATTGAAAGAAGATAAATTTAAAGAGATTAACAATGAATTAAAAAGGCAAGGATATGAAAAAGTTGCATTAAATTTATCGCAAATCGATGATGATGAATACATCAGTATTGAGTTCAGCGAAGGTTCATTTTCATATCAGTTGCCATTCACAATAAATTTGGAAAATACTGGAAAACTACTCAAAAGCGAAATCATTTCTAAAAGCGATGATGTAATCAAAACAGAAAAAATTACAATACACGAAAACGGATTGATTAGAGGAAATGACTTTGAAAATTATGAAAATGCATTATATGCATTCATGGAAATATTATCAAAATTAAGAAGAAATATTTAGGTGATAAAAATGCCAACAAGATATATAGGTGACGGATATTGGGAAATTGCATCCCGTCAGATGAGTATAGTAACAAGAAGCGAACAAGAAAGATTTAAAGATGCGAAAATCACAGTTATCGGCTGTGGGGGAATCGGTGGTGAAACCATCGAAATGCTTGCAAGAATGGGTATTGGAGAACTTGTTCTGGTCGATAAAGATGCCTTTGACCTTTCAAACTTAAACAGACAAACTTTAGCATCAATAGGTGATTTGGGGCTTGATAAAAGTGCAGTTGCTAAAGAAAAAGTTAGATTAATAAACCCCTATGTTAAGGTCACTACATTCAATGAGCATGTTGATCAGACAAACATAGATAAGGTAATCGGCGATTCCAATATCATTATCGATGCACTCGACAATGTTTTAACAAGAGTAATCGTTTCAAGAGCTGCAAAAGAAAAGGGAATTCCTTATATCCATGGAGCAATTCATGGAACCCTAGGACAGATTACAGTATTCCTGCCGAATAGTGAAAAAACATATGAAGAGATGTTCAATCTTCCGTCATTGGGTAAAGACTTGACAAAAGAAACAATTGAAGCTTTAAAAGGAGTGACCTCAGGAGTCCCACCTGTTATCGGACCTACTCCAAACTTGATCGGATGTCTTGAAGCATTTGAAGCTTATAAAATAATAACTGGAGTCGGCAAAGTAACCGTTGCTCCAAAAATATTAACATTTGATTTATTGGATTTAAGTTCATTTTCATTAGATAAACTTTAAATCATCTATTTTTCTAAATTAACCCTTCCAGGTGACGTATAAATAGTAAATCTGTTATCTCGAACAAATCCAACAACAGTAATGTTTCCTGAATTCGCCACATCAATACCTGAAGATGCAGGTGCAGCATTCGAAATAATTATCGGAATACCTACCCTTATTACTTTAATCAGCATGTCTGCAGGCATCCTTCCACTATACGAAATGTAACACTTGCTAAAATCATAACCTTCTTTCGCAGCGACCCCAATAACTTTGTCAACAGCAACATGGCGGCTGACGTCTTCACGAATGATAATCTTATTTTCAAGTAATAAAGTGAATCCATCATGTTTGAATGAATATAAGTCATGTCCCCGTCAAATATCATCAGATTAACCTTATTGTTTTTAGATAAATCAACGATAATATCATTTAATAAATTAAATCGCTCCTTTATAGTGGATAAACAGCCTTTATTTTTTTTCATACTCGTTAACCTTATCTATGATGTATAAAAGTATTCTTTCTGAATCCGTATCCCATTTTCCTTATCTTTGTATTCGTCGAGTTTAGGATAATCGAATATGGTACCATTATGAATCAGCAACCAAGATTTGTTATTATCATCAAATTCTGTGAATGGATGGCAGTTGGGAGAAATTATTTCACCCACAGTGGCCAATCTAATATGAGCAAAGACATTTTTTCCAATAACTGGATTGGAAAATATATTTTTTAAATGTTGACTGCATGTTGCTTTAATGGGCTCTTTATCTATAACAAATTCATCAGATTGCATATTAGCCAATCCCCATACGTGTGGATGTTCTTCAGAGTGATTATAAAAGCATTCCAAACATTTATTTATTTGTTTTGGCTTATCTGAATTAAAACAAAAAATTTCACACATATATTACCCTCCCCTTATTGGATTATCACAATTGTTATATATTTTATATTATTTAAATATTTTCAAAAGTAAGGAGAAAATAAATTTCCAATTAAATTAATCTTTATGTGAACTGACAATAGGATTAATGCCAATAGAAAAAAAAACAGGAAAAAAAAACATTTAATTAATATAAATCTTGAAAAAAAGTAGTGTAGAGAGAAGTAAGTAATACAACTATCGCATAAGTTTTCATATAACTCTCTCCAAATTATTATTAATTCATAATTTCATTTTAAGATTATATACAATAGTTATTTTTACTAGCGTGAATCATATAACTAGATAAATCAAAACAAATAACTATCCCATTACATCATCTCTTTTAAGAAGCGAATCGCTGACTAAGTCAATAAAAACAATAATTGAACCACACCGGATTAAAGAAGCCGAAGAATTCTTGCACAAAAATGTTAAAGTAACTGATAATGATAGAAAAATGTGTTTAAAATAATGAGATAATTAAGTAGTCCCGAGCGGAGTCGAACCGCTATCTTTGGGTCCAGGGCCCAAAAGGATTGCCACTACCCCACGGGACTATGCAATAATTTTTACAAATAATCATATATAAATGCTTTTGATTTAACTACATTAATATTAACTATATCCAAACTTGATTTAAATTAACTATCCAATTTAAACCTCTTCCCATTCAACACATATGAAGAACATATATTAAATCAACATTAACAATCCCATGTTAATGTGAAGACACTACGAAAGTTATTAATTATTTTCATTAACTCTCCACATATGTAATGTATTTAATGTTTTTAAAACAAATTAATTGTAGAGGTTATTGTTATGAAAGCTATATTTATCAATGGCAGTCCGCGTAAGAAGTGGAGTACATATCAGATGCTTGAAAAAGCAATGGAAGGTGCAAAAGAAGCTGGTGCAGAAGTTGAATTTATTAATCTTTATGAATATGACTTTAAAGGATGTAAGAGCTGCTTTGCATGCAAACTTAAAAATGCAAAAACAAACGGACTGTGTGCCATCAAAGATGATTTGAGACCAGTCCTTGAAAAGACATTGAATGCTGATGTTATTGTGATTGGAAGTCCAGTCTATTTCTATTTCAATACAGGAGTTTCAAGATCATTTATGGAACGGTTAATGTTTCCGGTTCTCACATACAATCCAAAAATCAATGAAGAAACTGGCGAACTTGAAAGCAGCTTACTTGATAGGACCATTCCAACCGCTATGATTTACACCACAGGTGCTCCCGAGGAAATGGCTGCTCAGGAATTTAAGCATGCTCTTGAAGTGAACAAGCACTTCCTTGAAACAATCTACGGATACACAGAAACGCTATATACCTACCAAACATACCAGTTCACTGATTATTCAAAATATGATATGATGGAAGGAGTAGAGGAAGTAAGAAGAAAACAGAGAGACGAACAGTTTCCTAAAGATTTGAAAAAAGCTTTTGAGTTAGGTAAAAGATTAGTTGAAAAAGCAAACGAATTTCAACAATGATTATATTAATGGCCGTGATACGATAGAAATTAGAAATGCAAGAATAGACGATTTTAATGATCTTTACAATATAGAAAAGGAATGTTTTTCGCCATTAGAGGCTGTTGGTAAAGATGCCTTGAAAGACAGACTGAACACATTTCCAAATCATTTCTGGATTATTAGTGAAGATGAAAAGATTGTATCATTCATCAATGGTCTTGCTACAGACCTTCCCGATTTGGTTGATGAGATGTATGAAGATGCATCAATGCATGATGAAAATGGAGACTGGCAAATGATATTCGGCCTTAATACCCTTCCAAAATACAGGAAAAACGGTTATGCAGGAATGCTTGTCAATCATATGATTGATGTTGCAAAAAAGGAAAACCGTTTGGGTGTGGTTTTAACATGCAAAGAATATCTGGTTTCATATTATTCACGATTCGGCTTTATTGATGAAGGCAAAAGCGACAAGTCACACCATGCAGGAGAAGTCTGGAATCAAATGCGAATCAAATTTTAGAATTGAACCTCGCCAGCTTAAAGAAGCAGGACAATTCATGCACAAAAATGTTAAAATCAATTGTAAAAAAATATATCAAAACAGATACCGCAAAGGTGATCTAAACCAGCAATGAACTTAAACAGGACAATATACTGTTAAAGTAGGATTCGAAATACAGATTACGATGGAACCAAAATAAGTGATTAAATGAAGAAATTATCCGGTTTCTTCATTAAAATCGTCACTATATTATCTCTTCATTAAATTCCACTACTGTTTCTGGATCATTATAATCAATGAAAGGACTTTTACCCCTGTCCAATTCCCTGATTTTTTCAATATCCTTTTTATTTAACTTGAAATCAAAAATATAAATATTTTCTTCCATTCTTTTTGTTTTTACAGACTTGCATGAAAAAGGAATTTCCCTATCGATTAACCATCTTAAAATTACCTGCGCAGTGCTTTTTTCATATTTTTCTGCAATTTCCAAAAGAATTGGATTTTTAAATAACTTATCCAATCCCTCACTAAAAGGACCCCAACTTTGATGGACTACACCCAGTTTATTCATGAATTCACTAGATTCATATTGCTGGAAATAAGGTGTTGTTTCAATTTGGTTAACTTGCGGAACAATATCGAAATTCATCGTCAAGTCAACCAAGCGAGCCGAATCAAAATTTGAAACACCTATTGACAGCAATGTTCCTTCTTTTTGTAAATCCTGTAATGCTCTGTATGATCCGTAATAATCACCATATGGTTGATGGATAAGTAATAAATCAAGATAATCTGTTTGTAAATCCTGCAATGTTTTATTGACGGCTTTAATTGTTTTTTCATAGCCTGAATTGCTAACCCAATTTTTACTTGTCAAATATATTTCTTCTCTTGGAATTCCGGATTCCTTTATAGCTTCACCAACTTCTTTTTCATTATAGTAAACCTGTGCATTATCAATTGAAGTATAACCTGCATTTAAAGCATTAAGGACTGCTTTTTCGGTTTTTCTAGGTTTGATTTCATAAACTCCATAACTTATGTATGGAATTTTTTCATTATTGTTTAATTTTTTAAATTCCATTTAATCCCTCTTAAACTTGATTTCATTTAAAATTATTATTTATCCATTACATATTCGATTGTATTGAATCCTAAAACTTCTGCATATTTAAAAATATTGTCCTGGAAGTGATTCTTAAGTTGTTCAAGATTTTCCTTTTCACCGCTATATTTGATGTCAAGGTGAATATTGTCTTCATAATCTATAATCAGCACTTCAACATATGTGCCGGAATCGTTTGTGTCAAAAATCTCATCAAAAATCTTATTGGCATTTTCACAGAATTCATCACTTGCATTCAAATTTTTCAAATGGTTTAAACATTCTTTTCTTGAATAGTTCATCTGGCCTGTTCATTGCAAAGACTTTACCTGAAGCTACACAAGAATAAAGAGAAAATGATAGTGAAATAATTTTCACTATTATTAATCATTTTTTAAATGAATTTGTTACTGATTGCAAAAGTTAAAATAGCAATATGTAAAAGAATGAAACGTTTAGTTGATGGAAATATATGAAAATTAAGTGATTTAAGTAAAAATAAAACAAAATTATGGTTATATTATAATATAACACGATTATAACAGAGGTGAAAAATATGGAAATACCTAAGGCTCCAGTAAAAAAAATTATCAAAAACGTAGGTGCGGAAAGAGTAAGTGCTGATGCAGTAGACGCATTGGATGAATACTTAGAAGATTACGTAGAAGAAGTCTCTAAAAAAGCAATTGAATATGCGAAATATGCAAAAAGAAAAACTGTAAAAGCAGAAGATATTGCTTTAGCTATCGATAATACAAAAACTTCTGAATCTCCGGATGAAAATAAACCTAATATTGTAGATGTAATCAAAAATGTATTTGAATCTGTATCAGAAGGAAAAGGCATTGATGAAATCATTAAATCATTTAAAAAAATGGAAAAATGAGAATGAAGCAGTGAAAAAGAAATCATAATTTGCAAGTTTTTCTTGCAATTTTTTTATTTTTTATTGAGAAAATTTTAATGTTGAAATCGGCAAAAATGAAATTATGCCTCCATTAATTGAAATATTTGCTTTCCTCCTTAAATAAATCCATAAGATAACCTAATGAATGAAGAATAATTTTTTCTTTATTTTCAAGATCATCATTTACATCAGCACCATTGTCAATTATATCAACCATATTATTCTTAAAATCATCTGATAAATCATATTTGCAGATATAGGTTAATATAAAGTTAGAAATATCTGTAATTTTTACCTGCAATTCAAATAACGATTTATTTTCATCAGTTATTTCAATGTTTTCTCCGCAAATATCACTCATGACAAGTAAAGAAGTTTTTTTAGAAGAAATTTTCTCATTACACTCTTCTTTAATCATGTTTATTGATTCACCATTAAACTTATATCTGGCTTTTAAATTATTTTCGCTCTCTTTTTCAACCGAATACGGCAGGAAGATATAATTTAAGGCTATTGCAACTGCTGCTCCAATCAAAACCCACAGGACTTTTAATTCAATTGCAATGTCAGGAGCAACATAAGACAATACAGCCATAACAGACATTACTGTTGTAACAGTAGTTACAATTAAAGTATTCTTTAAATTATAGACTATTACAGCCATACATACAATCATTACCACCAACATCAGGATGTCTGAAGAAAGTGGAAGATATGGTGCTGCGATAATAATTAAAATGAAAATCAAAGCCCCACCAACTGTACCCTTAAGGCGTTTTTTTGCAGAATCTGCCAAGTCATTAATATACGGCGCCATCATAGGAATAGTTGCAAAATATAACCATTTTGTTAAAGGAAGATTAAATAGTAACGTTAGAATTTCCCATAATGTAAGAATAATAGCCATTTTAAATGCGAATGCAAATTTAACTGATCTGAATGAAAAACTTCTTTTAATTACTGGTTTAATTAGTGAGCGAATATATTTCTTATCCGGAAGAATAAATTCTCTAGTTGAATCAACATTATTCAATTCATCGACGATGTATTCAAAGTTTAAAAGCACAATATTCATTTCTTTTGTATCAACATCGATACTTTCAAAAAACTCAAGGGATTTTATATCTTTTAGATTATACAATATCTTTTTAATTCCGTCCAGTTCATTCACCGACAAATCATAATCTGCAACAATAGCCCCAATATGCTGGAATGATTTGACTATATTTAAAACAGACCTTTGGACTGGAGACGGGAAAAATTTATATTCAAAATGATAAAACATGTTTAAATAAAAACCATTAGCTGTTTTAAAATTTTCTTTTGAAACCTCATCTCCAGCCAATTTCAAATCAACAGCATTATTTAATTCCAAAACTAATGAATCTATAGTTTGCTTTGATAATTTAAATTTCTTATTGCGATTAACAATAAGATTAATCCCAACGATGAAAATTGCACCAACAACAAGGGATAAAAGTCTCATAGGTAATTCTTCAAAAGAAACAGGAAGACAGCTCATCATCATGAAATATAACATCAAATATGGCAAATAAACGCTTGTGGCAAACAAATGATAAGATGTTATTGTTACTCCAAATACAACAAAAAACGTTAAAATACAGCCAAAAATACTTATTGGATTATTTAAAAATGCAACAATTCCCAAAATCAAAAGCAACAACAGTACTTTAAAAAATGATAATTTAGGTTTATATGTAAAATCATTTCCCAAATTCATGAGTGCGGCCATTGCAATAAACATTCCAATGACCATATTATTAGCTCCAAAAACTCCAATGTAAAAAAATATGCAAAATAAGAACAATCCAACTATGAAAAGTTTACCTTTTAAAGCATTATTCATTTTCTCACCAAAATGATTTTCACTCATTATCTATTTTTGGCCAACATACTTATTAAAATCTCCCTACGTTTCAAAAAGACATATCTCTCATTAAAAATATACACAAGATATAAATAAGTTTTTTGACTGAAATTTGTTTAAGGAGAATAATTTGAGAAGTGTATATTATGGCCAATTTTTGCACCAACTGCTGGCATGAAATAAGAAAAGAAGATAAATTTTGCACCAACTGCGGATATAAAGTAAGAACAGACAATAATTTTTGCACCAACTGCGGAACCAAATTAAGAAAAGAGGATAACTTCTGCACCAACTGCGGAACTAAAATAGACAGATCTGATATAAACCAGAATAATACTATATTAAAATCCGTGCACAACAGTATAGAAAAAAAGAAAGCTGAAGAAAAGAAAACACTAAAAACAATTGATGAAATATTTGAATCAGAAGAAATCAAATCAAAAATAAGAGAAAACAAGATTGACCAAATACATATAATTTACATTAAAGACCTCCTAAAAAATAAGCTTATCAGTAAAAAAGAAAAAATGAGTGATGAAGAAATCAAATACTTCATAACAACAGAATTAGAAAAAGCAAGAAAAGAACAGGAAAAAGCTAGAATCACCAAAGAAAAAGAAATAACTAATAAAAAAATAGAAAACAATAAAAGGATTCGCGGAGGCTACTGCGGTTTGGGCTGCAGACACTGCTATGAAGAATTTTTAGATGGTGGGGGAGCGATAGTTGGCGATTTTGACAGTGATGGATACGTTGAGTATTATTGTCATTTAGGACATTCCATATCCTTTGGATGTTATTGTGAAGATTATGAATAGAAATATTTAACACTTTTGTGCTAGAATTCTCCGGCTTCTTAAAGCCGGAGAGGTTCAATTATTTAGAAACTACTGTAACATTGCCCTCATATGTGCATCCTTTATATTTGCCGTGACCTGCAAATGTAAAATTACCATAATAATTTTCACCGCCCGCATCAGGCAAATACTCGGCATTTTCAATAGTAAATTTACCGGTATCGTCCGTTACAACATCTACAAGAGTTCCCAATTCATAGCCAGGTTTGTGGAATGTTATTGTTTGGTTTGCAACTCCATAACCGTAAGCATCAGATAACATGCCTGAAAATGACGCATTTTCAGCTACTTCAGTTTCGTTTATCATTATGAAGGTAGGAACATCATTATTGAATTGATAAAGAAATGCGCCAATGCATATTACAAAAGCAATCAATAAAATTATTAAATAATAACTTTTTTTCTCCATTTTTTCACCTTAATATTATATTGGAGAAAATTTAAAATAAAGTTAACTTATTAATCTGAAAATATTATCAAAATCCTGGAAAAATCTATTTTTCATTAACAGCTAAAATAGCTTCACGGACTTTGCTAACTGCAATATCTTTTTTTGCAGGATAAGCCGCAATCTTTACCTTAAGATGGATTGAATCACCTGAATCGAGGATAGTCCATTTTTCATCCAGCGCATCATTTTTGTCAAATCTTAAAAACCAGTTACCTTTTTCATCTGTTTTGCGCTCTAAATCATCATTTAATTTTTCCAAATCTGTCCACTCAAGGAGTGTGTTAAAAAAAGTCTTTGTGTATCTTTTCTTGGATACTGTACCGGATAAAATTATAATCTTATCTTCCAGAATTCCTTCAGCCTCTTCTGCTTCGATTTCAGCTTCAGGAAGAATGTTTAAAATAGCTTGAGAAATTTCATCAACACTTTCATTTTCATAAACAAAAGCTCTAAATTTAATATTATGAATCATTTTAATCAAAAAAAGAAGAAAAAATTAGATTTTTCTTCTTCTAGCTTGTTCAGACCCTTTTCCTTTAGATTTGATTCCACGACCTTTGTTACCAGCACTGGTTAAGCCTCTGAGAGCTCTGTTAGTGTGTTTTTTGGAACAAATCCAATTGATTTTCTTATCGTTAATGATAGAAGGACTGTTAGGATCTACTAAAATTACTTCGTAATATTTATGTTTTCCTGTAGACCATACCCAGTAAGAGTTCAAAACTTCCATGTTAGGGTATTTTTTAGCTACACGTTCTTCAGCAATTCTTTGAATAGATTTTGCTTGGGTAATTTTGTTTACACCCATTCTTTTAGGTTTACGACCATTGAAACGACGAGTTTTTCTTCTTCCACCACGTCTTACTCTGGTTCTTACTACAACGAAACCTTTTTTAGCTCTGTAACCTAAACTTCTAGCTCTGTCGAGTCTAGTTGGTCTTTCAATTCTTTGAACTGCTTTCTGATTTTTCCATTTAGGAGCTCTTTGCCACATGAGTTCACGTACGTAAGACTCATCTGGATTTTTCCATGCGTCTCTTATATATTTATACATAAATAACACCTTTTTGTTCAGCCACAAGGGCCACATCCATATGGGAACTTATCCCAAAAAAAGTATATTTTCACTGCTAAAAAATAACAGTAATAAAATATTTTATTTTGTTTATTTATAAATGTATCGTAAAAATAAGATTTTTTAATACTATATATGCAAAGTAACAATTTTAAATTTCATCAACAGTTAAATCAAAACCATGCCTATTTAAAAAATTTACAACACGTTTTTCTCTATTTTTAACATATTCTTCAGATTGATTTATAATTCTTTTTTTAAAAATTGAATGTTCTATAGGATACATCGGAACCCCTCCACATTTATATACATGACAGAGATCCTCACTTTTCATTTCATTAGCCATTTACTCATACTCCTTTTTATTTAGAACTAATGGTATGTTTTCAATACTTTTCTCAATATCATTTAGTAAATACTCACTAAATAACATTTCGCTCATATGCCTCACCATTAACACATCAACATAACGTGACTTAATTTCAAATTCCATTTTTTCAAATTCTATTGAAAGATTCAATTGGAAATTTTCTCTTAATTTTTTAGAAATAGACCCTTTGAATTCAACTGTCCAAAATGCATCAATTGAAGTAATAATCTCATAATCCTCAAAATCATTTTCTAATATATCAAAATTATCCGGAGATGGAAATGAATAATATTTCCCCGTGTGATTATGAATCGTAGCAATATTTTTCCCTACAAAATTTTTTCTATCAATATCACTACTACATTTTCCTTCTTCCCCTCGCCAGCAGTAAACTATTTCACCAGTCTTATAATCAAAGTACATCAACCACTCAACTTTTTCACTCACCGTTTTGCGTCTAAATTCATCAATTAGATTACATGCATCATCACAAAAATCATCAGGCAAATCATTACGATTAATTGATTTAAGTGATTTATCAACCTTCAATAGTTTATATTTAATCCAATCTCCATCTTCTACATGACCCCCACAACTCGGTAGAACCAAACCTCCTTTTTTGTCATCAAGACATGCCTTAATATCATCAACTGAAAATAATGATAATAATAATTCAAAAATTAAAATTAATTTATTTTTGATATTTACAATATTCATAGATTTATTTTAGTTTTAAAACTATATAAATCCCCAGTTTTAAAATAAAACAATTTTATGGACCCAAATCAATTTACAGACCACAAATTAATATTTCAAAGAAAGAGCAACTTTACATGGTGACTGCAATTTTAAATATAAAATCAAACATAATACAATTATGAAAATGCCTGATGAAATTGATTCAAAATTGCTTGCACCCTGTGGAATAAATTGTATCAGCTGTGAAAAATACCAAAATCCATGTGCAGGATGTTTAATAAGTAATGACGGTAAAAGCAAAGCCAGTTTGAAATGTAAGATAAAAACATGCTTTGATTCTAAAAATTTCAGTTATTGTGGGCGCTGCAGTGAATTTCCATGCCCATTAATGAAAAAACACTCCAAAAAATATGTTAAAAGGCATGATTTAAACACACTTGAAAGTGCAAAAAGAATAAAAACCACCGGCATTGGACGTATGATGGCACAGGATCGTGAAAAGTGGTTATGTCCGAAGTGTGGTGGGGTTGTGAAATTCCAAACTAAAACATGCAGCGAGTGCGAATTCACTATTGATTAAATTGAATATTTGATTAATTATTTTGATGTTTATATTAATAACACACCATTTAAATTATGGAAACATCAATTTAAATATACTTATTTTGAAAAATAGCTTTAAAAAATAATGTCATCTACATGAAAAAATAAAAAAAGAATAAATATGTAAAAAACATATTTATTTTGCTGGAATTTCGCTTTCCGGAACATCATAGGAATAGATTATTTTAGGAACTCTGGATGTGGAATCAATTAAAGTCGCAACTGTAATTGAAATAGTGTTATTGGTTGCAATATAATCCTCAGAGTCAAAAACAAATGAACCTACACCATTAACAACATCGAAATTAACTTCAACAGCTTTGTCACTGCCCCAGTTAAGTGTAGCAAACAAGTCAAATTCAGGAAGATTGTCTGCTTTAACGCCATTCTTATAGAATTCGATTTCATAAGCGCCGTCGTTGTAGGTAATTTCATTGAATTTAATCTCGGAAGTGCTGATTCTAGGACACATTGTTCCATAGCCCACATAACCAGTATCATTATCCCAAGTTATGATTTGGTTTGTACCGTACCAGTTAGGCTCTATTTTTAACCTTAATGATTCGTTCCATTGTCCGGGACCATAAATTCCAAATGGATTTGCACTCATCTCACCCAAAATCATCATACTTGGACCTCTTGCATTTCTGTAAATTGCATTATCAGTTACATGAGGCTCAACTGCATTTTCTGCCAAGTCGTAACCTGCATTGAATCTTATACCTTCAAGAATTTGGTCGGTAATAGTGTTTTGAGTAATTACAATGCCAGTTGAGTAGTTTGCATCAAGAGAAATACCAATAAAGTTATTATAGATATGGTTTTTATTTATTGTAACATTAACAGCTGAATTGTTCAAGTATATTCCATACCCTGTTGGTCCTTCAGGAACAGTCATGATGATTAATCCGACAGATGATCTGATTTCATTATTGGTTATATTAGTGTTAGCAACACCAAATCCGTATTTTACACCATAATTATTTTCCACAACAGTATTATTGTCAATGACAATATCAGATGAATATTCGGCGAAAATTCCACTTTCAAATGCCTCAATGTTATTTTGATTGACTTTAACATTGGTGGAATTTGAAATTGTAACTCCATAACCTGGAATCATAAGAGATCCATCAACATATTTTTCTATTTTTGATTCATCCAAGTGATTTGTAATAGAGTTATCAAATAATACCACATTATTCGCATTTTTTATGACAACTGCATCACCTGAGTTTCCACAGATAACAAAATCAGTTATGTTTACCTCATTTGCAGAGATTATCAAAGTCGGATTATTTGCCTTAGCATTCAATATTGTCTTATCATTGGAATAAATATTTAAAGGTTTTTTAATATTCAATGCAATATTAAAGTAAGAATCACCTAAAAACTCCACATTTGAACCATCAGCCGCAGTATCTAAAATAGTTTGAATTTCTGAGTTTGGCAAACCGTCATCTACAAATACAACACCGGTTTCATCCAAAATTGTGATTACATTTGTTTTGGATGTTGCTTTGTATTTGTTATTTCCACCATAGTTTGCAGATATTTTAAATGAATCTCCAGTCTGATTTGTAAAATCAGGTTTTATTTGGCCGTTTGTGTCAGTCAGTTGGCTGAAACTATTACCATTAATTGAATAAGTGATTTTTTGACCTTTCAAAGCATTTCCTGATTTGTCCTTTAATGTTATTTTGTAATCAATCGGAGAGCCTTTGGAGTATGTTCTGTCATAAGAAATAAGCTGTGTGTTAATTTTTGCCACAACAATTTTTCCAGTAGCTTTAGAAGCCTTATAGATTGTTGTTTCTTTAAAGTTTATAGTGACCGGATAAGTCTTTTCAGATGCCAAATTAACGCTTATGCTGGCCTGACCCTTATTGTTAGTTGTCTTGGTATAAGTCTTACCATTGACTTTAAGGGTGACTTTCTGCTTGGAGAGAGCAGAACCAGAACTTGTTTTTAAAGTTATAGTGTATGTTTTTGACTCCTTCGGAACCGCTGAGACTGTAGGAGCGATTATTTTAGTGGCTGTTTTTGCAACTTTAATTTGACCTGTTGCGGAAGCTTTCTTATAGATTTTGTTTCCAGCATAACTTGCGGAGACCTTATATGTTTTTAAACTAGTAAATTTAACGCTGACAGATGCCTGACCTTTAGAATTGGTAGTTTTGGTATAAGTTTTTCCATTGACTTTAATAGTTACCTTTTGTTTGGACAATGCTTTGCCGTTTCCATCTTTTAGTGTAACAGTATATGATTTGGAAGTTTTTGGAGTAATAGTAACACTAGGAGCTGTCAGTTTTGCTGTTTTTGAGGAATATTTAACATTAATAGTGTTTGTTTTTGAAGTTGCTTTGTATTTGTTGGTTCCTGCAAATTTAATAGTAATTTTATAAGTTTTCTTATTCTGATTAAATTGGAGTTTTACCTTTGCAACACCCTTGGAATCAGTAGTTCTACTGTAAGTTTTACCATTTACTGTAAATTTAATAGTTTGTTTACTGATTACCTTATTTGAACCATCTTTTAATGTTATTGAATAATATTCCGCCATTTTAGGAATCATATTAAGATTTGAAGATATGATTTTAGTTGTTTGTGTTTTAACAATCACTTTAGCCTGGGCGGAAGATCCAAGATAATCAGTTTCATCACCAGCGTAAGATATTTTGGCATTGTAAGTGCCTTCCTTGGTTTCATATACTTTCTGTTTAGCCTGACCGTTGCTGTCAGTTTTTACAGTATTTGTCTTTGAATTAATGTTGAATACAACAGGCGCACCGACAATTGGTTTTCCCATATTGTCCAACAATGTAGCAATTAAATATTCGTTGGATTTAGGATAAGTGTTTAAATTAGAAACCTTAAATGTTGTATTTGTTGGAGTTCCTGGAATATCACTATCACTGATATCTAGTGACCTCGATACCTTGCTGTCAAAATTGACTCCGTCAGTTGGGAAAACCGCAGTTAAGACATTACCTGTTTGATTAAATTCTTCCTCGTAAAATCTTACTGTTGCAGTTCCGTTTTTCATCATTACTGTTTTATAGATATTTCCGCTTTGAGGTTCTGCTTTTTTATCCTGTTTATTGAGATAGAAAGTAACCGGAACAGAGCTTAAATCAGATGCAACAGTTCCATTTTCATCCACGATAGAAATGGAGTATATTCCTTTTTTAACTTGAGTGAGGTTACTTAACTGCAACTCATAATTTCCGCTTAATGACCATTGGGTAGGACCATAAGTGAAATAAATAACAGGACAGTTTACATTTTCATTAATTTCAAATACATATCCTAAAAATACTCCACCACTAAAAGAACGGTAGACTGCACGCTCATCAAGTCCAATCATGTAGTTGTTATTTATCTCTTCCAGCTTTTCTCCGCCGGATTTCCATAAATTCTTAGCTGCATCACTATTGAAAACTTCTCCCAATGTATTTAATCTGAAGAAATTACCATTAATTACTATTCTTTTAACATAACAGTTTACATAAACACCATATTTAGTGTTATAGGCAATGTAATTGCTTAAAATTTTAATATTATCAGATGATGTTAATTCAATACCAAAAGTGTTATTTGTAATGTTATTGTAAATTACTGTCGGATTTGCGCTTGTGCCTGCTATTTCAATACCTGCAGCAGTATTTTCATAAATATTATTATATTCTATTCTTGTTTGGTTAGAGTCATCAACATAAATACCATAATTTGAATTTTTGATAATGGATTCACTTACCTTTACATCGTTTGAATTTTTAATTTTAATTCCATTTACAGTATCAGAAATGGTTACATTCTGAACTATAACATTTTTTGTATTCTCCACTCTTATAGCATTACCGTATACATCACCTAAATTTTCATTAGAAAAGGTACAGTTTCGGATAATGACATCTGAAGCACCATCGATAAAAATAGAATAGCCTCCGGCAGAGAATATATTTCCGTCAAGATTGTTGAAATTAAATCCTTCAATAATTGTGCCGCTGGCTGCGGAAGTAAGATAAAATATTCCTTCAGAGCCGGAAACAGCAGTACTTGTACAGGCGCTTAGATTTGTTCCAACATCACTTTTAATGGTTAATTTCTTATCAATTACCACATGACAGTGGTCGTAATAACCTCCCTTGATAATTATTGTATCACCACTATTGGCAGATTGAATTGCATTTCTAATAGTGTGATCACTCATTTCTCTGTGATATTCGCCGTATTCCCCAATCTCAATAATTTGAGGCTCGGACAATACCGAATCATCATTAATTACACTCAATTCAGATTCATCATTCATTTTAAGTTCCATACTTGATGAATCTGAAGTTAAATTATCATCAACATTGTCAATAGCTGCAACTGAACCTATGCATAACATCGCAACAAACAAACATGACAATATTATTAACATATTTTTTAATTTCATATTTTCCCCTATTTAATTAAAATTTTCAATGTATAATTATATAACAATCGCCATATTTAATATATTCCATTTTATTTATTAAAATAAAGAATATATGGCAAAATTTTTTAACCGAATTAACTAAAAATACATATAGAAATTAATTGAAAAAACAATATTTATGAAAGGAGGGAACACTATCAAAAATAAATTGATTTTTATTATTCTGATTTTGTTTATTGTCATAAATTTATCCTGTGTTACAGCATCAGGAACAAATGATAGTTTTAATAATGATTTAAGTTCAGTTAATGATAGTAGGCTCCAAAATAATGAAATTAATGATTTTTCAACTCTTTTTAGTGAAATTAAAAATGTTAATGAAACAAAAATATTGGAACTGCATAAAGACTATGCATTCAATAGCGAACATGACGGGCAGTTCATAAACGGAATTCCTGTTGATATTGATGGTTTAATCATCGACGGGAAAGGACATGCTATTAATGCCAATAAACAGGCCAGAATATTTAATATTATGTCAGATAATGTTGTCTTAAAAAATATCACACTTATTAATGCATATGCAAGCTCAAATGGAGGTGCTGTTTATTGGAACGGATTAAACGGAACACTTCTTGATTCCAGCATTAAAAATAGTGAAACACCAGGTAGCGGCGGTGGAGTTAGTTTTAACCATGACGGGACAATTATAAACTCAAATTTTGAGAATAACACTGCAGTATTTGGCGGAGCAGTTTCTTTTGAAGAAAACAGCAAAATTATAAATTCGAAATTCAACCATAATTATGCAACATTTCTTGGAGGTGCAATATACTTCAGTGCGTATGGAACCATCACAAACTCAACATTAACGGAAAATACCGGCGGAGATGGTGGTGCAATTTACTTTTATACCAAAGGAACCGTAAACAACATAACATTTCTTAAAAATAACGCCATAGGATACGGTGGAGGAATAACAAGTGAAGAATATATTGATATTAAAAACTCACAATTCATAAACAACACCGGAATGTTTGCCGGATCAGTATTTTTCAAATCAGAAGGCGACGTTGAAAACTCAATATTTATTAACAACAGCGCCATAAGGGAATGCGGATCATTGTACTTTAAGGAAACCGGAAAAATAAAAAATTCAACATTCACTAACAACAGAGGAAAATTAGGCGGAGCAGTTTATTTCCAAAAATATGGGGCGGTTCAGGACTCTTCGTTTACAAAAAACACAGCAACAACACAAGGCGGCGCAGTATATCTGAGTAAAAATGGATTAATAAATAATTCAACATTTATCACAAATCAGGCAACTTCAGGTAGTGCAATTTACACCATTGGGGAAAAAATCAGTTTAATCAATTCCAATTTTTACAATGAAGGAAAAAAATCAATATATATTAAAACAGAAAGAAGTCTTTTAAGCAATCTGACATTCATCATCAATAATTCATTTACAATCACAGGAATTTATTTTAGTAACAAAGATAACGCAATCCTAAACGATTTGCATTTCAAAAATCCTTCAACAATTACTAACGTGACTGTTTTAGGAAAAAACTATACCCAAAATTATACCGTCACTAAAATCAGCATAGCTCAAAAGATATTTTCATCATCAACAGTTACTGTTAAGTCAACTTCAATTACTGCCAAATCAAAAACATTTAAACAGACAGCAAAGACCAAATCATATACAATTACTTTAAAATCAAAGTCCAAAGCGCTTAAAGGAAAGCCCGTTAGATTAACTGTTAACGGTAAAACATATACCTCAAAAACCAATAACAATGGTAAAGCAACATTTAACATTAAATTAAATAAAAAAGGATCATTTAAAGCGAATATTAAATTTTCAGGCGATGATTATTACATGCCTTCTACAAAAACAGCACTTATAAAAATTAAATAAGAGGATTGATTAATCCTCATCTATTTTTTAACTTTAAGAGTTGTTTTGACCTGGGAGTCCAAGTATTTTACAACAACAGAATATTTGCCTACTTTTAAATTCTTAAAATTAACAGTAGCAATACCTTTTTTGTTTGTTTTGACACTGTAAGTTTTTCCATTAATTTTAAAGGTTATTTTCTTGCCGGAAATAGCTTTGCCCTTACTTGTTTTTAGACTTGCAGTATATTTGATTTTTTTAGATTTCTTAACTGTTTTGCCACTGGCTTTTAAGACCTTATTGACTGTTATTGTATTTTTAACTGTTAACCATTTATATGAAGTTGTTATTGTATACTTACCCGGAGTTAAACTGAATGTTTTAGAAGCATAACCATTCTTATCAGTTTTAACAGTGTAAGACTTTCCAGATACTTTCATAACAACCGCTTCATTTTTACCTACATACTTGCCATTACTGCCGATGATGCGGACTTTAAAGGTGACCTTACCACTATAATCAACGACTACATTTTTATTGCTGGTGATTTTTGTAGGGTTTGACAAAACAGATAAACTAAAGCTTTGATTGTGGAGTTTTGCAGTAAATGTTGATTTTTTAGGTAGGGTTATTGTTTTAGAAATGTAACCTTTAGACACATTTACATTTCCGGTAGATAAACTTACTTCAAATGTTGGCAACAATTCCGGAGCATCCAATTTTGAAACGGACCCATTATTATTTTTAACTTCATTAAAAGAAATTACGAAATTAGCGTTTTCATATTGCATTAGCTTGGAAGAAGATTTAAAGTTCATTACAATCCAATTTAGATTATCTGAAATATGTTCATTGAATAGCTGATTAAAAATTGGACTGTTGGTTCCCCACCAGTTATTTGTCAGGTTACTGTTTTTATTATTGAAATATATTGCATCCCCTGAAGAAGCTTTATTATTAAATATTGAGCTGTAAGATATGTTGATATCTTTTCTTGCAATGATTGCTCCGCCCTGAGCGCCAGCAATATTGTTTTCAAAAACAGATCCTATTATATTCAATAATCTGTTATTGTCAATGGCCCCACCATTTTTGGTTGCCTGGTTATTCGTGAATTTTGAATTAACTATGTTTAAATTTCCGCCATTATCAATAGCTCCAGCGCCATAAGCTCGATTTTTATCGAATAATGAATTTATTATAGTCAAATTACCTGCATTATCAATAGCTCCACCATAACTTAAAGCATTGTTGGAAATAAACTGGGAGTTATTGATTAACACTTCAGCGTCACTGATAAACATCACACCACCCTCATCGGAACCTGTGTTTGATTTGAATAATGAATTTGAGATAGTGACGTTTCCTGAATTAACACCAATTATTCCATATGTGTGGGTAACTTTATTATTTAAGAAATCCGCATTATCAATGATTAAATCAGCGTAATTATAAATAACTGCACCTCTACTTGCCTTATTGTCTTCAAAAGAAGAATTGTAGATTTGTGTTGAAAACTTTCTATTAAATATTCCTCCACCAAGAGTTGCTTCGTTTGAATAAAAATTATTATTGGCCAATGTTAGATTTCTGTTATTATATGCGACACCACCATTGGATTTTGCCACATTTTTTCCAATATCTGAATTTAGAACATTTAAAACATTATTATTATAAAAAGCAGCACCGTCAAATGCAGTATTAGACATTACTTCAGAATCCAATAGATTTAAATAACCGTTATTGTAAACAGAACCACCATAACTGGCAGAATTATTTACCATGCTGAAATTAGTTAAATCTGATTTTCCAACATTATAAATGGCACCACCATTACTCGCATGATTATTTTGAATGTTAAAATTGGTTAAATCTGATTTTCCAATACTGTAAATAGCGCCACCATAACTTGCGGAATTGTTATTCAATATACAGTCTGAAAAATTAACTGAAATATCTCCAATATAGATTCCGCCGCCGTATTTGGCGTAGTTATTGTTTATGGTGGCATTTGAAACCTGTGCTGTAAATGAAACACATGCGATTCCACCGCCACGGTCACTTGCATAGTTATTGTTTATCACACAATCAGATAAATTGAGATATCCCCAGTTAGCGTCTATTCCACCACCTAATTCTGCAAAATTATTGCATACTGATGAATTTCTGATATTCAAACTGCCGGATGCCTCGGCAATTATTCCACCACCATCATTTGCCCTATTATTTTCAATGACAGTGTTTACAACGTTCATGAGATATTCAGAGATGTAAACTCCACCACCACGTTCGGCAGAGTTATTCTTGATGATGCAATTAGAAATATCACACATTCCCCAGCTTTTTACACCACCACCCAAATCAGTGACGGAATTTGAATAAAACTGTGAATCGAAAATTTTCAGATATCCTCTATTGTTATAGATTCCACCACCACGTGCTGCAGTATTGTTGATAAAAATAGAATCAATAAGCAAAAATTCGCTGAATCGATTGTAGATTGCCCCGCCTTCATGGCTTTTAGAGTTTATAAATGTACAGTTAATAATTTTTGAATTTGCAAAATAAGCATCAATTGAAGCACCATATGTTGCTGCATTATCAAGAAATGAACAGTTTGTAGCTGTAATAAGTGAATTTTTCTGACCCCTTATTGCACCTCCATTATATGAATAGGAATTAAGAAATTCACTATTTGATATTACTAAAGTGCCATCATTATTTATGGCACCACCATCACCATTGACTCTTCCTTTATCATAGTTATAAGCAGTATTACCAGTGAAACAACAGCCAGAAATGACTAAATTCCCAGCGTTATCTATAGCACCGCCATTTTTAGTGGTTTTACCGTTAATGAATGTTAATCCAAAAAGATTCACATTAACGTTTTTAGAAATAACAAGAATATTAGAATTATAATTGGCATTTAAGATGGTTTTAGATGTATTTGATCCATAAATGGAAATATCCTTATTAATTTTTATTGCAGATCCGTTTCCAACATATGTTTTTCCATCCAAATAAACTGAATCCCCCGCACTTGACTCATCAATCAAATTCTGAATAGAATCAAAACTATCATTAACTGATATATCATTAGCATCAGTAGCACTGACCGTACCAATCACTACTATCGAAAAAATTAAGATAAATAGTAGTATTAAACTAAATTTAACTGTTTTTATTTATCTCACCCCTAAATAATATTTAAATAATAATTAAAGAATAATAATATTCAATTAAATTAAAATAGTTCAAAATAATGATTTTAATCAAATCAATTAGAACTTAATTATATAACGATGATACTAATTCTATTCGAAATAATATTTATAATGTTATACAAATTATTTTGTAACTGTAACAGTTTTTGTTTTAGAAACTGCTTTAAACTTCAAATCTCCTAGGAAAACCATTGAAATTTTATATTTTTTTGCTTTGCTCAACTTAAAAGAGATTTTTGCAATGCCTTTACTGTTGGTTTTGATGGAAAATGATTTGCCATTCAATTTTACAGTCACTTTTTGATTTTTCAGACCTTTTCCGGATGAATCAGTTAATCTGAATTGATAAGTTTTCTTTTTATTCTTTTTAACTTTAATATTAGACGCCTTAATTACAGACTTTTTACTTCCTGTCTTAACAATGATGCTTGAAGTTGCTTTTGTACTCTTATAATCATTGTTTCCGGCATAAGATATTGTCACGGAATATGTTTTTTTACCTGATAAAGAAACCTTTACTTTAGCGATTCCCTTGCTGTCTGTTTTTGAACTATAAGTTTTACCATTGAATTTGAAAGTTATTTTTTGATTTCCAATAGCTTTTCCTTTACTATTGACTAATTTAACTGAATAATAACAATCTGATAAAGGATATGTGGTTAATTTAGACGCAATTATTTTTGTAGATGGATTGATTGGAATATCTGAATCTTTAACACTGAATTTAACATTAAAATTATTTGCAACATATTGTGATGATCCTGGGAAAACTGCAGTTATTACATTACCTGTGCTTTTAAAAGATGCGTAAACATCTCTAAAATCAGCTACAGCAACACCATTTTTAATTGAAACTTTTTTGTAAACATCATTTTGCTGCGGTTTTGAAGTTGTGCAATTGTTTAGGAAAAATATCATGTCAAAAGAGTTAAAATCACTTGCAATTTTTCCATCACAGTCAACAATAGAAACCTTATAAACCCCATTTTTTACCTGTTCTATTTTTAATCTCAAAGAAAAGTCATATTTTCCGTTATTTGCAGGTGCTTCCAGAGTCCAAGGAATGCTAGGAGAGTAATATGTAAAGCCGCACGGCACATCATTAAATATCAGCGCATGTCTCATGTAAACATATGATTTGCCTTCAGCGTAAGTTCCCTCACCCACATCACCGAAAACATCATTTTCAGCATCATATTTTAGATACCCATAATCACGTTCCAGATATGTTCTGTGATGAAGTACCATTGAGCTATGGCCTTCAAAATAGTTATTGTCAACTATTGTTAAGTTTTCAGCACCTTCCTCATTATTCAGGTTTCTTGCACGATAATCATACATTATGGCATGAAGACCATTGTTAATGAATATGTTGCCTTTAACAACCAAACTGGTAATATTTGTGTTTACATAGATTCCAGAACCGATATCATCATTATCCAAACCATTATTCTTAATAATATTATTTAAAAAACTGATGTAATTTGCACTTGCCAGATTTACGCCCCAATTTTTGTTTTGGATAATTGAATTATTGATTACATTAATATTTTCTGAATTCCCAATTATTGATATTGCTTGATTTTCACTATTTCGTATTATATCTCCTTTGATATCGATATTGGAAGAGTTAATGATTTTGATTCCATCAATAGTATTGTTAATAATTAGATTTGACAAATGAATATTATTTGAATTTTCAATTACAATCCCCTTGAATTTATAATCACTCAAATCCTGATAGTCAATGGTGCAATCGTTTATTGAAATATTGTTTGCTCCTCGAATTAAAAAACCAAATGGAGTTTTAGCTCGGGCATTGTTAATAAGATTAACTCCATTTATTACAGATCCGCTTCCACCTCCAGTTATATAAAATACACCCAAACTGCCGGCACCTTCACTTTCATAAAGAGGGCAAGGTCCCAATGTGGAATTATAAGCCAAAATATTAATTGTTTTGTTTATTGTTAAATGGCAGTGGGCAAAATTGCCTTTAAGTATAATCGTATCTCCAGAATTTGCAGCATCAATTGCAGGTTGTATGGTTGGCTTAACCATCTGGTTTGGATTTTCGCTATCCGGAGTGACAACAACGGTATTGCCTGCAGTAATTTCTTTAGTATTTTTTGTTTGTAAACTATTATCAAAATCACTCAATTCACTAGAAATAGATGAATCACTTGCAAAATTACTTTGAGTCAAATCATTGTCATCCAAATCCAGTGCAAAAGTGATATTGCAAGATATGGAAAAAATTAAAATTACTAAAATGAATAAAATCCCATTTTTTGATTTCAAATTACCACCACAAAACGATATGAATATTTTTAATATTCATCATATTTAACAACTGTTGTGGAAACTGAATGAAAAATAGAACATGAATATTAATCTGAATTAAAAATTATTCTAAAAAAAGAAAAAGGTTAGAGAGATATAATCTCTCTAGTTAATAGTTATTTTTGCACTAGCTTTTGATGCTTGGTATGTTTTGTCACCTGCAAAGTTAATGTTAGCTGTGTAAGTACCTTTCTTAGTAATATCTAATTTGAAGGTAGCTTGACCTTTAGCATTGGTTTTTGCTGTGTAGGTTTTACCGTTTACAGTAAGTTTAATAGTTTTACCTTCTTTGAGGTAAGTTTTACCATCAGTGGATGAACCTTTGATGGTTTTTAAAGTTACTGTGTAGGATTTGGTTTTTGCAGATGCTTTGTATGATTTAGCAGCAGCTGAGATACTGGTTGTTTTCTTATTAACAATGATTTTTTGTACAATGAATGAAGCATTGTATTGGTCATCACCTAAGAATGCAACAGCGAAAGTGTATGTACCTTCATTAGCTAAGTTGATTTGCAATTTAGCAACACCATTTTCATCAGTAGTAGTGTTGTATACTTTACCATTGAATCCTATTTTTACAGCCTTATTTGCAAGAGCATTACCTGAACCGTCAACTAATGTTGCTGTGAAGTAACCTCCACGTTCACCAGCGTTATAATCAATAGCATAAGTGGTATAATCTTGGGATTTAATGTCAGTTGCTTGTCTTACAACAGTGACTGTGTTGTCCAAGTATGTATCACCGGTAGTTTGTAATAAAACGTTTTTCATACCGTCTTCTAATTTGTTACCGGTTACATTAATAGGAGCAGATAAGTTTAATCCACCGTTTCTGCATAAAATACTGAATAAAACAACAGATTTAGCATCAGTTTTGTTATCGTATGATTTTACAGTGTTACCAGTTACATTAATATTACCTAATGCACTTGGGAAACCGTGAGCTTCATTACCTTGTTCAGCAGCAACTAAAACACTGTCGCTGACAGCTTCGAATGTGTTGTCTTTAATAGCAATGTCATTGGAAGCTTTTTGAATACTGATTACAGGTAATTCTTTCCATACAACATCTCCTTCAGTGAATTGTCCACAGTTGATGAAAGTGTTGTTTCTGATTACAGAGTTTTTGGTAGATGAACCACCGAAGTAGATGGAATAAGTGTTGTTAATGAATCTGTTATTTTCAACGACGTTGTTTCCACTACCTTGTGCAATAGAAATAGCATCTAAAACTTGACCGGTGAAAGTGTTGTTTCTGATTGTGAAATTGGAAGATGCTCTGTAAATATTTAAAACTTTAGAACCGGTTTCCTCATTTACAGTAGGATCATTTACAATCCATGTTGAGTATCCGCCGGTAAACTCGTTGTTTTCAATAACAACATTAGTTGCACCGATACCACGAACAGCATTATTGAAATCTTCAAATGAACAGTCAGTTAATAAACCAGAGGTAACACCATTAAATGCTACACCTACACCTTTAACGGTTCCATTGTAAACGAAAACGTTATTAGGGTTAACATCAACAAATTTGAATCCTTGAATAGTGACATTTGAACCTTTTACTAAAACTAAACCGCTACCGTCACCAGTACCGACAATTCTGGTATTGTTTCCTTTTAATGTGATGTTATCTTTAGAGATAGTTACACCACTAGTACCGAAATCGAAATCGGATACATAACTTACATCAATTACAGCACCAGGATTTGCAGCATCGATTACTTTTTGAAGGTCGCTAGCAGTATTGTTTAATACAGTTACTTCTTCACCCCATGCAGTATACCATACCACATATTCTCTAACTCCATCAGCTAATTTGTTGTTGCTGACTTTGAGAGGAGCGAATAAGTTTAATGTAGTACCGTTTCTGCATAATACATGGAATAATACAACAGATTTTGCATTTACACTGTCATTATATAATTCAACTGTGTTTCCGGTTACATTAATATTACCTAATGAACTTGGGAAACCGTGAGCTTCATTACTTTCTTCAGCAGCGATTAAAACACTGTTTTCAACAGCTTTGAATGTGTTGTCTTCAATAGCAATATCGTTGGAAGCTTTTTGAATACTAATTACAGGCAATTTGTCCCAGCTGACATTACCTTCAGTGAACTGACCACAGTTGATGAAAGTGTTGTTTCTGATTACAGAGTTTTTAGTGGATGAACCACCGAAGTAGATGGAATAAGTGTTATTAATGAATCTGTTATTTTCAACAACGTTGTATCCACTACCTTGTGCAATAGAAATAGCATCTAAAACTTGACCGATGAACTCATTGTTTCTGATTGTGAAATTGGAAGACTGTCTGTAAATATTTAAAACTTTAGAACCGGTTTCCTCATTTACAGTAGGATCATTTACAATCCAAGTACTGTATCCGCCGGTAAACTCGTTGTTTTCAATTACAACATTAGTTGCACCGATACCACGAACAGCATTATTGAAATCTACAAAAGAACAGTTAGTTAATAAACCGGAAGTAACACCATTAAATGCTACACCCACACCTTTAACGGTTCCATTATAAACAAATTTATTAGCTGGATTATTATCAATGAATTTGAGTCCTTGAATAGTAACATTTGAAGCTTTTACTAAAACTAATCCATTACCGTTACCAAAACCTGCAATAGTAGTGTTACCATTACCTTTTAAAGTAATTCCAGTTTCAATAGTTACACCGGAACCGGCAAAATCATAATTTTCGAAATTACTTAAATCAACAGTATCTCCTGCATTAGCTGAACTAATTGCACTTTGGACATCTGCAACAGTATTGTTGACAGGTTGAATATTTTGTACTGTTGGAGCAGGTTCAGCGGCGATGACATCATCGACATCAGCATCTGCTGCAGCAACTGAACCTACAGTCAATGCAATTAAAACAACTAAAAGGAAAGATAGTAATATCTTTTTATTCATGAATATTTTTTCTCCTTTTAAATTGATTAAATAAAATTTTTTACTAATATTTATTATAGTTAAAATTAAACTAATAAAAACTTAAACACGCTTAATAAACTAACCATGAGCATATTAGTGATTAATATTTATTATCGACATGTAATATAAACATTATTGTATATCGATTAAATAGAAAATAAATCTAACATATTTATTAATATTTAATAAACATTAAAATAATTTAAAATAAAAAAAAATAATATATAAGAAATATTTTTTATAAAATAACTATTTTTAACTAAAAAAATCAAAAAATAAATGTTTAAATTAAAAATAAATTTAAAGAAATAAAATACATATCGATAAAATACTTTAAATAAGTGGATACACCATATACTCTTAAAAATATAAAATAAATAGAAAATAAAATAATTTAATTCACTATTCACCCATATTGCAAATTTTTATGCTTCCATTTTAATGATAAACAATATTATCTAAATATAATTAAATATTTGAAAAAAAACGAAGATAAGATAAATATATATTGAAAAAAATTAATAAATTAAATTAATATTTAGTATATTCACTCACAAGGAGGTGAAACATGAAAATCCAAAATGCATTACTGTTCATGACACTATTTGTAATAATAATCTCCATTTCATCAGTTTCAGCACATGACAATACAAATTCTAGTTTAAATGAGCCAGAATTAGATGTATTACACGTAGATAAAGTTAATTCCAAATTAGAAAGTGTTGCAGACAGCACTATCTTAAAAGAAGATTCAAATGATTTAGAAGAAAAAATTCTCAATTCAAACAATGGTGATGTGATTTTAATAGAACCCGGAACATATAAAATCCACAACATTAAAATTACAAAAAATATTACTCTTCAAGGAAATGGCAATCCTAGAGACATAATTATAGATGGTGAGAAAAAATCAAGTATATTCCTCATTAGAAGTCCGGACGTTCATTTTACAGTGAAAAATATTACATTCATCAATGGTTTAACACATAATTTCGGAGGAGTCATTTCAATAGAAACCGGAAATGCTTATGTGGATAATTGCATATTTATCAACAACACTGCATTAAGCAACACAAATGCCGGAGCGATTTCAAATTATGGAACTAAAAAGAATAGAGCATATCTATTGGTAAATAACTCATTATTTGTCAACAATCATGCAGACCACGATGGTGGAGCAATCACAACATGCTATGCTGATTCAGAGATTTATAACTGCGTTTTTATAAATAATTCTGCCGTCAGGGACGGTGGAGCAATACGGGTCAGTATATACGGATATGGAAATGTTCAAGATTGTATTTTTATGTTTAACCATGCTGATGAATGGGGTGGAGCATATTATAGCTGGTCTGGAGAATCAAATATTGAAAGATGTATATTTCTGAACAATACTGCTGGAACAAACGGTGGAGCAGTCATGGTTTCCGGAAAAATAAATGTGGAAAAGTCCATTATTGCAAATAATGACGGTGGAGAGACTGGAGGATCTTTTTATATCCAACAGCCTATGTATGATACCAAAACTGTGATTAGCGTTCACGATAATTTGATTACAAACAATACATCACCATACGGAAAAGAAATATTCATCAAATGGTGGGATTCATACAACCTATACACCCAATTTGACAATAACGATTGGGGAGATGAAAATCCTAATGATCCTTCTGTAATTGACCCGAATAATGTCACCGCAAGAAGTAAAGTATCATCAACTATCAAATCCAATCTGTTTGCAGATTTAAATGTTGATTCATTAATTAAATATAGTGATTTAATTGGAAATTATTTCCCAGATGATTCACTGTATAATCTCAAACAACAATTTGATGATGCTAAAAAGGCAAGCCAAAATAACAATCAAAATTCAAATGACAAAAAAACTTCCGATGAAAAAAATAACCAGAATAAAATAACTTCAAATAACACCAACAATGATTTGAATGTTGCATCAGATACCAACAGTTCCCAAATATTAAATGTTAATTCCTTAGAACAAATCTTAATCGGAAATTCAACATCTGTTGGTGAGAATAATAAAAATGCTTATGAGATAAATAAAACCAATTCAGCAGCGAAAGAAATTAACATTGATATTAAATATATCATTGCTGGAGCCGCAATAATATTTATTTTATTGGCTATAGGTTATAGAAGACATCAAAAAGAAGAGTAAATAGCTATGCTATTTACTTAAATTTATTTTTTAACTTATTTTAAACATATTAACTGTTCAGCTTGTTGTTTAAATTACGGGCAACCAGATAATAGTATATGTAAAAACTAAACCAGAAAACAGCACCAAATATGCAGGCTATTACAACCCAGGTAATTATTGGCCCCCATCCCAATTCAATCGGCATCCATTTTAAGTAGATTGCCACAATAAACAGTGCAGCCATTCCAAGACCCATCTGAAAAATTATCTGTAGAGGAAATGCAATATCCTCCCTTTCATAAATAAGCCCGGTTAAAGAAAATACCCATCCAACAACAATAGAACCGAAGAATGCATTGATTATCTCAGTTCCGGAAAATTGAACATTTGAAGGGCCAAGACTAAAGGAACCTAAAACCATTACAAGCATTACTATAAAGCACCCAATAAAAGCGCCCATTGCCAATCTTTTAATTAAATCCACTCTCATACTACCACCTATAAATCCAAAGCATTCTTAAAATCCGGCAAATATTTTCTTGAAATATTATCTTTTAAACCATTTTTAAGTTCTATAAACATCATCCCCTTTAGTGAAGGAGCTACACGACTAATCTTTTTTAAATTAACAATAGTTGTTTTTGATATTCTTACAAAATCATTATTTAAAGTTTCTTCAACCTGATATAATGGCTTTTTTATTAGATATTCCTTATCATCAGTGTATACTTTAACTTGCTTATCCTCAACTCTCAACATATAAACATCACTGAATTGTAAAAGAGCAATGTCTGATCCTTTTTTTACCGCCAGCATATCTTTTGAATCATCACTTTCCAAAATGGATACTGCTTTTGAAATATTGTCAGTCAACTCATTAGTATGAATATCTGCATAAGGTTCTTCAACATCTCTTGATACAAACAAATTCACTTTCATAATTTATTTCCCTAACTTTTCCATTTCCTCTTGTATTTTACGTTCTCTATATTCTTCACTGTCAAATGTGGCAATGAATAAAAATGCTTTTAAAAAGTCCTTTAATACACCAATTCCCCAGAAAAACAATGGAAATGCAACCCACCAGAATTCTGGAGTGTATAACCAATTGACAATAACCAATATTGAATTAACAACTACATATGCTGCTAAATTCCTATAGAATTTGATTTTATTATCAACACGTTCTTCTGCTCTGGATCTTATATCACTCATTTAATCACCCATTTTTGATATTTCTTCCTGAATTTTTCTTTCTCTATAATTATAGCCGACGACATCACTAAATGAGTATGCATTAAAAAAGTCATCTATAAGTCCAATACCCCAGAAAAACATTACACATAACAATAACCAGTAACTTTTTAAAAATACAACAGAAATTATTGCTATTATTGTATTTACAATCAAATATTTATATAGATTTTCTTGAAACTTAATTTTCGCATCTACTCTTTTTTCGGCTTTTTCTCGTAAATTCATTTTGTATCACCAAACAACTAATCGTTAATATAAGATAGTAAAAGTCTATATAAATGGCTATTTGGCGATGCCTCCAAGATGCAAAAATTGTAAATTGAAATGCAAAAAACAGTAATTAAAAATGAAAAAAATAAAGTAGCTACATTACAGCTACTAAATAATATAAAATAGAAGTTAATGCAGGAACTGTCAAATTATCGATTCCACCATAACTGAATGCTTCACATAATGTTGCAACAGCAGAAATCAATAGAATATTAACAATATTGAATTCAGGCATTGCATAACCTATTGATGTGTAAACCATCCATACAAATACGCTCATGACAGCTGTAACGACAAACATGGACAGTGACCCTTCAACAGATTTGGTACTTCCGAAAATGGAAAATTTGACTTTACCGAATTTTATACCTATTAATGCTGCAAATCCGTCACCATAAACTAAAGGAACAATAGCTAATGCGACAATCCATAAATGGTTACCGAATACTATTAATAATATTGTCCAGATTGCAGAATAGAAAAATAATCCTAAAGCATGTCCTGATTCAGTCATACTGTTTTCTATTTTAATCGGAGAGTATTCAGTTAATAAAAATGTTCCGATTGAAGCCGGCAATGTTAAACCAATAATCATTACCCACGGGTTTGAGAAAAACGGCATTGCAAAAATCATGTTTCCTACCATGATATGGAGGAATTTACGTGAAAATTCAGGCCTGGATTTTAAAACCTTTTCAGCTATGATAAAAATTGCAATTACATAAACGTATACAACAATTAATGCAATGATATCTGTAAAAATCATTCTTTATCATACTCCCCATATTCACAACCTGCATTTTCCATTTTTACATGGTCGATTAAGGTTCCGTCCTTTTTATATAATTTGATTTCACCCCAACCGTTTCCACCGTTCCATAAGCGGTTGTGTAATTTTTTACCATTTGGAGCTTCATAATTAAATAACATCATTTCATCACGTTTACAATAAAGTACCACTTCAATACGTGAATTTTTATTGCTTGCATTTATTGTCCAAGTATGAACTTCATCACCTTCTTTAAAATCAAAGTCGATTTTCACAAGATTCCAGAACCTTGCGAAGTTGTATTCATACATGGTTCCTTCATAATAAAATCCGATTAAGAGTTTACGAGGTATGGATATTCCAAATGCTTTAGGTTTTCCTCCCCCTGCTTCAAATGCAGAGTTGTTTAATTTTTTACCAGTTTTAAGGCTGGTTAAGTTACATGATGAAATCCAAAGCCAAGGTGAAGTGAAATCTCCTCCCCAGTTTTTATCAGCATATCCATAAGATTTTTCAGGAATAACTTCATATTCTTCTCCGTCAAGCCATACAGTACCGCTATATTGGGTTTTGATACCTTCAGCATGCCAAAACATTTCAAAAGAATTGAGCTTTCTGAATATTTTACTTGCACCGTAACCAACATTAAAAGTGATTTGCTTATCAATATCCAAATCCCACATCATGTCTCCAGCATCAGACATATATTCAGGATGATCACGAGCCTCTTCTTCACTTACTCTTGAAAATCCACTCATATGAGTCTCAGTTAAGCTACAGTCCCCAACTTTAATATTTAACTCATCATCAGGACAATCGAAATATTTCATTGAGTAAAAATTATGAATCTGTTTTGGATCTTTTCCCCAAGACCCCGCCTTAATCATACAGTAGGATGGTTTTTTGCCTAAACGTTGATTTTCAGGATCCTGACCTAAAACAGGTTCTTCTTCAGCTAAAGCTGGATTACATGTGAAATATTCAATGAAAAAAGGTCTTGGTTCCCCAGTTTTTTTATTATATCCTGTAAAAGAATGCCACCACCAATCATAACCCTTTTTAGCCAGTGGTCCTTTAAGCATATAATAGTTTCTTTCTAAGTCACTTTTATTCATACATTAATCCTCCAAAGGTAAGATAATATAATCTTTGTAAAGGATATATTAAATAATTTATTGTAAAAAGGCTAAAAAATAGAAAAAAATAGAAAAAATTAGAAGAAAAAAATTATCTTTTGGAATTCATTTCCTTAATGTCTTCACGATAATATAAACCGATAGTTAATATTATTAACAACACTATCAATGAAATTCCAGTGACTCTGTAGATATCTTCTTCTTCGATTACAATTCTTTTTACAACAGAATTTGACTGAGAACCAGCACGACCTGTATTGCCGCTGCTACTGTCAGAAGCACTTTCCGCAGATGTGACAGTATCTGTTTCATAACTTTGTGAAACATCATTTACCGGGTTATTAGCATTATTTCCCGGATTGGTCTTTTGACTGTGGGTGCTGTTACCTGTATTTTCACTGCTTCCCCTGTTAGATGAACCGCTACCTTTATTTGCATCTCCACCATCACCATCACCAGTTCCATCACCGTTACCGTTTCCACCTTCATCATATGGAATTGAAGGATAATCAAAACTTGGTGTTACGCCGTTAATCGGTTGTGATTTTTGAGAATCGGACTTGTATTCATTATCCCTTCTGGAATAGTCAACAGTAGCTTTAATGATATCCCCATTATTAGCATCTACTGTAAAAACTCCTGCACCACCACTTATAGTGACACTAACAGTTTTTCCATTTGAATTGTATGTCAATGTTCTGTCCGGAAGCAAACTGGCAACATTTCCATTGGAATCTAAAAATAGAGCCTGGAACTGATTTTTACCAATTTGAGTTACAGTGAACTTTAAATTACTGGATCTGATTTTAGGACAAATTCCCGCATGGTCAGTATACCAATTATCACCCAATTGCAGTCTGGTTCCTGTTTCTTGATAATATGTGTCTTTTGCTTCGACATCCATGCCGACATTAAAATAAAGCGCATTATAGCTTATATCCTGGTTATCAGGTTTAACATAATTATCAAAGAACTTAATTCCATTAAGCCAGTTTTCAGTAACTACATTGGACTGGATAGTATTGCTTCCAATGTGTGCCAATGAAATACCATTTCCTTTATTTCCAACAATATTATTTAACTTGATATTGACGTTATCTCCAGCATAGTTAATCAGAATGCCGTCTTCAGTATTTTTAGATATTGTATTTTGGTTAATGTGTAAGTTTTTAGGACCTTCACCATAATTTATTCCATTAACACTTCTTGTTGAAACAATACCGTGTTTATTATAGGCAATTGTATTTCCATGAATATAGACTTTATCAGTTTTCGCCATTTCAATACCATTTGCTTTATTATTAGAAATATTATTATTGAATATGTATGTTGAAACAGCATCTCCTATGACAATGCCTGATTTGGAATTCTTAACAATAGTGTTTTTAGTAATATTGAGATAATTGGTACCTGTTGCTACAATACCAATTCCATAAGTTGATATATCATTTTTATATATTCGTACAAGATCCGAATCACTCACAACTATACCATTTCCATTGCCCCTAATATTAAAACCACTAATGATAGTTGATGAAGCATTTTTACCTTTAACGGTGATAATTGGGCTTGAAGAAGTTGATGTCAAAACAGTATTTGAATTACTGATTAATGTCAACCGTTTATTGACAATCAGATTGATATTTGAATAGCTTTTTCCCTTAAATAAAATGACATTTCTATCTTTTGCATTATCAATAATTTTTTGAATTTCTGAATTTGATAAACCATCCTCCACAATTCGAGTATTTTTTACTGTAATCAGGGTTGTATTTGAGGAGGATTTATAATTAGAATTTCCTGCAAAGTTAGTTGTAATATTATAAGTACCATCATTTAAATTAATTTGAAGAGAAGCAAACCCATTATCATCTGTAGTTCCGTGATATGTAACGCCAACTACGGTAAATGTTACCTTTGCATTGGATATGGCAGTTTCATTGCCGTCAGACAGTTTTATTTTAAAGTAATCCCCAACAACATCAAATGTAGTGTTACTTACAACATTAATTTCTGTTTCCTTTTGGGAATTGACATTTAAAACTTGAGAACCGCCTAAAGAACCCAAATCTTCACTTGTAGTATTATCCATTTCATGAGCCACACTGAAATTCAAGCTAAATAGAACAAATACAAGTAATACAACAACAAACGCTTTTTTATTCATATTTCACCTCCTTTACACCGATTAGTAAGGAATTAATTATTGATAATTTCCCTTATAATATACTATATTTTTTATTAATATATATTATTGACCATTTTAATATGTAGAAATAGGATTTTTAAAAACAAAAGGAAAAATTAAATTATTTAATAAAATAAGCAAATTAGAATAATTAAAAAAAAATAAGATGTGAAACAATTTTCTAAAAGTCATCATATTCATCAATGCAATGAACATCATAACCGCAATTAGGACAGTATTCTTCTCCTTCATCAACCCAAGAGCCACAAACCGGACAAACCATTTTAAAACCTCATATATTTATTAAAATCAAACCAGCCATACAAACAATTATCCCAATTATCTGATTTAAGGAAACATTTTCCCGATAAAGCAGATATCCAACACCAATTAACACACAGGCAAGACCAATGTTTGCAACAACAGATGCTGTGCTTACAGCCCATCCTGCACGATATACAAACACATATCCGACTTCAAGGCCCACAACAGCTATTGCCAGAATTATTGATGTCCAGTTAATCTTGGATAATTCAAAGACAACATTTGATGGTCCAACAGCATATACAAAAATAATTGCTGAAATTATTGCTGCCACTAAATAAGTAACCATTAATGCCCCAAATGGATTTACATCTGAAGGCATTGACTTCATGCAAATATTATAGAAAGTGTTCGAAAGAATAACAATTAAGATAGGCCAAATTAAATTCCAATTCAAATAACTCACCGATACCTTTCAATTAAGCCATCCCATCATAAAAAAAAGAATATAAGTGAAGTAAAACTTCACTATTTTGTACCATATACCCTGTCTCCAGCATCCCCAAGACCCGGAAGAATATATGCATTTTCATTTAGTTCTCTATCGACTGTTGCGCAGAATATTTCAACATCCGGATGGTCATCCTCAATTGTTTTGATACCCTGAGGTGCAGCAACTATACATAACAACTTGATTTTTGTAACCCCATCCTGTTTAAGTCTTGAAATAGTTGCGGAGGCACTTCCACCAGTTGCAAGCATAGGATCAATTACAATAACTTCCCTTTTATCAATTCCATCTGGCATTTTATAGTAATATTCAACTGGTTCAAATGTTTCTTCATTCCTATAAAGTCCGATGTGACCTATTTTTGCATTAGGAATAACATTTAAAATTCCATCAACCATACCCATTCCAGCCCTTAAGATTGGAACAATAGCATAATAATCTTCATTTAACATTCCAGTGTCCATTTTTTCAAGGGGAGTTTCGATTGTTGTTTTTTCAAGTTTTGCGTCCCTCATAGCCTCATAAAATAAAATTGTTGAAATTTCAGTAACCAATTCACGGACCTCCTTGGTTCCAGTATTGATATCCCTTAAAATTGCAAGCTTATGAGTTATAATTGGATGATTTAAAACAAATTCATTCATGTTTTTCCTCCGGTACCCAATAGCATATTACTATTTTCCTCTACCATATTATCACATATTTTCTAAAATTCTTCCCAATTTTTAAGAAATTGATTAATTATTTTAAAAAATTCTATTGAATATTCTAATAATTAATTTAAAAACATCTAAAATTTGTAATGTTAATTCTAAAATTAATTTAACAAATTTTCGATTAATAATATATGTCTGAATAAAGTTTTGAACCTCTCCGACCTGTAGAGGTCGGAGATTCTCGGGCTGTAAGTCTCTCAGTGAGTCTTAGGATTACCGAGCTATCCCTCTGGGTCTCAGAGTTCATATATTATTATATTATTTTCCATAGTTTAAAATGTTTATGGC
>NZ_JAFRSC010000009.1:5000-39669 GCF_017427765.1 Methanobrevibacter sp. | reverse complement strand
CTCCGACCTGTAGAGGTCGGAGATTCTCGGGCTGTAAGTCTCTCAGTGAGTCTTAGGATTACCGAGCTATCCCTCTGGGTCTCAGAGTTCATATATTATTATATTATTTTCCATAGTTTAAAATGTTTATGGCGGCGTTCAGGTCTCTGTCTAGGATTGTTCCGCAGTTTGGGCATTGCCAGTTACGTTCTTTTATGGTTAAATCTGTGTTTTTGTAGCCGCAGACATGACAGTATTGTGAGGATGCATAGTATCTGGGTACTTCGATGAATTTTTTGCCGTATAATTCGCATTTGTATTTTATCATGTTTTTTAGCATTCCTAGGCTGGCTGTGTGTAGTTCTTTGCTGTAGTCATGGTCTAGTATCATTTCTTTTAGGTTTAGGTTTTCCATTTTGATTATGTCGTATTCTTTGACTATGTCTTTGCTTATTTTTTGGTAGTATTCTCTTTTGATGTTGTTTTTTTTGTTTATGTGTTTGTGTAAGGTTTTTAGGGTTTTTTGATAGTTTTCACTGCGGTGTTCTTTTCTTTTTAGATTTTTTTGTGTTTTTTGTATTTTAGCGTCTATTTCATTTAGTTTTAGCGTGGCTTTTGCTTTACTGTCTGAAAGTGTGGCTAATGTTTTAACACCTAAATCTATTCCGACTTCTTTTCCGGTTTTAGGTAAATGTTCCGGTAGCGGAGAATCATATACGATTATTATGAACCATTGGCTGTTTTTTAATTGTATTCGTATGTGTTTTATTTTACCTGTTATTTCTGGTCTGTATCCTTTGAGGTTGATCCATCCCAGTGGTTTCCAGTATAATTTACCCTTTTTTACATGTATTCTGTTGTTTATGTTGTTGATTTTTACTGATTGTGAGGAATGGTACTTTTTTTTGAATTTCGGATGTCCGAATCCTCGTTTAAAAAAGTTATCGTAGGCCTGGAGTACGGGTTTATAACATGCCTGCATAGTATTAATATCCAAATCATTAATAAAATGATACCATTGCCTTAAATAGTTAAATATAGATTCCATATACTTATTGTTAACATAGGGTGCACTAGAATGGAATATATTGGCTATACGTCTGTTGTATTCTATTTCCCCAATTAGGTTATTGTGAATGAAACGTGAATTTCCCAAATATTCTTTAAACAACTTTTTTGTTTTTGATTAGGATAAACACGATGCCTACAAGACCTATAAACCATAAAAAATACTCCCCATCACTAAAAACTTTTATAATACTTATTATAACACTATTTAATATAATAAATAATCGCGAGAGAGCATTTGAAAACTAATATGATTAAAAAAATATAATACGTTTTTTGTGAAATTCATCTCCGACCTACAGAGGTCTGAGTATTCTTTCACATTTAAGATAAAATACTTTCTTATTTATGAAAAAAAGAAATAAAAATTAAACTAAAATCCCTTGAGAAGTATTTTGACGAACCCAACTAGTGCCCATACTCGAATAAAAGTTGTTAATTGTCTTTTTATTTGATTTAGATATGTTGTATTTAAGTTTAACAATTAGACTATTGTCTACAGAACAGAATCTTGTTTTCATATAGCTTACTTTAACCCAACCAGTACTGACTCCACCATAACTGCCCAAAGAGTTGCTTACTAAAACCTTTTTGCCATCCTTACTGATATCCAAAATAGTTACATAATGATTTGGAGCATGAAATATTAATGCACAGCCACCTTTTTTGAGCTGATTTAGAGCATAATTAAAAGTACTTTTATAAAAATATGAACAGCTGAAGAATTTTCCCAATGTTACTTTAAGTGAATATGGAGATGTACCGACAACAGGTTTTGAACCTGCCAGCTTTGCCAAATAGCTTTCACAGACATAATTCCTTAAAACCTGACTGCAAACACTTCCAGCAGCAGGCCCACAGGTATAGTCAGTTTCCTGCCAGTCACAAACTTCACTATAAGTATAGGATTTGCCTTTAAGAGAAACTGTTATTGCACCCGGCCAATAATTCTTCTGATTCTTTTCAACAAGCTTTTCATTTAAAGCCCTCTCAATCACATTCCATTTTTCCCTCATAATAACATGATTCAATTTTGGTTCTGCTTTAGATTTGAAAAATGTATATTTTGACAGTTTGCTATTCAAATATAAACAATAGCTATCCCGTTTAATGACTTCCATATATTGGGTCTTTGTAACAGTGTATGTCATATCCCCATTAGCCATAGCATAATTAATAGGCATTACATCAATGTTAGGTTTTCCGTTGACCCATGGAACTTTTTGCTCTAAAGGATTTCTCACACTGCCTTTAACGCCCTTGACCTTCTTTGAGTTTTCGCAACCAACAACAGATGAGCTTCCTTTAAAAGAAACTTCAACCAAATAATTACTAGTACCCAATTTTGGTTTAAATATCAGAATTCCTTCAGAATTTGTTTTCTTTTTATAAATTTTAGATCCGATTTTAACAGTTATGCTTTTTTTATAAATGGCTGATGGAGTGTAACTTTTTAGATAAATCCTCAAATATCCATTGGTTAGAAGTTTGCTGTTTCCGATTTCAATGGATGTGGTTGCAACGACAAATATCGGAAAATTTTCATAATAAAAATCATAATAATCGTTTCCGTCAAAACCGACAATAATTGAATATGTTTTTTCACCAATCAGATTAATTTGAAGAGATGTTGTACCGTTTTCATCAGTTGTTCTGTAATAGATACTGTTGCCAATGCTGAAATATATCTCAGTATTATTTAACACATTGCCAAATTTATCCTTCAAAGTCATATACAGATATTTTCCCTGAAGAATAGTAGTATTGGATGCTGTAATTATTGTCGGTAATTTTAAAACATCAATATCAAATGTTTCATTAACAGATGCAAATTTGTCATTACCCTCAAAAATAACATTTAAAATGTAATTATTGGACTTTAAATTTAACTCTAAATTAGCTAAACCATCATTATTTGTTAAAATAGAATAATCTCCACCATCAGAGCTATCAGTGAAATTTTGATTAAAATCCTCATCAAATTCTTTAAGAGAAATTCCAATAGATTGATTAGCAATCGGATTATTATTCGAATCTTTAAGTGATACGGCAATTGACTGGCCGGTATAAACAGCTGATGCATTAATAGAAATTGCAGGCGTTTCTTTAATAGCATCCATTCCTAGAGAATGCCCATCATCTAAACTGGATGTAGCATTATCATTAGCCGAAACACTAGCAATACTAAACAATGAAAAAAGGATACATATCACTAAAAATTTTATTTTATTATTCATAATTCACCTAAATACTGATATCTATATTTAACTAGATATTAAATATTTTGGCAATATGTTAAAAAAAGATCATAAGTGAAATTAAATATTAATTTCACTATTAAATAGAGCTGTCGTGCAAGTTATAGAGTTGTTTAAAAGCGTTAAATTAATGTTATTTTCTTGCTTTTCCTACACGACGTGCAATAACCATTTCACCAACAGAAATCAAACCTGCAAAGAATTTTTCCAAACCGCCAGTAGCCCAGATAGCCTCTCCGAAAGTAGAATTCATAATGCTTGCTTCATATTCTTCAGGAGTAATTTTTACACCAGTAGTCTTTTTAGATACTAATGCAGAAGCAGCCATCAATTCGTCCCATGTAACACCTTTGAGTTGGTTTTGCATAGCCTTGTATAATTTTACTACTTTAATATCATACAAATCAGATAAGAGTTCTACAATATCACAGGCACGAACCATACCAATGACCTGATTTTCATCATTTACAACCGGCACGGTAACAAATTTATTGTTAGCTGTTAAAAGCACTGCTTTTCTTGCAGGATCATTTTCATGAACTGTAGCAATTTCTTCATAGCCACTCATGATTTCAGAAATTTTCTCATTTCCTTCTCTTAAACCTCTAGTAATATCAAAAGAGGTAATCCATCCCACTAATTGTTTGTTATCGTTTACAACAGGACATGTAAAACGTCTGATTTCTTCCATTACTTTTGAAACTTCAACTACGCTGTCTTCACAGTTTAAGTACACAAAATCTTTATCCATTAATCCTTTTGCTCTCATAAACAGACCCCATTTTTATTCAATTTCAACTCTTTTTAATGCGCCAACAGGACAATGATTTGTGCATTCAACACATCTTATACATTTATCATTATCCCAGACAACTTCACCATCAATTAATTCTATTGCCGCAGTTGGGCAATTTTCTTCACATAAATAACAATTTACACATGCCTCATGATTAATATCAAGATTTCTGCTGTGAACAATAGGTCCGATGTACCTATCAAGTTCAACTGCATTGTCATTTAATGAAATTTCAACACATGCACCGCATCCTATACACATGTTTTCATTAATATGTGGATATAATTCATCATCTATCAAATCTATGCCTAAATCCAAACCTTTTTTGTCGAAAAACTCTTTAAATTCTAAAGTAAATGCATTTGTTGGACATAAATTTGCACAGTCATCCCAATTATTATCAACAGTATAATCAATTGAAATACTGTTCATACGAACAACTCTATGAGAACAGCTGACATTACCCAAATTATAATCAATAACGCCCTCTTCGCCCTCATTATCATAAATAACTGAATTATCAATTAATTTGATTGCGGCAACTGGACACGTTTGCACACAAATTTCACATTTAACACATTTATCAGTTATCTTAGCTAGTCTAAAAATATTAGCTGGTTCGATTGCATTAACTGGACATTCTCCAACACAAGTATTACATCTTACACACCTAGGTGCAATAGCTATGATTTCTTCAGATGTGCTAAAATCATCCAATTCAAATTGGAAATCATCGCCATCATCATCTAATTCAACAGATTTTAACAAAACTTCACGTTCCAAGTTTTTCATCTGTTTTATAAAAGATACATTCATATTATTACCAACTAACCCTTTTTATTTAAATTTTTATTTCTTAAAAAAATTCCTCCAATTCTTTTAAAGATGGGAATTTTTCCATACCAAATCCTTCAATAGCTTTACTAGCCACCCAATTTCCAATTTTACAGGATTTTTCAAGATCATATCCTCTTAAAAAAGAATATAAAAATCCGCTATTGAAACTGTCACCGGCACCGGTAGTGTCAACAACACTGCATTTGAATGCATCCACCTGACACTCCTCATTATTATTTATTGCATAAACTCCCTTTGAGCCTTGCTTTACAACAATAGTTTCGATTCCCATATCCAGGAAATTAATAGCTAATTCTTTTAGTGAAGAATTTTCATTATTACAAAGTAATCTTAATTCTGATTCGTTAATGAGTAAAATATCAGTCCTATCCAAAATAGGCTTTAGTTCATCAAATCCTTTTTGTACATACAGCATTCCAGGATCAAAACTCAATAATGTTTCATCACTGAGTTTTTCCAGCAATTCAATTTGAGTATTGAATGAATTTCCGACAAATGATGTATAATGCATGATTTTACATCTCATAATGTATAACGGATTGATTTCATCAATTTGGATTTCATTATTAACTCCCGGAGAAATATAAAGACATCTCTCGCCATTTTTGTCAACAAATCCTAAACATTTTCCGGTAGAGCCGGTTTCTGAATAAATCAAATTGTTAGTATAAACTCCATTAATTGCCAGATTATACTCAATCAAATCACCGTCTTCATCTTCAGCGATTTTTCCGATGATTGATGTATCACATCCCAGACGTGCCAGTCCAACAATCGTATTGGCTGCTGATCCTCCGGGAGTATCGGTTTCATTGGTAATGAAGCTTTCTTCATCTGAAGATACAATACTGTCTACAGAGTATAATTTATCAACATTTAAGGCTCCAAACCCAATTATTTCGGCATTCAAGTCATTGTCTAAGATTTCCATGTTAACAACCTATTTTAAAATATCCAATAAATTAATATTCTTATCGCCAAGTTTACCATCAAAATTGCCTGCAGATATTCCAATAACACCATCAAATTCTAAAGCGGCATTGATACCTGCTTTAACAGCTTTATTCATTGAATTCTCATCAATTGCATTTATCACAACTTCAGGAATATAATTAACACCTTCAGGAACTTTTGAAATTTCTCCTAAAGTTTCCTTTAGAGAAGGACAATAAAAGTGATTTGTAGTAGGCCCTATTTCCGGATAGTTAGTTTCCGGTTTTGAAGCAGCTGAACATATATCAAAAGGCGCTGTTGCTCCTTCAACATCCATAATTGCATCAATAATAGCTTCTCCAGCATCGATAACTGCTTCAGGAGTTTCGCATAAATACCAAAAGTTACCTCCCATAATTCCATCATTGATTTTAAATTTTTCTTCAATTTGGAAATCTGGAACTGCAATCGGAACATTTATCATGGTTCTTCCGAATTTTTCCACAGTCCACTCATAGCCATCACCGCAATGGCCTACAATGTCCATCATTTCAATATAATCATTACTGTCATTGTTTGCATAATCAAATATGCGTGTAAATGGTTTAACCAAAATATCCTGTCTAAGCCTGTAAGATAATTCAAATGCGAATTTCTCTACATCATCACTGCCCAACCAATATTGTACAACAGCACCGAATCTGCCATCAGGAGTTTTTGAAGCATCCAAAAATCCTTCAACACCCCCTTCCACTCTTCCAATTACTGAACTTGGAGTTGAAGTTGAATCATATGCTGCTCGTTTAACAATAGATTCATTAGGGCCTGTTATTAAAGCTCTTACATATTTTCCTTCAAAAGCTTCAAAGAATGTATCTTGTACCTTACTATAACTCATCATATTACCTTCTATAATTTTAACCTAATTCACCAATATCCTGACCCCGGATATTATTTCTCATTTCTTTACTCACTTTCAATATACTGTCAAAGTTTTCTTCACTGACAATTTGAATTAAAGGATAATCCTCATTTTCAAAAACATTGAAGAATTTTTCTTTGATATCTAAATCAACATTGTAATCATCAAATAATTTTTCAAAGTCATCGAAACTATTATAATCTTCAATGAAGTTTAAAACATTATTTTTATCATTTTCAGCATAAATGTTAGCTATTAGTGTAGTTGCAACAGCACTTGGAGAGACAATTGCGATTTCTGCAACTTTTAGAGGATATTCGTTTCCATTAAATGAAATGCTGATTCCATTATTCCTACGGGCAAATGCCAAAGGCTGAACATCAGTGATACTATCTCCAATATAAAGCATATTGTCGATATCGATGTTGTCTCTTTTAATTATCTCATCAATAGCTAATTTTTTACCCTCACCACCAACTACATTAATTTCTTTGATTTTTTCATAAATTTCCATTTCTGGAATTTGATTATAGAAAATATCTTCAAATAATTCGTAGTCATCAGGATTTTTTAATATCAAATCTTTAAATTCGTTGACTTTTTTAATTTCATCGTCATTTAACTTTAAGGCATCTACATCAACATTTGTGTAAAATGTATTTTTAAATGGAACATCCATATAATCACAGACAGCTTTAATATATTGACCATAACTGGTACTGACAATATAAATATTCATAGCTTTCTTCAAGTAACTTAATAGGAATTTTGAATCTCTGACGGCATAGATATTATTTCTTGAAAAATCAACCAAATCATTATTTTTAAGATTTTCACAGACAAAGAAAGGTAAAATAAACTTTAAAGTATTGCCTACCTTATAATTTTCTTTTTTAACAACATCTGCCAAATAGTCATCATATAGACTAAGGATTTTGAATAATTCACCACCATTTTCAATGAAATGTGCAGATATTTCAAAGGCATTGTCATTTAAGGTCAAAGGCCCCTCACAATCTGTTATAAATGATTTTTCAAACATGATTCACCTAAAGTTAACTATTCTTATTACATCAAGAGGACAAATTGCTTCACAGGTTCTGCAGTAAATACATTTTTCCTCATCAAATTCTATCTTATCATCATTTAAAGTCAAAGCACCAACAGGACAGTTTTTAGTACATATGCCACATGCCTGACATTTATCATCTGAAAGTGAAAAGTCACCAAGTCTTTGATGATGCACATATGATCTTGCATAATACAAATCTGTATCTCTGCTGTAGAAATAATCATCATAAGCACCTATTGCATCAAATTTACATTGCTCGACACATTTTCCACAGTAAACACAGTTATCATTAATTTTTATAGGATTTGGACCATCAAGTTCAATTGCGCCTACAGGGCAAACATTAAAACAGTCCCCGCAAGCAACACATTTTTTACCATAAACTTCAATATTCCTGTCCATCAAATAAGATCCGAATAGCTTGGTGAATTTGGAGACCTCAATATGGGAATCCAAGCTGACTCTAAGTTCCCTTTCCATCAAATCGTTTACTTTGTATTCAATGAAGTTTTCAAAGTTTTGATCATTGAACTCCAAAGCGGTGGATTTGGCTACCTTTTCAAGAACTTTATTTAAACTAATCAGATTAAGAGATAATCTTTTCATGTCATGATCAACGATTTCAGATACCATATCAAATGATTTGATTTCACTATACATCTTATAAGCTTTTTTACGTGAAGAGTACCTGATTGCTGTTGAAGGACATGAATGCATACATTCCTCACACCTTGCACAATATCCTGGGTTGATATAAGGCAATTTGTTTGTCCTTGCAACGTTAATTGCCCCCATAGACGGACAAACTCTGGTACAGGTCATACATCCAATACATTTCTTCTGGTTGACAACAATAGCCTTACCGCCTTTAACGGTTTTAGGAAGTAATTGACCATATTTAATCGCATCTGTTGGACACACTCTAAAGCAATAACCGCAACGCACACAAGTGTCTTTATCTATTTCACTATGTGGCTCGGATTTTCCATCAGCCACAATATGAATGGAACCGTTCTTACATGCCTGAACACATGCACCGCATGCTTTACAAAGCTTTGTATTAATATTCGGAACATTTTCTTTAATAGGTGGGTCCATATGAACATCAAGTGAAATTGCATCAAATGGACAAGCATTACGACATAATACACAACCAAAGCAAGTATTTTTTATTTTTATAAGATTATCATGGTCATCAAAATAAATTGCATCGATTGGACATGAATTAAGACAAGGTTTATCACTGCATTTGGCACATTTTGTCTGGTCAACCAAATAATCAACATCTACATGTCTTAATGGTCTAGGTGTTTTAGTATAACTATCAATCATAACACTCACTCCATAAAAATATCCTCATTTAGATTAGATGCTTTAACAGTTGTGTGAATATTTTCACCATCATCAAGTGAAAATTTAGCTATAAAGTACTTAATTACTGAAAACGGACATGTCTGATAACATATACTGCAACGTAAACATCTATCCTTATCTCTCACTATTGTGTCTTCAGCTTCATCAAATGAAATACATTTTGTAGGACAATCCGGAATACACAATTGACATTTTTCACATTTGGACTTGTCCCAATCTATAACTCTGATTTTAAGCCTGTTAACCGCATTTGTAATAATTTCTAATGCAATTTCCTCATCAGGAATAATCTTTAATGCCTTATCCCATATTTCAGAAAGAGGAACATTATATTGCAATAAATCATCCGTTTGCAATGCTCTTAAATCATCTTCTTTGTTATTAATGAACTCTTCAAGATAATTGACACATAAAAGGATTAAATCTTTTTGAGCCTGTAAATTTTCAACAAATACGCCTTTCATAGCACCGTTTACAGGACAAACACCTAAACATTCTCCGCAGGAAATACATTTGAGCTGATCTACATGAAGTTTATCATTTACAATGCTGATTGCATCAACAGGGCACTGTTTCATACATTTTTTACATTTAATGCACAGATAATCATCAACAATGAATTGTCTTTTTGATGGAATTATATTAAATTCAGGTAAAATCAAATGATTCAAACCGCATTCCAATGTTTTAGGATCAGTCGGACATACTTCAGCACAAAAACCACAACGGATACAAGCAGAAGGATTAATTACCGGGTATGTTAAACCTTCACCCTCTTCTGTATCCTCATCACGAACTATTTTTATTGCATTCGGTGAAGGACAAGACACAGTACATGCACCACATCCAATACAATATTCCTTATTGACTTTTGGAAAATCCCTAAACCTTTCGGGTTTTTCTGCTATTTCAGAGGAAGTGTGTGCATTGGAAAATGCATCTACCCATGCTTTTCTTGCAAACTCATAAACATACCACATTAATGATGACATTTATATTACCTCGTAAAAATCTTTAATAGCGGTTTTTCCATGTTCGTTAGTAATGGCAACCCGTTCAGCACATGCAACACACGGGTCACAGGATGCATAAGTAGATACTGCATCAGCAACAGTTGGAACATCACGAATCATATATTTTGCACAGGAATCCATATTTGCAATACTTGGAGTCCGAATTGAAATATTTTTGATTAAATTACCATTAGTTTCAATCATATAAGTTACTTCACCACGAGGAGCCTCATTTCTACGCATAGCATAACCAGATTTTAAATTTGCAGGAGTACGTACTTCCCCTTTAGGAATATTTTCAATAGCTTGTCTGATTAAGCTGATTGATTCAGGGATTTCATCAAATCTAGTCATTGTTCTTGCATAGTTATCTCCCTCAGTCCTTCTAATAACTTTAAAATCAAAGTAATCATCATAGGTGTAGTGACCATTCCTATAATCTTCTTTTACACCTGAAGCTCTTCCGATAGGACCTACAGCACGTCCTTTGATGGCTTCTTTTTTACTCATTAATCCTATTCCTTTACATCTCAAAGCAAGTGCAGGACCTTCAGCAAACAGGGCTCTTGTTCTGTCAAATCCTTCTTCAATTTTTTTAAGGTTTTCCAGTATAGGTTCGAAATGGCGCTCATCAGCATCCATTCTAACACCACCAACAACATTCCAACCCATATTGACCCTATTTCCGGTTAACAGTTCAATGGAATCCATTGCATATTCTCTTAACTCCAAAACATGCATAAATAAGGTTTCATGATCCATTGATTTGAAAAATGTTGAATTAGCAAGAAAATGACTTTGAATTCTGTCTAACTCATTGGTAATAACCCTTAAAAATTGAGCTCTTACCGGCACATCAACATCAGAAATCTTTTCAATGGTTTCAGCGAATGTTTGTGTGTGTTCATATGAACAGATACCGCAAACACGTTCTGAAAGGTAAATTCCTTTCTGCCAGGTTTGACCTTCAATTATCTTTTCAATACCTCTGTGAACATAACCGTATTCAATTTCTGCTTTAACAACTCTTTCCCCTTCAGTTTGGAGCTTAAGCCTGATTGGCTCCTTTAAAGCAGGATGTATCGGACCGATTGGTACTATCATTTCATCTCCCTCCCACGATCAGCAATAGCTTGTGGACCAACAGCCAGAATAGCTTCCAATATTTCGCTAGGTCTTGGCGGACATCCAGGAATAGCCGCTGCAACTGGAATAAAATCAGATGCAGGAGCATGCACATGACCTCCTTCCTGGGCAAATACATCACCAGATTGAGGACAGTTTCCAACAGCCACTGCTATTTTTGGTTCAGGAGCTTTGTCATAAACTCTCTTTAAATTATCGACCCATTGTTCTGTGACCGCACCGGTCAACAATAGGACATCAGCTTCACGAGGATTATTGTGAACATAAATACCATATTGCTCTAAATCGTATCTTGGAGACAATAATGCGACGCATTCAACATCACAGCCATTGCATCCTCCGCAGTTAACGATACATACATGGATTGAGCTTTTTCTCACAACATCCTTAATAGCATCTAACATTGTACTCCCTCTTTAATTTAATAATTTGATAAACATGATTAATTTTTAGTTTTTTCTTTTAATAACTCAAATAATTTTAATTGACCCTCTTTTAGTGCATCATCATAAGATTTACCATTTTTAATCTCTTCAATTACGTTCATTTTCAGTTCCCTAGCTTCATCAGCAGATATCAGTTCCAAAGTTCCATTAAACCAGCACAGTCTTAAATCAGCATTTAATTTTTGATAAAGACAGATATCTTCGGCTGATTCAAAGGTGCCATGGAGATTTTCAAGAGAACTTGTATCCAATAAATCAAAGAAAACATCTTCCAATTCATCAACAGTACAATCAAATTCCTTGGAAAGTGGAACAATAATGTCTCTTTGCCAAGCATAACTTTTTATTATTCTTTTTTGAATCAATTTTAATCTTTCATCACTATCCATTCAAATCACATCATACTGTAAAATTTCAACAATAAATATAAAGCTATTGCAATGATTAAACCTAATGCAGTTTCCTTTCTACCATATCCAGGTCGTTCACCCATTACAAAACCACCTAAGACAAAACCTATGGCAGATATAACAACATTACCTGAATTGAATGCTAAAACCCATCCGACAATTGCAATTAAAGCTGCAACTACATTGAATTTAGTAACTGCTACGAATGGTTCTCCATGTTGTTTGTAACTGTATACAAGACCAACAATAGATCCAATAGCAAATGCGAGTATATAAATCATATAATTTAACATAATATCTCCTACATCGGTTTATAAAGCAATATAAATGAACAAATTATTGCTATGAATGTTACTATAAAACATATCTTCTCAATACTTTCAATCTTATGTGCAAAATTGCCTTTAGCCAGCAATACAAATGCTGCTAAAATAATTCCAATAACTACTATCGGAGCAATGACAGTTGAGTGTAAAACAGTTGTCAGAATGCCAACGACAATTATTCCAATAGCAACTAGTGCAGTAAGATAAACAATTACATCTTCGCTGTTCATGCAACCACCCCGGTAAATATCATCACTACAGTTCCAAAGAAGCATATGGCTCCTATTGTTATTTGAGTCATGACGGAATGATTCGGACTGAATATTGGAGTTGCCGCATTAATAAATCCTGTGATAAATGTTATTGCAAGCATTCCAATTAAATATCCTACAGCATTTAAAGGACCGAAGAATATTGTTAAAAATACCCATAGCATCACATACCATGCAATCGCTTCTGAAAAGTGCATGAATCCCCTTAACAGTCCGAAATGTTCAGTTTCAAATCCTGAAATTAGAACTTTATCTTTAGTTATTGCAAACGGAGAATATGGGGATTTGGTAATAATCAACATAAAGAACATTAATGCCGCAAGAGGAATTGTAAATACTAAAGGACCATGAACTGACTGATAAGTAATGATTTCACCTATATTCATTGTACCAGTTACCAAATAGACAAATATGATTGCTGCAAATAAAGGAAGTTCAGTTGCTGCTGATAAAACAGCCCTGACACAACTCAATTTACCATATGGTGAACCGGAACTGGATCCTGAGTTGTGCTCTACAATTTTGTAAACTGCATAAACACCAAACAATATCAATAAGGAATCATGAGCCACAGGCCCTGCAATTACCCCTACAATCCAAATTAAAGCTAATATGAATGTAATTCCAATATAAAATACTTTTGAAACTGTTTTTGGAATTGCAGTTTCTTTAAAGAAAAACTTCAAAGAGTGTATAAGATTCTGGACAATAGGTGGTCCTGGACGTTTCTGAACACGTGCCATGACTTTTCTGTGCAAACCTAGAAGCAAACTTCCTGCTAGAAATGCAATAATAACATTGATTAAAATTTCTGCCATCAAATTCATAATACCACTCTAATACCCAGTAAATGGTTCTTTCACCCTTTCTTCTGCATCTTCAGGGGCTGGTTTAGCCATTGTCAATAAACCTAAAGATAATACCCATAATGGAATACCAAATATAGCCACTGCGTAAACGATCCATGCTTCAAAGTTTATAACCAAACATGCGAGAATAGCTATTGTTGATAATGCCAATAATACAATATATAAACTTTTTTGACTATCCATAATCACCACTTACCACAATACCAATAATAAAATTTCAACAGCTCTTACAATAATAAATAATGAACTTAAGTGAATTATTACAATAAATGGAGAACCAGCTGTCCTAAACATTTCTGCCTTACTTGCAAAAAATGGTGCTACTCCGCTTTCACCTAAAATTCCTATTAACATCAATACCGCACCAAAGACAACCATCGGACTGGCAGGCATTTGAGACAATACTGCCAGGCTTAATGTTCCGGTAGCTGCAAGGATTATCGCAGCACCACCAAACAACGGCAGACTGCACATCATAGCTATCAGACCATAATTGAATGCTGAATTCAAAACGCTAGTCTGTTTTACTGCAGATACAATACCAATATTTAAAATACCTACCAAAGCCATGAACAATGTAAAGTTAAACAAATCTCCAGTAATCATGGCTCCTGCAGATGCAATACCACAGATAATTGATAAAAATCTTCTCTGTTTAAATTCTTTTTTACCCACTTTAACTTCAGTATTATCCAAAGTATGCAAGGTAGCTTCTACTTGTGTTTCTGTTTTACTTAAAGCAATCAGCAATGTAAAACCAAGTAACACCGCAAAAAGGAACAGATTAAATGGTGTTAAGTATAATACAATATCTCCAAGTGGAATTGTTCCAAGTAAATTTCCTCCAAGTGTACCAAAATCCATACTCATCACCTACTCCTTGTCAATGTCCTCTCTCATAAGCAGACCAATTAAGCCCACTTTTGAAGCTACTTTCAGCAGTAATCCGCAAGCTGCCAAGAATAAACCTAACAACCAATATTGAGGTGCTACAAAAAACATTAAGAAACCTATAATCCATAAACACCATGAAATACCTGAAACTCCAGCTATACCATCCAACATCAATACAGGAAGACCTCTTGCCTTTTTAGATAGTGCATATAATACTATTCCGCCACCTGCTACTGCACCACCTGTAAATCCGGTTAAGAAAATTCCATATCCGATCAGCACTAATGCAATGAAATTTGGAGCAGTGTTTAAAATTTCCATGTTTAATGCGAAAGGTTGTGGGAACAGTGAAGAAGATTTAGGAAGATTTCTTCTTGGATTCTGTTCTATTTTACGCATTTCTCGTGTAATAAGAATTTCGGAAATTGCCAAAGTTTCTGCAAGTTCCACTACCAGACCCGGCAAAATTAATGCTTCAGCCAAGTCTGTTCCAACAGCGGAAACAACAAATATCATCGCAAGGCCAACTAAATCTGTTAATATAAGAATGTGAATTTCTTCCCTTTTCAGTGCTATTGCCATTGTTGCTATAAAACCAACAATTAATCCTGCATAAATAGCTGGCATATACATGGATATGAATGCACTAGGAACAAACGGAGGCATTAATACCATCAATTATCCCTCCTTAATTGTTTTATCCTTGCTTTTTCATCATTCACTTTAACTTCTCTGGCTACTTTTGTTGAATCTGAAATAGCTTTTTTTACATCTTCTTTTATTTCTTTTTCATCGTTTTTACGATTCATAGTATAATTTATAGATAACCATGAAGCAATGATAAATGCCATCATTAAAATACTGGATTCCAAAATAGTATCGAAACCTCTAGTATAATACAATATTTCGTCTATAAGACCTCCAGGGGATGAATAAATTGATGTTCCAAAGTAAGGTGAAATTGAAGATACCCACTGCGCTATCGGAGACATGTATCCAGTAATCATTCCCAGACTGGCAGCGTTATCAGGATATTGTGGATTAATATTTCCAGGCTCTGTTAAAACTTCACCACCCCTATCGTAAGGAGCAATAGCTAATCCTTCATCAATTTGCTCTTGAGGCGCTGGTCTAACATATAACTGCTCTGGATTTAATGCCATAGGTACAATCAAACCTATGATTAAAATAACGCCTAAACTAAATGCAAATAAACGAGGAATATTTTTAGGGTCAGCCAGTTTATTCCATAATACTCCAATCCTCATACGTCTGCCCCCATTTCTTCTAAACGAATAATAGCTCTAAATAAGATTAAAGTAATTACAACAGTAGTTGCAAGCAATGTCAATAAAGCTAAAACATGATTATAACATAATAAAACTAAACAAACACCAATGGATGCCACTTCAGTATTGAATGTTCTGACAATAGGGTCATTTACTCCCGGACCCCATGCAGTAGCAATACTACCCACAATAGCTAGAAATATTCCAAAATAAAAGAATAAAGACACGCTAATCATTAATATCACCACTTTCTAGCTTCTTTTTTCTAATCTCATTGATTTTTACAATAGCCAAAATGAATACTAAAGTAGATAACGGATCAACTAAAGCTGCAAACATTGCAACATCCAAATATTTAAATAAAACAACAGCTAAAACGAATCCTGCATCAAGTATTGTAAACATTATGACTTTATCCAATGGTTTTTTAAGAAATATAATACCAAATGCTCCGATTACCATCAAAGCTATTGCAATTAAAGATACAAACTCCATTATGCCTCACTCCAACAGTATTTCGTCATCTAGCCTATTTAATGTATATGCAATTGCATTTGCACTAATTGTAGAGCAAATAAAGAATGCTGCGGCAACTATAAGTGCAAAAGGAGTGTTAATTACTAAAGCTATTAGGGCTGAAACTCCAAATCCTATAACGTTAATGTACAATAATCTTTCAGCCTTATTTCTAGTTATTAAAGCCCTTAATGCAACAAATATGACTATAACTCCAATTATTTCAACATACATATTACCACTCTCAAGCATGCCTATTGAATTTATCTGCTATTTTGCCTAAAAGAATTGAAGCCCTTTTATGGTCAAGACCCTGAACAGTCAGGATTGCAATAACCATACCAACAATGAACATTTCAGGAGTAAAACCTACAAAAGAACAAATAAATATAATTACAGTGGCTGTTAAACATCCAACAGTCCCTGCATAACCCGGATCAGCACATAACCTATTTCCAATAAATACTAAAAATGCTGCTATTATTCCTCCAGGAATTCCTAAAAGCAAATATCCAATAGAAGCCATTAATGTACCAGCAGATGCGTCAGGAGAACAAACAATGTTTCCTTGGAAGAATCCGCCAGCAATATCTCCCCCTCTTTTTTCGACATTTTCTCCAATTATCCTGGCCCCTTTAACACCAGGTTGCTCTGGAAGTCCGAAATATGTATCAACAATTACAAAATTCAACCAACAGAGAATTGCAGCAATTATAATTCCAATTACTTCATTCATTAAATATCCTCCCCCTCATCGTTGTCTAGAGGCTTTGGAAATACAAAATCAAATAAATATTTCACAAACAATGCAGATAAAACACCAATAACAACAGCCAAAACGAGACCATTATACATGAAAGTATAATTTAAAACTAAAAATATGGAAAGAATCCCTACAGCTATTATCGGAGTCGGATATATAGCACTAACATCAAAAGAATACCTATATGGTTTGCCAGGTAATAATGGGATTTTTAAAACTAAAGCCACTACGATTGAAGCAATAATGGCTACAATATAAGCTAACAAAACATCAATCAGACTTATAGTTATATTGCTAAGCCCATAAACACTACCATAAGAAGCAAAAAACATGGTATTATACACCAAATCAAACATATTATTAGACTCCTCTTAAGTAATAATTATATTATATAAAAATATATAAATGTTGTTACTTAAAAATAATTAATAATAGTTTAACATAAATTAAATTAATTTTTGATGGCTTATGAAGAATAAAAATATTTTAATAACCGGTGGTGCAGGATTTATCGGTTCACATATTGCAAATGAGTTATTAAAAGACAATAAAGTCGTTATTTTAGATAACCTATCCAGCGGCAATATTAATAACTTAAAGAACCCCACACATGAAAATTTAGAAATCATTAAAGAGGACATTCGTGATGTGGATTTGGATAAAATAACTCACAATATTGATTATATTTTCCACCTTGCAGCAATGGCAAGCGTGCCTTTAAGTATAGATAAACCTGTTGAATGCACTGATATTAATCTCAATGCAACTGTTAAACTCTTAAAGTCCGCCGTCAACAATAATGTGAAAAAAATTATTTTTTCATCTTCGTCATCAGTTTACGGTCAGAATAAAAATATGCCACTGAAAGAATCCGAACAGCCTATGCCAATGTCACCATATGCTGCATCAAAAGCAAGCTGTGAATTTTACTTAAAATCATTTGAAGACAGTTACGGGCTGAATTACACATCCTTAAGATACTTTAATGTTTTTGGTCCCGGACAGGATAAAAATTCACAATATGCAGCCGTAATACCTAATTTTATCAGCAGTCTTTTAGAAGGCAAACAACCTGAAATTTATGGTGACGGAGAACAGACCAGAGATTTTGTTTTCATAGACGATGTTGTTAAAGCAAACATCAATGCTGCAAAGTCCGATTATAACGGAATAATCAATGTTGCTTCAGGTGAAAAAATTAGCATAAATCAGTTATATGATATCGTTAAAAAAACTCTTGGAAGTGATGTTGAACCCAAATATTTACCAACAAGACAAGGAGATATTAAACACTCACTTGCAGACGTTACAAAAATGGAAAAAATTAATTTTAAAGTGGATTCAACTGATTTTGAAAGCCAACTTCAAGAAACTATAAACTGGTTTAAGACTATTTTATAGAGAGGAAAATATGGATAAAAGCGTTAGAGATTTTAATATTCGCCTTAGAACTATAAAACTTAGAGAATTGGTTGTAGGCATTATAATCAGCGTGATACTTATCGTTATATTGATGGCTATTTTCCCAATAATTGAAGAAGATAACGATTTATTTTTCATTATTTTTCTATCTTTAATATTAATCTTCTTTATTTGGGCACTTCGAGATACCAAAGGCCTTTCAAAAAATTTTGAAAATCTATTTGTAACGGATACACGAAATGAAATTCTCTATGTGTTTGCAATAAATATCATATTTGCATTCATATTTACCTGCATGGTTTCTGGACTTGACTTATTAATCGGATATTATGACCCAGGATGGGTTACCGGTTTTGATATTGATTCTGTTGATATTTCGGCAGGAGCATTTCTTTTAAGCGCAATTGGAACAATATTTTATGCACCGGTTCTTGAAGAATTGATATTTAGAGGCGTTCTGTTCAATAGGTTAAAAATAAGAATAGGATTTGTCCCTGCAATGCTTATTTCATCGTTTCTATTTGGAATAGGGCATGATTTTGGAGGAATAACAAGCGCATTTCTATTTGGAATATGCATGTGTATTTTGTATGCAAAAACAGATAATATTCTTATACCAATGAGTGTGCATTTTATAAATAATGTTGTTGCCACAATACTTGAATTAATTCAAATTGATTATATTGTCGGCCAACTGCCATGGTTAATTCCTACAACAATAATTGTTTTAATAGCTACGGTTTTATTGATTAAATACATTGTTCAGGAAACCAGTGCCTTAAAAAGAAATTACAGTTGAAAATTAAAAAAAGTTTAGTGGAATCCGCATCCACTACAAGTTTCACATTTCTCTTCTTCAATAGGATCGTATTGTTTATCTTCCTGTAAAGTTGCTGAGATAAAATACTGATCCAGTTCATTTTTATTTTTTAAAACTGGAGAAACACCTTTAAAATCACAACGGATATCGCCAGTTCCACCAATATCTACCAATATCGGTTCACCTAATTTAAATCTTTTAAAATACCCTTCGACTTCATCAATTAAAGCACCAGGAACTCTGAAATTAAAAGATAAAATATTATTTTCCTTCATTTTTAAACCAACATACTTCTGGTCTATTTCATAATTCAAACCCAATTGCTTTTTGAAAATAATGTTGGTACCAATCTCATTAGATGTCATGATATAATCTCCCTCTAATTATAAATTAGAATTATTGTTTGTGATATTTAAAACTTTCCAATGAATTAAAAAAAAATAGTTTAGTAAATTTATAACGAATTATCATGATTTTTAATAAGGTTTATATAATTTTAAATTTAATAATTATATTATGTTATAATATTATATTATGCATACTGAAATCAATTAGAAAAATAGGTGTTTATTTATGAACGAATACAACAAAGATATTGGAAATAGAATTAGAGAATTGCGAGAACTTTCAGACATTACTATTAAAGAAATTGCTGAAATTTTAAATATTAAAGAAGAAACTTATATCCAATATGAAAATGCTGAAGTAGACATCCCTGCTAGTTTTTTATATGAACTTGCACACATTTTTAAAGTTGATTTAGGATTATTACTAACTGGTGAAGAAAGTAGAATGAGCATTTTTGATGTAACCCGTGCAAATAAAGGAGTTTCAGTAGATAGAAGAAAAGAATACACCCATGAAAACCTATGCTCTAAATTCATCAATAAAAAAGCTGAAACTTTCCTAGTTGTTGTGGACCCGGAAAAAAACCCGATACCTTCACTTAATTCACATCCAGGTCAGGAATTTAATTACGTTTTAGAAGGTTCATTAAAAATTTACATACACAATAATGAAATCATATTAAACGAAGGAGATTGTATATTTTTCGATTCAACACATAGACATGCAATGGTAGCGCTTAACGATAAGCCCGCTAAATTTTTAGCAGTAATCATATAATACTTACAGGAGATAATTACATGACATCACTTATAGGAGATTTTGTAGAGAGAGTGGATTATAACTCTTATGAAGACTTTTTCAATAATTTCAAATTGAAATTTGAAGATGATTTTAACTTTGGATTTGACGTAGTGGACAAATATGCTGAAATTGATCCAAATAAAGTAGCTCTAATTTGGACAAACGACGATGATGAAGAACACACTTTCACATTTAAAGATATGAAAGAATATTCCAACAGAACTGTCAATCTGTTAAAACGTTTAGGAATTAAAAAAGGCGATAAAGTAATGCTTACTTTAAAAAACAGATACGAATGGTGGTTCTGTATGGTTGCGTTACATAAACTTGGAGCAGTAGCTATTCCAGCAACCCATATGTTAAAGCTTCATGATATTGATTTTAGATTAAAAAATGCTGAAGTAAAAGCAATAATCACTGTTGAAGAGGACTCATTACTTCCAGATTATGAAGAGGCTGAAAAGAATTTAGGTATTGATTTGAAAAAGATGGTAATTGAAACCGATAGGGACGGTTGGATTAACTTTAACAAAGCCATTAAAGAAGAAAGCCCAGTATATGAAAGACCTGCAGGAGATGAAAATCCAATAGCTGATGAAATATTCCTAATTTACTTTACATCCGGAACCAGCGGACTTCCAAAAATGGTTGCTCACAAACACACTTACGCATTAGGCCACATCCCAACCGCAAAATACTGGCAAAATGTTGTAGAAGATGGAGTCCACCACACAGCATCAGATACCGGATGGGGAAAAGCTGTATGGGGAAATATTTACGGCCAGTGGATTGCCGGAACTGCAATATTCATTTATGACTATGTAAGGTTTAATGGAATTAAATTACTTGAAAAGATTATAGACCATAAAGTAGATACTTTCTGTGCGCCTCCGACTGTTTATAGATTCTTAATAAAAGAACAGATTGACGGATATGACTTTTCAAATTTAAAATATGTTGCAACAGCAGGTGAACCACTTCCTCCAGAAGTATCTGAAAGATTTTATGACTTATCCGGCTTGAGAATTAAAGAAGGATTCGGACAAACCGAAACAACATTATCCATTGGAACATTCATTTGGCTAGATGCAAAAGTAGGCTCAATCGGTAAGCCTTCCCCACTCTACAAACTAAAATTATTGGATGAACAGGACAATCCTGTTGAATTTGGTGATGAAGGAGAACTTTGTTTTGATGTAAGTGAAGGCGTGCCTCCAGGACTTTTCAAAGAATATTATAAAGATCCTGAAAAGCAGAAAGCACAATGGCATGATGGATACTACCACTGCGGAGATACCGCATGGGTTGATGAAGACGGATATGTTCACTTCGTTGGAAGAAATGATGACATTATCAAATCTTCAGGTTATCGTATCGGACCTTATGAAGTGGAAAGTGCAGTACTTTCACACCAGTCCGTCCGTCACTGCGCAATTACTGCTTATCCTGATGAAGTAAGAGGCCAAATTGTAAAAGCAAGTATTGTTTTACAACCTGGCGTTGAACCATCAGATTCATTAACAAAAGACATTCAAAATCATGTTAAAAATGTTACAGCTCCTTATAAATACCCTAGAATGGTTGAATATGTGGATGAACTTCCGGAAACCATTAGCGGAAAAACAAGGAGAGTTGAAATAAGAGAAAAAGATCAAAAAAAAGTTAATTAGATGATAAAATGATAGAAGAGATATCTTATCCAGTTATTAATGAGGAACTTTGCAAAGGCTGTATGAGATGTATTGTCGGATGTCCTCAAAATGCAATAGTGCTTTCACAGGACATGAACAATGCAGGATATCAATTTGCAGTTTATAGTGGCAGAGGTTGTACCGGCTGTAAAGACTGTTACTTTACATGCCCAGAACCTTTAGCACTAGAAGTGCATCAAATTAAAAATATAGCAAATGATGATGTTGCAAAGATGATTAAAGCTAAAGTAGCTAATAAAGGGGGAAACTAAATGAGTAATCAAATGGTAAAAGGAAATACCGCAGTTATTATTGGTGCAATGTATGCAGGATGCGATTGTTTCTTTGGATACCCAATTACTCCGGCAAGTGAAATTTTACATGAAGCATCAAAGTATTTCCCAATGGTTGGAAGAAACTTTGTACAAGCTGAAAGTGAAGAAGCATCAATCAATATGGTTTATGGTGCATCAGGTACCGGTCACAGGGTTATGACCTCATCATCAGGACCGGGCATTAGTTTAATGCAGGAAGGATTCACTTTTCTTGCAGGTGCAGAATTACCTGCAGTTATTGTAGATATTATGAGAGCAGGACCTGGACTTGGAAATATCGGACCTGAACAAGGAGATTATAATCAGGTTGTTAAAGGTGGAGGCCATGGAAACTATAAAAATATAGTTCTAGCACCAAACAGCGTTCAGGAAATGTGTGATTTGACCATGAAAGCATTTGAACTTGCAGACAAATGGAGAAATCCAGTAGTTGTACTTGCTGATGGTACTTTAGGTCAGATGGCCGAACCTTTAGTATTCCCAGAAAAAGCTATTGAACCTAAAAATGATAAACCTTGGGCTGTAAAAGGAAATAAAGAAACAATGGAAAATCTCATTACTTCAATTTACAATGATTTTAATGAATTAGAAGATTTCAACTACAAACTTCAGGAAAAATATGCTAAAATTGATGCTGAAGAAGTTATTGTTGACGAATATATGATAGATGATGCTGAAATCGTCTTGATTTCATATGGAATCAGCAGCCGTATTGCAAGATCTGCTGTTGATAAAAGTCGTGAAAAAGGCATAAAAGTTGGACTTTTAAGACCAATCACACTATCTCCATTTCCAATAGATAGAATAAAAGAACTATCCGATAAAGGAGTAAGTTTTATTTCTGTTGAGATGAGTAACGGTCAGTTATTAGCTGATGTTCAATTTGCGGCTTTAAGAAAAGAAGATACTTACCTCGTTAACAGAATGGGAGGTAACCTGATTGAACTGAAACATGTACTTGCAAAAATCTATGAAATTGCAGGATATGAAGATGAAACCATAGATACTTCAAAAAGAAGTGAGGAAAAAGCTAGTCCGAATATTATTGATTAAGGATGTGGAAAAATGAGTGAAGAAAATAATAAAGATTATGAATTACAAGTACGTAGAAATCCACAATCCCTTTTAGAAGAATATCCTAGAAAAGGAACTAATATTAAATCAACACATTACTGTGCTGGTTGTGGACATGGAATATTACATAAACTGATTGCAGAATGTATGGATGAACTTGGAATACAGGAAAGATGCGTGATGATTTCTCCTGTGGGATGTTCAGTATATGCATATTTCTACTTTAACTGTGGAAATTTCCAAACTGCACATGGAAGAGCACCAGCAGTAGCTACCGGTATTTCAAGAGCTGAAGATAATGCAATTGTCATGAGTTATCAAGGAGACGGAGATTTAGCTTCAATCGGATTGAATGAAACTTTACAAGCTGCAAACCGTGGAGAAAAAATTGCGGTATTCTTCGTAAACAACACCGTTTACGGAATGACCGGTGGCCAGATGGCTCCGACAACATTAATTGGAGAAAAAACTGTTACATGCCAAACCGGAAGAGATCCGGATTATGCAGGACATCCTACCCACATGTGTGAATTAATAAACACATTAAAAGCACCAGTGTATATCGAAAGAGTATCCCTTGCCAATCCTTTGAAAATCAGACTTGCAAAATATGCAATAAAACAGGCATTAACTGTTCAAAAAGAAGGAAAAGGATATTCATTTGTTGAAGTTTTATCACCTTGTCCAACCAACTTAAAACAGGATGTTGCAAGTGCTCAAAAGTTCATTGAAGAACAAATGGAAAAGGAATTCCCAGTTAAAAACTTCAGAAATAATTTATACACAAAAGAACCAGTTCAAAGACCTGCTAGTGATTTTTCAACAGAATCATTAGATAAAATATTCAATGTTAACAGATCTGATGATTCAGGTTATGTTGATGATGACATCAAACCATTAAGCATTAAAGTTTCAGGTTTTGGCGGTCAGGGAGTTTTAAGTGCAGGATTAACAATAGCTCAGGCAGCATGTGCTGAAGGAAAACACGTGTCCTGGTATCCAAGTTACGGACCGGAACAGAGAGGTGGAAAATCCAATTGTTCAGTTGTAATATCCAATGAAACAATTGGAACTCCTGTGGTTGATGATATTGACATTCTCATTGCTTTAAACAAACCATCTTTAGAACAATTTTCACAAGACGTTAAAGTTGGCGGAACTATCCTTTATGACTCACATATTGGAGAATTTACAACTGATAGAGACATTAAAGTTATTCCTATGCCTTGCGTTGACATTGCAGAAGAACATGGAAATGCAAGAACTGCAAACACTGCACTTTTAGGTGCATTAACAGAATTAACTGATGTTTTAAAACGTGACTCTTACGAAAATGCTATTCGCGAAATGTTTGCATCAAAGCCTAAAGTTATTGATGTAAATATTGAAGTGTTGGAAGCTGGAGCTGAATGGTTAAAAAACAACTCATAAGCGTGATTTAATGACTTATAAAGAAATTTCTAGAAAATATATCGAAGATAATAATTTAAGTATAGGAGATACAGTCAAAGTCAATAAAGAAGACATCTCTTATACCGGTATTTTACTTGATAGGCCTGAAGATGCTGATGACGGATATCTTGTTATAAAATTATCAAGCGGTTACAACATTGGTGTAGCTATCGAGGATACAACTGCTGAGTTAATTGAAAAAGGAGACAAACCAAAAATCGGTTATGATGAAACTGAAATTCCTAACGATCCGTCTAAACAGAACATATCAATTGTTTCAACCGGAGGTACAGTATCATCCGTTATTGATTACAGAACCGGAGCGGTACACCCTAAATTTACAGCATCCGATTTAGTTAAAGCAAACCCGGAATTATTGGATTATGCTAACTACAATGTTAAAGCATTATACAATATTTTAAGTGAAAACATGAAGCCCGAATACTGGGTTAAAGCTGCTGAAGAAATAGCAAATGATATCTCCAATGGAGCAGACGGCGTTGTTATAGCTCATGGTACAGATACAATGCATTATACATCAGCGGCATTGAGCTTTATGATAAAAACACCAGTTCCAATTATTATTACAGGTGCTCAAAGAAGTTCCGACAGACCTTCCAGTGATGCCAACATCAATTTAATCGATTCTGTAATTGCTGCTAAAGGAGACATTGCTGAAGTCTGTGTCTGTATGCATGGAAGCCTAAACGATGAATACACTTACCTACATCAGGGAACCAAAGTGAGAAAAATGCATACCAGCCGCAGAGATACTTTCAGAAGCATCAATGCTCAGCCAATAGCTAAAATTCAAAATAAAAAAGTTGACATTAACCCAGACTATTCATACACCAAAAGAGGAGCTAATGAATTGGAACTCAATACTGCAATTGAAGAAAAAGTCGGATTCATTAAAAGTTTTCCAGGAATTTCTGAAGAATTCATTGAGTATCATATTGATAAAGGTTACAAAGGCCTTGTCATTGAAGGAACAGGACTTGGACATGTTCCAAATAACTTAATCGACTCATTTAAAAGAGCTCAAGATGAAAATATTCCAGTAATCATGACATCACAATGTCTTTACGGAAGAGTGAACATGAATGTTTACTCAACTGGCCGTGAAATATTAGATGCAGGAGTAATTTCAGGACTTGACATGACCCCTGAAACCACATATGTTAAATTATGTTGGGCATTAGGTCAAAGTGACGATTACAATAGAGTAAAAGAAATTATGCATGAAAATATTGCTGGTGAATTTAAGGAAAAATCATCAATTAAGGATTTCTTAAACTAGGGAGCTGTTAAAATGGATTATGAAAAATTAGGATTAAAAATGGGACTTGAAATTCACCAACAGTTAAACAGTCAACATAAATTATTCTGCCCATGTAAAACAGAACTTGTTGATGATGATTTTAATGAATTGATTCAAAGAAAATTAAGACCAACACAATCAGAGCTTGGAGAAATCGACAGAGCTGCATTGCAAGAATCCTTAAGAGGCCTTAATTTCAAATATGAAAATTTTGAAAAACATACATGTCTTGTTGAAAACGATGACGAACCGCCTCACAGCCTGAATGAAGAAGCTCTTGACATTTGTATTACAATTGCCTGTTTAATGAACATGCACATTGTGGATGAATTCCACACTATGAGAAAACAGGTTATTGATGGAAGTAACACCGGAGGATTTCAAAGAACCGGAATGGTTGCAACCGACGGATATCTGGATACCCCATACGGAAAAGTTGTTATTGAAAGTCTTGGCCTAGAGGAAGACGCTGCAAGAAGAGTTGAAACTAAAGACGGATTTACCGAATTCAGATTAGACAGATTAGGTATTCCTTTAGCTGAAATTACAACAGACCCTTCAATGCACCATCCTGATCAGGTAAGAGAAGTTGCATATATGTTAGGTCAAATCCTAAGAAGTACAAATGTCAAAAGAGGTCTTGGAACAATAAGGCAAGATTTAAACATTTCAATTGCCGAAGGTGCACGTGTAGAAATCAAAGGTGTTCAGGATTTGGATTTAATGGCAGAAATTGTAAACCGTGAAGTTACAAGACAGTTAGAATTGATTGACATTAAAAAAGAACTTCAAGCAAGAAATGCTGAAGTTTTAGAAGAAATTCATGATTTAGATGAATTATTCAAAGACACTGAATCTAAAATTTTAAAATCAGCTGAAACAATTAAAGCTGTAGTTTTAAAAGGTTATTCCGGTTTAATTGGTCGTGAAGTACAGCCAGGAAGAAGATTTGGAACTGAAATTGCAAGTTATGCTAAAAAACGTGGAGTTTCAGGTATTTTCCACTCCGATGAATTACCTGCTTATGGAATTACACAAGATGAAGTTGATGCAGTATCTGAATTCTTAGAAATTGGAGAAGATGATGCATTCATTATTGTTGCTCATGATGAAGATGTGGCCATTTCCGCACTTGAAGAAGTAAAAAGAAGAGCCAATTTAGGTCTTGAAGGTGTTGTAGAAGAGACCAGAAAGGCACTTGATGACGGAAACACCGAATACATGAGACCGCTTCCAACCGCAAATAGGATGTATCTGGAAACCGATATTCCATTATTTAAAATTACACAAGACAGAATCGAACCAATTGCAAATAATTTGCCGGAACTTCCTGATGTCAAACAGGCAAGAATTATTGAAGAGTATAAATTAAGCAAAGATTTGGCATCACAGCTTGTTAAAAGGCAAGTTGCAGACACTTTTGAAAACATTTTAAAAGATGTTAATGTCGATGCAACACCTGTCGCTTCACTTCTTGCATATGACCTTAGAGAAATCAGAAGAGAAGGCTTTGACATTGACATATTGACTTTAGACCACTTCAAAGGCATATTTACACTTTTAGCTGACGGCAAAATTGCAAAAGACAGTGTTCGTAAATTGGCAGTTGAAACAATTAAAACTCCAGAAATGGATATTGGCGAAATTGCTGAGAAAAACAATTTGACTATGCTCAGTGAAGATGATGTTGCCAAAATCATTGCAGACATTGTTGCAGATAATGAAGCAATGGTCAAAGAACGCCAAATGGGTGCAATGGGTCCTTTAATGGGAATGTGTATGAAACAACTTAAAGGAAAAGCAGACGGTGGCGTAGTTAATAAAATTGTACGTGAAGAAATTCAAAAATTAATATAGGGAAACTCAATTGAGTTTTCCAAAAATTCTTTTTTTTAAAATTAGCTCATTATAGCAAATACACTACTATTTTTTTTCAATTCCGAATATCCCATTTAAACTATAAAAACAAATATATATTAACCAATAATAAAATTAAATTTAACTAAAGTTTGGTGATATTATGGGATTATTTAACAGAACACCTAAATGGGAACACAGAGACCCGAATGTTAGAAAAAAAGCAATACCAAAAATTAAAGACATGAGCGTTTTAGAAAATCTGGCAAAAAATGATCCAGATATTGATGTTCGTCGTGCAGCGATAGAAAGACTTCCAGACAATAATAGTGCATTAATGGATGTTGCTAAAAATGACTCTGATCGTGAAACTCGTGGCGAAGCTATTAAAAAAATTACTGACGAAACATTTTTATTAGATTTTGTCAAAAATGACTCTGATGATGGACTTCAAGCAATAGCGCTTTCAAAAATTGAAAATCCTGCCATTATCAAAGAATATATTGATGACCCTAATATGAAAATTCGTCTGATGGCAATAATCTGTTACAAAGACAAGGGCATTATCATGGACCATATCAACGATGAGAATGAAAATCTTGCAATTCGTGTAACATTATTAAAAACATTGAATAAAGAGGAATTAGAACAAGTTGCAGAGCAACATAAAGGTACTGAATTTGGAAAAGAAGTAAATAAATTCAGAATCCTTGGAGTTTTCAAAGAATATGGTTACGACGTTTAAATTCATATGCTAAAAATATTGGTGTTTAATCAAAACACCAACTACACTTTTTTTAAAACACACCTTCAAAAAAATATCAAACCACACCCTCTTCTCAAAAAAATTAATTAATATAAACTTACTAAATTACTTTAAGTGAAAGTTAATGAGGATTTAAAATGAACAAATATGACATTATCATAATAGGTGCAGGTCCGGGAGGTCTTACAGCCGGAATTTATGCTGGCCGTCAGGGAACTAAAAACTTAATAATCGATAGGGATTTGGCCGGTGGAATCGGCCGTGAAGTTCCACAAATGGAAAACTATCCCGGTTTTGAAAGCATTTCAGGTATGGAACTAATTGAAAAAATTAAAGCGCAGGCAATCAAAAACTGCGAATTGCATGAAATGGAAAATGTAGAGGCAATCACACAAAATGATAATGAATACAGATTTACAGTCAAAACCAATAAAGATGAATATTTAACAAAAACAGTCATTTTAGCAACAGGAAGCTCACACAGACACCTTGAAGCAAAAGGTGAAGAAGAATTTAAAGGAAAAGGAGTAAGCTACTGTGCGACATGTGACGGATTTTTCTTTGCAGGACGTGATATTGTCATGGTGGGCGGAGGAAACAGTGCACTTCAGGAAGCAATTTATCTTAAAAATCTCGGAGCAAACGTGACAATAATTCACAGAAGAGATGAATTCAGAGCCCAGCAACATTTACAGGACATGATTAAACAGGAAGGCATTAAAACCATCCTTAATGCAACCGTTGAAGAGATAAAAGGTGAAATGCTGGTTGAAGCAGTTGTTTTAAAAGATACAAAAACAGGAGAACTAAAAGAAATTCCAACAAATGGTGTTTTCATAAGTGTCGGATACATCCCTCATACTGAATTGGCAACTCAATTGGGAGTTGATCTTGATAAAACAGGCCATATCATAACTGATAAGGAGCAAAAAACTAACATTGACTATGTTTATGCAATCGGTGATGTATGTGTTGGTCTAAAACAGTGGGTTGTAGCATGCGGTGAAGGTGCAGTGGCTGCAACTTCAGCATACACAGATATTAAACAAAAAAGTTAATAATATCTTTCTTTTAAGTAGATATAAATAAAGAATGCAATTAACAATACTACAATCACTGGCAATAACCACATGAATACTTTTAACAATACTACTGCAACTAATATTGCAATTATAATAAATATTAAATCTTGTAATTCCATGTACTTCACATTTATACAATGTCATATATAAATTTAAGGGAATGCATGGAAATTACTACTATTTTTCATAACATATAAGATAACTATAATAAATAAAAAAACCAAAAATAATATTATTATATTTTCATGGAGCATAAAATGACAATATTAGTTATCAATAACAAAGGACAATACAATCATAGAATTCAGAGAAGTTTGCAATATCTTAAAATACCTTCCAAATTGGTTTCAAATGATTTGACAATCAAAGAAATTGAAGCTGAAAATCCTATAGGATTAATTTTAGGAGGAGGTCCTTCACTTGAAGGTGCGGGTATGAGTGAAGAATATATAAAACACTTTGATTTGCCGATTTTAGGAATATGTCTTGGACACCAGTTAATTGCAAAAGCATATGGTGGAGAAGTTAAAACTTCTGATACTGAAAGTTATGCTCAAGTGAAAATTAATATTAACACTGATGAAAATTTATTTGAAGGATTAGCACCTGAAATGGATGTTTGGTCTTCCCACAAAGATGAAGTAACAAAAATCCCTGAAGATTTTGAAATCTTAGCTAGTTCTAATTTATGTGACATTGAATCCTTTAAACATAAAGATAAAGATGTTTATGGAATCCAATTCCATCCGGAAGTACATCATACTCCAAAAGGATCAATAATTTTTGAAAACTTTTATAAAATTTGCCAAAAATAGGTGTAAGAATGATTGATAATGCAGAAGATTTAGCAACAAAAGCACAAGACAATAAAGCAGGTTTAAAAAGAAAATATGTCAATATACAAATTGGTGATGAAGAATACGGATTTAGAATTTCAGGAATTGGAGCTAAATCTGTAAAACTTGAAAAATTCGTCAAATATGATGATATTTATGAAGCTATTGAGTCCGGTAATGACAATGGCCTTGAAGCTATGATTAAACAAATAATTGAAGATTACGAAGAAGAAGATGAGGAATAAAATGTTAAGTCCAAAAGAATTTATTGATGATGCAATTCAAAAAATTAAAGACCAAATAGGTGATGAAAAAGCTATAATTGCATTATCTGGAGGAGTAGACAGTTCTGTATGTTCAGTACTAGTTCAAGAAGCAATTGGAGATAATTTAACTGCAGTTTTTGTAGACCATGGTCTATTAAGAGAAGGTGAAGTTGAACAGGTAACCAATACATTCAAAGACAGATTAAATTTCAAATTTGTAGATGCTTCCGACGAATTCATGGATGCGCTTGCAGGCGTTGAAGATCCGGAAGAAAAAAGAAAAATAATTGGAAGAGTATTTATCGAAGTATTTGAAAGAGAAGCAATTAAATCAGGAGCTAAATTCTTAGTACAAGGAACTATCGCACCTGATTGGATTGAAACCAAAGGCGAAATCAAATCCCACCATAACCTAGCACTTCCAAGCGGAATGGAATTAGAACTCTGCGAACCGATTCGTGACTTATACAAAGATGAAGTAAGAGAAATTGGTGATGAATTAGATCTTCCAAAAACAACTGTATACAGACAACCTTTCCCAGGGCCTGGTCTTGGAGTACGTGTTGTTGGAGCACTTACCAGAGAAAACGTTGAAATCTGTAGAAAAGCAAACAAAATCGTTTGTGATGAAGTTGAAGCTAGAGGACTTAATGAAGAAGTATGGCAATACTTCGCAGTGTTAACCGATACTAAAGTTACTGGTGTTAAAGGTGACCAAAGAGACTTTGGATACTTAGTGGTAGTTAGAATTGTTAACTCAATTGATGCAATGACCGCATCTGTAGCGGAACTTCCTTGGGAGTTAATTCAAACAATTTCCAAAAGAATTACCTCTGAAATTTCAGAAGTCACTCACGTGGCACTTTCTGTAAGTGACAAACCACCAGCAACCATCGAATTCTGTTAAATACTATTTTAATCAATAGTATTTATTTTTACTTTTTTTAAAATTATGAAAACCACTAAAAACGCTTATCTTGCAAAATTAACAGAACAAATTCAAATGAAATCTGTTAAAGTTGGGAAAAATTTAGAAGGAACAACACCCCCATCAGTTTTTATTGGAAGATGGTCATATCCTAAAGTTTATGCAGGCCCAATGATGAGCTCTCAAATGGGAGATACATACATTATGGATTCACCGGAGTCTTGGATTAGTGAAAATAAAACTCAGGACGAAATTATAAACTATCGAATGAGTCTCGTTAGAGGAAAACAATTAATTAAAATTGATGATTTGGAAAATCCTTTTGTTGAAAAACTACAGGACATTTCACTTGCATCCAAATCAATTGACAGTGAGGCTACCTTCGGAAAAAGGCCAACCGGATCCATGCTTACAGAAGACAGCATGCCCCATGGGCCAAGTGCAGTTATTGAAAAATTCGATATTGATGCTGTCAGATGGGACAGACAACTTGAAAAAACATTTTATGATACTGATTTAAAAGCAGCTGAAGCAGTTTTAAATCTCCACAATAAAGAAGTACCTTTCTCAGCAATGCAAAAAGCATTTTCTGTCGGGGCTATCGGAACCAAAAATAAACGAAAGTTAGTTCCTACACGATGGTCGATTACCGCATGCGATACTACTCTGGCGGATGAATTTTTAAAAGAAGTTCGCAAATTTGAAAGACTGGACACTTATAGATTATTTGAATTCGGAGCGCTTAACAATTATTATATTATCATACTAACACCTACCGAATGGCAATATGAATGGTATGAAGCATTTATAAAATTAATGAAAAATGAAGAATTAATATTTTCAGATTATGAAACCAACGGGGGTAAAAAAGAATATTCCCGAGTTGGAGGATGTTACTATACAGCCAAAATGGTAGTTCTTGACTACTTATTAAAAATTAAAAAACAATCAGGTTTGATAATACTGAGAGAAGCATATGATGGTTATGTTCCATTGGGCGTTTTTAATGTAAGGGAAAATATTAAAGAAGCCATGATGAGGCCGTATTTGGAATTTGAAACATTAGAAGATTGTTTAAAATATTCCGGAGAAAAATTGAGAATACCAATTAACAGATATGTTAAACAGGGCACATTATTAAATGAAATGCTCCATACAAAGCAAACCACATTGGATATGTACTTTAAAAGAGGATAATATGTTTAAATTCAAAACTCCTTCACAACAAACAAGAAAAATAATGTCTGAAGTTGCTCTTGGAAACATTGAAGACAATTTTGAAGAAAAATGCGAAGAGAAAATTAAAGATTTAACTTCACATGAATTTGCAAAAGTAACCTCCAGCGGAAACAACAGCATATTTATTGCACTTTCAAGTGTTGAAGGAGACGTTATCGTGCCTGATCAGGGAGGCTGGCACGGATTTAAACAAATTGCAAAATTTTTAAATAAGAATTTAATTACAGTTAAAACCGATGATGGACTCATTAATCCAAATTATTTGGATGAACTTGAAATAAATGAAAACTCTGCATTAATTTTTACAAGTTTTGCAGGATATTGTGCCGAACAAGATACAAAAAGCATTTCAAAATATTGTAAGAACAATAATATCACCACAATTGAAGATGCTTCAGCAGGAATTGGAGATAAAAAACATGTCCTGGGAAACGGCAGATATTCAGATATTATCCTTGCTTCAACAGGTTCTCCAAAAATAATTAATGTAGGAAGCGGAGGATTTATCTCAACTAATAATGATGAAATTTTTAAATCCACATCACTGCCTCAAAAATTGAGTAAAACCAGCAATATTATATCAAGTGGTATATGTCTGGAACTTGATAATGTGGAAAAAAATCTGGAAGTTACATTAAATGCAACAGAGCATTTAAAAAAATACATTCCGAACACATTACATAGCAAAAAAAGAGGCGTCAATATTATTATTCCCAATGATAATGCTAAAGAAATTTCATGGAATCTGAAGAAAACATTAACGACAGATAAAAGCGGTTTCATAACAACCTGTCCAAACTATAATCGTGTTAAACAAAAAGCAATATGTTTAGAAATAAAAAATCTCGATTATAACTGCCTTAAAAAAGAACATTTAAATAAAATAATTGAAAACTTAAAAATCAATAATCTACTGTGAGTCTTGTTATCCTATCAATTAAAATTTCTTCAATTGACATATCCTTTATTTCCAAATCATCAATTTTGTAGATTTTTTTAAGTTTATCTTCATCAGGCATTAAAACACTTTCATCAAAAGTAAAAATAGAAGATAACTCATCAGTATAATCATCACAATTTATCAATACTGCACATAAATTCATTTTACCTTCATGAAGCCCTAAAATTTTAAATGCCTTGGAAATTTGCCTTTGTGCAGAACATCTCAAAACAACTTCAACACCAATGTCCTTTGCCAAATTTTCACCACGTTCATAGGCAAGGAAT
>NZ_JAFRSC010000008.1 GCF_017427765.1 Methanobrevibacter sp. | reverse complement strand
TTTTGATTCTCGTGATGTTAATGTTAATGTAGATGATGATTTTGATTCTCGTGATGTTAATGTTAATGTAGATGATGATTTTGATTCTCGTGATGTTAATGTTAATGTAGATGATGATTTTGATTCTCGTGATGTTAATGTAGAAGATAATATTGATTCCAATGATGCTGAAGATAAAAAAGTTGATTTGGGCTCTGATGATGATTACATTTACGTTGACCACAGCGGTGATGAAACTGAACACATTTACGATGAAGAGACTGATAATGATGATAATTTTGAAGTTGACCAAATCAACCAGACCAAACATAAATCCGGAAGAGGCAGCTTTGTCAAATCAATAATTTCTGAAGTGGTTGCAGGGGAGTCTAGATTGGAGAGTGAAGAAATCGAAACCCTTAGAGGCGAAATCATTGATGATGAAGATATGAAAATGTTCAAACCTGCTCCAAGTGATGATGATGTTGTGGAAGCAGAAGTTATCATAGACGGAAAAGTTAATGACATTCCGCTTGAAAGACCAACCCCTAAAGATGATTTCTTTGAAGAAGATGAAGAATTAAATATTTTCAATGATAATTTGCCGGATTTGGACAATGATGATTATGATGATGACATTCACAGGGAAGCTACACGTGTTATAGATGAAGCCATGAGTGAATTTATGGATGAGGTATTTGATAAAACTCCAGAAAGTAGCGTCAACGAAGAAGACATTCAAGACCATTATGTTGATGAGGAGATTGAAACTCTGGGTATTAATGAAGAATTTGAAGAAAGGGATATTCAGGACCGTTATGTTGATGAGGAGATTGAAACTCCTGATTTCAAACAGGAAGATAATGCTGAAAGTGAAGAGCTCAGTGATGAACTTACTGAAGAGAATCCAGTTGAATCCGGTGATGAAGCTTATTATAAAGGAGCTAATGATGTTACAAATCCTTTAAGGAAAAACAATGTTTATTACAAGGAGCATAAAAGCCGCTCCATTAAAGATTCCATTAAAGGATTTAAAAAGGACATGCAATACATCAACAAATCACTAAACGAAATTGAAAATCCTACTCAAATAGATTATGTTTCAGTTGTTGACAGAACTGAGGAATATGACCCTAATGATTACCTTTCAAGACCTAGCGATGATGATTCCGATAAAATTATCCAAATGGAAGAGGAATTATCATTTGCCGAAAAAGAGGAAAAAAGAATTAAACAGGAAATGATGATGGAAGAGCTTGAAAAAGAAATAGCCAGTGATGATAATGTTATTGTTACTGTCAATGAACAGCACAGAAGAGAAGACTTAAAAGATCAGGCTTTAGAAGACATCATCCAATCAGCTAATGATGATTATAAAGAAATTGAAAAGAAAAGACATCAAAAAGACAATACTTTAAAAGCGTTTGATGATAAAAAGCTTCCGGGCAAAAGAAAACTTGAAGATGAAATCATTGACTATGTTCAGGCTACAGATATTGGTTTAACCTCCCAGGATGAATTGTACTCAAAACCGATTTCTGATGTTTCAAAGTCAATTAAAAATATAGTCGACATTGAAGGACCAATCCACATTAAGGAAGTAACCAACCGTGTTAAGGATAGCTGCAATATTAAAAGAGCAGGTTCCAATTTGAAAAAGACTGTGAATTTAGCTATTGAAAATGCAGAAAACTCAGGAGATATTATAAGAATTGGTGATTTCTTATATGATGCTTCAAATAATAATGTAATAATCAGAAAAAGAAACAAACCTAATATTGAACTTATATCTGATGAGGAAATAGCAAAGAGCATCGAACTTGTACTTTTACATAAATCAAACATAACTACAGGACAAATTGCCAAAGAGACTTCACGTAATTTCGGATTCAAATCCACTTCCAAAAAGACCGCTACCAGAATCAATGGTGTCTTGGATTTGATGATTGCAAATAATCGTGTTAAAATTGTTGATGATTATGTTGAACTAAATTAGGTGATATAATGTCTACAAAAGTTAAATCGCCTGATAATTTGCCCAATAAACCCGGTGTCTACATAATGAGGGATGAAAACGATACCATCATCTATATTGGTAAGGCTAAAAACCTCATTAAAAGAGTCAAATCTTATTTTAGAGAAAAACTGGACAGGCCAAAAACTCAGATACTGATGAGTCATTTCCACAGTTTGGAATACATTATCACCAACTCTGAAAAGGAAGCGCTGATTTTGGAAGCCACTCTGATAAAAAAGCATCGCCCAAGATATAATGTTCAGCTTAAGGATGATAAGAGATATCCTTACGTTAAAATTACTGATGAAAAGTTTCCACGTTTGGTGATTACCAGAAATGTGACTAAAAATGGAGTTTATTTCGGACCTTTTACCGATGTCGGATCAGTTAAGCAAACTGTCAAATTTTTAAAATCATTATTTAAGATTAGAACCTGCCGCAATATGGACGGACCATGTCTGAATTCCCAGATAGATTTATGTTACGCTCCATGCGCAGGTAATATTTCAGAGAAGGAATACTCAGAAATAATCAATAAAATTGATTTGTTTTTTCAGGGCAAATATTCTGCTATAGTAAAAAACCTTAAAAAGGAAATGATGGAGGCAGCTGAAAATGAAGAGTTTGAAAAGGCAGCTGTTTTAAGAGACCAGATTGCATCAATCGAAGAGATTATGGAAAAGCAGTTTGTTGATTTGGTGGATGATGATTTGGACCAGGATGTAATAGCTATTGCTCCGGGCGACGATGAAGTTGTAGTTATTATAATGCCGATAAGAAACGGTAAAATCGTTGGACGAGACGACTTTTTGATGAGCGCATCCCAGTATGATTCATCTTCAGAGATTATGTTTGCATTTATCCAGCAGTATTACGGATACAACAGGCACGTTCCAAAACAGATTCTTTTGGATGAGGACATTGAAGATAAGGAGTTATTGCAGGACTGGTTAAGTGATTTGAGAGGAAACAAGGTTCATATCAAGGTTCCTCAAAAAGGAGTCAAACTGCGTCTTGTAAAGATGGCCCGTAAGAATGCCGAGATTATAAAACACCAGAAGAAAAAAATGGAATCCGCACTGATTGAACTTAAGAAGTATCTGAAACTTGAAAAACTGCCTCATGTCATTGAAGGATATGATATAAGTAATATTTCAGGTAAGTTTGCAGTTGGATCTAAAGTATCATTTAAGGATGGAAAACCCAACAAAAAAATGTATAAACATTTCAAAATGGAAACTCCCGGACCTAACGATTTTGCAATGATGGAGGAACTTTTGACCCGCAGATTAAAAATGGTAGACAGAGACCCCGAACCTGACCTGATAGTCATTGATGGAGGTAAAGGACAGTTGGGTATGGCTTGTGGAGTATTGGAAAAATTGAATCTTACTCATATACCTATTATTGGTCTTGCAAAGGAATTTGAAGAAATATTTATCCCTAACTCCTCTAGACCAATCATAATTCCTAAAAACAATAATGCTCTGCATCTGCTTCAGCAAGTGCGTGATGAATCTCACCGTTTTGCAATTACCTATCACAGAAAACTTCGCAGCAAGAACATATCAGCCTCTTCACTTGATGATATCGCTGGAATCGGTAAAAAAAGAAAGATGAATCTTTTAAAAGAATTTGGCACAATTGATAACATTAAAAATGCATCAGTTGAGGAATTGGCTAAAATAGAGGGCATGAATCAAAAAACGGCTGAAAATGTCTATAATTATTACCACTAATTTTTAATCAAGTATTAGTAAAAAATACTGATTTTCCATTAACTTTAAATATAAGTATTTTTATAAAGTTTTCATAAGAAATGTAAAAGGTTTTAAATTTATGGTAAAATGTCCAAGATGTGGATATGAAAATGCATCCTCATCTACATATTGTGATAACTGTGCCTACCTTCTTTCTAATCAAAATTTAAAAAAGGCGAATAAAACTAAACGTAGTAAAGGTTGGAATGTAGGTTTCGGTAAAAAAGTGATTATTGTTTTGGGTATTATTGTCGTTGCTTTGTTATTATTTTCTTTTATTTATAATAATTCCCAACCTTCAAAAGATGAAACATTAAATGTTATTTATGATGATGGAAGTCAACATCAGTCATCTTCTTATCCTTATAAAGCTTCAATTTTATACAATGGCAGCTGGTATGCCAAAATGGGAGATCCAAACTACTTAATAGAAAAATCAGGTTCCGGATCAACTTCAGTTTCCCTGGATTGTGCTGCCTGGGATGATGTTAAAATAGAGGCTGAAAAATATGGTGGAGAAGGTGAGCTTACCATTCAGCTTTTAAGAAATGGTAAGGTTGTAGCTGAAAATTCAACTGCAAATGGTTACGGAAGTGTGTCAATTTTTTATGACAGTTAAAATTGACTGATTTTCTCTTCTAAAATCTCTACTAACTCATCGGTTTTGTAGAGTCTGATTTCTTTTTCATCTTCATTAAATATCCTGATAAATGTTATTAGGTCATTGCATAACTGTTCGTATTGAACGTTTAATGTGTTAAAGTTAGTCAGTAGTGCAAATGCTTTTTGCTGGTCTAGTTTTGGATTGTCTTTAAGGATTCTTTCCATGTTTGCAAAATGAGTTTCAATCATAATCTTTTCCTGTTCCAAACTGTCCCTATATTCTTTAATTTTATTGTCGCTAGCCATTTTTATCACTTATTTTTTAATATTGTTCTATAAAATATAAATAGTTTCAGAAATATAGATAATGTATTATAAAATGGGGCATGAGAATGATAAAAGTTGAAAATGTAAGTAAAGATTATGAACTGGATGATGGAACTAAAGTCAAGGCACTTAAAGATGTCAGTTTTGAAGTAAAGGAAGGTGAAATCCTTGGAATCATGGGAAAAAGTGGTTCAGGTAAAACAACACTTTTAAGAGCTTTGAGAGGTGTTGAACACATTGATGCAGGTAAAATCACTGTTGGTGATGTCAGCATCGATGAGAAGTCTTCCCAATACTATTACAATAAGCTTAAAAAAGAAACAGCAATCCATCTTCAAAGGTCTTTCGGTCTTTGGCCGGATACTGTGCGTGAAAATGTATTGAGAAAATTATACGCCAGAAGATACTTTGATGAAGGGGATACTAATTTTGAAACTGCCGAAAGTGAATTTGGCCAGGAGGCAGATGAACTTCTTGAATTGGTTTCACTAACTCATAAAAAGGATCATTATGCATCAGTTCTCAGTGGCGGTGAAAAACAGAGACTTATCATGGCCCGTCAGCTTGCAAAACAACCAAAAGCTTTACTTCTTGATGAACCTGCTACAATGGCATGCCCTAAAACAAAACAAGAAATATTGGATGCAGTTAAAAAAATCAATGAAGAGTTAAACATTACCGTTATTCTTGTCTCTCACTTGCCTGATGTACAAAAATACTTGGCGGACAGAGTAATTCTGCTTGAAGATGGTGAAATTGCTGATGAAGGTTCTGCAGATGAAATCTGCGATAAATTCATGGAGGATATGGAACCTATTGTCGATATTAAAAATGTCGCAACCGATGAGGATTTAATCGAAGCAAAAAATATCTATAAAAGATTCTACCTCCTGACTGGTGGTGAAGTTCTTCAGATGGAAGACATTAACTTCAAAGTTCAAAATGAAAATATATTAAGCATTATCGGACCAAGCGGTGCTGGTAAAACTGTTCTTTTAAGAATGCTTGGCGGACTTGACTATCCTGATGAAGGGGATGTTTTATACTATGTCGATGGGGAATGGAGAGACATTGAAGTTCCGGGAATTGACCGTATGAAAATACGTTCCAAATTGGGTTTCATGCACCAGGAATTTGCTTTAACTCATTATGCAACAGTATTGAGTCAGTTAGCTACAAGATTAGGTTATAAAAACCAGGATGTAGTAAAAGAGGCTCAGGAAAGGGCTAAAAAAATAGGTATTGGTGATGAGCTTTTGGATTCATTTTATCAGTTAACTGATTTGCCTGAAACTGAAGCAAAACACCGTCTGGAACAAATTGGTCTGGATGCTGAAATTTTAAATGATTTGTTCCCAAGATTTCCTGAAACAGCCACCAAAGAAGCTGTGGCAGACATATTTGAAAGTCTGGATTTGGACTTGGATATATTGCACAGAAGGTCTTATGAACTGTCAGGCGGTCAGAAAGTGCGTGTAATGCTTGCATTGATTTTAATTTCAAGACCTAAATTCCTGCTTTTAGATGAACCGTTCGGTGATTTGGACCCTGTCACCTTAAGAGACGTTACCAATTCACTTAAAAAGATTTCAAAAGAGTATGGAATTACTATTGTTATGATTTCACACAACACTGACTTCATTAAGGAATTAAGTAACAGAGCAATCTTTATGGATGATGGAAAAATCATTGATGACAGCGACAATATCGAGGAGATTGTTGATAACTTCATTGATTTCTGCCATGCTGATTACTTGAAAGGTGATTGCTAGTGTTTGATGTTATTTGCGTTCCTGTTGACGGATCTGATTACGGATATAAGGCAGCGGATGTAGCTATTGAAATCGCTCAAAAATTTGGCTCAAAAATAGCTGCAGTTCATGTTTTGGAGGAATTTTCATTTAACAGCTATGATTCTGAAGAGGATTCAGGTGATGAGATTTTAGCAAAAATCACTAAAAAAGCTAGTGATGTCGGTGTTGATGTTGTAGAGCATCTGCTTACGGCCGACCCTTTAAGAGACATGAAATTCATTGTTGAGCAAACTAGGGCTAATTTAGTTGTTATTCATGCTCATGGAGCAAATAACAACAGGTTTGTATCCTTTGAGGATAACAGTGTTTCTGATACTCAAATCGGTTCAGTTTCAGAAAGACTTCTAAGAACTTCTGAAGTTCCAGTATTATTGATAAAATAATGCTTTAAAACTTATTTTTTTCTTTTAAATTCATTGAAAATGCCTATTTTTACTAAACTTTTATATATTATAAAGAACTTAGTATTTATAACATAAACTGTTAATATTAAAGGAGATATTTTATGATAGTTAAAGATTGGTGCTCATTCTGTGGAGAATGTGCTGGAGTTTGTCCGAGAAATTTGATTCAAGTTAGAGAGTATGCTTTAGTCTTTAACGATGATGACTGTAAAGATTGTGATACATGTATTAAAGCATGTCCAATTGATGCTTTAGAAAAAGAGGATTGATTTTATGATAGAAACTGATGTAATAGTAGTAGGTTCAGGACCTGCAGGTTCATCTGCAGCAAAACACGCTGCATTAGGTGGGGCAAAAGTTATTTTAATGGATAAAAAATCTGAAATTGGAGCACCAAAAAGATGTGCTGAAGGAGTTTCAATTCAAGGACTTGAAAAATTAGGAATTGAACCATCCCCTCGTTGGGTCACCAAAAAAATTGAAGGCGTAAGAATTCAGACCCCTGACGGAACTGACGTATGGTTAACCGAAGATCAGGTAAAAATACCTGAAGCAGGTTATATCTTAGAAAGAAAAGTTTTTGATAAGCACATGGCAATGGATGCAGCAAGAGCAGGTGCAGAAATCAGAATCAAAACTTTAGTTACAGGCATAGAAAAAATTGAAGACGGTTATATTGTTAACACAGAATCCATGGGCGAAAAAATAGATTACAAATGTAAAATATTGATTGCCGCTGACGGTCCTGAAGGCCACGTTGCAAGATGGGCAGGTTTAAGACCGGCTGCAAAAGCAAAAGAAATGGAATCAGGTGTACAATACGAAATGTGTAACGTTGAATTTGAAAAACCTGGAGTAATCGAATTTTACTTAGGTTCATGCGCACCTGGCGGTTATGTATGGATTTTCCCTAAAGGAGATGACATTGCAAATGTAGGTTTAGCAATTTTACCTCACAAAGCAGATAAAACCGCAAAAGAATACTTGGATGATTTTGTTGCTAATTCTCCTTACTTGAAAAACGCTCAGGCAGTTGAGATGAATGTAGGTGGAGACCCTGTTGGTGGAATGACCAAAAAACTTTATGATGATAATATTATGGTTGTTGGAGATGCTGCAGGTCAAGTTAACCCGTTAACCGGTGGAGGAATTATCTCCGGTATGACCGGTGGAATGTGTGCAGGTAAAGTGGCAGCTCAAGCTATTAAAGAAGACTGCTCTAAAAAGTACTTAAAATTATACGACAAAATGGCTCATGAAGAATTAGACCATGAAATCAAAAGATATAAAAAAGTACAGGAATACTTGCTTACATTATCTGATGAAGAATTGGACAGTATCGGCCATGCATTCCAAGGCGAAAGCTTTGATAAAATTTCAACAACCGAAATTGTTAAAAAATTAGTAAAAATATCTCCAAAAGCTTTACTTAAATTAGGTAAATTCATGTAGGTGTTTAAATTGATTTTAGTTACTGGTGGAGCAGGTTATATAGGTTCTCATACAAATAAGGCATTACACAATGCCGGTTATGATACTGTAGTTGTAGATAATCTCTGTAAAGGTTATGAAAATTTTGTAAAATGGGGAAATTTTGAAAACTACGACTTCGGTAGTGATGATATAAGAGAAGTATTTGAAAAATATGACATTGACGGAGTAATCCACTTTGCCGCTTTTTCATCAGTAGCGGAATCTGTTGAACTTCCTCAAAAATACTTTAAAAACAACTATAAAAACACTTTAAATCTCTTAAAAGTCATGAGAGAATTTGGTGTTGATAAATTTATTTTGTCATCAACTGCTGCTGTATACGGTAATCCTGAACAAATTCCAATTACAGAAGATACAGATTTAAAACCAATCAACCCTTACGGACACTCCAAATTCATCACTGAAAAGGCTCTTCAAAGAGAAGCCGATAAAGGTAATTTCAACTATGTATCTTTAAGATATTTCAATGCAGCAGGAGCTGATTTTGACTGTGAGATAGGGGAATTGCACGACCCTGAAACTCACTTGATTCCTTTAGTTTTAGATGCGGCTATCGGCAAAAGGGACAGCATTTCCATTTTTGGTGACGATTACGATACTCCTGACGGAACATGTATTCGTGATTATATCCATGTAAATGACCTGGCTGATGCGCATATCAAAGCATATGAATATTTATGCAACGATGCCGAATCAAATATCTTCAACTTAGGTAATGGTGAAGGATATTCAGTTCGCGAAGTAATTGACATGTGTAAAAAGGTCACAGGCAGGGACTTTGAAGTTAAAATGGATAAGCGCCGTGAAGGAGATCCTGCAATCTTAATAGCTGATTCAACTAAAATTAAAGAAAAACTTGGATGGGCTCCACAATATGACCTCGAGCAAATTGTAGAGTCTGCCTGGAAGTGGCATGAAAAAATGAATATAATATAGGTAATTTTCATGGAAAATGTTAACCACGAATCAAAAATTGATGTTCGTATAATCGTTTCCGGATTGGATATAGCACAGCTTGTCTCAAAAGCGGTTAACAATATCCAGCTTGAAAATGATTATAATATAATAGTTTCATCTATTATCCCTACTGTAGAGTTAAGCATTGTTAAGAAAGTAGCCAGCGGCGCTGATATTTTACTGGTGGGTGGATACGGTCATGATGAAACATATAATATTCTTTTTAATGAATTAAAGACTGATTTTAATCATATCGGACTGTTTGACTATAACAATATAATTATTGAAGATGAGTCAATTGATTTTCACCTGGCTGAAAAGGAAATCCTAAACTCAATAATTAAATCTACATTATCTTATTCTTTAAATTTAATCAACATCCACACTTTGGAAAATAAATTGATGAAAGTAACTCACAACTACAACAATTTATTGGACGATTATAATCAGCTTATAAAGGAAAATGAAGTTTTATCTCAGGAAAATAAGGAACTGATTGAAGATATTGATGAGATAAAATCAGATTTTTCAGCCTTCAAACTGCGCTACGAAGACATCTATTCAAAAGAGATTCTAGAAATTTTCAATCTTGAAGAACTTTGGCAGGACACATTCAGACAGGATTTGGCTGATGAGGAAAGAATTGTAATAGCCACCAACAAATTCAAACCGGAAAATATAATTGTTGGTCAGAATTATATTGCAGCAGAATCCAAATCTAAAGCTATTGAATGGTTAAATATAGTTAGGACAGCATTAATATTTGTTGATGATAATTCTGAAGAGTTAAAAAGAGAATTGAAAGACAATGATTCTGATAAAAAAGTTCCTGAAGTTCGTGATGAATATGAAATTCCGAACACTTTTGAAAATTTTTGGGATTAGTTGAATGAAACATTATTATTTTATACTAGTTTTTAGATAATTATAATTATACTATTTTATAGGGAGTTTATAAATGCAAGGTGAGATGGAAGATAAGTGTGGTATTGTTGGAATTCACTGCAGTGATGATTCTAAGAATATTGCATCTTTTGTTTATTATTGTTTGTATGCTTTACAGCACAGAGGTCAGGAATCAGCAGGTATAGCCGCTTTTGATACTAAAAAAGGTTTAAACTGTTACTGCGGAATGGGTTTGATAACTGACGTATTTAGAGATTATGAAATCCAAAATCTTAAAGGAAACAAAGCAATTGGTCATGTAAGATATTCAACAACTGGCCAGTCAAAATTGGAAAATTCACAACCTTTTGTAACTGATTTTGGAGATGGATTTATTGCAATGGCTCATAATGGAGACATTGTCAACTCTGAAGAGTTAAGAAAAGAACTTATTGAGGAAGGTTTTTATTTCAAATCAGATTCAGATTCTGAAGTAATCTGTTACATGATTAAAAAAGCACATCATGACAATAATAAAGATGTTTTGGAGGCTATTGAGTCTGTCTGTAAAAAGCTTGTAGGATCATATGCATTAACTATTCTGGTTGATGGTGAGCTGTACGGTGTAAGAGATCCTATGGGAATAAAACCTCTTGCTATTGCTAAAAGGGATGATGAGTTTATTTTAGCATCAGAAACTGTTGCTTTTGATGTAATCAATGCGGAATACATCAGAGATATAGTTCCTGGTGAAGTTGTTTACTTTAAAAACGATGAAATATGTTCTCACATGCTTGAAAGTGCAGGAAAATGTAAACTTTCCCACTGTATGTTCGAATATGTTTACTTTGCAAGACCTGACAGTACAATTGACGGCATTAACGTTTATGAAACCAGAATGAATATCGGTCGCCAGTTGCATGAATTGTATCCTATTGATGCTGATTTGGTAATTCCAGTACCTGATTCTTCAATCCCGGCAGCAATCGGATATTCCAGAGCTTCCGGAATTCCATATGGTGAAGGTTTAATAAAAAACAGATATGTCGGAAGGACATTCATCATGCCGACTCAAGAGGAAAGAGAACTTGCAGTAAGAGTAAAATTAAACCCTATAAAAGAGGCAATTAAAGGTAAAAAGATAATTTTAATTGATGACAGTATTGTCAGAGGAACAACCTCAAAACAGTTGCTTGACCTTGTAAAAGAAGCGGAACCTGCCGAAATTCACTTTTTAGTGGGATGCCCTCCTGTAATTGCGCCATGTTACTATGGTGTTGCAATGGCAACCAAAAAGGAATTGATTGCAGCTAACTATTCTGTTGATGAAATCCAAAAACAGCTCGACATTGACTCTTTAGGATACATAACCCTTCCTGCATTGGTGCAGGCCATTGGAATGGATGAAAAGGATTTGTGTTTAGGCTGTCTGAATGAGGAATATCCTACAGAAATTCCTGAAGGTCTTGAAGCTGAAACCTACTACAAACCTTAGATTTATATGGTAGAATTATTGGCTCCTGCCGGAAATTTCATTTCACTGCGTGCCGTTTTGGAAAATGGGGCAGATGCAGTTTACTTTGGCCTTGATGATTATAACATGAGGGCCAATGCAAAAAACTTTTCTTTAAGTGATTTGACTGAAGTCTCTAAAATAGCTGAAGAATATGGGGCTAAAACTTACCTGTGCACAAATATTATTTTAAATGAACGTCTTGCCTGTGAGCTTGAAAAGAATCTTGAGACAATTTCATCATCACAAATAGACGGACTTATTTTATCTGATATCGGATTGATAGAAGATACTGTTTCTCATGGTCTTGAAGCCCATATCAGCGTTCAGGAAAATGTTACTAATTCTTATACTTTAAAAACCCTTAAAAAGCTAGGCGCTAAAAGGGCAATTTTATCCCGTGAGTTGTCATTAAGAGAAATTACTGAAATAACTGAAAAATCCCCGATTGAAACCGAAATTTTCATTCATGGCGCAATATGCATGGCTATTTCCGGGCGCTGTTTTTTAAGCTATGGATTATATGGTCGAAGCGCTAACTGTGGGGACTGTTTGCAGCCTTGCCGTAAAAACTGGACATTAACATATGAGGAAGGTGAAGACAATGTTGTCAATTTCTCAGATGTCGAGGATGAAAGATTCATTATTACCGGAAGTGATGATGGAAGCTATAGAACAAATTTCTTTTCTCCAAAAGATATGTGCATGATTGAACATATACCTGAACTGATTAAAAGCGGCGTTGCATCTTTTAAAATAGAGGGAAGGGCAAGAAGTCCGGATTATGGGGCAATGGTTACCGGCGTGTACAGACAGGCAATCGATAATTATCTTGAAAATCCGTCAGAGTACAAGGTTAAAGATGAGTGGATGGAAGAGTTAACAGGTGTATTTAATCGTGGATTTGACACTAACTTTTATTTTACAACTCCATTTGAGACAAGTGAGGATAACCAGTCAAAATATATTAAAAAGGACATAGGTCAGATTGTAAATTACTACAATAAAGTTAAAGCTGCCGAAATTAGGATATGGGATGATTTGGCTTTAGGCGATAGGATTATGATTCAGGGTCCGACTACAGGATCAATTACCCACACAATCGATTCAATGCAAATTGACGGTGAAAGTGTAAGTGAAGTCAAAAAAGGATGTAATGTAGCAATAGCTATTGATAAGAAAGTAAGGCAGAATGATTTCGTATATAAACTAGTTGAGAGGAATATTGATGATTAAAAAGATAGCTATTTATGGAAAAGGAGGAATTGGAAAAAGTACAACTGTGGCTAATTTGTCTGCAGTGTGGGGCAGTGAAAATCTTAACTGTCTGGTTATAGGTTGTGATCCGAAAGCGGACACTACACGTACTTTATATGGAAAAAGAATTCCAACTGTAGTTAATACTTTAAAGGATAACAGAAAACCTTCACGTGATGACTTGGTCTTTAAGGGATTTAAGGATATATTATGTGTTGAAAGCGGAGGTCCCGAACCCGGTGTTGGCTGTGCGGGGCGTGGTGTAATTGTCGCTATGAAAAGACTTGAAAACCTTGGCATCTTTGATGAGGATTTGGATGTTGTCGTATATGATGTGTTGGGTGATGTTGTCTGTGGTGGTTTTTCAGTGCCTTTGCGTGAAAAATACGCTGATGAGGTGTTGATTGTGACATCTGGAGAATATATGTCACTTTATGCTGCAAACAATATTGTTCGGGGTGTTAAAAAACTTAAAGGTAACTTAAGCGGTATTGTATGCAACTGCAGAAATGTCGACAATGAGGAGCAAATTGTTAACGACTTTGCAAAAAAGATAGGAACACATGTTATTGGTACTATTCATAGAAGTAATTTAATTCAGGAAGCTGAATTAGATGCAAAAACCGTCGTAGAAAAATACCCTGAAAGTGATGAAGCACAAGAATACATGAACCTTGCTTCAAGCATTATGGCTAATGAAAACATATCAACTCCTGAACCTATGAGTGATGAAGATTTTGAAGAATTTTTCAAATCTTACATGTAGATTAAAATGTACTTTTCAACTGATTATTCATCTCCAATCGGTGAGATGCTGATTTTAAGTGATGGTGAAGCCATTTGTGGGCTTTGGTTTTACGGCCAAAAACATTTCTTATCGTCAGTTGATGGAGATATCATTGTCAATGACGATTTGACTATTTTTACAGAAGTTAAAAAATGGCTGGACGATTATTTCAACGGTCTAAATCCAAAAATTAATTTTAAACTTAATCCGGGGGGGTCTGAATTTAGAAAAAAAGTCTGGAAAATACTTTCTGAAATTCCATATGGTGAAACATTAACATACGGTGAAATTGCTTCCAAACTGTCTGATTCAATGTCTGCCCAGGCAGTTGGCGGAGCGGTGGGCCACAATCCCATTTCCATATTGATTCCATGCCACAGAGTTTTGGGCACAGGAGGAAAACTCACAGGTTATGCTGGTGGAATTGATAGAAAAATTAAGCTATTGGAAATAGAAAAAATTGATGATTATACATTTTAAAGCATATTCATTGACTTATATATTAACTAAATCTTAATTAATATCGTCAAGATTGGGTGGTGTATGGCACAAATCACACATATATGGTTCACGTGATGCAGGTTCAAATCCAAAATAGGGATTTAAAAAAATAGATGTATTAGGGATTATCCCTAATATTCAAATGTATATGATTCTTCGATTTCAAACATATTTCTTATTTCGGCTGTAGCTTTGTCAATATAGAAAATTCCCATTTCCCAGCCGTTTGCTTTATACATTTCACCAAGTTCAGGCATCAATTCAAAGGCTTTATCGACAAGTTCATCATTTTTCTCAATTTTGACTTCACCGTAATATCTTAAAATATGTTCTCCGTCCCATGCTGAAATTTCAACGTTTGGATTTGCTTCGATTTGTCTGTAAACCTCTTTAAAGGTTCCGACTCCAAAGTAGATTTTGTCCCCGTCCAGCATATGAAAACCCAATGGTCTGTTTTTTGGTTTATCACCGTCAATAGTCGCAAGGAAAAACACTTCTGCTTTTGTTAGTAATTCATCTATTTTTGCTATATCTGACATTTTAACATCTCTCAAAATTGTTTAAAAAATATTATATTTACTCTTATGTACTTAGATAATGAAAAATCTTTTGAAAAAAATTTAAAATATCTCAGTTACAAAACTAATATCAATGAATGGTCAAGAAGATAGGATATTTACAAAACAGTTCTTTCTGGTATTTGGGGCTTTGCTGTTTTCAGCGCTTGTAATGTATGTGTTGATGTCTACAGTAACCGAATATGCAACTTCCATGGGCAGTACCGCCACTGTTGCAGGTCTTGTTTCTGGAATATATATTTTTGGTGGGCTCTGTTCTAGAATATATTCTGGAAATGCCTTGGAGCGTATAGGATGGAGAAAAACAGCATTGATTTTTATGAGCATTCATTTTCTCTCTTGTCTTTTGTATTTCATTGTAAATGATGTCACTCTGCTTTTGATTGTTCGTTTCATTCACGGAATAGGTTTTGGAGCAACAGCCAATGCAATAGTCACAATAGCCTCAGCAGTCCTTCCCAAAAAACGTTTCGCAGAAGCATTCGGATATTTTATGCTTGGAACCACAATAGCTGTCGGACTTGGCCCATATATCGGAGGATTTTTATATGATTATATGGGCTCATCAGGTTGCTTTATAGCAGCAAGTGTCTTTTCAGCCCTTGCCCTGATTTTTATTAATTTTGTTGATGTTAAAAAGTATGACCCTGCAAATCATGAGGTTAAAAAAGTCGAGAGTGAATATCATGGTATTCAAAAGATTTTAGAAATCGGTGCAGTTCCTGTTTCACTTTTCACAGCCCTGACAAGTCTCGGTTATGTTTCAATTTTATCATTTTACAGGCTTTATGCATCTCAGGTTAATCTGGCAGCGGCATTTTCATGGTTTTTTATAATATATTCGGTTGTTCTGGTTTTATCAAGACCTGTTGCAGGTAGGATTCAGGACAAGCATGGGGACCTTATTGTATGTGTTACAGGAATTATTGCACAATCTATTGGACTGTTTTTAATTGCAGTCTATCCTTCAAATCTGACTGTATTTGTCTGTGCGATTTGTGCAGCACTCGGTTTTGGTACGCTCAATTCCGCCTGTACTGCAATCGTTACAAGAAATGCATCACAGCACCGCAGATCATATGCCATTTCCACATTTTTCATATTCTGCGACGCTACAATGGGCTTTGGACCTGCACTGCTTGGAAGCTTTGTATCGCAGACAGGAAGTTATGCTCCAGTGTATCTTATATCATCAGTAATAACATTGATGGCACTTCCGATATGTCTGTACTCGTTGAGAAAAAATAAATAGCTTGATAACCTATTTATCATTATGAAAAAACTTTTTATATTTGATTTTGACGGAACATTATTTGATTCGGTAGCTGATGTTGTAATCTGTTTTAACGAGACTTTGGAAATTCATAATTTCCCGACATTGACCCGAGAGGAATATCTGGAATGTTTAGGAGGAAACATTGACGGCATTGTTTCATTGGTGCTTGGAGAAAATTCAACTGATGAAAATGTGAAAACCGTAAAAAACACTTATCTAAACATTCACGATTCCTGCAAAAAAGAAAACACCGTTCCATTTCCAAAGGCTAGTCAAACATTAAAAAAACTCCAGGACAGGGGAATATTGCTGGCCATAAATTCAAACAGATTGAATTATTCGCTTAATGAGTTTGTTGAAAAGTTTTTCTCAGACATTGATTTTTTAGAAATTGAAGGCCATGATGAGATAAATCCTTCAAAACCGAATCCTTACGGTGTTGAAAAGATTATCAGGAAAGCCGGCGTTGATAAGAGTGAAGCAGTATACATTGGAGATTCCAAAACAGATATTCAAACAGCCAAAAATGCAGGAATAGACTGTATAGTTGTTAAATGGGGATACGGCAATCAGAATGACTACGAAGATGATTATATTCTAAAAGCCATTGACAGCTATGAAGAGCTATTCGACTATGTTTCATAGTGAACTATATTTAATAATTTTTACAAATTATTTAGTATGGATTTGGCATTAAATATTATCATTGGTAATTTTATATCTCTTATTGCAGGTATTTTCATCATTTTAAGCATGTGGGTTAATGATGAAAAGCAGGCTTACAAATACCAGTTTTTAAATGCCTTTATCTTAATGATTTCATCTGTTTTTTTCCTATCATGGACCGGAGTGACTACAATGGCAATTGCTGCTGCCCGTAATGCACTTGTCTATAAGGACAAATTAACTTTTAAACTGACAATATTTTTCATAGTAATCTCTGTTGTATTGGGTTTTTTAATAAACACTATGGGAATTGTCGGTTGGTTGCCGATAATAGCTATCGTTCAGATTACATTGTGCAATTACTATTTAAAGACAATCAAATCAATTAAAACAGGTTTTATTGTAAACAGCGCAATTTATATTGTATATTTCCTTGCAATACTTGATTTTTCATCTGCTGTAATCGAAACAATCACTGCACTGATTGGTGTGGTTGCTCTGGTGAGATTAATTTATAACAAATAACTTTTTTTAACTTAAAAATCAATTATTAATTATGTTATTCGTTCACTATCCGAAATGTTCCACTTGCAGAAAAGCTAAAAACTGGCTCGATGAACATAATATAGAATATGAATCAAGACACATTGTAGATGACAATCCTACTGCTTGTGAAATTGAAGCATGGTATAATAAATCAGGTTTACCTCTTAAAAGGTTTTTCAACACAAGCGGAATGGTTTACAGGGAAAACAAACTAAAAGATAAACTTCCGGACATGTCAGAATCCGAACAGTTTGATTTGCTTGCAACTAATGGGATGTTGGTTAAACGCCCAATTCTTGTAGGTGATGACTTTGTACTGGTCGGTTTTAAAGTTAAGGAATGGGAAGACAAATTATTATAATTTTAATGTTAATTGTGATATTATGGGATTATTTGACAGATTCACTAAACCGAAATGGGAAAATGATGACCCTGAAGTTAGAAAAAAAGCACTAAGTAAAATTGACGATCCTGAAATATTAATCGATTTGGCTAAAAATGACCCTGATGATGGCGTTCGTCGGGAAGCCGTTAAATATATTAGTGACGAGGCGGTTTTAATTGATTTGGCCAAAAATGATTCTAACGGTGGTGTTCGCCTGGAAGCTGTTAATCTGATTGGTGATGGGGCAGTTTTAATTGACATTGCTAAAAATGATTCTGATAGTGGTGTTCGCCGACAAACCGTTAAAAAGATTGATGACCGTGACGTTTTAATGGATATTGCTATGGAAGATGGAAGTGAGGATGTTCGAAAAGAAGCCGCCCGTAAAATTAATGATGATTCTGTCTTTAAGGATATTTATCGAAAAAGGACGGATTATAGAACTCGTTTGAGGGCAGTTCAAAATATTAATGATGATTCGTTCTTGGCAGAGGTTGCCCTTAACGGTCCCTATGATAATGACCCTTACAGCGATATAATTGTTGCTGCCGTTGAAAATATCGATGATGAAAAACTTTTAAGAAAAATTTATGAGGATGTTAAAGTTAGTGATGTTAGAAGCACTATTTCACGTCGTATAAGAATATAAATTAATAAAAATAAGTTTTTTGTACAGAATATAATCTGTACAAATTTTTAATTTTAGAATTGAATTCTGTTACCTGTCCACAGGTCGTTATCATCAAATACGTCTTTTTCTTCTTCAGCTTGTATTTCATGATTTTTGGTTACTTTTATCTTGCAGATGTTTTCGTAATCCCAGTAGATTACATCGCCGTTTTCGCAAGTTTCTTTAAGATGGTCGTCCCTGAATTCAATTAGTTTGTCTTCATTTTTATAGAAATTTCCGTAATTGTCGTTGCTGTATACAATGTGGAAGTGATCAAAGTCTTTTTTTGAAATTTCGTGCAGTAATCCTTTAATGATACTAGGGTAATTGTAAGACCTTTGGTTATATTTAATTTCCATATATTGTCCCTCCATTAGAATTTTAAAGTAAATTTTAAATTTACATTTATATCTATGTATCTCATTAAAAATAACATTTTGCATTAAAAAAAGTGAGACAGCGGGAATTTTTTGATTTTTACCTTTTTTTGGGAAAGTGTGATTTTTGAAATTAGGATTTTAGCGATGCTCAATGCATCTTCAAAAAATTCCATCTGGAAATCCAATGAATATCAATAGGGAATATTTGGAGGTTAAATAACTTTGACGCAATCATTAGGCAATTATTGTTATTACAATATGTGCCGGATTTGAAATCTGAAGATCATTTCACTAACAACAGATTTCAAATTCGTTGATTTAACTAGTTTTAGGAAAAATTATTCATTTTCATTCCTTTAGGTGTACTTATGCTATCTCCTGGTTTTTGAAAGCACATCTCTGTAACTTTCAATTAGAATTAGGCAAAGGGCATATAAATGTTTTTTGTAACCATTTGGTCACTTTAAACGAAAGGTTTATATGCTTAAAAAACAAGTCATTATAAACCTATCAATTTTAGGAGGTATACTCATGGAAACTATTAATCATATTAAATCATGTCCTATAGAATTAGTTGTTAACTTAATAAGTAAAAAATGGGTAATTCAAATCATTCGTGATTTATTTTTAGGTAAAACCCGTTTTCATGAATTTAAAGAAGACAAACCAGAGCTTTCAAATAAGGTATTGAGCAATTGTCTTAAAGATATGGAGAAAAACGGTCTTATTGACCGTATCGCCGATAAATATGATAGGAAAAATGTTAAATACAGATTAACTGAAAAAGGAAAATCATTAAACAAGATACTGTATGAAATAGCTATGGTAAGCGTTGATGGTGAAACATATTCTGATAAAATTAAAAATGATGTAAAGGCATCATTTAGACAAACTTTGCTCTAAAAAAATATGGTTGATATACCATATTATTTTCTATTTTTTTTAAAATTTTGATTTTTTAGAGATTAATAACATTAACTTTAAAAAACAAGACAATCATATCTTATAATGAATAAAATATTTTAGGGGACAAAAATTGTTAGATATAAAACTGTTCAGAGAAAATCCGGAAATAATTATTGACTCTGAAAAAAAGAGATTCAGAGATACTGAAAATGTTGAAAAAGTAATTGAATACGACACCTTATGGAGAGAAGGTGAAAGAAAACTTAATTCTTTAAGATCCGAGAAAAACAAATTATCCAAATCATTTAAAAAAGCAAAAGAAGAAGGCAATTTGGATGAGGTAATTGCCAGATCTAAAGAAGTGGCAGCAGAAATCAAAGATTTAACTGCCAAAAATGCCGAATGTTTAAAACTCAGAGAGGATTACAGATACAAAGTGGGAAACATCATTGATGATGATGTTCCGATTTCAGATACCGAAGATGATAACGTGGTTGTTAGAACCTACGGTGAAATTCCTGAATATGACTTTGAGCTATTAAATCATGTTGATTTGATTAATAAAATCGATGGTGCAGACCTTGAAACCGCTGCAAGTATCGCAGGGGCCCGTTTTTACTACCTGAAAAGAGATATTCTTCACTTAAACCTGGCACTGATTCAGTTTGCTTTATCAGAACTTGAAGCAGAAGGTTACATTCCAATGCAAACACCATTTTTTGTAAAAGGTGAAGTTGCAGCAGAAACTTCTGAACTGGGTGAATTTAAAGAAACTTTATACAAAGTGGAAAATGAGGACATGTATCTGATTGCAACTGCTGAACAGACTCTCGCAGCTCTTCACAGAGATGAAATCATATCTCCTGAAGATTTGCCTTTAAGATACTGTGCCCTTTCAACCTGCTTTAGAAAAGAGGCAGGTTCTCACGGTAAAGATACATTAGGCATATTCAGAGTTCACCAATTCGAAAAGATTGAACAGTTTATTTATTCCACTCCTGAAGATTCAAGAAATCAGCACGATCACCTTATGGAAGTAACCGAGAGGATTTATCAGAAACTGGGTCTTCCATATCAGATTATAGCTATTGTATCATCAGCGTTAAATGACAATGCTGCCATTAAATATGACCTTGAAGCATGGTTCCCGGGTTCCGGTGCATTCAGGGAATTGGTTTCATGTACTAATTGTAAAGATTATCAGGCCCGTAAAACCAAAACACGTTTTGGAAGAGCAGGTTCCGGAGATGCTCAAATCCTGCACACTTTAAACAGTACTGCAATTGCAACTGAAAGAACAATGTGCTGTATTTTGGAAAATTATCAGCAGCCGGACGGCAGCGTTAAAGTTCCTGAAGTGTTGGTCCCTTACATGAATGGAAAAACTGTCATTGAAGCTAAAAAATAACTTATTTTTAATTTTTAAGTGTGTATTCACACACTTTAACTATTTTTAATATTAAATCGGATATTTAACTGTATATTTTTTTTGGAAATATCAAATTTAATTCTTTTTTTTAACTTAAATATTAGTTTAGCCATATATATTAATATCTAAATTTATATGATGTGGTCATTATGGGATTTTTCGACAGATTCAAAAAAGATAAACCTAAAGAAGAAGTAAAAACAGAATCAAAAGAAATTAAAACAGAAACAAACACAAAACCAGCAGGAAATAATAAATCAGCAAAAGATTTTGCTCAGGAATTCAAGACTTATATTGAAATGGGAGAAATCGGTCTTGCAGACGGTCTTATAAAGCCATGGATGGAAGCATATCCTGAAGATGCAAACTTCTATTATGCACTTATAATTCTGGGTGGCCGTACAAACAATTCCTTTGATGAGTTGGCAGCAATTTCAGAGAAGGCTGAATCATTTAAACCAATGTGGGATGACGGTACCGACTGGTATAGAAACAGTGCTGCAATGGTCATATTGCAGAAAAGCGGAAGAATATAATATTTTTCCTTAATTTGTCATGTTTTAGAAGTTGCTGTTGGGATTTAAATGAAAACGATTATTATCAATGCCAGTCCTCGAAAGAAGTGGAACACTGCTGAAGTCATGCAGGCGGCTCAAAAGGGAGCAGAATCCGTAGGTGCCGAAACAGAATACATTAACCTCTATGATTTGGTTTTCAAAGGATGCAGAAGTTGTCTAATCTGCAAGGAAAAAGAGCGAACCAAAGGAAAATGTTACTATAATGATGATTTGTCACCTCTGATTGAAAAAATCCTTGATGCCGATGCGTTATTAATAGGCTCACCGATTTATTTCGGAGAACCGACCAGCCAGTTTCGAGCACTTCTTGAAAGACTTATTTTTTGTTTGATGTCATATGATGACGGATCCAGCTATTATACAGGTAAAGTCAATATCGGACTTTTCTATACTATGAACGCTCCAAGGAAATTCTATGAAGAGTCAATGAAGGACAGTTTATCTTCAATTGAGTTTTTATTCAGTTATCTGAATGGTGAGATAAAATCATATCCAATATGTGACACACTTCAGGTTGGAGATTACTCAAAATATAACATGGCAGGTTTTTCACAGGAACTTAAGGAAAAACAACTGGTGCTTCAATATCCGAAAGATTTGGAAGAAGTCTTTAAGATTTCCGCTGAGCTGTCCGGGGGGTGATGGTTTGAAGACAGTTGTAATCAATGCCCATCCAAAACGAAAAGAAACAACAGCACAGCTTATGAAACGAGCAGCCGAAGGTGCAGAATCTGTGGGGGCAGATGTTGAATACATTGATTTGTACAAATTCAGCATATCCGGATGCAGGGTTTGTCTGATTTGTAAAAAGCAAGGCAATCATTGCAAATGTTACTGGAGGGATGAACTTTCTCCAATCATTGAAAAAATTTTGAATTGCGATACTCTTTTAATTGGCGTTCCGATATTTTTCTCAAGCCCTTCAAGCCATTATATGGCTTTGCTTGAACGCTTGATATTTTGCATTGTTTCCATTGAAAAGGGGATTGTTTTTGATGGAAAAGTGGATGTGGGTCTGTTCTATACTGTGGAGTATCCTTTGGATACTTTTGAAAAAGACATCCGTCCGCACCTTAAACAATCAGAGGATTTGCTTCGAGTTTTAAACGGGCAAGTAGTAATTGATGCTTTTTCTACAATTACTAAAACCAATAAGTCTGATTCATCTGAAGAGGGAATCAAATCCTTAAATTTAAAGGAAAAACAGCTTTCCAAAGATTTGGATAAGATATTTGAGATTTCAGCTGAATTAAGCAAATAATTTTGCTTTTATTTTTTTTAATTTTTTTGCGTATACATTTTTCAAAAATGAATACATTTATATACTACCTCGACCCAATATTTAATTGTATACAAAAATCAATTTTGTAATACAATTAGTAGGGTGATAAAATGTCAAACCAAAAAAGAACTGAAAACCCAAGAAAATTTGTATTCGGAAATGAAAGATTCGGAGGGTCATATTCTCCGGGGGAATTTGAATTCAACTTCCCTGAAGACATGACTCGTGAAGAGTTTGAACAGATGTTTACAAGAAAAATGAATGCTCTTCACAGAAGGGGCAATGAATTTGCCGAAGAATTCTTTGATTTTGATGGAAAATCTAAAAAGGAAAAACTTAAACCGCTGAGCATACGCGTAAAACCCCACACTAAGGAATTTTACAAAAAACACTCTATCTTATCTCCGAGAGATGTGCTGGAAATGTATGAAAACTTTAACAACGGTTCTGAAGCATTCATCAATTCTTTAATAGAGGATGAAAAAAATCTTCAAAAAGAGCTTAATGAAGTTCAGGAAAAATTACACAATGCAAAACTGTTTAAAGATAAATTAAGTGAAATGGAACCTGAAAGGGATGTCTTAACCGATGAGGATAAGATACTTCAATTGAAAAGAGTCTATAAAAACTCACAAATCAAAGTAATCGGAAATGAAACCTCAACAGGAAAAGCCCAAAATGATATCATTGCTGATATTCAAATGTACAACACTTTAATCATACGTGTCTTCAATAATGAATTTTTAACAATTGGAGTATTTACAAATGCTCAACCTGTTGTATATTACTTTAAAAATGAATATGCGGATGATGATGTAGAAGAGATTTTAAACAGCATTGAAGAGTTCTCCAAAGAGCATGAAATTGAGTTTAATGTGGTTGAACATTCCTGCTTTGAAGAATAATTTAAACTTTTCGGAAGTGTGAAAAAGCACATTTTCGCACTTCAGCTATTTTTATTAATTTTAAACGTCATAAAACTAATTACATGTTTGGATTTGTTGATTTGACGAAAGCCAAGTTAAATCAGCATGTCCTGCATGTATTGTTGTCAATTCAGTTTTTGTGAAAAATGAATACCTCAAAAGATTTCGCGAAATCTAAATGATGCCGGGTTAATTATTTGATTTCATGATGGCAATGGTTAGATTCGTATATTTTTTCGGTGTAAAAATATTTTCTTTTTTCAAATTTTTAACCGGGCACAAAAAAATAAAAAAAATAAGGGGGTAATCTTAATCGGATAATATTAAGGTTACTCCTTCAATAATTAAAACGATTCCAATAATGATTGCAATATAGATTGGTTCGTTTAGCGCAAATGCAGCCAAAGCAATTGCAATAATTCCCATTATTAAAACAAGAATTGATGAGAAATTTGATATGTGTTCTGATTTGGATAATATTCCAGTAATACCAAAAATAATCATTATGAATCCTACAATATAGAATTGAATGCCTATGAGGAATGATAATGCATCAATGTAGAAAATAAACAGGAATCCGAATATTATTGCTATTATTCCGATAATGATTGTTGCTATTGAAAATGTGTCAAAATCACGTTTCATGTTCCAGCCCATTACGGCTGCTGAAATACCAAAGAACAATAGACTTAAACCAACTATCATTGAAACTAATCCAGATGAAAACATTGGGAACAATATGAATACTAATCCCAAAATGATTGATAAAATTCCGGCATTTTTGTTAATCATTATGTCACCTCCTTTTTAAAGATAATTAAAAATTTAGAACTGAAACTATATAAATCTATAATTATTTATAAGAATAACAATTAATTTTTAATCATGTCAGATTTTGAAGAAATTATTAATATTAGAAGAAGCATCCGTGAATATGAATCTAAAGAAGTTTCTGATGAAGATATCATGAAAATCCTAAAAGCAGGAATGCAGGCACCGGGTTCAAGACTTGGAGCCGAACCATGGGAGTTTGTCGTAATCAAAAATAAGGATACCTTAAACAAACTCTCTGAAATCAAACCCAGAGTTAAAACCGCACCGGTTGCAATCTTGCTTGTTGCAAATATTGAAAGGGCATTCTATAAGCTTCACTGGCAACAGGACATGTCTGCAGCAGCTGAAAACATGCTGCTTGAAGCAGTCAATCTTGGTTTAGGAGGCCTCTGGAACGGTGTTGCACCGACTCCCGAAATAATGGATGCGGTTGCTGAGCTGTTTGGTTTGGATAATGAAAACCAGATTCCGTTTTGCATAATAACTTTAGGATATCCTGCCGAAGGCTGGGAAAACAAGTTCATGGACAAATTTGATGAAACAAGGATTCACTATGAAAAATACTAAATATGATTTTGAAAGTCTAGTCGATAGAAAAGACACCAACTGCCTTAAATGGGATTTATTTGAAGATGATATTCCGATGTGGGTGGCTGATATGGACTTTAAGGTTGCTCCGGTAATTCAAAAAGCAATTCAAAAAAGAGCAAATCATCCGATTTTCGGCTATACAATTGTTCCCGATGAGCTTTTTGAATCATATATCAGCTGGTGGGATAGAAGATACAACTTTAAAATGTCTAAAGATGATATGATGTACTCAACAGGAGTGATGCCATCAATATCATCAATGATTAGATGTTTAACTGATGTCGGAGACAATATCCTAATCCAGACACCGGTTTATCATGTATTTTTCTATGTAATCGAAGATAACAACAGAAATGTCACAGAAAACCAGTTAATTTATGAAAATGGAAATTATTATATTGACTTTGATGATTTGGATAAAAAATTGGCTGATGTTGAGATGTTTATTTTGTGCAATCCTCAAAATCCTATCGGTAAAATCTGGTCACAGGAGGATTTATCAAAGATTGGTGATTTGTGCAGAAAACATGACGTCATACTAATCAGCGATGAGATTCACTGTGATTTGACAGATCCTGGTTTAAAATACAATCCCTTTGAAGTTTCAAGTGATTATGATAGGGTAATTACTTGTCTATCTCCTTCAAAATCATTCAATATTGCAGGTTTTCAAAGTTCAATCGTCCATACTAAAAATGAAGAGCTGTTCAGTAAAATTAAAACTCAACTGCACGTTGACAATTCAGATTCATGCAACGTTTTTGCAACGGCTGCAGTAATGTCAGCTTATAATGAAAGTGAAGAATGGCTTGAGAAGCTAAAAGAAGTGTTATATGAAAATAAGCTTGCCGTCAAGGAATATCTGGCTAATGAACTGCCTATAATTAAACTGGTTGAATGCGATGCAACCTACCTGTTGTGGCTGGACTGTTCTGCTTTAAATGTTCACTCAAAAGTCATGTCTGAATTTTTAAGGACAAATCAGGGGCTGTTTTTATCTGCCGGAAGTGATTTTGGAGAATGCGGCGATAATTTCTTGAGGATGAATATAGCATGTCCCAAAGAGTTATTGATGGAAGGTCTGGGGAGATTGAAGGCAGGAGTGACTGCACTAACAGTCATCAATAAAGGACTGTATTAGCCAGTCGGAAATGCTAATGTCAGAGTCATATCTGATGATTTCATCTTTTTTAAACCATTTTGCCTTAAGAATCTCATCACCATCTACCTTTATCTCGCCTGAGTCATATTCTGCAGTAAATCCAAGCATCAGGGAATTCGGAAATGGCCAGGACTGGCTTTTTTGATATTTCAGATTTTTGATTTTTATTCCGATTTCCTCTAAAACTTCTCTGTGCACGGCTTCTTCTATGCTTTCGCCGGGCTCAACAAAACCTGCTATTAATGCATATCTTATATTTTCGTGATAGCTGTGTTTCGCCATAAGCAGTTCATCACCTTTTCTTATGGCCACAATAATTGCAGGAGCGATTCTCGGATAGTGCATCTGACCGCATGAAGGGCACTTTAACATCATGTCCTTTTCATCTAATACGGTTGCAGTTGCGCACCTGCCGCAAAACTGATGCTGGATATACCAGTCACGAACCAAAACGGCTCTGGTTGCCATCAGATAGATGTCCTTGTCAATATCATAAACTTCCTTAAGGGAAAAGAAGGATTTGTCACTATTGGTGTTGATTATAAAAGTGTCCTTATTTTTGTATTTTCCGATATATAATTTAAAATCGGTATTGGTATTTTCAAAGGATGAAGGTAATGTTTTATCATCAGTTAAATATAACTCTCTTTCATCGTTGAAAATAAAGTAATATGCATCATCACTGGTGTATGAATCACTAAAATCAATCTCATAATTTTCATAAACGGATTTTTCTATCATATTAATTATTATGTTATCAAGGTAATTAAATGGTCACTTAAACTATATAAGAAATCAAGTACAAAATGTATATTGGTGATATAATGGTATCCGAAAATATGGAAAAAGCTTTAAACGGACAATTAAACGCTGAAATTTACTCTGGATATTTATACTTATCCATGGCAGCTTACTTTGAAGATGAAGATTTAGCAGGATTTGCAAACTGGATGAGAGTACAGGCAGAAGAAGAATTGGAACATGGAATGAAATTCTATGATTACATCATTAGAAGAGGAGCTTCTGTAACTTTAACTGCAATTGACGGTCCTCAAACTGAATGGGATTCTCCTGTAGCTGCATTTGAACATGTGCTTGAACATGAAAAAATGGTTACTGGCCTTATTAACGATTTAGTTAATTTAGCTATCGAAGAAAAAGATCACGCAACCAACAATTTCTTGCAATGGTTTGTTGAAGAACAAGTTGAAGAAGAAGAAAATGCAATGGAATTGGTTGCTAAAATAAAACTCGCTGACGGCGACAACAGATTAATTTACGAATTAAACAAAGAATTAGGTGCACGTGCACCATCCGAAGACTAGATTAATTTCTAGTCATAACTTATTTTTTTAGGTGTTAATGTGAGTTTTCCTAAATGCCCTACCGATGCTGCACAAGTTGATTCAAGTAGGTATGATGCTCGTTTACTTGGTAAAAACGATTTAGGCAGTGTTCATGTTCATGGTCCATTGGGTAACTCTGATTCTAAAGTCAAAATAGCTTATGTAATTGGAATGCATCCTTTAGAGAGCAAATCTCACAGAGCACTATTTGAAAAACTGACTTCCAAAAAAGACTTAAAATACTGTTATTATCTTTATAATATTAATGTCTGTGATTCAAACTCACAAACTGAGGGACGTCTTGAAGGCCAGCTATTGGCCCAGGAATTTATCCGAGATGACATTATCGATAAAAAATTTGACTTGTTTTTGGACATTCACTCAAATAGAGGTCCAGATGGGCCGGGTGATTATCAGATAACCAATTTTGTCTTTGCTCCGGGATTTGATGAAGATTCAGAAAAATTTTTGAATTTGATTTTAAAGGATATTCCAGAACTTCAATACTATGCTCCTGAATTCCGCTCAAGTCCTCCGTTTATTACAGAGCCCACATCAAAAGCAGGTATTCCAACCATTGTTTATGAGTGTTATTCTTCAGAATCGATGGATGTGACTTGCGCTTTGGCTGAAAAATTAGTAGAAAGTGTTGACGATTTGGATTTTGAATAATTATTTTCATTATATTACTTGATTAATATAGAAAACATTATATATTCTTCAAATAAAAAATTAATTGTTTATATATTTATATGGAAGTGAAAAGATGATTATTAAAGCACCTTCAAGAATTCATATGTCTCTTATTGATTTGAACGGGTCATATAGAAGAGTGGATGGAGGTATTGGTTTAGCATTAGCTGATCCGCAATTTGTATTGGAAGTTGAGCAAACTGAAAGTGGAATTACATTAGATTTCGCCGACACTGTAAGCGATGAGGAAGCTATCGAAGAATGCAGGGAAAAAATCCCTGATGCAGCCAAAAAAACTATGGAACATTTTGACATTGATTCAGGTTTTCATTTTACTGTTCACCAAACTTATCCGCCTCATTCCGGATTTGGAAGCGGAACACAAATCGCAGTTTCAACTGCTCATTTAATTACAGAAACAATGGGTATTGAAATTGAAAGCAGAGAATTAAGCAGTATTGTTGGAAGAGGAGGAACCTCTGGAATCGGAACATATACTCATGATTTGGGTGGATTCATATTGGATGGGGGACACAGCAAAGAGGAAAAACCTTTATTTTTACCTTCAGGAGCTTCAAAAGCGAAACCTGCAACATTAATTGCAAGGTATGATTTTCCTGAAGAATGGAATATTTTAATAGCAATTCCTGAAATTGAAGTTCATGTTGAAGGCGATGATGAAGTGGATGTCTTCCAGACATATTGTCCTATTCCGAAAGAAGAGGTTGAACAGGTATCTCATTTGATATTGATGAATCTTGTTCCTTTCATGCTTGAAAAAGATATTAAAAACTTCGGATGGGCTGTAAGCGAGCTTCAAAAAGTTGGATTCAATAAACTTGAACATTCTCTTGATGCAAGTTATCTGCCAACAATGAAAGCTATTGAGAATGCCGGAGCATATGGTGTAGGTATTTCATCATTCGGACCGGTTTTATATACTGTATTTGATGAATCAAATGCAGATATCGTTGAGAAAACCAAAGAGATTATCGGTGATAATGGTACTGTATTTGTAACCAAAGCACAAAATCATGGTTTTGTCATTGAAAAATAATTCTGTTTTTCTTAAATTGTTTCAATTTGAAACAATTTTTTTATTAATTTCTATAAAATAATGATTCTTAGTTAATTATATATATTAAATTGTTTAATTTAATATTGTAAGTTGGTTTTTATGAATAAGAAAATAAAGATTGCATTGATAATAATTGTTTTATTGGCGGTCGGTTATACCGTATTCTATTTCACAGAGTATCATCATGCCGAAAAAATCGCAACCGATTGTCTTAATGGAACCGAAAATATTTCTGTTGTTAAAATTGACAATGGATTATTCCTGGACGGTCCAGGTAATGACAGTGCAGTGATATTCTATCCTGGGGCTAAAAATGAATATACTTCATATCTGCCGATGTTTATGGATTTGGCAGGCCGTGGTGTAGATTCATATGTACTTGAAATGCCTTTTAACTTTGCATTTTTCGCAGAAAAAAGTGCAGATCCGATAATTGACAGAGGAAACCATTCACATTATTATATGTCAGGTCATTCACTTGGAGGTCTGGTTGCAGCGTCATATATCAATTCCACCAATAAAAGTGACGGATTGATACTGATTGCAGGTTATCCTACAGAAAAAATTTCCAAACCGGTATTGTCTATCTATGGCTCCGAAGATGGAATTTTAAACATGAAATCATACAATGAATCCAAACCTTTGATGAGCAATTTAACTGAATTTGTCATTGAAGGCGGAAACCACGAACAGTTTGCTTACTACGGTCCTCAGGAAGGTGATGGAAAAGCAACCATTTCTGCTGAAGACCAGCAAAAACAAGCGGTTAATGAAATTTTTAACTTCATTAACAGTTTACAATAATTTTTTTTAAAAAATAGAGAAAAGAAGTTATAAATTATAAACTTCTTTAGAAGATACAATAGTTATATTGTTTTTTTCTAAGGCGGTGATTAGACGGTCAATATCGTCTGCATGCAGCAGCAATATTGCTTTTCCCGCTTTATCATGAGTAAATGCATAAAGATATTCCAAATCAATTCCGCTATCTTTAATGACTTTTAAAACATGTGTCAGTCCGCCCGGGGCATCATTCATTTCAACTCCGATGATTTCGGTAATTTTAACTAAAAAGTTGCTTTCTTCTAAAACTTCTTTTCCTTTTAGAGGATTATCAACAACAAGTCTTAAAATACCGAATTCGGAAGTATCTGCCATGCACATTGCTCTTATGTTGACATCAGCATCGCTGAGCACTTCCAATGGTTTTGATAGGCTTCCCATTTTATTCTGTAAAAATATTGATAACTGTTTTATTTTCATTTTATCACCTAGTGCAGGTTTCTCTTATCGATTACTCTTTTTGCTTTTCCTTCAAATCTAGGCAGTGTTTTTGGTTCAACAAGTGTTACTTTAACACGTATGCCTGTTTCATTTTCAATGTATTTTCCGATTTTAGTTTGAACTGCCATCATTTCTTTTACACCGTCAAAGAAAATGTCTTTGGATGCTTCAACTTTGACTTCGATTTCATCTAAAGTTCCAGGTCTTGTAACTATAATCATATAATGAGGCTCTACATCACCGGCCTTAAGCAGGGCTTTTTCGATTTGTGATGGGAAAATAGCTACTCCTTTAACTTTAATCATGTCATCGGATCTTCCTGTGATTCTGCTCATTCTTGCATGTGTCCTTCCGCACTCACATTTTTCATAAGTGAGTTTGGTTAAATCTTTTGTTCTGAATCTGATAACTGGCATTCCTTCCCTGTCAATATTTGTCAGCACCAGTTCTCCAGGCTTGTCGGCACCTATGACTTTGCCGGTATTAGGGTCAATGATTTCCGGATAATAAATGTCTTCTGCAATGTGAAGACCGTTTTGCGCTTCACATTCAACTCCAACACCAGGTCCCATTAGTTCAGTCAGTCCGTAAATGTTATATGCTTTGCATCCGAAGAGTTCTTCCACTCTTTGTCTGATCTCTTCAGTCCATCCTTCAGCACCAAAACCGATGGCCTTAATGCCTAAATCTTTAGGGTCAATTCCCTCTTCCAAGGCCACTTCTCCCAGGTGTATTCCGTATGAAGGGGTAAAAATAAGTCCGGTTGTTCCAAAGTCGCTCATGATTTCGATTTGTCTTCGGGTTTGTCCTGTTGAAATCGGAATGATTGCCGCACCTACCTTATGTGAACCGTAGTGAACGCCGAATCCGCCTGTAAACATTCCGTAACCGTGGGTATTTTGGAGAATATCGTCTTCACCGATTCCCATCATGGTAAGACCACGTGCAGTAGTTTCTGCCCAGGTATCAAGGTCTTTTTCGGTATATCCGGATACAACAGGTTTTCCTGTGGTACCTGATGATGAGTGAAGTTCTTTAATTTCTTTGATATCAACTGCGAAAAGTCCGAACGGATAGCTTTCTCTTAAGTCATCTTTAGTGATGAATGGAAGTTTTTCAATATCTTTTAAAGTTTCAATATCTTCAGGAAAAACTTCAGCTTCTGTATATCTTTTGTTATAATATGGAATCTTGTCAAAAGCTCTTTTTACAGTTTTTTGAAGTTTCTTTAACTGTAATTCCTCAAGGTCTTGCCTTGGCATAGTTTCAATTTCTTCGTTCCAAAACATATTTTGCCTCATTAAATTTAATATTTTATATATTGTTTTTAATTACTATAAAATTTTCTTTTGTATTAAAAATCTTTTTAAATTATTAAATTAAATATATTCAGTGATGATGTTTTAGATACACATCGTTAATTTTATAAGATTTATATAGTTTATTAAAGTAATAATAAATTGTAAATTATTAAACTCAAATTGATAATGGGGAATTTAATATGGATATGATGAGTGTTTTATGGCAAGTCGGTATCTTTGCTTCTGTCCTTGTTTTCGGTATAAAAATAGGGCTTGCATCAGGTCTGGCTAATTTGTCAAAAAAATTGTTTGCAATAATATGTATAGCATATGGTGGTGGAGTTATTGTAATTTCTGCTATTGCTTCACTGTTTGCTGAACAGCTGATTCAGGCTATCTACAGCTATAATACAATATTTTATATCATTATGGCTTCAATCATGATTATTGCAGGTTTATTCACTATAAGAGAATGGAAAATACATGATAAGAATACTTCTACTGCAACTTCTCTTGCTATTATAGCACCTTGTCCTTGTTGTTTTGGATCTATTATCGCCAGTGTTTTGGTTGTCGCTCCAACAATCGGTGTCAGTTCACTTAACTTAAGCTGGTATGCTGCAGCTGCTTTGGTTGGCGTAATGGTTGTGACTTATCTTGCATCAAATACAATTATCAGGTTTATCAAAAAACCTTATCCGGTTGTTTTAGGCAATTTCATGCTGCTTTTAGGTGCATACTTCCTGCTTTCAGCTATCGTGATTCCAAACATTGCAGGTGTTATGTCAAAAACTTTAACTCCGATAACTATTGGTTCTCCTCAAGATATACTGATGATTATTGTAGCGTTCGCTATTTTAGTGGTCGGTGGTGTCCTTTTAAATAGAAGGGGTAGTATTTTAGATTAATTAGGTGAAAAATATGGCTTTAAATATTCCTGGTGGAGAATTTTTAACAGGATCTCTTGATGTAATTTCACAAAGTTTAACAATTCCGGTACTTATTATCCTGCTTGTAATTGTTATTATTACCATTGTTACATTGGGAGGTGTAATTGCAGAATACACTTCAAGACGTAAGGTTCCGGTTGGAACTATAAGGGATTTGATTTATGATATTAATGCCGCTGAATCTCAGGAAAAGTTAAAAAGTGTAATATCTTCTGCTAAAATTCCAAAATCTCAAAAGAAAGTTTTAGATGAAATTGCATCTTCTGAAAGTTTAGGTGACTCTTCAAGAGAAGCATTGGCTCGTAAATTATTTGAATTTGAAGAAGAAAAGACAGAATCTACTTTACAGAAAACCGATATAATTACCAAAATCGGACCGACATTAGGTCTGATGGGTACTTTAATCCCAATGGGTCCTGGACTTGCCGCATTAGGTGCAGGTGACATTAACACCCTTGCAAGTTCTCTTACAGTTGCATTCAACACTACTATTGTAGGTATCGGTTCCGGTGCATTATGTTATGTTATCGGTAAAGTCAGATCTGCGTGGTATGACAGATATTTATCTGATTTGGATGCTTTAATTGACGCTGTTCTTGATAAGATGGGTAAATAGTGATTTTATGGTAAGAAAAGGTGGAAGACGAAGGTCTAAACGTGTTGAAGAAGATCCGATGGCAGGTACATCCAACCTTGTGGATGCGATGCTTGTTATTGCTGTCGGTTTTTTGGTTTTCGTTATCATAAGCTGGAACATGCAGGCTATGATTGACCCGGACAACAACATTCAGGAGCAGATGCAGCAGCAGAAAATGACTGAAGTAGACCAGGGCCAACAGTTAAACGAGACTCCGGACACTTCAAACAGTTCCGGTCAGGGCTATACCGAAATGGGTAAGGTTTACAAAGACCCTGCGACGGGTAAGCTGATAATGGTGGAAGGTTAATCCTTTCACGTCAAACTTTTTTTCAACTATTTTTTTTTAAAAATTTATATGTTTTAAGATACAAACATATTAACTGATTTTATTTCGAATAATTTTTTTGGTGATAATCGTGGAACATGGTAATTTGATTAGAGTACTGATATTGAATTTTATATCCTCACTGATAATTGCTATTGTTACTTCAGATATCCTGAATGCGTTTCATCTTAAAGGAGGAATGTATTTGGGTAATCTCTTCGGATTATACTTTTTAGTTGTTTATGGCGTAAACAACCTTGTTGAAGCCCATAAGCTTCCAAACAATTATCTCAGATTTATTGTTGCAATATTATATATCTTACTTTTCGATATTGCATTTGTTTTAATCATACCGTTTTTATTCGGTCCGAATGCATTTCCACCAACAGAATATTTGGCCATGAACTATAGTGGCGCTTTATTCAACATTGCTTTAAGTAAGGAATTCTATCTGGCTCTTTTTGCAGTAGTGATGCTGATATTCAATTTCCTAATTTACAGAAAATACAAAAATTACGTGCGTGATTAGATGAATGTCGGCGGTCTGATTAAATCAATGATTTTAAATCTTGTAGGGGCATTCATTGTAACTGTAATGCTGTGGTTTTTTATAGGTACGATGGGAAATGAATACCTTCCATATCTTGCGGCGTTGGTCGGAATGTATATTTTTGCCTGCTTTGGAGTTGACCGCATAATTGATGATGAAATAATTCCAAATGATTATTCCCGATTTATTTTGGCTATTTTCTGCATCATAATTTATGCTGTCGCTTTTTTATATGTGATGCCTGTGATTTTCGGTGCGGGCGTTTTCCCGGCTGGCCTTGAGTTAAGTTCAAGCATAGTTTTGGATACCAAATTGATTTTGGCAATCTGTGGGGTAATCGTTTTGGTGTTGAACTACTTTGACTACAAATAATTCAATCGATTATTTTATAAACATGTTTGATTAAAATAATACTTACTAATTTTTAATGGTGTTTAATAATATGGAATTCTGTCCTGATTGCGGTAAGATGTTAATGCCTAAAAATGGCAAGATTAAATGTAGATGCGGTTATGAAAAATCCTTAACGGATGAAGATATTGAAGAGCAATACTCATTTGAGGGTGAAAAAAATCCCGAGGCCAAGGTAATCGTAACTGACAGAAACAATGTTGCCCTGCCGACCACTACCATCACATGCTATAAATGCGGCGGGACAAAAGGTTACTGGTGGACAGTGCAGACCAGATCAGCCGATGAGGCACCGACCAATTTTATTCGCTGTGCAAAATGCGGAAACACATGGAGAAGTTCCAATTAACTGTGTAATGTCGATTTTTTGATTAATAGTTAATTGGATTGAATTGAGCTTTATTCTATTAAATTGATTTATATCAAACACTAATTTTAAACACAATTTATATTATCTTTGTGAAACATACATTATAATTGATTGATATGGGTTTGCTTGATAACTGGAAGAAATGATTAATGAAATTGGAGGATGCTTATGAAAACTTGCCCGAATTGCGGTTCAATACTTGCTGATAATGAACCTTACTGTGAGAATTGTGGTTTTGATCCAGATTTTGACATGGGAAACTGGAACTATGGAGGTTATAGATCTTCAAATAAACCATATATTCATGGAGAACACATTAAATCTCCAGAAAATTCAGGAGATGATGCTTTAGATATGATTGTGGGTTTATTATTATTGGGTGTTATAGTAGTTGGTGTTTTTGTGTCTCTTGATTTGTATCACTGGGACATTGTTTCTCTTGTAATTGATAATTTTTTGCCATTTGTCATGCTGATAATTATTGCTGTGGTATTTATCAAGGTATACAATTTTTTTGATAGCTAATGGTGTCTTCAACTAGTTTTTCACAATTGAAAAAATGAATAAATAAATTAATATCATATTTTTTTTAATCTTTTGATTTTCTTTCCAATTAGTTTTTAATCTCCTCCGGCCAACAAAGTAAAATTATAATATGCACCATCAGCCATACAACTCTCTACCACAAATACTCCTACTTCAGGCCAAAATAGTGATGTTAAAAGGTTTCGCGGGGTATTCCTGCTGACATGTACATATCAAAGACTAATTTTAAACACAATTTAATGAATCGACTATTTAAGGACTAAAGGTATTATTTCTCGCTAAAACAATTTTTCCAAGAAAAAAGTGCAGCACAAGATTAATGGAGTTATAAAAATAATTTTTGATTTATTTTTCAGTTCATTAAATTTATAGTATATTATTATTAAATTATTATCCATGGAAATAGAAATTGACAAAACTGAATCTAATAATTATTTCGGAGAAGTTCTGGCTGTAATGTCTAATTATCAAAAGCTTGCAGAAAACCCAAAACGTAAAATAAGGGGATTGAACTTTCAGGCTATTGCATTGACAGGTATTGCAGCGGTGTTTTTAATGATTTTCACAGCTCTGTATCTGTTAGACCCAAATTATACTTCATTCTTATATGTTATTATCATATTTCTGGTTGCACTGTTTTTGGGCATAATATATATTATTCTAATCCGCAGAAGGATTTCAAGGCTTAAAAACAATAATTCGGATAAAAAACTGATAATCGAAGATGATTATGTTGAAATGCACATTGGAGATGAACAGTTCAGATTAAACTTCACTGATATGCAATGGATTATTTTAAATAGGTATTCAATCACATTTCTTCCAAAAACAAAAGGTGCCACTTTAATAGCTGTTGAAATAAAATATAAAGATACTGTTATCAAAAGCATTAAAGACAAAAGCCTTATTGTTGACAACTCTGATTTGTATTAATTTTTCATGTGAATGAATTATACGTTGAGATAAAGATATAATAATTAGGTGTTAATATGACAAAACAATGCTTTTTTTGCAGCTATCCAAACAAAGACAGTGCCACACGGTGCATCAACTGCGGACTTGAACTGGTAAAGTACTGGGACAAGTCCGGTGACAGGCCAAAGCTTGTTGACATACGAAAGAAATGATTGGGTCATTAATTGAAGTGGGGTAAAGAATATTTCAAGGAGATTGACCTCTCCAGCTTAAAGAAGCTGGAGATTTTTAGATTAACCATTAATTCTTTTCATTGCTGTTTGTTGACAACTTCACGGATGGTGTGACAGTCACTGTCTTTTTTTAAAGCCAATTCGATTTGGAAGGTGATAATGTCATTTTGAATCTTGTCTTCCAGAATAACATCCTTAAATTCGCTGATTACATTATTAAACTGCAGTGATCTCCTCAGCAAATCTACTTTAATAAGTAGTAAAGAATTCTTTTCTTCATCACTTTGAGGAACAATTTTATCCAATGGAGGTAAGGCCATTTTTCTCATTTTAACTGCGAGCTCATCGTCTGAATTATCACATGTCCAGGCGCAATGCAATAGTGATAGAAATTCTGAGCCGTAATCCTTTTCTGCTTTGGATATCATGTAATGCCTGTAAAATCTTTTGGATAATTCAGATTTAAAATCATTGCCTTCACAGGTCAGATATTCGTCAGTCTTTAAAAGGTCTGCAGGCACTTCAAGCTCATTTTCAAGTTTGCTTGCCACGTATCCGCAATGAGGACATTCCTGAAGCCACGCAAACATGGTGCTTCTCTGCATTTCAGCAGTCTCAAGTCAAGATCGGGGTAGTCACAAGTGTTTGTACTTGTCATAACTGGCTGTAGGCTTGTTTGGCCACAGACAGAACATTTCTTTTCAATTTTTCTAATGATGGTCATAGATTACAAATAGATTCAGGTTATATTTAACATTTTGCATTATATGTTTTATTAGAAACTATTCTTCCTCTTGAGATTCATAATTGCTTTTCTCTTTTTTCAGCTCTTTGAGTTTATTTTCCAGCTCTTCGATTTTTTCATCATGTTCATCAATAATATTTTCAAGTTCCCTGATTTTCAGCTCTTCGTAACTTATTTCTTTAGGGTTGCTTTCCTTATGGGTTTCCTTAATAATCATTTTAAATAATATTATTCCAATAACTGATGCAAACAGCACTAATGGATATATATGTGCAACATAAGGGATAGATATTCTCTCAGGTGTTAATACGAGAATTAACAGCATGTCAAATCCAGTATATAAAACCATCAAAAGAATTACAGGTATTGTTCTTGGGAATTTTTTGCCGTTCCATAAATATATTAAACTTCCGACGACTCCGCTGATGACTGTCGAAATGCTGCATGGGGTTGCGGTAGGGCCTCCCTGTAAAAATCTATAGACTCCTGATATTATTGCTGAAGGAATTCCTACATATGGTCCTCCAAACAAACCGCCGATCATAATTATCAGGTTTCTGACGTTTGCAGGAGTGTCCATGATATATACATGGTAATGTGTGGCGAGAATTCCTAAAATTGTAAATACACAAAAACAAATGAAAATATTTTTTTTAGTAATTTTACCCTTTATCATTTCTTTAAATGGTCTTGTTCTGGTTGCAATAATTGTGAAAATCAGAATGACTGATAAAACTTTGAACATGTCCAAAAATGGAGCTATTATTGGTTTGGAATGTGTACTTTCGTTAAAGTATGAAAGCAGTATACTGAAAATTCCAAGAATGACGAGATATCCTATTTCATAAATTGCGCTGTCGCCCAATTTCCTAAACTGAGGCAGTCTTGTAGAAATAAAACCAAGAATTATAATTCCGGATATGATTGTAAAGATGGAATTGACGGTTTCAAATTCTATTTGAATAGGGTGTGGATTGAATATCAGATATTTGATTAGATAGCCAAATAAGATTAAGTTTGCAAATATTAGCAATAGGAAAATGATGTTAATTTTCACATTGTCATGTTTGGCAATTATCTTATCTTTTTTTAGCATTTTTTTCACATTATTTTTTTTGGTATGTATAATTTATTTTTTTAAGTTATATTAATCTTTTAGGTAATGAAAATCTATTTATAGGATGGATTGTAATTAATTTAAAGTGATACTATGGCAAGAAAATCCTTCAATGAAAAGTTAAACGATTCAAAAGACATGCCTAAGATTATTGAAATTGCAGATGAAAAGTCAATAAAAAGATATGGTGGCTCTCAGATGCTGATAGCTCCTCCATTGGAGTATAATGGCATCATGGCTCAAATTCCTGAAGGTAAGGTAATTACTGTCAGTGAAATTAGACAGTTTCTAGCTCAAAAATACGATGCCGAGTTTACCTGTCCGATGACAGCAGGAATATTCATTTCCCTTTCAGCTCAGGCTAGCTGTGAAAGGGATGATGAGAGAATTCCCTTTTGGAGAACTCTTAAAAAGGATGGTGAATTGAATCCGAAATATCCCGGCGGTATCGGATATCAAAAAGAGAAATTGGCTTGTGAAGGCCATACTTTTGTAACTAAGGGGAGAAAAAATATCAGATATTTCGTTGAAAACTATGAAAATTTATTATATGATTTAAAATAAAATAGTAATTAATGAAAAATCTTGAAAAAACATTAAAGTCTGTGGCTGAAAATCCAAAATATATTTTTAAACTCACCGTTCAGGGAGTTATGGTTGGTATATTTGCAGGACTGATGGTCTGTTTATACAGATTTCTGCTATATGGCTCAGAACATGTTTTAAGAGATTATTTGACTGTTATTAAAGGGAATTTCCTTTATATTATTCTGTTTTTTATAGCCTTGGCTGTTATGGGTTTTTTAATAGACTTTTTAACCAAATGGGAAGTTGACTCTGCCGGGAGCGGAATACCTCAGGTATATGCCGAGGTTAAAGGGCACATGGAAGCCAATTGGGCTAAAGTTTTATTTTCAAAAATCGTTGCCGGAGTTCTAACAGCTTTGGGCGGTTTATCATTAGGTCCTGAAGGTCCTTCAGTTCAGATTGGTGGTATGGCAGGAAAAGGTATTGCAAAACTTTTCAAAGGATCCAAAACCGATGAGCTGAGACTGATTCTGGTGGGCTCAGCAGTAGGTATAACTGCAGCATTCAATGCACCGTTGGCAGGAGTAATATTTGTTTTTGAAGAAATAAACCATGGATTTGACAAAACATTGGTTTTCATTGCACTGGTATCTGCAATCGTGTCTGATTTCATATCAAAGGTCATATTCGGCCAGTCCACAATATTGAATTTCCCTGTTTTGAATATTCCCCTTGAATCATACTGGATTTTAATTGTTCTGGGAATATTTATCGGTATTTTAGGATATGTCTACAATATAGGTATGATAAAATCATCTGATTTTGTCTCAAAGCTTAAAATGCCTTCATGGCTTAAATTCGTATTGGTTTTCATGGTATCAGGTGTTGTGGCATTAACCATTCCTGAAATCAGTGACGGAGGACACTTCATGATGGACATGCTGGATGTAGCTATTCCGTCTTTGGGCGTATTGGTGCTATTGCTGGTTTTAAAGTATCTCTTTTCAATGTTTTCATTCTCATCAGGAGCTCCGGGAGGCATATTCCTTCCTATTTTAGTTCTTGGAGCATATATCGGCGCAGTATTTGGAAGCGTTTTTGTTCCTGCATTGGGCCTTGAGCAGGCTCTGATTTATAAGTTTATAATAATTTCAATGGCGGGATTTTTTGCAGCAACTGTCAGGTCACCTATTACAGGTGTAGTGTTGCTTGCTGAGATGTCAGGTTCAACTGAATCCCTTGTGGCAATGATTATAGTGTCATTAATAGCTTATGTGGTGCCTACACTTTTAGGAAACGAACCGATTTATGAATCATTATACGACAGATTGCTTTTAACCAAAAACAGGGAATATGTTAAAAAGCCTTCAAAGCATGTTTTAAGTGAATATGTTGTACCTCTAGACTGCAATTACATTAATTTCAAAATAAAGGATATTCCATTTCCAAAAAATGCTATTGTCGTATCAGTAATCAGAAACGGCAAATATATCATTCCGACTGAAGACTTTAACATCCAGTATTCAGACCAGATCAATATTTTAACCGATGTTAATGATTATCCCTTTGTCAGACAGGAAATCGAAGATCTATTTGGTGGTTAAATGAGCATTATTTTCAAAAGACATTCAGTGCGTAAATTTAGAGATGAAAAGGTAAGTGATGAGATGATAGAAAATTTACTTAAAGCGGGCATGCAGGCGCCTTCTTCCTGCAATGCACAGCCGTGGGAATTTATTGTTGTCTCCAGTGGTGAAGATAAGAAAGCTATTTCTCAAATGCACAAATTCGCAAAACCAGCAGCAGGTGCATCTCATCTTATAGTGACATTGGGAAATCTGAATCGTGCAAAGGTTATAGGGATGATTGAGCAGGACCTTGGAGCATGCAATGAAAATATTCTTCTTCAGGCAACTCATGAAGGTCTCGGTGCAGTGTGGATGGGCTTTCACCCGATTGAGGACAGAACACTAAAGCTAAAGGAGTATCTTGAAATTCCGGATTATTGCATTCCGTTTTCTGTGATATGTGTCGGATATCCTGCACAGGAAAGTGAAATCAAGCTTAGATATGATGAGTCTAAAGTTCATTTTGACAGATTCTGATGGGTGATTATAAATGGGGATTATTGATAGAATTTTTAAACCGAAATACAAACATAAAGATCCGAAAGTAAGGCTTCAGGCCGTAAAAAAGTTAGATGATCAGAATATTTTGTCCGATATTGCCATCAACGATTTGGATGGTGAAGTACGTTTGCAGGCAGTAAAGCGAATTAGAAATGATAAGACTTTAGAAGAGATTGTTAAAAGCACTTCTGATATTGATGTGCGCTTTGCAGCTATTGAGCGAATTACAGATAATGATGCTTTAGCCAGAATTGCAAAAAGCAATGATTCTGATGGGGATGTATCTCAAAAAGCAGTAAACAACATTACCAACGAATTGATGCTTGCTGAATTTTCAATAACTGATGAATTATCCGCAGACAGACTTAAAGATGTCGAAACAACCGGTGATTTGGTCTTGTTGAGTGATGTTGCAAGAAATGATGACAATGCAAGAATCCGTCTGGAATCCGTAAAGGGAATAACCGATAATGAGGTATTGTCTGAAATTGTTAAAAATGATGAAAATGCAGCTGTTCGTCTGGAAGCCGTTTATGGTTTAAGTGATGAGGATGTTTTGGCTTATGTTGCAAAAGCAGACACAAATGAAAAGGTAAGATTTGAAGCCCTGAAAAAAGTAAATAATATTAAGTTTATTGAAGACATTGGAAAAAATGCAAATGATTATATGATTCGTCTTAAAGCGGTTGAAAAAATCTCAGATGAATCTGTTTTAAAGAGTATTGTAGAAAATGACGAAGACTCATGGGTGCGCCTTGAAGCTGTTAAAAAAGTCACAGATGAAACATTTCTGGCAGATATTGCAAAAACAGACGACGATACATTTGTGCGTGAAGAGGCACTTATGAGGGTAAGCGATGAAAATCTCCTGGCTGAAATCGCTAAAGACGGTGAAGATGAATATGTTCGCATGGAGGCTGTAAAACGTGTCAGCGATAAGAATCTGCTTGAGGACATTGCATTGCTCTCCATTGATTCATGGGTCCGTGTTGAAGCAGCAAAAGCAGTTGAAAATGAAAGCGTTTTAGTAGATATTGTTAATAACGATAGAGACGCATGGGTTCGCCGTGAAGCCTTAAAAGGCATCAAAAATGAAATTATAATTGAGGATGTTGCACGCCAGGATAAGAATTATTTTGTACGGTGGGACGCTGTAAAACGTATTGATGATGAAATAATTCTATCGGAAATTGCAAAAAACGATGAAAACTTCAATGTTCGCTTTGAAGCCGAAGAAAGAATCAACCGTGAAGATCTGCTGATGGACATCGCACAGGATTCAGACGATTCCTGGATAAGGGAAGGTGCTGTTGGCGGTGTCACTAACAATGCAGTTTTGGAGGATATTCTTCTATATGACAGGGACCCTTGGGTTCGCCTTGAAGCTCTCAAAAACATAGATGATGACAAACTATTGGAAACTGCCGCTGTTGAAGATAAAAATTATTATGTACGTCTTGAAGCAGTTAAAAGGATTGATAATGAGGAATTATTGAAAGACATTGCAAAAAACGATTCTCATCCTTGGGTTCGCCACCAGGCTGCAAGCAGAATAGGGGATAGTAACGTTCGAAGTGACATCGAAGCGCAACTGGATGAAATTGACATTGAACAAGCCCGTCAAAACGAATTATACAGAAAGATAACCGACAATACTCTCTCGGAATTTGAACGTTCAATCTACGTTGACGATATTGTTGATGAAAAGCTTTTAAGAATGCTTGCATATGACAAGGATTTATATGAACTAAGAGTAAAAGTAATTGAAAAAATACATAATGAGGAATTTTTACAAAAGCTCTATCGTGACACTCCAGAAGGACATGTCAGAAGAGCGATTGTAGACAATATAACTGATAAGGAATTTTTACGCTTCATTTACAATAATGATATGGACATTGGTATTGTCAATCAGGCATTCACATTACTCGGTGATGATTTCTAAAAAATGCATTTTGGCACTGAAAAGTTTCAATTGGATTAAAAAAGACAGTTTTTGATATAAATTTTATATATTGAATTAAATATATTATTAATATCTAAATTCGGAAATGAGAATCATGATTAGCAAGCAGTTAAGGGAATTTGAACTATTGAATACTACCACCCAAAGTATTTATGAATTGGATGAACTGGACGTTCTGATAATTCTCGAAAACGGATCTAATTTAACTAGCTGGCGCGAAGTACAAGACAAAGAAGAAATCATCTACGTCAGTGAAGACTTATTCGGTAAAACAGACATCGCCGGAAGATATGAAGGTCTGACAAATCTCAGAGCTATCGTTGCAGGAGGATTTGGTGATGTTGAAAACATGGAGAAGATGTTTTGCGGATGCGAATCATTAGTGGACATATCTTCCCTAAGCAAATGGGATGTCAGTAATGTTTATAATATGAGTTCCATGTTTTATGGATGTGAATCATTATCAGACATTTCCGCATTGCAATCATGGGACGTTAGCAATGTCGCTTATATGAATATGATGTTTTGCGGCTGTGGCCTCATTGAGGATTTATCTGACCTTTCTGATTGGAATGTTTCTAATGTCCGGGACATTTCTGAAATGTTTTGGGGTTGCGCTTCACTTGAAGACATTTCCGGACTGTCTAAATGGGATGTAAGCAGTGTAAAGGACATGCACTATATTTTTTCAGACTGTATTAACCTAAAAAATGTTTCAGCTCTAAAAAAATGGGATGTCGGAAATGTAGGGGATATGGGATGCATATTCGATTTCTGTTCTTCTCTTGAAAACATATCAGGGCTCTCAAACTGGGACTTGTCAAACGTATTCAATATTACTGCAATGTTTAGAGGATGTGAGTCCTTAAAAAACATTTCACCATTGAAAAAATGGGACCTGTCAAAAATGACTCATAATTCAGGATTATTGTCATTTTTTGCTGACTGCAGCTCACTTTCGGATATTTCTCCTTTAAAATCATGGAATCTGTCAAACATATCAAGAATCGACAGCCTTTTTGAAGGATGTAGTTCTCTTGTAAATGTATCCGCTTTGAAAAATTGGGATGTTTCCAACGTCAAATCAATGACTGAGCTTTTTAACGGCTGTGAGTCATTGGAAAATATTTCAGCATTGGAAAACTGGGACGTAAGCAATGTGGAAAAAATGGATGGAATCTTTGGAAGCTGTGAGGCATTGTCTGATATTTCAGCTATAGCGAATTGGGATGTCGGTAAAGTGTCTTCTTTGGAGTTTTCATTCGGCAGATGTCTGAATCTGGATTCGTTATCAGCCCTGAAAAAGTGGAATGTAAAAAACGTTTCAAACATGGCGTCTTTGTTTGAAGGATGCTGCTTAATTACCAGCATAAACGATTTGAAGGACTGGAAAATTGAAAATGCGGAAAACATTAACTGCATGTTTAAGGACTGCAAAGCCCTTGAAAGTCTAAATGAACTTAATGTATGGGTTTTCATTAAAGTGGAGCAGGACGAAAACGTCTTTGAAAACTGCGAAGCTTTAGCTGAATATCCAATGTGGTACCGCAATGGTCATGTAACTGCAGGAAACCTTTATCTGCACGAATTCGACAGACTGAACAAAACAACTGAAAGCATTAATAATTTAGGCGATTTTAAGGTATTAATCATTCTAAAAGATGGAACTAACCTGACCAGCTGGGATGATGTGAAAAACAGGCAGGATGTAATATATGTAAGTGAAGATTTATCTGACACTGTTGATTTAAGCGAAAAATACGCCGGTCTGACTTCCCTTAAAGCTATTATTCTATCCGGAGCAAACCAGATAGAAAACATGAATGGAATGTTTTCTAAATGCCATTCTCTTGTTGAAATTTCCACATTAAAATCCATGGATGTGTCAAATGTTTCCAAAATGAAATTCACATTCCATGAATGCAAATCCATAAAGGATTTAAATGTCATGAAAGACTGGGATGTATCTAATGTAGATGATATGGCCGGGATGTTTTTTGGCTGCGAGTCATTGGTTGATATCTCTCCTTTGGATAACTGGAATGTGGGCAATGTAAAATCTCTAAGGGGAATGTTCTGGAACTGCAGTTCTCTTGTTGGAGCATTCTTGCATAACTGGAATGTTTCCAATGTGGAAAATATGAATGCAATGTTTTTGGGATGCGTATCTTTGGTTGATATAGCTTCCCTGAAAAATTGGAATATTGCCAACGTTACTGTTTTGGCAGGAATGTTTGAAAAATGCATCAGCCTAATCGATGCTTCCTATCTGAGTTCATGGGATGTGTCAGGCGTAAAGCATATGGAATATATATTTAAGGATTGTGACTCTCTAAATTATCCGCCAAGCTGGTATGCATAACTTATTTTTCAATTATTTTTTCATATTAAACATAGTACAAATTTGAATTCATTTAGACAATTTTAAATAATACAAAATATAAATTTTTAACCAGTAACTTAAAAGTTATAAGTTAGAATTATATATGAGGTTAAACTATGGTAAGTGTAAACATAGAAGCTAAAAAAACCGTAGATGTAATGATTGAAAAAGCAGATGAATTAAACATCGCTGTAGAAACTTTAGAAAATGGTGCTACTGTTTTAGATTGTGGTGTAAACGTAGATGGAAGTTTTAAAGCAGGAGAACTTTATACTAAAGTTTGTCTTGGTGGGCTTGCTGATGTGGGAATTTCCATTCCTGGAGATTTATCTGAAAAATTCGCACTTCCTTCAGTAAAGATTAAAACTGATTCACCTTCTATTTCAACATTAGGTTCTCAAAAAGCAGGTTGGTCTGTATCTGTAGGCGACTTCTTTGCATTAGGTTCAGGACCTGCTAGAGCTATTGCTTTAAAACCAGCTGAAACTTATGAAGAAATTGATTATAAAGACACTGAAGCTGATTTGGCAATTTTAACATTGGAAGCTGATGTATTGCCTGGCGAAGATGTAGCTCAATACATTGCTGATGAATGTGACGTTGATGTTGAAAACGTATACTTACTTGTAGCTCCTACTTCATCCCTTGTCGGATCTATTCAAATTTCCGGAAGGGTTGTTGAAAACGGAACCTACAAAATGTTAGAATTCATTAAATTTGACGTAACCAAAGTTAAACATGCTGCAGGTATTGCACCTATCGCACCTGTTGACCCGGATGGCCTTAAAGCTATGGGTAAAACCAACGATGCAGTATTATTCGGTGGAAGAACCTACTACTATGTAGAATCTGAAGAAGACGATGACATCGCTAATGTAGCAGCTCAATTACCATCTTCAGCTGCTGACGGATACGGTAAACCATTCTTCGATGTATTTAAAGAAGCAGGATTTGACTTCTACCAAATCGACAAAGGAATGTTTGCTCCTGCAGAAGTAGTAATCAATGATTTAACTACTGGTAAAATTTACAAAGAAGGATTTGTAAACGCAGAGTTACTTAAAAAATCCTTTGGTGTAGATGAATAGATTTTAATCTATTCCTTTTCTTTTCTTTTTTTATAAAATTATTTTTTTTGCTTATATTTTCAAAAACATTAATATACTAAGATTTTTAAAAATATTCACTTACTCAATTGAGTGTATTAATTAACATGGTGATAATATGGAAATTATGGAAATTATTAAGGAAGCTATTGTATTTCCTTCAAATGATCTGGCAAAACTTGCAATCTATATCGTATTGACAGTTGTTGCTATATTTGTGGCAGGTATTGGTATGGCATTTATGTCCTTGGGATTTGCCAGGGAATTTTTATGGCTTATTTTGGGTATAATTTTATTCATTGTCGGTTTGGCTGTAGGATTTATCGTTATGGGCTATCATGTTACTGTTATTAAGTCCGGAATTGATCATGCTGAAAGCGCACCGGAATTTGATTGGAAAGGAAACCTAATAACCGGTATCAAATATTTGGTTTTAAATATTGTTTACTTCATTATTCCGACAATAATAGTCTTAATTGTTGGATGGGCTACTAACGTATTCGGTATGGCTCTAAATATGGTTAACAGAATGATGATTGCTTCAGCCAGTGCTCCAGCAAACACCACTGTAATTGTTACTGATGTTGTTCCACGGTCATTAATTGTTAGTTTCGGAACTGCTTTGATGTTTACATGTATTATTGCATTTGTACTGTTTGTAATCTTTTCTATTATCCAAACTATGGGTCAGTCAAGACTTGCAAATACTGACAGCCTTGGCGATTCATTAAACATCATTGAAGCGTTTAAGGATATCGGAAGAATAGGTTATGGAAAAGTTATTGCAGTTATACTTTTGGTATTCATAATTATTGTGGTTATCAATTTGGTTTTGTCAGGATTGAATAATTTTATTAATGGAATCAGTATTCTTTCCATTATAATATCTCCATACTTGGCTTTCTTCGCTGCAAGGGCAACCGGATTGTTATATTCAGATGTAGCTTAAATGAAGCTATATTTTTTTTCTTTTTTTATCATTTTTCAAAAATTTTTAACAAACTTTTTATTGAATAATATTAAATATATAAATATTGGAGATGTATATTATGACTGATTTGAAAGGTACAAAAACTGAAGCAAACTTACAAGCAGCTTTTGCTGGTGAGTCCCAGGCACATACTAAATACCAATACTTTGCTGCAAAAGCAAAAGAAGAAGGCTATGTTCAAATCCATGATATTTTCATGGAAACTTCCAAAAACGAAAGAGAACACGCTAAAATCTGGTTTAAACTTTTACACGATGAGGATATTCCAGACACAATAGCTAACCTTAATGCAGCAGCAGACGGTGAAAACGAAGAATGGACTTCAATGTATAAGGAATTCGCAGAAACCGCTAAAGAAGAAGGTTTCCCAATGATTGCATTCCTGTTTGAAAAAGTGGGTGCAATCGAAAAAGAACACGAAGAAAGATACAGAACATTACTTGCAAATGTTGAAAATGATGCTGTATTTAACAAAGAAGCAGACATTGAATGGAAATGTGAAAACTGCGGATTTGTATTCTCAGGTCCTAACGCACCTGAAAAATGTCCTGTATGCGGACTTCCAAAAGCACACTTCGAAGAAAGAGCTACTAACTTTAAATAAGCTCTATTTTTCTTTTCTTTTTTTTTTACAGTTACTGACTATTCACCAAATATTTAAATATCATATTAATTCAATTTAACTTTAGAGGTTGATATTATGGCTGATTTAAAAGGCACAAAAACAGAAGAAAACTTAAAAGCAGCACTTGCTGGCGAATCCCAAGCTCGTGTAAAATATGAATTCTACGCATCTCAGGCTAAAAAAGATGGTTATGTGGAAATTAAGGATATTTTCCAGGAATCATCAGACAATGAAAAAGAACATGCAAAAATTTGGTTCAAACTTTTAAATGGTGGTAAAGTACCTGACACATTAACCAATCTTGCAGACGCTGCAGCAGGTGAACATGAAGAATGGACTTCAATGTACAAAGAATTTGCTGAAACTGCACGTGAAGAAGGTTTCGATGATATTGCAGAATTATTCGATGCTGCTGGTGCTACTGAAAAAGCACACGAAGACAGATATAATGCATTGACTGACAAAATCAATGCTGGAAAAGTCTTTAAGAAAGATGAAGAAATTGCATGGAAATGCAATAACTGCGGTTACATCCACTATGGAACAGACGCTCCTGAAGTATGTCCATTATGTGACCACCCGCAAGCACATTTCAGAAAAAAAGATGAAAGTTATATCTAAATTCTTTTTTTCATTTTCTTTTTTTGATAATTTTTATTAGTATCAACTTACTAACTATATAGTAAGTGGTACTATGATTGAAAATAATATTTGTCTTTTAACTGATAGTTATAAGGTAACTCATCACTATTTCTATCCAAAAGGCACTGAAAAAATTTATTCTTATTTGGAGAGTAGAGTTGGTGCTGAGTTTAACAAAACTATTTTTTATGGGCTACAATACATAATTAAAAAGTATCTCGAAGGCCAAGTAGTGACTGAAGAAAAAATAAACCAGGCTGATGATTTAATAGCCAATCACATCGGCGAAGGGATATTCAACAGAGAAGGATGGGAGTATATTTTAGATGAACACGACGGAAAACTCCCTATTGAAATAAAAGCAGTTGCTGAAGGAACTCCCGTTGATGTAAGTAACGTTTTAATGACTGTTGAAAATACAGATGACAAATCATATTGGCTTCCAAATTATCTGGAGTCTTTACTTTTACAGGTCTGGTATCCGTCAACAGTTGCAACATTGTCTGCTGAGGTAAGAAAACTTGCCAATTTTTATCTGGAAGTGACAGGATCTCAAAAGGACAATCTTGACTTTATGCTGCATGATTTCGGATATCGAGGAGCATCTTCAACAGAATCATCAATGCTTTCAGGTTCTGCACATCTGCTTAGTTTTTCAGGAACCGATACAATTCCTGCATTAACAATTCCTGAAAACTACTACAATGACTCACAGTTATACGGTTTTTCAGTTCAGGCAACAGAACACAGCGTAATGACATCCTTAGGACCTGAAGGTGAACTCGAACAAATATTGAATGTTATTGAAAAGGCTAAAGAAGGCATTTTATCTATAGTCATTGATTCATATGATTACAGAAACTTTTTAATTGAAGCCGGAAGGTCCGGTGGTGAGCTTAATGAAGCTATCCTGAACTTTTTGGATGGTGAGACAAATAAGATTGTATTCAGACCTGACAGCGGAGAACCTGTATCCACAACAATAGACTGTTTGAATCTGCTTTCAGACGGTTTCGGTTCTCATTTAACTGATGAAGGGTATAAGGTTTTTGACTTGAATATCGGTCTTTTGTGGGGAGACGGTCTAAACTATCAAAAGATTCGTGACATTTTATTTGCAATGAAATCCAATGGATGGGCTGCCGAAAACATTATCTTCGGTATGGGTGGCGGACTCCACACCGCAGTCAACAGGGACACCCAAAGAAACGCATTTAAATGTTCAGCACAGCTTCGTGATGGAAAATGGCATGACATATTCAAAAATCCCCTTGACCCAAGTAAAAAATCCAAAACTGGACGATTCAAACTGGTCACTCAGGACAATTCATTTAAAACAGTTTCAATTGAAGAAGATGGTGAAGACTATCTTAGGACAGTATTCAGAAATGGTGAACTTTTAGTTGATGATAAATTCAGTGATATTAAAACAAGAGCTTTAAACTATTCAAATTTCTTATAGGTGATAATATGTGCACTGCAAGCAATTATATTACAGACAAACACTATTTCGGACGTAATTTTGACTATGAAATTTCATACAATGAAAGGGTGACAATCACTCCGAGAAACTATGAATTCAAATTCAGAAAAATTGATGATATGAAAACCCATTATGCAATGATAGGAATTGCAGCAGGTATTGATTCATACCCTCTTTATTATGATGCATGCAATGAAAAAGGATTGGCAATGGCCGGCCTTAACTTTGCAGGAAATGCAGTCTATAATGAAGTAAATGAAGACATGATTAATATTACTCCTTTTGAGTTTATCCCATATATACTGGGCGTTGCATCCAGCGTAAGTGAGGCAAGAAAACTGCTTGAGCAAATCAATCTTGTAAACATTAACTTTGCTGATGAGCTGCCGTTATCACCTCTTCACTGGATGATGTCAGATAATTCAGGTGAAGCTATTGTAATTGAGCCATTGGCTGGCGGACTTAAAATATACGATAATCCTGTTGGAGTTTTGACAAACAATCCTCCTTTTGACAAACAGCTGTTCTATCTCAACAATTACAGAAACCTGTCCAATAAAAATCCTGAAAACACATTTGGAGCAGATATTGATTTGGATGAATATTCAAGAGGAATGGGTGGTATAGGCCTTCCGGGCGACTTGTCATCAGCTTCAAGATTTGCAAAGGTTGCATTCACACGTGCAAACTCATTCAGCGGCTCTGATGAGTCAAGCAGTGTCGGTCAGTTTTTCCATATATTAAAATCAGTAGAACAGCAGAACGGATGCACATTTATTGATGATCCTGACCTGTATGAGTATACCATTTATACATCATGCTATAATACTCAGGACGGCGTCTTATATTATAATACATATAATAATTTTCAGATTTCTGCAGTCACTTTGTCTAATGAGGATTTGGATTCAACAGATTTGATTAATTATCTCTTGGTTAATGATGAACAGATTAAGTTCATCAATTAATTCTTTTTTTCTTATTTTTTCTAATATTATAATATTGATAATATTTTTTGAATAGTTTTTATTTTTACCAACTAAATTTTGTTTAATAAATCTGTTTTAATATTGCTTTTTGTTTGTAAAAAACTAAATAATTTACTTTTATTTTAATAAATTTTTGTAATAATATTGGTGAATTGGTAATGTTTATATATTTTCAATAATATAAATAATAAAGAATAATCTTATATTTGCCGTAAGGTTATTTATTTTCTTTAATTGACTGGACCAGGGGGTGAAAACGCAAAATGAAAGGCAAAAAGTTAATCGTGATAATGGCTATAGTTATTCTTATATTTACTATTCAGGCGTCATGCGCGCTTGAATCTGATAATGACTTTAATTTAACGCAAACAAATCATGTTAATACTGTTAATGTTCAAATTGATGATGTAGAAAATGAACTCTCAGTTAGTTCAGATAATATTACTGATAGTGTTAGCGTAAGCTCTAAAAGTAATGTTTTAGGTGTTTCCAATGAGGATGATATTTTAGGTAGGGATTGGACTCCATCTACTAATACTATGAGCGCGTTGAGAAGTCTACTCATTAATACAAATCTAAAGCCGGGAGATAATGTTTTCCTAAATGGTTGGACATATTCTGGTGATTTTGTTTACTTTACTGTATGTCAGGGTATTAATATTTATGGAGGTAGCTCTACTACTGATACTGCAAAGGCTACACTTGACTTTTCTGGAATTATAACTCATCCTACTAAGACTAGAATTACATTTGGTACTAATACTAAAATTACTGGAGTTAATTTTGCAAATCATTATTTTGAGTCTCCTGTAACTACTGGGAGTCCACCTGGAAGGGGGCATTTGATTACTTGTAATGGAGCTGTTTCATTTTATAATTGTACTTTTGAAAACAACACTGTTTATCAGAAGTCATGTATTATACAATATGATGGTAGTGGAAGCGGAGCTATTATTGACAATTGCGAATTCTACAATAATACTGCTTCACTTATAGTAAATATTGCAAACACAAACACTAATTTCAAAGCTAATAATAATTTATTCAAAAACAATAAGGGAACTATTAGTCTTGACCCAAAAGCTAATACAAATTCTTTAGGATTATGTTTTAAAGTTCAGTCTGAGGGTGCTGTTTTTGACAATAATACATTTATCAATAACACAAATGCAGTACACGGTGCAGCTTATTGTGTAAATGCCGAAAATGTTATTATATCCAACAATCACATTGAAAATAACTCCGCATCATATGGTGCAGGTATTGAATGTCACAAGGGTACAATGAAAGTTTATAACACAACTTTCATAGGCAATCAAGCTTATGGACCTAATGTCATGAACCCTGCTAGAAGTGGGGGTGGTGGTGCTATTGCTTTTATTGGACCAAATAACTACATTGAAAATTGTACATTCATCAATAACAGTGCTGAAAAATTTGGTGGAGCGATGGATATTCATACAGTTGGTACGGAAAGGGCTGATAACACTGTAGTTGTAGACTCTAGATTTGAAAATAACTTTGCTGAAAGTGACTACGGTGGAGCTATATTTATTCAAGGTGACTTTGCAAACATTACAAACTGCAACCTTACGAATAATTTCGCACCTATTGGAGGAGCAATACAAATTGTAGGTTCCAATGCGAGCATCTTTGATTCAAAATTCGTTGAAAATGGTGCTATTCAAGGTGGTGCTGTTTATATTGATGGTAATGCTGCAACTGTATGCAATTCAACATTTGCAAATAACACTGCAACTCATAATTTGGGAAGTGGAATTGTTGATGATCCTTCTAAAGTTACTTCCGGTGGGGCTATGTTTATTCAAAGTAATGATGTATCCATTAAAGACACTTCATTTGAAAGTAATGTTGCTGAAGGTAATTATTCTGTAAATACTGGTTTGGGTGGAGGTTTATACCTCATAGGTCAAAATCCAAATTTTGACAATGTTAATTTCACACAAAACGATGCTACATTTGGTGCTGGTGTTTATATTGAGGGTAGAAATATCGACGCTTCAAACATAAACTTGTACAATAACACTGCTGTTCAAGGTGGTGCTGTTTATATTGATGGTAATGATATAACTCTTGATAAGATCACTGCAAAAGAAAACAAGGCTATTCAAGGTGGTGCTGTTTATATTCAAGGTCACAACACTGAGGTGGCTAATTCAACATTCGAGAACAACCTTGTTACTCGTGATATTGATTCAATTAAACCTGGTGCTGAAACCCTTTTGACTATGGGTGGCGCTATCTATATCGATGGTAATAATGTAGCAGTGGCAGGTAATAATACTTTCAGAAGAAATATTGCTTCAGGTTTTTATATTAATGGTGGTCTTGGTGGTGCTATTGCTGTAGAAGGTGATAATACTACAATTGATGATGGCCAATTTACTTTGAATGAAGCAGTTAGTGGTGGTGCTATATATATTGATGGTGCTAATGCTACTGTAAAGGATATGCACTTCACAACAAACAATGCTGTTCAAGGCGGTTCAATATTCATTAACGGTGCTAATACTAACATTACTGGTAATACATTCTATGATAATAATGCAACACATAATTTATCTTTTAATGCTAGTTCAGTAATTAGCTTACCTACTATAGGTGGTGCTATTTCTGTTAGTGGTGATTATTCTACTATAACTAATAATAACTTTACATATAATGCTGCTATAGGTGTTAATACTAATGATGGTCTTGGTGGTGCTATTGCTGTTGATGGTTATCACACAAATATTACTGATAATATATTTGATGATAATGAAGCTATCATGGGTGGTGCACTATATGTAACTGGTACTAATACCACTATTTACAATACTAACTTTACATATAATAGAGCTATTAAAGGTGGTGCAGCTTATATTAAGGGTATTAACACAACTGTTGAAAATTCACAATTCATGTACAATAATGCTACACATAACCTAACTTACAACTTAAATCCTATATTTGATAGTGTACCTACTGAAGGTGGTGCTATTGATATTGTAGGTAACAACACCTTATTGGATAATTTATTATTCTCTGAAAACAATGCTATTGGGGTTAATCCTGATGGTGGTCATGGAGGTGCAGTTGCAGTAAACGGTTACGATACAATAATTGTAGATGTCACTTTCGATGCAAATCAAGCTATCGAAGGTGGTGCAATATATGTTAATGGTACTTTAAATGCTCTTAACTATACAAATTTCACATCAAACAGTGCAATTCGCGGTGGAGCAGTGTTCATTACTGCATTCAATACTACAATTTTAGGTTGTGACTTTGACAACAATACAGCAACTCATGACTTAAGATTTGCAGTCAATGATGAATTGAATAAGCTTACATCCATTGGTGGAGGTATTGCAATTCAGGGAAATGACGTTAACATAATCAATTCCACTTTCACTAACAATGCTGCTGTCGGAATATATGAAGACGGTGGATTGGGTGGTGCAGTTGCTGTAAACGGTACAGACATTTGGATATATAATTCATTATTTGAAGATAATGAAGCTATCAAAGGTGGTGCTTTCTACCTTGAAGGCGGATCCACCGTAATTGAGGAATCCAATTTCACATACAATTATGCAATAAAAGGCGGATCAGGTTATATTGACGGGAAAAACAGTGTTATTAAAAATTCTCTCTTTGAAGACAATAACGCAACCCATGACTTGAAATTCAATCTATCAGATGCATTGAAGAATTCAGCCACTGCTGGTGGAGCGGTTTACATCATAGGTCGTGACGTTAACGTGACTTCAAGTAATTTCACACATAACTCTGCCAATGCTGAAAATCAAACAAGCAGCATAGGTGGTGGTGCATTTTACATTGAAGGAAACAAGGTTAACATTACAGATTCCAAGTTTGAAGAAAACACCGCTTTGAAAGGTGGTGCGGTATATGTCACAGGTAATGTAACCATGATATATGACAGTAATTTCACACGTAATTCCGTAACCAATTTCACAGTTATGGAAGGTTTCGGAGGAGCGGTATACTTGGAAAGTTCACATGACAGTGATTTCACTCGATGTAATTTCGAAAACAACTCAGCTTCCATAAACGGTGGTGCTATCGATTGGCATGAAGGTGCAACTGACGGTCAAATCTTGGATTGTACATTTACCAACAACACTGCAGGTGCTAATGGTGGTGCTGTGTTCTGGTTTGGTACTGGAGGTATCATAAAAGGTTCCAATTTCACAAACAATACAGCTAACGGAACTGTTGCTTGTATGATGGGCAACTCTGGAGACGGAGGAGCTATCATGTGGACAGGTTCAAATGGTGTAATAGATGATTGTGAATTTATAGACAATACATGTACTGACAATGGTGGTGCAATATACTTACGTGGTGTCCCAGGACGTGCAGATTGTAATAACAATTCATTTATAAACAGCCACTTTGAGAATAACTCTGCTGGTGTTAACGGTGGTGCAATCACATGGGAAAATGGTGCAACCAATGGTAAAATTGAAAACACTACATTTGAGAATAACACTGCAAAAGCTAATGGTGGTGCTGTGTTCTGGTATGGTACTAATGGTACTATTGAAGGATCTAACTTTACTAATAATTGTGCTTTAGGTACTGAAACTGGTACTTATGGTCGTTCTGGTGAAGGTGGTGCTGTTATTTGGACTGGTTCCAATGGTATTGTTGATGATTGTATCTTTGTGAATAATACTGCTGCCGCAAACGGTGGTGCTGTTTTTTTACGTAATTTGACTGCCAACGGTTGTGATAATACTACTTTCAGTAATTCTCACTTTGAGAATAATACTGCTGGTGTTAATGGTGGTGCTATCGATTGGCATGAAGGTGCTACTAATGGGGCTATTTTGAATTCTACATTTGAAAATAACTCTGCTTTAGCTAATGGTGGTGCTGTGTTCTGGTATGGTACTAATGGTACTATTGAAGGTTCCAATTTCACTAATAATCGTGCTTTAGGTACTGAAACTAGTACTTATGGTCGTTCTGGTGAAGGTGGTGCTGTTATTTGGACTGGTTCCAATGGTATTGTTGATGATTGTAACTTTATCAATAATTCTGCTAAAAATAACGGTGGTGCTGTTTATTTAGATTGTATAACTGCCGGTAACTGTGATAATACTACATTTAGTAATTCTCACTTTGAGAATAATACTGCTGGTGTTAATGGTGGTGCTATTGACTGGCATGAAGGTGCTACTAATGGGGCTATTTTGAATTCTACATTTGAAAATAACTCTGCTAAGGCTAATGGTGGTGCTGTGTTCTGGTATGGTACTAATGGTACTATTGAAGGTTCCAATTTCACTAATAATTGTGCTTTAGGTACTGAAACTGGTACTTATGGTCGTTCTGGTGAAGGTGGTGCTGTTATTTGGACTGGTTCCAATGGTATTGTTGATGATTGTAACTTCATAAACAACACTGCTTTCAATAATGGTGGTGCTGTTTATTTAG
>NZ_JAFRSC010000007.1 GCF_017427765.1 Methanobrevibacter sp. | reverse complement strand
TACTAAAAAAAGTTTAAATAAACAATTAAAAACTTTTAAAGACAGAAATCATATTTCTGACGAAGAATATCAAGAATGTCACAAACAACTGAAAATGATCAAAGATTTATTCGATTTAAATGATTATAATGAATTCAAAAAGGAAGTACACTCATTAATTAATAGTAAAGATGATTTTTATCCAGTTATTTATAAAATAATTAGAAAATCAATCTTTCCAAGATATAAAAGCTTCATTCACCACTTAAAAGATAAACGAATTGAAAAAACAAGTAACAAAATTGAAAATGCCTTTCAAAAAACAATGCCAAAATCAAGAAAACGAACATTCAAGACCAAACGAGGCGTTTTAAAACGAATATATCGCAGAGATCTCATTTGGAATGACAATCGCAAAAACGATTTTGAAAATCAACAAAGTTTTTGAAAGAGTCAATATCCATATAATTAGGCTCTGAAATTTCTTTTATTTCATCACTATTTTTAACATCACAATTAAAAGTGGTGAATCATGATTGTTCCGTCTTTGATTTCTTTTAACTAGTTTAATATCCTAATTTGCGCAATGTTATGGAATTGCCTCACTAAAAATAACAAATTAATTATAAACTATTAACAATGTAATATTCAAAACAATAGCAGATATTCACTTAATTTTAAGTATTTTGTTGCTTGAATTTCAGCATCATTTATAATTTAACAACAACATATACAATATTAGGTGATTTGAATTAAGTTTCTTGAATTGAATAATCGAAACAATTCCTTAAATTTATTTAGACTGATTTTTGCAACATTCGTTTTAATCAGACATTCATTTGTTGTATCTGGTGTTGACATAAACAGTTATATGCCCAATTCCATTGATGTTGTCATGTCATTTGCAGTTCCATGCTTTTTTTATATTTCAGGGTATCTAATCACGGCATCTGCAATTAAGAATGATTTCAAAACATTTTTGAAAAAACGTTTGGCCCGTATCTATCCGGCATATTTTATTTGTATTTTACTGATTGTAATCCTATTTGCTCCATTGGCATTTACGATAATAAATAATGGTAATTTTGATCTGGTTTCCTATTTGAATTTGAGCCCCTCACCGGCCAAATTTTTCATTTATGCACTTCCGTTAAACCTATTTGAAAACAATATAGGTACGTTACTTCAAGCCATCAACGCCGACAACTGGAACGTTTCCATATGGACGTTGATGTTTGAGTTTGGATGTTATATTGCCGTGGCAATTGTTGTGATGCTTTTGATGAAAATTAGAATCCGGAAAAACCACTATCCCAAAGTCTTTTTCGCCATTTATCTGCTTCTTGGCATTGCACATACTTTAATACCTGACAGCCCGAGCAAGGTTATGATTTACTTTAAACTTGGACTATATCTCTTTTCAATGTTTTTTGCAGGAGGATTTGTTTATCTTATTAAAGACAAACTTGTATTTTCATTTGAACTATTTGCATTGGCTTTGATTTATTGTGCCGCATGCATGGCATTATTTTCAAGAAACTCCGCCGGAATATACATTGCTATTCCAATGACATATATTCTTCTTGTACTTTCCATTAAAATTAAATCTCCTAAATTCATTAAGGAAAATGACATCTCCTATGGAACATATATCTATGCATGGCCAGTACAGTGTCTTATTGCAATTTTTATTACTTTCAATAACATTAAAATTAGTGTATGGGAATACTTAGTATATGTTTGGATTTTGACAACTTTTTTTGCACTATTGAGCTGGTTTATTATCGAAAAGCCAATATTGAAGAAAGTAAGATGAAGTCTGCAGTAAATGTTTTCATCAAAACAAAGTTAAAGTACATATCTTATTAAATACATACTAAATAATAGTCGTTTTAAATGAGAATTATTCAAAACACATTTGAAGAGGTAAAAAAATGGATAATATAGTGTTTAAAGATTGTGAATATCGTTTCACTGAAAACAATGAATTATACTGTAAAAACAAAACTGGTACCGACATAAACTGCGACAACTGCAAAGAAAATATTCACCTGAACTGTGACAACTTCAGTCCGAAAAAAGATTATTGCCTGAAATTTTTCAAGGAAAATATAAGTGAAGTAACTGAATGCCAAGAAAAAACAGTATTCAGTGATAACGAACTGTCCAGAAAGTGGAGTAATTAGTTAGTATTGTTGAAATGCATGTTTTAACATTCAATTATATTTAGATTAATGAGCCAGGATTGAAAAAAATTAGAATAATCTGGTTTGTGCATCAATATAGCTAGGCTCTGAAATTTCTTTTACAACATCACTATCTTTAACATTACCTATTAAAAGAGGCGAATCTGGATTGTGCAACTTCCAATTCCGTTTAACCAGCTTGGTTGAAAAATTTGCATAACAATACTTACATCCGTGAAGACAGGTATTATATGCTCCAATATCCCTTCCAAATATACAGTCACATTCACGAATTCTGTATTTTCCTTTAGGGATTTTTAAATTATTTCCGATAGCTTTTTCTATCACCTGCTGAGTCATGCATCCGCTTGAATCAAAACCGAACTGGTCAAGCAGTGTTCCTTCAACGCAGGTTTTCATCCGAATACCATATTCTTTAGCAATTTTAGAGAAATTCTCACCAATAATTAACCTTTCATCAGTGGTGACCTCACAAACTTCAGGGAAATTTCTTAAAACCTTCCGGTACAAGTCAATGAAACTTATAGTGCAGTCATTAGTATAATCGGAAATTTCACTTGCAATCTGCTCAAATTTATCAATGTGATAATCCAAGGAGTATTTTTCAGTTATAAAAATCGGGTCATATCTCCATGAAATTTTATTGACACCCAAATAATCAGAAAGTTCTTTAAATGATTTTAAAACCTTTTTGAAATTGGGCACATTTGCTTCAATGTCATTTTCATAAGGAGTAATTGTTACAAACCAGAACTGATTGTAATCATCCAATAAATCAATATTTTTAAGCATCGGCTTTGGATTTTTTGTGCAGAAACATAAACAGTCAATAATCTTAGAATCCAGAGGATATTTATAGATATCATCATTATAAGGATTTCTGGTACATACAAAACCTTCATCAATACGATTAAACAACCATTTACTAAAAAAAGCGGGAATATCAGTTCTTGAACCTGTATTGATTATCATAAAAAAAAGAAAAAGTAAAAGAGATTATAAATCTCTTCCGAAAATGTGTACAACTGCAGTACCACCGGTTCCCCCAATGTTGTGGGACATACCGATTTCTGCACCGTCCACTTGACGTCCGCCAGCTTCTCCTCTGAGTTGCCATACAACTTCAGCAGCCTGAGCAATACCTGTAGCACCTAACGGGTGTCCACGTGCCTTAAGACCACCGGAAGTATTGATTGGGAAATCACCATCAATTTCAGTTTGTCCTTCTTCGATAGCTATTCCTCCTTTACCTTTTTCAGCAAACCCTAAGTCTTCAACTGCTAAAAGTCCGTTGATTGAAAAACAGTCATGCACTTCAGTTAAATCAATATCTTTAACAGTTACTCCTGCCATTTCATAAGCTTTTCTGGAAGCCACTTTGGTAGATTCAATAGTAGTAATGTCTTTTCTGTCGTGTAAGGTTAATGTTCCAGAAGCCTGTGCAGAAGCTTTTACATAAATCGGAGTATCTGTGTATTTTTTAGCATCTTCAGCAGGAACCATTACAATTGCTGCTGCCCCGTCACTTACCGGAGAACAGTCGAGTAAAGTTAATGGATCAGCCACCATAGTTGAATTGATAACTTTATCAACACTTACCTCAAATGGGAATTGTGCATTTGGATTTTTGGATGCGTTTTTATGGTTTACCACTGAAAACTGTGCTAACTGCTCACGGGTGGTACCGTATTCATGCATGTGTCTTTTTGCAATCATTGCATATAAAGACGGGAATGTAGCTCCTTGCTGTGCTTCCCATTCCTGATCTGATGCAGTAGCAATAGCTGGGGTAGCGTCAACAACATCAGTCATTTTTTCTACACCTGCAGAGATTACCACATCATGAAAACCTGATGCAACTGCCATGATTCCTTGTCTTAAAGCCAATCCTCCTGAAGCACAAGCAGCTTCAACTCTTGTGGTTGGAACAGGATTAAGACCTACATGGTCTGAAATAAGTGCTGCAATGTGTTCTTGTTCAACAAACAGTCCGGAGGACATGTTTCCAACAAACATTGCTTCGATATCATCACCGTCAATACCTGCATCGACTAAAGCTTTCACTCCAGCTTCAGCAATTAAATCTCTAAAAGATGAATCCCATAATTCACCAAATTTGGTTTGTGAAACTCCTATAATCGCAACATCTCTCATATTCAAGCCCCCTTACATTTTAATTTTGCCTTTGAATTTAGCATAAACAGCATAATCGACATATGTTTTATCGTCAATTATTTCCTGTGTTTTTGGAGCTAATTCTCTACGTTCAACAATTTCATCTTTAACAGTTATTGAAAAACCGTCACTTCCTGCACCGGACCCATATGAGATGACAAAAATTTTATCTCCAGGTTCAGCAACATCCAAAATATTGGATAAAGCCAATGGTACGGCACCAGAATAAGTGTTTCCAATATTAGGAGTTAATAAACCCTGTTTGATTTGTTCGGATGTGAATCCTAATTTTTTACCGGCCCTTAAGTAAAATTTACCGTTTGGCTGGTGGAAACATGCATAATCATAATCTTCAGGTTTTGAATCTGTTTGGTCAAATAACATTTTTGCAGCGCTTAAAACATGCTTGAAGTAAGCAGGCTCTCCTGTAAAACGGCCTCCGTGAGACGGATAGTCCTGACCTTCCCTTCTGTAGAAATCAGGAGTGTCTGTTGTAAAACTGCATGTGTGATCAATATCAGCTATTGTGTTGTCATTACCAATAATGTAAGCTGCACCACCTGCGGATGCAGTATATTCAAGAGCATCACCGGGAGCTCCCTGTGATGTATCAGCACCAATAGCCAATGCATATTCAACCATACCTGATTCTACAAGACCCATGGACATTTGAATGCCTGCTGTTCCTGCTTTACATGCAAATTCCAAATCAGCTGCAGTTAACTTTGGAGTTGCACAAACAGCTTCAGCAACAATGGAAGCTGTCGGTTTAACTGCATAAGGGTGAGATTCAGAACCAACATAAACAGCACCAATCTTACTTGGATCAATTTGAGCTCTTCTAAGAGCATATCTAGCTGCAGTAACTGCAATGGTTGCAGTATCTTCATCAGCAGAAGGAACGGATTTTTCATTAACAACCAATCCGTTTGATAAGGCTACAGGATCATCCCCCCATACCTTAGCAATTTCTTCTACCTTAATTCTATATGATGGCACATGCGCACCATATCCTACTATTCCTACCATTAAATCACCTTAAATAATAATCTTAAACGACATTAAAAATTAATTTAATTATTAATATTTTATATTTAGTATTATATAAAATTAACTAAAAAATAGCTATTTTTAAACAAAATAAGAATTTTAAAAAAAGAATTTTTTACAAGATGCAGTTGCCGGGATTCGAACCCGGGTTGTAGGCTTGGAAGGCCCAAGTAATAACCAGACTATACCACAACTGCATAAAAAGTGCGGCGTCCGGGATTTGAACCCGGGTCGCTAACGTGGCAGGCTAGAGTCTTAACCAGGCTGGACTAACACCGCATAAAAACTAACAACAAATAAACTTATGTTTTAATATTATATAAACCTTTGCATTATCTTCCTATTATCTGTTTAATTATTAGTTTATCATCTTGATCAACTGTTCTTAAAATGAAAATTACCGCAAAGTAAACCACTAATGATACCGGCATTGCAATCCACATATTGATATGTAAAACATATAAAACGATTCCTAAAACACCTGATGCTACAGATATTCTTAAAACATCAAATACAAAGTGTTTATTTGGAAGTTGATTAATCTTTTTAATCATGTACATTTCTAAAACCAATATTAATATTTCACTTAAAACGGTTGCCACAGAAGCACCATAAACTGAATATTTTGGTATTAAAAATAAATTTAAAATCACATTGAATAAAGCCGCAACTGAATATATTTTTGTAACAGAATATTCTTTATGAGATGCATTTAAAATTAATGAGCAAGCCCCATTAACAAATAAGAAACAAACTGTCCAGATTAACACTTTTAAAACACCTCCAGCTTCAATATATTCCGCCCCATAAATTGCAATAATATCGTTCCCATAAAAAAAAGTAAATATGGCAATTGGAACCGTTGCAAGCAATAAATATTTCATAGATTTTACAAAACTAAGATGTAAAATATCTTTTTCATTTTTGAATAATTTGCTCATAACTGGGAAAATGACCGCAGTGTAAATTGAATAGAATAATGTTAAAACACTAATTAATTTATATGCTGAATTATAGAGCCCAGTATTGTAAGTTGTTGAGAAATGTGAAATCATTACTAAATCAATGGAATAATATATTGTGTAAAAAATTCCAGATAAAGCAAATGGGATGCCTGCTTTGATTAACAGTTTATAACAGTTAATATCAAAAGAAAATTTAGGTTTAATGAAATGTTTTCTTAAAGTGATGATTTCATAAAACAATGCTGTTAGATTAGCAAAAATATATGCAAAAGTGATTCCGAACAAACCATAATCAGTAAAAGTGACAAAGATAATTAAAATAAGGGTCAATACATTTAAAATTGTATTGGTAATAGCCTGGTACTTCATCTGCTCATGTGATTGGAATGAAGAAAATATTACATTTTCAAAAGATTTAATCAGACTTTCAAATGCATACAACATACAAAATATTATTACGTAATTATCCCAACCAATGATTATCGAAGCTAAAAAAACAACAATTAAATAGAATATTGATAAAAATAACTTAAGAGATATAGCATTATTCAAATAAATATCTTCTTTTTCTATATCCGTTGAAATTGCCCGAACAATAAAAGCAGTTACACCAAAATCAGCAAGAGCAATGAAAAGAACAGAAAAAGATACTGCAGTTCCAAAAATACCATAATCAGATGGGCCCAAATATCTTGCCATTAATATTGTCCAAACAAATGCACATGCACTAGTGATGATTTGTGAAACCATCAACCAACTTACATTTGCAAATATTGTTCTTACTTTACTTACCATAGTCAAACCTTAAATTTTTCTTGCTAAAACACAAATCCACTCATTTTCTTCATTTAGATAGGCTTTAAAATCCTTAAATCCTGTTTTTTCAAGAGATTCCTTTAGGACATCCTCTGAATAGATTTTCATATCCAGAAGTTCCACCAAGTCATCGTACTTTTCCATTTCACCTTCTCTGTAAACTGCTTCATTACAGAAAAATACCAAACCGTCTTTTTTAAGGACCCTATTTACTTCTTTTAAGTCATTGATAAAATCCGGCCAGAAATATATTGTTTCAAAACCGGTTACAATATCAAAAGTTTCATCATAAAAAGGCATATCTGAAACAGAACCCTGAAGGACGTTAACAATGCCTTGATTAATAAATTCCTGGTTTAATTTAGTGGATTTTTCAACACTTACTTCCGAATAGTCAATTCCAACAACACGACCGTTTTGTGAAATCTGTTCGGCAAATCGCTGAATGTTTCTTCCACCTCCACAACCGATATCAAGGATTTTGCTGTCTTCAGCAATTTCAAAGTGACTTACTCCCCATTGAGCCATTGACTCATGGGATTTGTTCATTCTATCCAGTATCTGATGGCCCAGCTCACCAACAGGTTTTCTTGCATTTTTGATTAGCTCCTTGTCTTCAATATTGTGACCTGTGTTAACTTTATCATTTTCACTCATATTATCACTTTTTCATTCCTTTTCTGGTTTTAATGGCCTGACCGGTCATGAACTCTTTTATCTCACATGCTCCTAAAAGAGATTTGCCGTAAGCCAGCAATTTATCTTCTTCACTGACAATTAAAACTTCGTCCTTTGCACGGATACTGTCATCACAGTCAACTACAAATTTGCAGAATACACTTTTTCCGTCAAGTGCAAACGGTTCTGAGTCCTTATTGACGACAACCCTGTTTTGCGGATAAGGCATTTTATTGTGCAGTCTTTTTGCTCCTTCTTTTGATAATATCAGATAGGAATCAGATGCCCTCATATTGACAATCAATACTTTGCCGTCATATATATGTCTGATTTTTCCTGTTTTTTTACTTTTCTCGATGTTGATGTTGCCTGTAAATAATGCTTCACCTGCGCCAACACCAAACTGATAATCCGCAATGGCCTTGATTTTTTTAATATCATCCTTTTTATATCTTATTTCATCTGAAGCAGTGCATTTATTGTAAAGACCCATTTCCAAATCTTTTACAATCCTTGAGTGAATCAGGACCTGATTGTAATATTCGACAAATTCCGTAATGAAATCTTCTAAAAATTCAATGCTGTCAACATCTCTTGTTTTTGGAGCATCGCTTTGGCTTAAAGGATATACTTCATCGATTTCCAATGGAACTAATCCGAATGGAATATCAAGTACCATGAAATCTGTATCATCCAAGTCCAATTCCTGTTCTACACCATATGTGTAGAATTCTCCCAGTTTGCCTGATACGAATTTTGAGTAAGGTTTTCTTGAAGGAGGAAGAATTACGAGATTACTTTTTTTAGGCATGTTGCGTAGTTTTTGCATGTGCCTTAAGACTTCCGGCCTGCATAATGATTCCGAACCGGTGTAGAAAAATGCTGACTTTTTACTTCTCGGATCATATTTTTCCAAATCTTTTGAGTAATTGCCGAGTTGTCTTACTGCTTCAAGAAGTGCAGGATGAGCACGACATCTCTCTTCTACCAGTTCCATTAAATTTCCATCATAAATAGCTTGCCTGATTAGTCTTAACTCTGCAAATGAAACATGCAAATTGTGTTGGGCTATCAAATCTCTTCTCTTTTCTTTCGGCATGGCCCTTAAGTCATCAGGAGTGTAATTGGTACATACTTCACAAGAACAAGGCATTTCCTGCAAGTTTTCCAATTTAAAGGTTCCTCTTGTTGACAAAAGCCTGTCATCTTCAGCATATAAAATATAAGCCGCTGAGTCAAACAAATCGCAGCCCATTGCAACACAAAGAGCAAAAATCATAGGATGTCCTGCACCCATCAGATGGCGGGGAACGGTGTCTGATAACTCTTTCATTGAGTTCATCACAACATCAACCAAATCCTTGTAATGATATGACTCCATTAAAGGAACTACTGCTCCGATAGGATATAAATCCGCATCAAGCTTTGATAATTCACGGGCACATTCTCTTCTCAAATCCATGTAAGTTGAACCCTGAACTACTGAGTTTAAAAGCATTTCAATATTATGTTCCTTTTTATACTCGACCGCTTCTTTTGCCCTTTCAAGAGTAATTTCCAAATCGCTTTCGGCTTTTTCTCTGTCCACAAAAGGAGCTGTTGGAATATCGAGACTTGTTCCTATGTCTGTCTTGATTAATTCCTGAAACTCAATGACTTCCTTGTTTGTAATTTCAACATCCCCATAAACGGATAACTGGAAAGAACCGGAATCCGTCATTACAGGTCCGTCAAAGTGAATCAGTTCATGCAATCCTTTCTCAATTGCCTCTTTTTTTAGCTCCTCATCCTTGTAAATCAGATATGCATTGGTAATTACAATATCCGCACCATATTTGCCAACATCTATCGCCTGTTTGCGCGGATGAATAACCGGCATTAATGCAGGAGTTTTAACATCCCCATGTTTTGTTTTTAAAACTCCAACACGCCCCATATTATCTTTAGCTTTAATTTCAAACATTTATTTAACCCTAGTCATTTATTTAGTGAACATTATTTTAATTCAAAAATAGGATAAAAATATTAAGTTCACACAAAAATCATATCCAAAAAGATAGTTTTGGAATTTCAAATATCTAAATAAACATTAAATTAGAAATTATATAAATTTTGCTCAACTGGAAATTGAAAAGTCATTTCTGTTTATTAAAAAATGAGATTATGGAAAATTGATTTTAGAAAATTTTTTAAAAAGAAAAACTAAAAATTTAATTTAGATAAAATGAGTTATGAAAATGATGCCCGGATAATTAGTGATGATGTGTTCGATTTAATCAACCAATATTTCGATGAAGAAAGAAGTGGTCAGAATATTGAAAGTAGAGTTAATTTTTTTGATACTTACAATGATTATTTTGTTTTAACAGATGATGGATCTTATTCTATTAATTCAAAAGAGATAAATCATAAAGTTGAAACATTACATACATCTACAGGCGCAATAAGTGAGTCATTTGAGAAGTTTATCAAACCTATGAAATTCAGATATGATGAAGATATAGCCATTCTCGACATTTGTGCCGGAATCGGATACAACACATCAGCGGCAATTGCCGATTTTATAAAAAATAGCTGTGATTCCAACTTAACAATAGATATGGTGGAAATATCCAAAGCAACTCTAGCATGCGGCCTTTTAGTCCCATCACCAATAAAAGAGCATGACATTACAAAAAAGGCTATTGAAGAGGAACTCATAAAACAGAATTATTCATCATTAAGTCTTGAAAAATCTGAAATACCTGAAAACATTGACATCAATGTTTATATTGAGGATGCAAGACAGACCGTGCAAAAGTTAGATGATGATAGCTATGATGCAATATTTTTAGATCCATTCAGCCAGAACATGGCTCCGGAGTTATTTTCACTTGAATTTTTCAAGGAATTTAGAAGAATTATTAAAGATGACGGCATTGTTGCAACATATACATCTTCCGCACCTGTCAGAGCAGCATTCATCGAAGCAGATTTCTTTATAGGTCAAGGCCCGATTTTTGGAAGAAAACAGGGCGGAACCCTGGCAAGCCCAAATCCTGAAATGCTTGATACTGCCCTTCCAAAAAACGATGAAATAAGGATTGCACTGTCAGACGTTGGAATTCCATTCAGAGACCCTAATTTAAATGATAATAGCGATACTATTTTAGATAGACGAACTGAAGAGCGACATAATGCCCGCCATAATACCAAAATTTCCTCTGCTGTTAAAACACCAATCTTTCTGGCATGTGAAATGGATGACGAGAAACTAAAAAGGCGTGTTGAACGCAATTTGGCTAAAATGAATATTCCGTCAACAACATCCGATGAAGCATATTATATCGTCGAATGTGAAAATGACTATACAAAAAAACAGGATAGAACAAATAATTCAAAAAATAGAATTCTAGAAATGAAAAAAAGATTAAAAAAAGTTAAATCAGGAAATTATGCCGCTACATAATCTCCGCTTTTTAAATCATATGCATCTGACTTACTACATGAGTGAGTCGGTGTTACAACAGTCAAGTCTCCACCGGATCCGCCATGGTTATGGCCGAATACTGACCAGTCACTGTCACATTTTGCACAGACAATTATACCTTCAGCGCTACTTCCCTCACCATTTCCTGTTGCCGGGAAAGTACCCCAGTTGGCAGTCTCAGAACCTGCAAAGAAGATGCTCCAATAGAGTTCATGGCTTCCGCAATATGAGCATGTCCTATTGAATTCAGTTGCATAGAATGTATAACCATATTTACTGAGTTCACCTGAAGCAGAAGCTCTACCAATAGCCAATATAGTCAATCCATCATCTGAAACACCATATTTGTCATAGGTTTTTCCACTGCTTGAAGGATAAACCTCAATAGTTTTGGTTAATGTGTAACCTGTAGATAAATCCTTACAAGTCACTTTATAAGTACCTGCATCAAGTTTGAAATTCAGTGAAGCCGCTCCATTTGAACCTGTTTTGACAGTATTGGTTTTACCATCAAGCGTAATTTGCATATTGGTATTTTTTGCAAGGCTTCCGTCCTGATTTAAAAGAGTTGCAGTAAATACTGAAGACTTATGCTCCCTGGTTACAACATCATTTGCCTTAATTGATGCCAATTTAACAGTGATTTTTGTATTAATGCTTGATTTGGTGTAAGGATCATAGGATTTAAATGTGTATGTACCTTTAGCCAATTTGAAATTAACACTTGCCACACCGTTTGAATCAGTCTTTAAGACTTTCTTAACACCTTTAATATAAACGTAAACCTGAGCGTTTTTAACCAGTTTATCGTTTTTATAAAGTTTTACTTTAAAAGTTGAAGTCCTATCTGAAAAGACAGTCATGGAACTTGCACTCAATGTAGGTGATATCTTAACAGTATTTGCAACCTTTTCACCAGTCTGTGTATTTACAGAATACATCTTAAATGTGGACGGTTTTGAAATGATTGAAATACTTGCCACACCTTTAGAGTTGGTCTTGACACTGAAAGTTTTTCCGTGAGCAATAAACTTGATATATTTATTTGCCATCAGTTTTCCATTTGTACCATAAAATGTTGCAGAAAAGACTTTAGAACTTAAATAATGCTTTGACACATCACTTGCAACAACTGATGTTTTAACAGTAATCTTTTTAGACAACCTATATCCATTCGGATGAACAAGAGTAATTGCATAAGTTCCAGGCTTTAAATTTATAGCAATAGTAGCTACACCTTTGGAATTGGTCTTTACATTATAAGTTTTTCCGCAAATAATGAATTTGGTATTCTTATTTTTCAAGACATTACCTTTACTGTCAAGAAAAGTAGCTGAAAAACCTTTAGAACTTTTATATGTCTTAGTCAAGTCACTAGCTTTTATGGAAGCAGTTACTTTTACATTAGTACTGTTAGATACACTACCATAAGATGTGGAAATCACATAGTTTCCTGCATTTAAATTTAATGGGATGGAAACTTTTCCACTGCTGTCAGTAGTTTGTGTATAACTAACACCATTAACTTTTAAAGTGACTGATGCATTTTTCAAAGGATCGTTGTTCTGCTTTAAAACAACATCATAATTATATCCGCTGTAATATGTTTCAACGTTACTGCTAGCCAATGTATAATTTATATTAGAGGCAGCAGTTAAAGTATCCCCATCTACAGAAATTGAGTTAGCACTACCCGAAGGAGGCTCTTCACCGATTTCACTAGCAATAATGTCGTCAGTTGAATTTGTATCAGCAGCAACAACTGCAGAAATTGACAACATGAATACTAGAGTTATCAGGAATAAACTCATTTTTTTATTAAACATAAACGTTAACTCCACTTAACATTTGTTCGTAATTACTTTTATTACACTTTTTCTATAAAAAGCTTTTGATTTTCAAAAAAAGCTCAAATATGTTAAATTTAAGTAAAATAAACATTTATAAGTTTAAAAATACTTTAAAAAGATTAAATTAATTGAAATTATTAATAAAAGACAAAATTATATTAAAAATGAAATTTTTATAACAAACAATAGCTAACTAAATTTTTATCCACTAAAAAAGTTTAAAGACAGATAATACCCACAAATCAATCATTTCTTAAAAAATAACAAAAAATTACTAATAAAAATAAGAAATAAAATAATTATAATATGTAAAATTAAATTTAAAGCTCAAATAATAAAAAAAGTGAATAAGGTTAAAAAACCTATTCAACAGTTACGCATTTTGCCAAATTTTTAGGTTTGTCAGGGTCATGACCCTTTTCAAGAGTAATGTAATATGCAATCAATTGCAACGGCACAATGTAAACTAAAGGTGCGATAATTTCTTTTACCTCAGAGTTTATTGAAATTACAACATTGGCCTTACTCTTTAGAGATTCATCATCATCAGATCCTATTGCCAATACATTAGCGCCACGTGATTTAACCTCTTCCAAATTACTCATGGTTTTTCTATAGTTATCTCCAGGAGGTATAATGACAACAACAGGTATTCCTTCATCAATTAAAGCCAAAGGACCATGTTTTAGCTCTCCTGCAGCGTATCCTTCACCATGAATATATGAAATTTCTTTAAGTTTCAGAGCACCTTCAAGTGCTGTCGGATATGAGTACCCTCTTCCCAGATAGAAAAAGTCACGTGCATAATTATATCTTGTTGAGATATCCTTGATAGTGTCAACATCCTGTAAAGTCTCATCAATAAATTCAGGAACCCTTTCAAGCTCCTTAAGCAATTCCTGATTATTTGAAAGCAATGCTGCAAACAGATAAATTGAAGTCAGCTGAGCCACATAAGTTTTTGTTGCTGCAACACCAATTTCAGGACCTGCCTGAGTCTGGATAACATAATGTGCCCTTCTGGTAATTGCTGAGCCTGCAACATTTACAATCCCCAAAGTCTTTGAGGTCTGATTGGCAACATCCAATGCCTTAAGGGAATCTGCAGTTTCACCGGATTGGGAAATGAAAATAACTAAAGTCTTATCGTTTAAAGTATTTGCCGAATATTTAAACTCAGATGCAAGAATAACATCAGTTGGAATTCCTGCAAGAGATTCAATCAAATATTTTCCTGTTAATGATGCATGATAAGATGTTCCGCATGCAACAAAGCATATTCTTTGAATGTCATCAATATCATCAATAATTTCCTGAATGTTTTCGGCCTGAGTTAAAGTATTTCTGACAGCTGTTGCCTGTTCATTGATTTCTTTTATCATGAAATGATCATAACCTTCCTTTTCAGCCATTTCAGGAGTCCAGTTAATAGTTTCAATTTCTTTGTTGACCACATTGTCAAATTCATCATGGACAATGACTCCTTCTCGGTCAATAATGACTATTTCACCTTTTTCAGGATAGATTATGTCTTTTGCATATTTTAAAATAGCCGGAGAGTCAGATGCCAGATAATATCCATTATCGCCTAAACCGACAATTAATGGAGAATCTTTACGGGTCGCAACTATTTTATCAGGTTCCTTAGTTGAAATAGCTGCAATTGCATATGCTCCTTCTATAACATCGATTGTTTTTCTAACGGCATGTTCAAGGTCGAATTTTTCATCCATGAACTTTTGAATCAAATGAGGAATTACTTCAGTATCAGTATCTGATTTGAAAACGTGACCTTCAAGAGTTAATTTTTCCTTTATTTCCAAATAGTTTTCAATAATTCCGTTGTGAACGACTGCTACTGTATTTTCTTCATCAACATGAGGATGAGAATTCAATTTGGATGGGTCACCATGTGTTGCCCATCTTACATGAGCAATACCGAAATTACCCGGCATGTCTGTTAAATTTAAGCTATTGTCAACTTCCTGAATCTTTCCCTTATCTTTTTTGATGTGAATTTTACCTTCTGAAAATGTTGCAAGGCCTATTGAATCATAACCTCTGTATTCCAACTTGGAGATACAGTCAAAAAGGATTGATGCGACATCTTCATCTTCTTTTAATATACAACCTACAATTCCACACATCTAATCACCTTGATAATCGTAAATATCCTTATACATGTTTACAACATCCCCGATAATCAATATTGCTGGAGTGTTGATTTTTTTATCTGAAATATCACCCAATGTTCCGAACACCAGGTTTTCATTTGGAAGTGTTCCGCTTTCAATTGCACAAACTGGAGTATCGGCAGAACGATATTTCATAATTTCAGAAGTATTTTCTTTAATATTTCCAATTCCCATCAGAATTACTAAAGTATCTGCAGTATAATCCCAGTGCACTTGGCTTTCAGCTTTTGTCGGATCTTCATGGCCAGTTACAATAGTTAAGGAGGTTGCAACTGCTCTGTGAGTTACAGGTAGTCCCAGTGAAGTTGGTGCTCCAATAGCAGAAGTTACGCCTGGAATAACTTCAAATTTGATATCATGTTCCATTAAAGCCAATATTTCTTCACCACCACGACCAAAGACAAAAGGGTCTCCCCCTTTAAGTCTGACTACATTTTCATGAGTTCTGGCTTGCTCAATTATTAACTCATTAATTTCATCCTGTGTTTTATAATGTTCGCCCGCCTTTTTACCAACATATATTCTTTCAGCAGTATCGGGAGCATGAGCCAATATTTCTTCATTAGCCAAATAGTCATATAAAACAACATCAGCTTTGTTTAGAGCTTTAACAGCTTTAAGAGTTATTAAATCAGCATCTCCAGGTCCTGCACCAATCAAATAAACTACCATTTAAATCACTATAAAAATCCTTTAAAAAAGTTTAAACCATCATCGGAACCAAACAATTCTTCACAAGCCCTTTCAGGGTGAGGCATCATGGCACAAACAAGACCAGATTCATCACATACGCTTGTAATAGCCTCCATAGAACCGTTTGGATTTTTGCCTTCAAACTGCAATACAATTTGGTCTTGATCTTTAATCAAATCAATGTCTTCTGTGTAAAACCTTCCTTCCGCATGAGCAATCGGAAGTTTGATTGTTTGATTGTTCTTGAATGCTTTTGTAAATGGAGTTCTGTTGGTAGCAACCTTCAAATCAACCCATTCACAATTGAATTTAGGATATTCGTTTGTTATGAAAATTCCCGGAACAAGCCCGATTTCTCCTAAAATCTGTGCACCATTACATATTCCTAAAACAGGTTTTTCTTCTTTTACCAATGCTTTGATTCCATCGATTACTGGAGTAATAGAAGCCATTGCTCCTGCCCTTAAGTAATCCCCATAAGAAAATCCTCCAGGAATGACAATACCATCATAGTCTGTGAGGTTTTCTTCACTCCACCAGATGTATTCGGGAGTGAGCCCTGCCAATTCAATGGCCTGTGCAACATCCCTGTCACAATTGGTTCCCGGAAATCTAATTACACCAATTTTCATTTAAATCCCTCTATTTACCACAAGCCATATTCTGTGGAATAACATTGATTTTGTAATTATGAATTACAGGATTACAGAGTAATCTTTCACACATGTCAACTACACTTTCCCTGATTGTCTCTCTGTCTTCGCCTTCCATCTGGAATTTGATGATTTCAACAGTTTTAACATTTTTTACTTCATAGCCCAATAAATCAAGAGACCTTTCAACTTGAGTAGCTTCAGGGTTTAACATACCGTCTTTAAGAGAAATTTTCACTTCAATATCAAATAACATCTAATCACCTAAAAATCAAATTTTTCATCATCAGGAATAATTCTGTTATATACTTCTATATAAGCAGCCATAACTTCGTCATCTTTACCTTTTCTAAATAATTCCTTATCCAACATTTCTAATGTTTCACTATCCCATAATCTGCAACCATCAGGAGATATTTCATCACCTAAAAGAATGTTTCCATCTTTATCCTTACCGAATTCAACTTTAAAGTCAACCAATATAATTCCAGCATCAGCAAAAAATTTGGTTAAAACTTCATTGATTTTTAAAGCTTTTTCAGTTAAGATGTTGATTTCTTCCTGTGTTGCAATACCTAATGCTTTTATTAAGGAATCATTAAGCATAGGGTCGTGATATTCATCATCCTTAAAATCCATTTGTACAATCGGAGGATCAAGTCTTGTTCCATCAGCTATTGGATATTTTCTAACTAAACTGCCTGTGGCAATGTTTCTTACAATCACTTCAATCGGAATCATTTCAAGTTTTTTTGCAAGCATGACATTAGGTTCAGGCAAGTCTATGAATTGGGTTTCAACACCGTTTTCCTCTAAAACCTTGAAAATTTTAGTAGAAATTATGGCATTGTAAGCTCCTTTTTTGTTCATTACCTCTTTTCTTGCACCGTCACCGGCAGTCATATCATCTCTAAACTCGATGATGACTTCATCTTCGTTTTCGGTAGTGAATACACTTTTTACTTTTCCACCATTAATTAACTCTTTTTTGTTCATGATATCAACAAAACTATTAAATTATTATATTATAATTTTTAGTTTAAATATTATATAATACTATTTAATGAGTATTTAAAAAAAGAAAGAAAAAATTATCTTTTACGATTAATTATGCTCATTGAAGAAGCAATCATCAAAGATAATAATATTGCTAAAATTGGGTTCCCAGTTGCTTTAGAATCAGTGAGGGCCTTGACACTACTAGGTTGACTTTTAGCTGCAGTTGCATTTGAAGCGTCTGGTGAATCGTCAATTGGAATGTCAGGGTAGGTTTCATGAACAATGTAGATGATAACTTCCAAATCACAGGAATCATAATATTCATTACTCATATAACCGAATGTTGCTTTTGTCATTCCATCCTGGATTAAAACACTTTCAAAGACTGCACTACCATTTTGAACTTCACTAAAGTAGAGCATCTCACCAATAACTAATGTAGCAGTCCCATTCATTACGGGATTGTCATTTTCATCTAAAACCTCAATAGGAACATCGATTGAATCACCATCCTCACCAATGATCGGGTCAGCCACGATTTTTGTTTTAACATATTGGTCTGTAACGTCCTCAGTGTCCTGGAGGAGATTATCATCCCCGGATGTTAAAACTGTTGAATTATCAGCAGCTGAAACTGATGAAACTGAAATGACTATTAAAAAAATAGACACTACAAAAATCAATTTTTTATTCATAATAACATATTATACTTCATTAATATATGCTACTTGCCCTTTTTTGCGGGCAAACTTCATACCATTCAACTTTCCGTTCGGAAGAATTGACATTATAACAACAGGATAATCATCATCAGGCTTTAAAAACATCTGATGTGTAACGTCCTGGCGGGTTGTAACAGCTATCTTATAATCATTTTCAGTTTTTGTTAGGTCTCCATCCAAAAAGACCTCGTTGAATGTTAGTTCAAGCAAATACTCAGGAAATTCGCAGCTGATTTCGAAATGATTCAATAAATCTTTAAGTATCATTTTAATCATTCCAAGCTTGGGAGATTTGCCTGATCTGAGCCATATGAAGAACCTATAAGTTTGCCGGATTCAGCATCATATTGCCTGAATCCACCATCTTTGTATGTCACTTCACGATAATATCCTTCACCGTTTTGCTCATTGAATTTGACGATTTCACTTACAATGCCACCATCGCCTGAGCTTGAAGAATCAGAACTTTCAGAAGATGCGACATTACTTACTTTATTATTTATTTTTTCTATATTTGAATCGATATTTTCCATATTAACACCTAATCCATCCATGAAAGAATATGCTACAACACCGCCGACGACCAGCAATGCTACGATAATCCCTAAAAGGATTACAATAAAGCTTTTCATACTCTCACCTCTTTTAAGCTTTCAGTAACAATATGAACATATGCCATTAAAATACTTTTCTATCAATTTATATATCAAAAAAAATAATATTAAATCATGGATATGAAAAATGCCACAATACTTCTTATATTTTTATTATGTATTCTAGGTTTGATTGTAGGGGTTTACTATAGCGAATCCAGTGAACCTACAATGAAAACTTATGATACTAAAGAAGTCATTCATGAAGATTCAAACGGAACAATCACCATAAATTTAGAAAAAAAAGAAAATAATGAAAATAGTTTAGATAAGTATTTTACCTAAACTAAAGCTAATTTTACAACCATGTTTGGAATATGGTTAATATTGCTTGCAAATGATTCCATATTTTGTGTGCTTTCAATGTTATCAACCAGCACGCAAAATACTGCATTAAGAGAAATGGACTTTTCTTCCACACAAACATCCATTTTAAAAAAGACAATGTCATCGAAGCTTTTTTTAGGAAGATTAAATCTTTTTGATGCATCGGATACTTCTAAAGATACTGGAACATTATTTAAATCAAAATCAAGTAAAATACCATCGTCCATCTCGACAGTTTCGCCATATTGGAATTCATGATTGACTTTAATGCCCAATACATCAGAAAAGGAATCATATTTATAAATTACTTCTTGAATATTATTTTCTTTCATTATCTCTTCGCCTCCTCATTTTACTAAAAGAATAAACTGTTTTAACAGTTATTTTTTCAAAGTCATCTATCTCAATTATAATGTAAAAATCTTTAGTCTTGAGTTTTTTATGAGGATAAATTAATTTAAAACGATTTTCCATTGTTTTTGAAATGCCTAAAAGCATTTTATCACTCAAACATTCAAATATATAGTCAAAATCCACATCTCTTTCAAACCAATTTTCCAATACATGACTATCCAATCTTAACTCAGAACTATCAAAAGATTTCAAAATTCTTTGTGCATCTTCAATTGTATAATCAAACATTTTTATCCCATTAATTAATTATCAGTTCCTTAAAATCAACAATAGAATATCTGGCCAAATACATAATTGGATTTAGAAACAATGATTATACATAGGTTATTAAAGATATTTGATATTAACTGAAGTGCTACTATATGATTAAACATAGAAATGACTACTATTTAAATTTAACTACTTTTAAAAAGCAATTTTCCATGATGAAAGCAATATTACTAAAAAAAAATAGAATGAGGTTAGACAAACTAACCTAAAAAATTAATTAAACTCTTTCTTCAGCTTTATCCCAATCATTGTTTTTGGCCGGAAGCAAAGTAAATACTAATGATGCGCCCAAGAGAATTATTGCTGAGAATATTGTAAAGTTTAACTGGTCAATAGTACTGTTGTTGATAACATCAACCATTCCTCCAACCCAAACAATTGAAATAACAATTGGAAGAACATATTTTACAATGACAAGCCACCATTTACCAAGCTTGATAGTCTTTGTTCTCGCATTTAAGAATTCAATTAATTTTTCTGCCTTAAATACCCACGCAAATACAATACACTCAACTATAACTCCAAACAGAAGTGCAATTTGGTTGATGAATGTATCCACATAACCTAAAAGGGATCCTCCAAAGGATGTAGCATAAATCATTGAAATTAATGCACCAACAATAATCAATATTGTCATTGTCCTTGATCTTGTAAGACCAAACTTGTTTTGGATTGAAAATGATAAAGGCTCGATTGTAGACAATATGCTTGTAAGACCTGCCAGATAAACTGTCAGGAAAAATAGAGGTCCTAAAATTACTGCCCATTGACCTAACACATTAAATACTGTAGGATATGCTATAAATACCAGTCCGGTTCCCTGAGTTACAAGGTCTGCCACTGCAGTGCCTGACTGAAGTGACATATAGCCTAAAATTGAAAATACACCTAAAGCAGCAAAGTTTTCAAACAGTGAATTTGCAAGAGCTATTGAAATGGTATTTGTAATCAAATCCGCATCGTCTTTGGTGTAACTTGCATATGTAAATGCAATAGACATTCCCAAACTCAATGAGAAAACGATTTGTCCAAATGCCGCCATCCAGATGTTAAAGTTCAATAAAAGAGACCAGTCAGGGTTGAATAATTCAGCCAACCCAATTGACGCACCAGGCAAAGTCAGAGAAAATCCAACAATGATAACCATTATAATAAATAATGCCGGCACTAAAACTTTTGATACTTTACCAAGACCTGCTTCCAAGTCCCTGTGAGATATAAACCAAATAATCACCCAACCGACAAGCATTGCAACAGCAATAAGTGGAATGAAATTAAATAAACCTAAATAAGAGTCAGAAGATTGCAAAAGAGTTGTTGTAAAGAAAGCATTAGGATCTGCACCCCAACCCTTAAAGAAACTTAAAATCATGTAAATTCCATCCCAGCCCAAAATAGCTGAGTAATAAATCATAATCATAAATACTGCAACCGGCAATAGCCATCCCAAATATTCAAATTTGGAGTTGATTTTTGTAATTGCCTTTGCAAAAGAAGATTTAAAATTATATCCAACACCGTACTCCAAAATCAAAAATGGCATTCCCATCAAAAGAATAGCCACAATATATGGAATGTAGAATGCTCCCCCTCCATTAGAGTAAAGTACATAAGGATATCTCCAAATGTTTCCAAGTCCAACTGCAGAACCAATCATTGCTAAAATAAATGAAAGATTACTGCCCCATTCATTTTTATCTGCCATAATTTCCCATTTCCTAAATAAATATAAAAAATAAATTTGTTCTTTTAAAGTAAAATAAGTTTACATTAATCATCATCTAAATTTTCTGTAAATTGTTTTGATAGTTTCATTATTATATAAAAATGAATAAATATTTGATAATAATACTGCAATACCAAATCGCTTTTTTAATATTAATTTATTTAATAAATCAATTTCTTTTCTTTGAACCCGTATTTCCTCATTTAAACTTTGCTCAAAATCATAAATTGCCATTATTGCATCTTTTTTATATTTTTTATCAATATTTGAAAAAATCAAAAGCAAATTACTTAAATTATCACTAATAATTACGTCTTTAGGACAATTGATACCATCTAATAAATCCATGAGCATTTTAAAACCTTCCAAATATCTATTGAATTTTGCCAAATCATGCCCATGAATCGCAGTTTTCTTATTTGCAACAGTATAATAAATATAATTTTCATTATTAGGCAACAATGTTACTTTAGTAGAGTTTATCAGAAATTTAAAATAAAAATATGTATCTTCAGCCAAAGTATCTTCAGGAAAACGAATATTATAATCAATCAACAATTTTTTACGCCAAATTTTACCCCATGGAGCGATATGATCATGGCTAAGCATTCTAAAATTATTATCTGATTTGAACGGATTAATGTTAATTAAATCAGAAGTATCCTCACAATCATGTAAAATGTTCATTTTAAATAGATTACCATCTAAATTCCAAAAATGAGACCCCATAACAAAATCGGAGCCTTCTTGAGTAATTGTATCATAATATAATTCTAATGCATGAGGCAGATATTCATCATCAGCATCTAAAAAGATTATATACTCAGATGTTGAATTATCAATTCCAATATTTCTAGGCTTTCCAGGAAGCCCCGAATTTTCATCCAAGCAAATAACGTTAATATTATTGTATTTGTTAGCATAATCTTCAATAATCTGCCTACTTCCATCAGTAGATTTATCATCAACCAATATTAATTCTATATTATCAAAACCAATGCTTTGATTTAAAACTGAATCAATTGCTTTTCTGATAGTTGTTTCAGCATTGTAAATAGGTATTATTACACTAACCTTATACATACTATCCACCGCCCATTAATAATCACCAAAACTTAGTTGTTCAGTAATATGATTAAATCTTTCATCTTCAGGAGGCAATTTCATGTAATCTCCATAAATTTGTTTTAATATTTCATGATAATTTTCAGGCACATTAACATCAATTCCCTCAAAATTCATTTTTATACCAGTTCCATAATCATCGACATTATAAATCTGCGGACGTCGTGTAGTAATATCAGTTACTCTATTTGTATTTTTCTGCCTATTAACTAGTTTTAAACAAATATTAATGATAAGACTTGGTTTTACTTTTAAAAAATCAAAAATGTAATGCGTTACATTAGAAACAAATTGAGTTGGTTGAGGATAATCAACTAACTTTATGGATGAAATTGCTAATAATCTTCTCAAAAAACGTGTTGAGTTTAATTGAAAAGAACATATTAAATCATTATCAGAGAGAAAATCTAGAACAAAAATATCAATATTTATCCCTACACTAAAACTAACTTGATCAACCCACCATTCTTCAAATTTAGTGCCTTTAAGGATTATTTTTGAAAATAAAAAGAAATAATCATCATAGGTTTCATCAGATAAAAGTTCATATTTTTCACTATGTGAAGATAAAAATATTTCTTTAAATTTTTCATAATCCTCTCTAAACATTATTACATCAATATCATCATCCCAGGGAATAAAACCTTCATGGCGAATAACCCCAATTAACGAACCTCCATACATATAATATTTTAAATTATTTTCCGCACATATTTTAATAAAATCTTTCAAAATCATTAATTCCATATTTTGTAATTTATTTAAAGTTTCCAAATCATAATCAGTAAATTTCATTAAAAAGCACCTGGAATCCCAATGTTTACTTATTTATTTTTTTAAATTATTTTTATAACCCCAAATAGATGATGTGATTAAATTTTATTTTCAAATTATCTAATATATAATTTAAAATTAAGAAATATTTATAAATTTTTAATTAATTTACTATTAATGCAAAAACCATTATTTTAAAAATATAATCTATAAAATTTTAAACATTTTATTTTTCAAATTTAAACTATAAAAATAATATATACTTAATAATAAATATAAATCATAATCAAAAGAAATGTATTTTATAGATTATAATAGTGATAATATGGATGCGATAATTTTAGCAGCAGGAATGGGAAAACGATTAAAAAATCTGACAAAAGATAAAACAAAATGTATGATTACTGTTAATGACATTACATTAATCGAAAGAATGCTAAGTCAACTAGATGAATTGAATTTGAATAAAATTATTTTAGTTGTAGGATATCAATCTGAAAAATTAATTAATTTCATTGAAACATTAAAAATCAATACTCCAATAGAATATATTCACAACAATATTTACGATAAAACAAACAACATATACTCATTATTTTTAGCTAAACATTATCTTGAGGGTTCAGACTGTTTAATTTTAGAGTCTGATTTAATCTTTGAAGATGGGATTCTTGAAGACTTAATTAATGATAAACGACCTAATTTAGCATTGGTCGATAAATTTGAAAGTTGGATGGATGGTACTGTAGTAACAATCGATGATGAAGACAATATTCGCAATTTTTATTCCAAAGATCAATTTTCATTTGAAGATATAAAAAATTATTATAAAACTGTTAATATCTATAAATTTTCCAGTGATTTCTCAAAACATTATTACATCCCATTTTTAGAAGCTTATATCAAATCTTTAGGATTTAACGAATATTATGAACAAGTATTGAAGGTTATAAGTAATTTAAAAGATGCTAATATAAAAGTAAAAAAAATTAATAAAAAGAATTGGTATGAAATCGATGATATACAAGACTTAAATATTGCCGAATCCATCTTCGCACCAAAAGAAAAAAAATTAGAAAAATTTACAGCAAGATATGGAGGTTACTGGAGATATCCTAATTTAATTGATTTTTGTTATCTCGTTAATCCATATTATCCCCCAAATTCATTAATATCAGAATTAAAATCAAATTTTGAAGAATTACTCGTTAATTATCCATCTGGAATGGATGTAAACACATTACTTGTTTCAAAATACTTTAACATAATGCAAAAAAATATCTGTGTTGGAAATGGAGCTTCTGAGATAATTAAATCTTTAATTGAACATGTTTTAGATGAAAATTCAAAATTGGGAGTTATGATACCTACTTTTGAAGAATATTCTAACAGAATGAACCCTAAAAACATCATCACATTTGATACATCATCAAATAATTATAGATATAATGCAGATGACATAATTCAATTTTTTAGTCAAAAAGAAATAGATATGCTGGTTTTAATAAATCCAGATAATCCTTCAGGAAATTATCTATTTAAAGAAGATGTTGAAAAACTGATTAAATGGACTAAAGATAATGGTATTCTTTTTGTTGTTGATGAATCATTTATTGATTTTGTCGATTGTGAATCGAATGCTACATTTTTAAATCAAGAGATTATAGACGAAAATAAAAATTTTATAGTAGTGAAAAGTATTTCAAAATCATTTGGAGTTCCAGGTTTAAGACTAGGTATTTTAGCATCAGGTGATGAAAAATTAATTGAATTTATTAAAAATGATTTATCTATATGGAATATCAACTCCTTTGGAGAGTTTTATCTACAAATTTTTGAAAAATATGAATTTGACTATGAAATGGGACTAAACAAATTCAAACAAGCCCGTAAAAAGTATGTTGATGAATTGAAAACCATTGATAAATTAAATGTAATCCCATCCCAAGCAAATTACATAATGTGTGAAGTAACTGGAGATATGAATAGTTATGAACTCACAAATATTTTACTAAATGATTACAATTTATTGATTAAAGATTTATCCAATAAAAAAGGATGTGAAGGAAAATCATATATTAGAATTGCCGTTCGTGACGAAAAAGATAATGAGATACTAGTATCTGCTTTAAAAGAGATATTAAACTAATAATATCTCACATAAAAAATTTTTCTTTGCAGAATTCATACTCAATTTCTTTTTCCAAACCTAATGAATTTTTATAAAAACGGGAAGCAAAGTATAAATCATGAATAGCCAAACCATAATTATACACCAATATTCTCTCTTTATCATTGCTCCGACCTTCTGACTTACCTAATAAAACATCAGTGTTGCTTGTAATTGATTTGAATTTATCAAAATATTTAAATCCTCGAATTTGATCAATATCATCCGCAAAAACTTTATCAAAAAACAAATCACAATTTTGAAATCCTAAACTCATAATTGGGATGACAGTACAACCTTCCTTATAGCAATCATCACTAGCAAAATTTTCATTTATACTAGTTACAGCCGAAATAATCACGTCACTATCCCTCACAGTTTCTTCATAGCTATCGCATAACTCAAATGAAATATTTTCATATTTTGAGAAATGTTCAATGAATCTTTTTTCATGATTATGATATTTATAAAGTTTGAAAGTGATTTCCCTATCCTGTATTTGAGACATCAAAATATCAATGCATGCAAACATTATATTGCCTAAACCAAACAAACCCACAGTACTGAAATCCTTTTTTGAGTACATTATTACTGAATGGGCGGCTGCTGCACCTGTCCTCAATGTAGTTATGTATTCTGCATCCATTAATGCCTTTAAAATACCAGTATCAGATTCATATAATAACAAATCTCCCATCATAACTGAACGTGTTTCGCCCGGTTTTAATAAATGACGTGCAATCATCTTAACACATGCCACTTGCCCATCTTCATAAAGACAAGGCATGCAATGGAAATAACCTTGATTATCCTGTGGCAAATTAGTCTTAGGAGGCATTGCAAATTGAGATTTATTTTTTAATGCATCATCTATCCAATCAAAATACAAATGTGCAGGCAATGATGATCCCATTTTTTTACAAGTTTCAAAATCAAAAATTTTAATCATGAAAAACACTCCAATATTCTTACATTATAAATCAGTAATTCATCTATCTTTAAAAAAAAAATTACTTGATTAAAACATATTGAATATTATGAAATTAATATTTTAAATACATTATTAATATAATTGCGCAACATAGCAGATAATACTCGGCATTTCATTAACTATCTTAAATTAAAAATAATTCTAAAATTATGATAAAATGAGGATTTGCCTTTCCACTTAAACATTACAGAGTAAACCCTGATGATGTTCATAAGTGTAAGTAATATATTAATATGATAAACTAAATAAATTATTTTATATTTAATCATTTTGTGAGAATAAATCATGTTAAATGTAGTATTTGCAGCAGATAATAATTATGCTTCTTTTTTATCAATATCTCTACTATCCTTATTGAAACATAATGAGAATGATTTTGAGAATATTAATGTTTATATTCTTGATGATGGAATTAATAATAAAAATAAACAAAAAATTATTAGTTTAACTGAGAATCCTTCCTGTTCAATTACATTTATTGAAACAAAAAAAATAGATGAAATGGACTTTAGTGTTTTAGGACTTACACGTAATTTAAATAAGTCTTCTCTAACCACATATGCTCGTTTATTTATGTCTTCATTACTTCCAAAACACGTTGATAAAGTAATTTATCTTGACTGTGATAGTTTAGTGGTTGATTCTTATAATGAATTATGGAAAGAAGACATTTCTAACTATTACTGTGCCGGAGTGCTAGATGGAATAAACACGTCAGTCAAAAGATTTTTAGGATTCAAAGATGATGAAACTTATATTAATGCAGGTTTTCTATTAGTTAATCTTAAAAAATGGCGAGAGGATAAGGTTGAAGAGAAATTTATTAAATTCATGGATGAAAATCAAAACAGATTCTACCAACATGACCAAGGAGTTTTAAATAATATATTTAAAAACCAAATTCTAATAGTTGAACCAAAATACAACTTACAAATATATTTCCAAACCCTTGATTATGATTTAGCCCGTAAATTCACATGTATGGAAACCGAATACTATACAAAAGCAATTGTAGACAATTCCAGAAACCATCCTGTCTTTTTACACTTCTGCGGGCCAAACTATGATCGGCCTTGGTTTAATAAGGACCATCCTTATGCAGCAATATTTAGAGAATATGCTTTTGAGGCAAACTGTGAGGAAGTAATTGAATATTTAGATGAACTGCCTTTAAAAGCTAAAATGTTTTATAAAGGAATGGACAATAAGTTAATAAAATTAATATTAAAACTTATTCCTGCAGTTATGGTTCGAAAATTAGTGAATAAAAACGCTTTAAGATATATGAACAACGAAAATGAAAAAGCAAAAGCTCTAAAATAAAAAAAATATTCTCAACCCCTCAGATGTTCAATTGATAATTAAACTAATAACAATTTATGAAAAAATTCTGAAGATGGAGAAATAATGCCAAAAATCATTTCTTATTAACCATATCGACTAATGTATCCCTTAAGGCACTTACTTCTTTATTTTTTATTTCTCCTTCATAAATGTAAATTTCAGACTCTTTAAAATTTAATAATGCAGTTGATACAATAGCACAAACAACGTTTGGCTTAAAACCTATGGTCGTCAATATTTCAATTGGGAATGTTCTATCAAGAACTTCAACTCCATTAAATATTTCTTTATAATTTATTGTGTCACGAGGGTGAGGTTTAATAAGAATAGTATAATTCTCAAATTTTCTTATCATGTCTCCATAAATATTTACTTCCTCATCATAGCTTAATAAATTATCATTATAAAATGCTCCAGTCAATATTAAAACTGTTTTCTCATTAAACGACAAAGAGTCAATATTAATATTGAAGATAGACATTATCTTATTCCTTTCATTGACAGGAATTGATTCCCATCTTTTTTTAATATCAATAATTTTCACTTTATCTTTTATTAACGGATCATTATTTTCTTGAGTTAAATAGACATTTTTGATATTAACATGAGACCCCAAACCTTCATGAGCACTTAAAAAATATACTCCACACAAGTGTAAAATCATGTCCACCACTGGATTAATTTTATGTGTTTTATATACTTCCCAGGAGTAATTCATTAATCCATCTTCTATAACATTAGAATTTTCATTTTCATAAAACATATACGAAAAAGGAGTGTGAGCATGCCCATAAACTTTCACTTTTTTATTGAATGTTTTTATAAAGAGCAGAATCCTTAATTTAAAATATCCATAAAAATATCTGCAGTACCCTAATACATTATTTATAATCCCCTTAACCGAATTCAACGAATCCATTCTAAATCCATCAACAAATGCAACATGAGGAAGTCGTATACATTCAATATTATCTGATATTTCATTAGGCATATATGATGTAAATATGAAAATATCATTTTCATTATATCCCTCAATTAAAAAATATAAAAACAAAGAATATACTGTGTTAACTAAACAAATATTGATTTCTTTTTTAGACATCATTTCCACTCAAAGATTTATTCATTAGTAATAATTAAAATAATATATTATTTAATATATTAATCCTATTAATTAATACTTTACACTGATGTAATCCAATTGAAGCAAAAACAATAATTACAATTTAATCAGAAAAAAAGCAGAAGGATATTTAAAATAATCATAAACTACTCAAAATAATTTTTAAAATCAGATACTCATCATTATTTAGAAAAATAAATAAAAAATGGATTAAATTATATTTAACATCAATTGGATAATAATGATAAATACTTATTTAAATAAACAATAACAATATAAAATATGTTCATAAAAAAAATATAATCATTAGATATTATAAATAGAGGTAATTTATGAAAGTTAATGCAATTATCCAGGCTAGATGTGGTTCCACTAGACTTCCAGGTAAAATTTTCATGGCAATTAATGGCAAACCGCTTCTTTGGCATGTTGTAAATAGATTAAAATATGCAGAGTTGATTGATGACATTATTGTTGCAACAACAACAGATTCTAAAGATGATGCAACTGAAGAATGGTGTAATGAAAATGAAATAAAATGCTATAGAGGCAGTGAAGATGACGTGCTCAATAGATTTTACAATGCAGCGGTTGCATTTCCTTGCGATGTAATTGTTCGTGTGACCGCAGATGATCCATTTAAAGAACCAACTATTGTTGATAAAATTATAAAAAAACTCATAGATGAAAATTTAGATTTATCATGCAACGTTTTTCCACCATCTTTTCCAGAGGGGCTGGATTGTGAAGTTTTTACATTTAATGTGCTTGAAACAATGGAAAAAACAACAAACAATCCATATGATAGAGAACATGTAACTCCTTACATATATAATCATCCTGAAAAATTCAAAATAGGGAATTTGACTTCAAGTCGTCAACTTTCAAATTATCGCTGGACAATCGATAACAAAGAAGATTATGAAATGGTAAATGCGATTTATGAAAAGAGAAGAAATGAGCAAGAAGAAATTCTTTTAATGGAAGAAATACTTGAAATTCTAGAAGAAAACCCTGAAATTGCAAGTATTAACTCAGATGTAAAACGAAGTGCCATGTATCAAAAATAATAAAAGGAGATAAATATTATGGAAAGAATATCAGATTTAGAAAAAAAATATGTTATGGAAGCCTTAGAAAATGAGTTTGCTACATCTAAAAACTCCATATTTAATGATAAACTTGAAGCAGCATTTGCAGAGAAACTCAACTCAAAATATGCAATAGGTCACTGTAACGGAACTGCAACTCTTCATGTAGCGTTACTATCCTGCGGTATTGGGCAAGGAGACGAAGTAATTGTACCTCCATTGACAATGTCCTCTACTTCCATTCCAGTAGTCCTATGTGGAGCTATCCCTGTATTTGCGGATTGTGATATAAACACTTTTCAAATTTCTGCAGAAAGTATAGAAAAATGCATTACAGAAAAAACCAAAGCAATTATTACAGTATCACTCTACGGTCTTGCACCAGACTATGATAAAATCCTTGACATTTGTAAAAAACATAACTTAGCATTAATTGAAGATAATGCTGAATGTTTACTAGGAGAATATAAAGGAAAATTAGTTGGGGAATTTGGAGATTTTTCTAGCTATAGTTTTCAAGCCAGTAAACATATTACAACCGGAGAAGGAGGCATGCTAACTACTAACAATGAAGAACTTGCTGATAAAGCAAGACAATTTAATTGCTTGGGTTATGCGGGAGTTAGTGCAGATCAAGGCAAAATAACAAAAAATGATATTCAAGACCCATTATATAGTAGACACATCTCTTTCGGTTATAATTACAGGATGTCCGAATTACAGGCCGCTTGTGCATTAGGACAACTTGAAAGAGCAGAAGAACTAGTTCAAATGAGAATTAATGTTGCAAAAATATTTGATGAATCTATTGAAAATCAAAACATATTAAGAAAACAACTTGAACCTTCAGGATATAAAAATTCCTATTGGGCATATTGTCTTGTGCTTGATAGTGATGAACCTGAAAAAGATTGGTATAAATTCCGTGACTTATTCCAAAAGAATGGTGGAGATAACTACTATGCTGCATGGAAACTATCTTACAACGAACCAGCATACCAAAATATACTTCAAAAACAACCAGGAGTATGGCAAAAATATGACGAAAACTGTTGTCCAAATGCAGAATATTTGCAGAAACGCATGATTCAATTAAAAACAAACTATTGGGACATTGAAGAAGCAAAAGATCAAGCCGAAATTCTGAAAAAGACAATTGAAGAATATCAAAATTCAATGTAAAAAAAATAGATTCTTTAGAGTTTAGTCAATGGAACTGAAAATAATAATCTCATTAATCAATTCTTAAAATTCATTCCATTGTCTAGGGTCTATTAATCTTGAATCTTCAATTGTTAAATCATCAAAATCGACATTATCTAAAATATCTTCATCAAATTCATTAATTGTTTTAATATTCGTTTCAAGTTCCTGAGGAGAATTAACACCAAATATTGTTGAAGAAATATTCTGATTATAATATACAAATAATGTGGCGAGTTCTGCCACTCCGATATTTAATTTATTGCACATCTCATTTAATTTCAATTTATAAGGTATTATTTCTTTTAATTCATTTGGAATGTTTTCCATAGGTGAAGGAATAATTCCTTTTAAAAATGTAGATCTACTTATAATATCAATATCGTTCTTCTCAAATTCATCAGCGAGACAATCAAAACGTTTGTCAAAAATATTATACGGAATCTGTAAATAGTCTATAATGTCCCCATGCATATCAATTATGCTTTTTGTAAAATCAATGTCATAAACAGAAACCCCAAAATCACAAATCAGATTATCCTGTTTTAAATCATTTATACATGCCCAAAAATCATTATTTTTATATAATTTTTCATCAACTTGATGCAATAGCAAAATAGGAATTTTATCTAAATTCAAATTAGATAAAGATTGATCAATTGAATTTTGAATATGATTATTTAAAAATGAATAAGTTAAGTTAGATAAATCATCGATTAGACTTAATTTTGTAGACACAATAAAATTATTATCAAATTCTTTTATAAATACACCAATTTTTTCTTCACTATCACCATATTCTCTTGCAGTGTCTATTAAAGTTATATCATTTTCAACTGCAACATTTAAAATATCATTAACCTCTTCTTGAGTTTTTCGTTTAGTGAACCCATAATCTAATCCGAACTGAACGGTACCTAAACCAAAATTAGACAATTTACCTCTTGTTTTTACCATATTATCATGCCTGCAATATTACAATTTAAATAATTTTTAAAATCATTAAATGTGTTAGTGAATAAAATTTTAATCTATTTTTCACATCTATATTAATACTCAGATTTCAGAATACTATAAAATAAAGAATTACACCATTTTCCTTCAGTCCAATGAGTTTCTCTTAGTAATCCATCAAAATTAAAATCTAAATCTTCCAATAGTTTTTGTTTTTTCAAATCAATATCATAAATTTCAACATAAATTCTATGTAAATTTAATTCATCAAATCCATAATCAAGCAATAATTTAGTAGCATCTGGAGCAAATACATCATCAATATATACTCCATTTAATCCAATATAAATAGATAAATCAGCATTTCGATTAACCCAATCAATATAATTTAAACCACAAGCCCCAATTAATTCATTATCCTCTAAATTGACAATTGCAAACATCACATTATTTGGAGATTTTAAAACAATATTGTTAAACCAATTTTCTTGATTTGAGAAACTTAATTCCTTATATTCTCTAAAATTTTTCCTTAACTCAGGTTTATTTCTCCATTCTAAAAATTTATGCAAATCCTCGTGCTCTATAGCCCGTAAACCAACAAATTTACCTTCAATCATATTTTTACTCCATTAAATCATCAATATATAGTGCATCCCCTTTATTTTTAAATTTATTGACTTTTTTATTTATTATTTCATCAACACAGTAAGGTTCAAATGAATTTTCAGGAGCGGGTCTTAAAAATTCTATGTTTTCTCTTGTTATTGTTTCATTTTTTTCTAAATCGTTTTTTAATCGAATACATCTTCTTTGAACAATAACTGTTTCCTTTTCATTGTCTTCTATTTTTTTAACCCCATCGCCTAAAGCATTTTCCAACTCTCTAGATCGATCCACCATTTCTTTCCATGACTCAGGGTTCATTGAAAATGCATGGTCCGGACCAACTCTAGAATTATCATCAGTAAAATGTTTTTCAATAACACGTGCACCCAATGCAATTGCTCCTAAAACTGCAGCGTGATATGGACTATGATCAGATAAACCTAAAATCATATTAGGATATGCTTCCGAAAATGTTTTTAAAACATTTAAGTTAATATACTTAAAATTTTCAACAGAACCTGTGTAATTGGTATTGCACTGCATCAAACAAATATTATGATTATATCTTAAAACAGCATCAACAGCACGTTTAGTATCATCAAGGTTTGATGCCCCAGTAGCCAGTAAAATTGGTTTATTTAATTTTGATAAATATTCTACAAATTCTATCCAAGTAATATCCCCGGAACCAATTTTATAAGCATTAACATATTCATCAATTGAATTTAAAATATCATAATTGTACGGGGTTGTCATGAATTCAATATTCTCCTTTCTTGCAGCTTTAACAAGTTCTTCTGTCCAATTTACATCACATTCTGCATCTTTATATGTATCATAAACAGATTTTTCCCATGATGTCTGGTGAGATAGAGAATCTAGATTTTTAAATCCATAATCACTTACAATAGTATCTGCAGTGAAATGTTGAAATTTAACTGCATCAGCACCTGCTTTTTTTGCCTCATGAATTAAATCAATTGCCCTATCAATATCATTATCATGATTTGAAGCTATATCTGCAATAAAATAAGTTGGAGAATCAATAGATATGATTCTATTATTTATTTTAAACTCAGTATTGTATACAACCATATTAATCATCTTCGCAATGTTTTTTCAATGAATCTGTAACCTCTTTTAAAGTAGGTAGTTTATAACCCAAATAATTTTCAATTTTTTCAGTGTTTAAACCTAAACTTGTAGCTCTTCTTAATTCATCATTATTCATTCTTGTTGGAGTGCAATTGGATGTAGATAAATTAAAAGAGTATGCAAGATAAAATATAAATTTTTTCTTACTGAACACCTCTGATGACGCAAGATTATAAATTCCATTAGGTTTATTATTAATTAAATCCCACAATATTCTTGAAAAATTATAAACATCAATACTAGAAGTATAATAATCTTCAAAAACATTTATAGGTTCCTCAACTTTTAAGGAATTTAATGCCCATTCTACAAATGTGTCATTTTCCCAACCTCTAAATCCTACAATATTTGTTCTAATTACCAATGCATTTGGATTTGTTAATGTGAGCATTTCTGCTAAATATTTTGTTCTTGCGTATTCATTTAATAGATGAATAGTATCATTTTCAGAATGTTTTTTATCATTATCTCCAGTATAATAATGGTCAGTAGAAATTTGAACAAAATAAATATCATTTTCATGACAATAATTTGATATGATTCCTGCAGGGCGAGAATTAACTAAATATGCTTTACATTTATCAATTTCACAATTATTTAAATTAACAATTGCAACAGTATTGATAATAATATCTGGTTTTTCCATTTCAAAACATTCTATAAGTTTTTCATCATCAGATATGTCAATATTATAATCTGCATTAGTTCTAGCAACACCTACAATATCATTACCCAAAGATGATAAATATCTTGTTAATTCCTGACCTAACATGCCTGTTGAACCAAGAACAATAATTTTAATAAAAATCACCTAGAAAACAATATCAATATCTTTTAAAGCTTCACGAATCTCTTCAACACTTAACCATTCTGAATTATTATCAGATGCATAGCGGAATCTATCTTCAACTTTTATTCCACCTTCTTTAACATAGACATTTTCCCACCATTCTAATTCAGGATAAATAATATAATAATCATCATATTCATATGCAGAGCGTGAATCTTCAGCAGTAATCATTACTTCATGAAGCTTTTCACCAGGTCTAATTCCAACATCTTCAAGTTCACAATCTGGAAGCATTGCTTTAGCCAAATCAGTAACTTTAAAAGATGGGCATTTGTGAATATATAGTTCCCCACCAGTTGCTTCACCAATTGCTTTAATAACCAAATCTACAGCTTCATCAAGAGTAATCCAAAAACGAGTCATCCTCATATCAGTAATTGGCAATTTAGTTGCACCTTCATCGATTAATGTTTTAAAAAATGGAATGACTGAACCTCTACTTCCACTTACATTACCATAACGCACTACAGAAAAATGAGTATTTTTAGCACCAACATACGCATTTGCAGCAATAAATAATTTATCTGAAACCATTTTAGTGGCACCATAAAGATTTACTGGATTAACACCTTTATCAGTTGATAAAGCCACAACCTTTTCAACTTCTTTATCAATAGCAACATCAACAATATTTCTTGCACCATCAATATTAGTTTTAATAGCCTCTAACGGATTGTATTCACAAGCTGGAACTTGTTTAAGTGCTGCTGCATGAACTATAATATCTACTCCATCACATGCTCGTGCAAACCTTTCTTTATCCCTAACATCACCAATAAAGTAACGCATAATATCTTTATGTTCTACAAATTGTCTTTGCATTAAATATTGTTTATATTCATCTCTTGAGTAGATAATTATCTTTTTAGGATTAAACTGTTCTAAAACTCTTTTTGTGAATTTTTTACCAAAAGAACCAGTTCCTCCAGTGATTAAAATAACTTTGTCATTTAACATGAATTAACACCTATAAATTTATTATAATAACTTTTTAATAATAGTTATAATTTTTCAAATACTTAAATATTTTATTTCAATACAAACCTCGTTTTACATCATTACACTAATTATAACTAAAAATTCTACAAAACAATATTAAATATTAGGAAATTCTCAAATTTTCTTAAAAAAGATAATGAAAAATATATTTACTGTAAAAACTTAAACAATAATATGGCAACCAAAAAAGAAAGAATTTTCTATTACGATTTTCTAAGGGCATTCGCTATTATCGCAGTACTGATTTGTCATGTAGACTTCTTTTTCGGTCCGCTAAACACCCCTTTCGAAATCATTGCTCAAATGACATTTCATGATATCGGAAGAATAGGTGTTCCAATATTTCTTATGATAAGCGGAGCACTGCTTTTAAATAGAGACCATAAGTTAGGCGATTTTTTAAAAAGAAGATTTGCAAGAATCATTTATCCGTTTATTTTCTGGATTATCCTGATACTTGCACAACTGTATTTTCTTAACTATAATCCACAATACCTGTGGAACACATTTATCGGAAACCCTTCAATCACATGGTATTTCTGGACTTTAATTGGAATTTATCTTTTTATTCCGGTAATAAACGCATTCATTGAAAAGTATGGTGAGGAAGGATGCAAATATTTTTTAGCAATCTGGTTTATAACAATCATCCTTAAAACATTCAATTCATATCCGCTGTTTCCAAACTTCAGCCTGGATTATTTCGCATACTATATAGGATATCCTGTTTTAGGTTATTATTTAAACAGCAAAAAATTCAGCCTAACCGACAAAAAGATGTGCGCTATTGGTTTTGCCGTCCTTATAATCGCTCTGGCGAGCTTCGTTTATTTCGACTACACTAAAATGAGCTATATTTCAGATATTTATCTCAATGTACCTATCGTATTTATGGGAGCCGGAATGTTTATATTCATCAAATATCTTGACAACATCACCTCATTCAAACACATTAAAGATAATTTTATCGGAAAAGCGATTGTTTCAATCAGTCTTTGCAGTTACGGAATGTATTTTTCCCACGTGATTGTGCTTAAAATCCTGACTCCATTCAATCCGAAATCAACATTACTGTTTCCTGTGATGTTTGCGCTTACGATTTTCCTCTCATGGCTACTTCCATATATTTTGTCAAAAATACCCTATGTTAAGACAGTAAGTGGTGTTTAATTCATATAAAAATCATTAAATATCACTTGCAAGTTACTATTTTTATGAACAAAAAAATCATTATTGCACTTGCAGTGATACTAATTATATTATGCGGTGTTGCTTTTGTACTTACAACATCAACCAACACCCAGAGCAGTATTGATGCAAATGCGCTGGAAGATAGGGGAAATCTTGTTGTTGACTCTAAAAGCTTGGATGAAAATAACGGATATTATCACACAGACTCCGGCGATACAAACACCATTCTAGTTAAAAATGGTGGGGCTTTAAAATTAGCCAATTCCATTTTAAATAAAACCGGAGATACACAGACTTCAGGAGATGATGCTGACTTTTACGGTGTTAACTCTGCGTTATTAGTAAATACAAACGGAACACTGGACATCTCCAATGTTGAAATCAACACAAACTCCAAAGGATCAAACGGAATATTTGTAACCAATGCTGAGACTTCATCCACAGGCAATTCATCACAAGGCGGTGAGGAAGCTCAAGCAGGTGAAGGCGGACAGCCTCCAGAGGCAACTGGCGATGAAGCACAAGGCGGAGATGGAGGCCAACCTCCTGAAATGCCATCAGGTGAAGGAAGCGGTGAAGGACAAGGCGGAGGCGGCCAGCCTGGTCAGTTTACAGTGAGCGGAAATACAGAAGCAAACATTAAAAATGTTAAAATAACAACCCACTCCGATAAATCAAGAGGCCTTGATGCAACATACAACGGTAAAATAACAGCAGATAGTGTGGTCATTAACACTGACGGTCAAAGCTGTGCAGCTCTTGCAACCGACCGTGGAGAAGGTCAAATACACGTTTCAAACTCAAAGATAAACACCGGAGTAAGCAAGGATTCAGGAAGGGGTTCACCTTTAATCTATTCAACCGGAAACATTACTGCTGAAAATACCAAAGGGACTGCATATGTTTCACAAATAGCTTGTATTGAAGGTAAAAACTCAATTGAACTTTCAAACTGTGACCTGACAGGTTACGCTGAAGGTAACAGAAAAGATGGTGATGACTACGTTGATTTGGGAGGAATATTCATCTATCAGTCCATGAGCGGTGATGCTGATGTCGGAACATCACTCTTTACAGCCCAGAACTCAAAACTCTCAATAGCTTCCGATTCTTCAGTATATAAAGAAGCTCCGATGTTTCATGTTACAAACACAGCATGCGTAATCAACTTGACAAATACTGAGTTAAGCTTTGGAAGCGGAACATTTCTGGAAATTGCAGGACAAAATCAGTGGGGAACTACCGGTTCAAACGGTGGTGTGGCTGAGGTAAACACAGAAAATGAAAACATTGAAGGAAATGTTATTGTCGATTCAATAAGCTCACTTAACTGGACAATGACAAACACCCAGTTTAAAGGAGCAATCAATTCAACCGGAAACACTACAGTTAATGTGGCCGGCGGTTCAACCTGGACATTGACAAATGACAGTTCCGTTTCAGGTTTGGAATTATCAGGTAACATTGACTATGGCAGTTTCACTTTAACCGTCAACGGTCAAAAATACGACAGTTCAAACCCTTATAAAGGATAGGAAAGATTTTTTCTTTCCTAATTTTTCTATTTTTCAATCCATTCACTTGCTTTGGATACATCACCCATGAATCTCATGCCCTTAGCAAAGTCAAGTTCAGGATATGTATCTTGAAGATCACTTACGCATTTGTCGATTCCTGAACCTCCTGATGTGCAGAATGCCTTAATTGTTTTTCCTTTTAAATCTACACTTTCAATGAATGTGTTGATGATTGTAGGTGCAGTATACCACCATACAGGAAAACCGATTACAACTGTATCGTAAGGTGAAACATCACAAATTTCTTTTATTGGCGGTCTAAATTCCTTATCGTTCATTTCAATAGTTGATCTTGAGTTTTTGTCTGTCCAGTCCAAATCGGCAGGAGTATAGGTTTCAACAGGTTTTATTTCAAAAATATCATAATTGTTTTCGTTTGCTATTTTTTCTGCCACATTTTTAGTAACACCACTGGCTGAAAAATATGCAATTAATACATTAGTCATTTTATCACCTAGTTTAAAATTATATTTGATAATATATAATTGTTTACATTCGCAACAATTATTATATTACAAATAAACCAAATACAAAAGCAACTAAAAAGTCTAAACTAAACATTTTTACAAACATAACCCCATTTGAAAAATTTTAAAAAAAAATATTATGCTGTAGAAAAAATAGTCTCCATTGCAGGAATTCCATAATTATTAGCTAAATTCTGTTTAAAGCAAACATCTTGCTCTTGTTCAAAAACAAAATAAGTAAATTTAATTTGAATACAAATTAATTCATCACTAATAATAATACCCATATCAATATCTGGAGATATAAGATTATGCTTATCAATGCCCAATATTTTTGAAGCACTAATTATTTCTATTGCTGCAGGAAAACCATTTTCGTCTAAATCCAATATAATTCCATTTGTTATCTCTATTGATTTACCATATTTAAAAGATTCATCAATAGTAATATCAATCAAATCATGTTCACAATCATATATATAATCCAATTTAGATTTCATTAATGTTTCCTCCGATCATTCTCTTTAGGTATCGAAGTAATGATGATTATTTCATTAGAATTAAATATATCCACAACGATATATAAATCCCCTATTTTGTGTATTCAAAAATTAATTCGAATCTATTATCATAGCCTAAAGTCTTTTGAATACCAACACGGACTTCAGACAACAATTTCCTATTTAACAAGTCCATATCAACATTACGATAAAATGACCTTTTCAAAAAATGACTTGTATATCTTATCCCATATGGATTATCCTTTATGTTCTTTAAAGTTTGCATTAAATAGTTAATATCATAACTCATTTATTCACCCCAAATTACTTTAAAGGAAGATATTATTATGTATTT
>NZ_JAFRSC010000001.1 GCF_017427765.1 Methanobrevibacter sp. | reverse complement strand
ATTGACTCTACAGACAATATTTAATCTGACAACACCACCATTAGTTAAGTTTCCAATATTCCATTTACCTGATTTTTCATCATAATCACCATCAGATTTAACAAAAATCAAAGATTCAGGAAGCAAATCAGAAACTACAACGCCAGTAGCATTATCCGGACCATTATTAGATACTTTAACAGTCCAGCAAACCAAATCATTGAGATTTACAACTGATGCATTTATTGTTTTTTCAACTGCCAAATCACATGCAGGATTAACATTAATGTCCGCCTGATCATAATTGTTGGTTAAATTATAATCATATTCTTTAGCTGTTATATTAACTTTATTTACAATGTTTCCTGTTTTATTTACCTTAGTTTTGATATTGACAACGATTGTTTTGCCAACTTCTAAAAAGTCAAATGTTAAAGTACCAGTTTTATTGTCATATTTTCCTCCAGCATCATCTTCGAGATAAATTAAACCTTCAGGCAATACATCTCTTACAACAACGCCTGTAGCATTACTTGGACCATTATTTACGATGGTTAATGTCCAGACAACCACATCCTCGTAGTTGATTTCTTCAGGAGTGACTAATTTGCGAACTTTATCATCAACCTGAGCAGTGACAGTAAATGTTGTTGTATTGGCAATAGCTTTGTAATAAGTGTCTTCGAAGTGTTTTGCACTAACAAAATACTTTCCAACTTTCAGATTATCCAAGTAATCTTTTACTTCACCAAAACAGTTTGAGTTTAATGTTTTGTTGTAAACCACATCACCATCTTCATGAACCACAGTTAATAAAATGTCCATATTATATTCACGGTCATCCTGATACAAATGCCCATTTGTTGTTGCACCCAAAACAGGATTTTCTCCATCAATTTCAATGGAATTATTATTTGCTGCATTGTATATTGCATTTGAAATATTTAAATCACCATATTTTGCTATATTGTTTCCTCCATGAATAATGGATCTTATTTCTTCACTTTGTCCGTAATAGATATTTTTCGCATAGATTGGCAATGCATAAACCCATGCCTGGTTTTGAGAAAATACATTACTGGTTAATTTTAAACCAGTGCCGTATTTATCATAATAAATAGCACTACCATTTCTTGCAGTATTAAACTTAAATTCGTTATTTTCAATATCCGCTTTTGTACTATTAATATAAATTGCACCACCTAATCCGTCATCAAGTTTATCCTTATCAGGCATTGCTTTATTAGAAATAAATGATGAATCTTTTATAAGAGTTTTATTGCCCTTAATAAATACTGCACCACCATCAATTTCAGCAATATTGCCTTTAAATCTAACATCATCAATATTAACATTAACTGCATTGATGTTTATAGCACCACCAGTACGTGAAGCATTATTGTAATTGAAATCACAGTCTTTAATGTTAACATTTAAACCGTTTACTTGAATAGCACCACCAATCGGAGCCTTATTTCCATCAAAAGTACAGTCTTCAACAGCCAAATCCATTTTATCATACAGATATCCTGTTGACAATGCACCCCCATAAAAATATGCTGTGTTATTTATAAAAGTACAGTTTTTAATTAATCCTGATCCGTGGAATGTTAAAGCACCACCCTGTCCTGCAGAATTATTTACAAAAATACAATTTTTGTACTCAACACCTGAACGTACACAACCTGCACCACCGTGAGCATAATCAGATAACGGATATACGAAATTATTGTAAAATTTACAGTCATGAACATAACCTTTTACTGGAAATTCATCCAAACCTATTTGAATTGCACCACCAAACGGATTTTGAACATTGTTATTGTAATTATAAGCGCCGTTTGAGTCAAATGTACAATTTATAATCCTGGAATTATTTCCAAAAGCAGCAAGTGCCGCTGCACTTTTCAGTGCATGGTTATTTATAAACTTACAGTTTTTAACCAATAAATTCGCTGAAATTTTCGGATCTTTATTTTCTGTATAAATCGCACCCCCATCCAATGCAGTATTCTTTTCAAAAACACAATTTGTCACGTTGACATTTTGTGTCTTAACATGAAGGGCACTGCCTGCACCTGAACGGTAACCATTAATAAACTTTAAATTATTAAAAGTTGAACCTGCAGCAGTCGTATTTACCACAAAAATATGGCACAAACCATTTGCATCCAGAGTTGCACCGGAATTTGATGTAAATGTTAATCTTTTATTTATATATATCTGATCATAGTTATTCGAAGCTTTAAACGTACCTTCCAATCTTATTGTATCTCCATCAACAGCAGACCTCATTTTTTTTCGAATATCATTAAAAGTACCTCCTTCTAATAAATCCAATTGTTTAGCCAAAACTGCGTTGTTTTGACTTGCACCTAAAGAACTAATTTCTTGCATATTTACACTATATAAATCTTCTCGAGAATTTCCCAGTTTATCTTCAACATTTAATCCACTTTCAATTTCACTTACATTATGATTTAAATCAGCAGCATATGTATCATCCATACTTACTCCAAAAGAAGTAAATAATAATACGACAAACAGTAGTGAAATTAAAAAGTGCTTGCTAATAGCTATTTTTTGACTATTTTTAAACATTTAAATCACCTTTTGAGGACGATGATATAACCATTAATTAGCAAAACTATTAACCAGCAATTAAACTTTTTATTTTAGCTTGGATTCGGAAAATAATAATTCTTTATATGTTAAATTTAATTATAACAAATAATTCAAGAGAATGATTGTTTTCAACCACCCAACACAAAATAATTTATATAAAGATTTTGACATGAATTATTCAATTATCCCAATTTAACACGACAAATTAAATTTTTACAAAACTCGATGAAATTTAACTTAAAATAAAAGATAATCTTTTTAAATCCTCAAAAAAGTTATTGAACAACAATATATTTAAATATTTGCTTTAAACAGATTTTAAAATACTAAAATCAAAAAATATTAGATTTGAAAGGAAATTTAATATGATGATATTAAAAAAATATTTTAGTAATAAAGTTGATAATTATATATTAATCAAAGTTAAGGTAAAGAGATATGAAAAAACAAATTGCAATACTATTATTGGCTATATTAATTGTTGCTCCGTTAGTTCAGGATGTAACCGCATCCAAAACTGTTTTTATAACTTCCGACAATATTATAGACCATGATACCGATATAAAAATGTTAAACTCTATAAAAAATTATATAGAGGAAATTAGTGGTGGAGAACTACAGGTTATTGTTGATAATCAGGCCCCCTCTCCCGGAGAAGGTTATCGTGCAATACAGGTAACTAGTGACATAAGTATTTGTTTAGCTGCAGCCGATGCCGGTAATTACTTGCAGTTAGCCGAAACCTCAGCTGGAGGAAATAAACAGATTGTTTTGATAAATACTGGAGATTATGATTTGGAAAACCATAGTAATTACCTTAGAAGAGCATGGGATGACAATTATTCAAATGAAAGCCTTATGGGAATGCACGATCCTGGAACTTTTCTTAAAAATTCCGGAATTTACTATGTTCAACCAATAAAAGAATATCCTGACAATGGGAAAAACGGTTACATTGACAGATATGATGAAGAAATGAACAAACAAATCGCTCAAGAAGTAGTTGACATTGTTAATGGTCATGCAAACGATACAAAGGTTTTAAGTGATAATCTGCTTGTAAAAAATACAATATCACCTGAAGTTATGGCTAATGCAAGTAAAGCTTTAATTTCAAGCAATGATACCGAAATGAATGGCACATACGGAAATTATACTGCAGCACAACTGCTATACCAAACAAGTTCTTACTTAAATGGAAATGGCCTGGACATACCACGTTCATTTGACGGACCAGAAAATCCTATGGGAATTTCATTTTTAGTTAAAGACAAATATTCCATTTATGATTATATGAAAATGGCAGGAATAGTTAGAAATTATATGGATGAAAATGGACAAGCCCCAGACTCAATTGAATATGAAGGAGCCCATATCAGCTATTATGATTTATTATACAATTTTGCAAAAATCACACAAAACCATACTGATTCAAAACACATGGGCTTTAATCAAGAATATGAATTCACTAAAGTAAACGATTCAATATTACTCCACATATTCCCATTCGTTTTAATTCTATTCATATTATTCTTAGCATATTTGGGTTATAAGAAAATAAGAAGATTTTAATAATATAATAAACTTAATTGTATATCGAGGGAAATTTATGAAAAGATATATCTCAGAATTGATTGGAACAATGGTTCTTGTTCTATTCGGTTGTGGAAGTGCAGCCATAGCAGGTTCTTTTTTAGGCAATCTAGGCATTGCATTTGCATTTGGTTTGTCTATAGTCGCTATGGCTTATGTGATTGGAGACATCTCAGGATGTCACATCAACCCTGCTGTTTCTATCGGTATGTGGATTGATGGAAGAATGGAAGCAAAAGACTTAATCATGTATATCGTATTCCAATGTATCGGAGCAATTATAGGTATTGCAATCCTAGCAATAATCATTAATTCAGCAACAGGCCTTGGAGGATATGCAGCAACTGGATTAGGTCAAAACGGATTTGGCACAGCATCAAGTGTTGGATTAAATGTTGTTGGAGCCATAATCGTAGAAATTATCTTAACTTTTGTATTTGTATTTACCGTTTTAGGAGTTACCAAAAAAGCAGAAAACGGAGCTGTTGCAGGTATCGTAATTGGTTTAACACTTGCATTTGTTCATATCATGGGAATTCCATTAACCGGTACTTCAGTTAACCCTGCAAGAAGTTTGGCGCCAGCATTATTCCTCGGTGGTCAAGCATTACAACAAGTATGGGTATTTATCTTAGCACCTATTATCGGTGCAGTAATTGCAGGTCTGTTACACAAAGGTTTAATCACAGAGGATGCTTAAATCCTCTTAACTTATTTTTTTTAAATTTTAAGGCTACCACAATATTTATAGCCTTTAATATCATCCACATCATTTATTTCAAATTTAAAACTATTCTCATTGGCAACATACATATGCGCTAAAGCAATTCCGACATCAATCGGATTCCATTTTTTAAGAAATTGCCTTTTAATAATATTCTGTTTAATTTGAAATACATCAAATCCTTCACCATTAGATTTAAAATACCAAGGCTGTGAATTTACAGCGGAAGGTGCTAATTGTGCAGGTTTTAATCGTTCATCCGAAGAATCAGAAATCTCAGATAATGGTTTTCTTTTAAACTCAGAAATATCCCTTGTCATCTTATCAGATTTTCCGAATGCGATTAGAATTACAAACTCAGGATTTTTAACCTTCAGAGAACCCAATCCAACCCAACAACTTCCAATCCCAATGCTTTGCATGAAAAGAGAAACCTGCTGAAAGACAAAACCCACATTTTCAAGATAATTATCTTTTTTCTCAGAAAAAATAGCTAAATAATATGGAGCTTTCCAACGAGTCTTTAAATTTACTTCATTAACAGTTAAAATTTCGTAATGATACTCTATTTCATTATTTAATGGTTTGACAGTAGATATGAAATCGATAATTGGATTCATATCAATTTCATCATCCAAGTAAACACGACAAGATTTTCTAAGGTAAATCTGATTTTTTAAATCCATATAGAACCACTCTTTTTGACAATTAATTAAAATTTAAATAACATATTATAAATAAATTAATATAAGGTGAATATATGAAAATTGTTGTTGCAATTGGAGGATCAATATTACTCAAAGAATATGATTGTAAAAAATTCCAAGAGTACAGTGAAATCTTAAAGGATTTGGCTTTGGAACACGAATTATTCGTTGTTGTAGGTGGTGGAAAACCTGCAAGAGATTACATTGGTGTTGTTCGTGACTTAGGTGCTGGAGAGGCGCAATGTGACGATATTGGAATTGAAGTAACAAGAATTAATGCTAAATTATTATTATCTGCACTTGGAGATGCAGCTTATCAGAGAGTTCCTCATAACTTCCAGGAAGCTTTAGAATTCTCAGCAAGCGGAAAAATTATTGTTATGGGTGGAACTGAACCTGCACACAGTACTGATGCAGTTTCTGCAATTTTAGCAGAATACATAAATGCAGACAAACTCATTAATTTAACTTCTGTTGATGGAATGTATACCAAAGATCCAAATAAATTTGATGATGCTGAACTTGTTCCAGAAATAACCGCAACCGATTTACTCGAATTTTTAAGTGGTAAAGACGTAAAAGCAGGTACTTATGAATTCTTTGACACCACTGCAGTTCAGATGATTAAAAGGTCAAACTTAGAAACCGTAATTACAAACGGTTTCGAACCTGAAAATTTAATTAAAGCTGTAAACGGAGAAAGCATCGGAACCAGAGTCATTAACGAATAGGTGAGAAAGTGGAAGGACTTATTGATATCGGTTTGAATTTGATGCACTCTTCATTTAGAAAAGACCGTTTAGAGATAATTGAAGATGCAAAAAAAGCCGGAGTATCTCAGTTCATCATTACCGGAACCAATGTGCATTCAAGCCAGATTGCAGCAGAATATGCATCCAAATATCCTGGAGTGTTATTTTCCACATCAGGAGTACACCCTCATGATGCAAAAACCTGTAATGGACATACTCCTTTTGAACTGGAAAAAATTGCTCAAAACAAAAGTGTTGTGGCCATCGGTGAATGCGGTCTTGATTATAACAGAAACTTTTCACCACCAACCCTTCAGAGGAAATGGTTTGAAGCACAGGTGGAACTTGCAGAAAAATTAGACATGCCTCTGTTTTTGCATGAGCGAGAAGCGCATAAAGATTTATTTGACATTTTAAAAAGACATGATAACGTTGTTGAAAAATCTGTTGTTCACTGTTTTACAGGGACAAAACAGGAAGCTCAAAACTACATTGATTTGGGATGTTACATTGGAGTTACCGGATGGATTTGTGATATGAAACGTGGACGAGACCTGCAGGAGGCAGTTAGCGTAATTCCACCTGAAAAACTCATGATTGAAACTGACGCTCCATTCCTGATACCAAAAAATTTTGATAAAAAACCTAAGAAAAATAGAAATGAACCAAAATATTTACCTCACATCATCAATACAATTGCACTCTGCATGGGCATGGATGCAGAAGAACTTGCAAATCAAGTTAATAAGAATACTAAAGAATTTTTTAAAATATAGGAGATGAAAAAATGGCAGTAGAACCTCACAAACATTGTCCAATTTGTGGAACACCAATACCTTTAAACGAACTTGTATGCTCACCAGATTGTCAGAAAGTCTGGGATGCGAGACTTGCTCAAACAAAAAGGTCCAGATTGATATTATACGTAGTAATTGCAATATTTTTAATTATTTGGGCTGTGATGACATTTTTAAAATAGGGATAAAATGATTTTAACCTCTGCAAATACATTGGAATCAAAGAAAATAATAGATTATAAAGGATTAGTTACTGGAGAGTCATTAATCGGTTCAAATATCTATAAAGACTTATTTTCAGGTGTTCGCGATGTTGTAGTGGGAAGAACATCCCAATATGAAGAAGAACTTCAAAAAGCCAGAGACATTGCTCTTAAAAGTATGGAAGAAAAAGCTGAAAGTTTAGATGCCAATGCAATTATAGGCCTTAAAATTTCTTATGACAACCTCGGCGGAACAATGGGAAATACAATCCTTGTAACTGCATATGGGACCGCCGTCAGATATGAATAATATGAATTTTAGAGAACGTGAAGTAAAACTTGCATACATCAGAGAAGCAATAGGCTGCATTGCTTTTGGTACGGCCATAGGTCTTGGAGTGTATATATTCTTTTTACACTTCGACATCGATATTTTAGGATGGAATTTAGGATTATTATTTGCTCCATTGGCTGCAGGATACGCCGAAACATATATGGCAAATAAAATTATTGGAGAGGATATTGGAGCAATTAGCGCATTTATCCTTTTCCTAGATACTGTCTTTTATAGTTTTATTTTGAAAAATCCGACATTAGGTGTTAATATCATCACAATCGGATCAATAGCTATAATATTACAGGCAGCATTTCCTACATTAATAAATTATATCTTCTTAGTTGGAGGATTGGGAATTCTTTCTTACCTTTTAGGAATTTTTAAACGAATTACAAGTTACGTTTACAACAAGTTTGAATATATCTATTATAAATATCTTACCGACAATGCACATGTAGTGGAAGTTCAGAGTGTAAAAATATTCGATGAAACTGAAAGTAACAAAAGAATTAACAGCCAAAAGTTCTATTATATAACAAGTACAGACGTTTTGGATAAAAAAATAGTCAATCTAGGCCAATTTCATGCAACTGTAACCATTGAAAAGGATAAACGGCTAATACACACCGACCAGAAAAAAGTTGAAATGGTAACATTGGGCAATATCAAAGAAGCAAAAGACGATTGCTTAATTGAATTAGCTGAAACTATAAAATCCGCCGGAGGAAATGGAGTTATAGATTTAGAAATTGAATACGGTCTAATTGGACTTGGTGGAGACCGTTATAGAATAAGTACAATGGGTATGGGCGTTTATTTAGAATAAACCAAATAAATTTATCATCATTTAGAAAAAACATGAAGATAACAATTTTAACCTAAAATTAAAAAAAATCTATTTCTTTAAAAAAATATAAAATTAAATTCGATTAATTTTTTAAAAAAAATCATGAAAAATGTATGAAAATATGTTTTTTCAACATTAAAGTTGTAAAAACATTTATATAACGATTTAAATATATATTTATCCACTCATTATGAAATATTAATAAAAATTTTTACATATTCCAAAAAATTCTCATAATGAGAAACAAAGAAGGTGTAAATATTTCGGTAAAAAAAACAGCATTACTTATTTCTGTTGTTTTAATGTTCTTTTTATTAATCGGAACCATTAGTGCAGCGGAATTATATAATGTTACAAGTACAGACAACACAAATTCAAATGTTAATAAATTAGCATCAGAAAATTTAGAAAACACTGTGTTGGAGTCAAATTTAGCTGATACAAATCCAGAAAAAGTGTTAACTAGCGAAAACAACAACGAAAAATTACAAGATAATGCTACTGTCAAAGACAGCACAACCATATCTGTAAATAGTCCTCGTTATTCACAGTCAAACACCGTATGGAAAATTGTTTTAAAAGACAGTAAAGGAAACTTATTAGAGAATAAAACCGTTACTTTTAAAGTAAATAGCAAAACATATTCATCCATTACAAGAAGCAATGGTGCGGCCTATGTGACTACTCCCTCATTAACAGGAAGTCAGTCTGTCAGTGCCACATTCAATGGAGATGATTCATTTACAAAATCTTCATTTTCCGGAAAAGTATCAGTTTTATCATCAATCGCCAACAGAAAGAACATGGTGAAAACCTATGGATCTGTAGAATACTTTACTGCAACATTTTGGAAGGACAATGCGAGACTGGCAAATACAAATGTCAAGTTTACCGTTGTGGGAAAAACATATACTGTTAAAACAGACTCACAGGGCGTTGGTAAATTAGCCATAAATCTCAATCCTGGAAAATATACTATAAAATTATATAATCCATATTCCAAAGAAACAACTTCAAACACAATAACTGTCAATAAGGACAGTTCTAAAATTACTGGAGCTAAAAACACATACATACTTACTAAAACAAAGTATCCTTATTCTATTACTTTAAAATCTGGACAAGGCGATGCGATTAAAGATGCAAAAATATATTTCAGATATAACTCAAAGCAAGTAACCGCTACAACTGATGCGAACGGGAAAGCAACTATAACTATTCCCGCTCTTTCTAAAGGTACTTACACTTTAAGTTATCAATATAATGGAAATAAAAAATATAATCCATTGTCCGGTTCAAAAAAATTGTATGTGCAGGATTCAACAACAACATTAAAGTCAAGTACTTTGAAAATGCAATATAATGATGGATCTAAGTTTTCTGTAAGGGCAACTGACTCTAAAGGAAAAGCTTTGACTAATAAAAATATCAAATTTACTTTAAATGGAAAAACTACAACTGCAACCACAAACAGCAATGGTGTAGCAGAATTGGCTGTAGGTGATTTGAAGCCTAACACATACACAGTTATGTTTTCATATTCCAGTGAAGGTTTAAGTGATTATAACGTTCAAACAAATTCAATTGTCATTTCTAAACAAACTGTTAGTCTAACTGCAGAGGATTTAGTAATGAAATATAATGATGGTTCCTCTTTCAAGGTAAACGTTAAAAATAAGACCGGAGCTAATCTTAAAAATATAAATGTTGTATTAACACTTAACGGAAAAACTTCTACTGTAACTACTGATGCCAACGGTGATGCAAAATTAGCTATCAGTGAAAATATTGGATATTATACAGTGACTGCAGAAATTGTCAATCATGCGTTATATACATCATCCAAATTAACAAAACATATATTGGTTAATGGAACAAAATTCGTTGCAAGTGATTTGACAATACCTACAAATACAAATAGTGAATTTTCAGTAAAATTGATTGATGGTCAAGGAAATCCTGTAAAAAATAAAAATGTTAAATTTACATTCAATAGTAAAACCCAAACAGTTAAAACCGGTACTGACGGTATTGCAAAACTTGCCATAACAGGATTGGCAAAAGGAACTTACGAAATAACATATACTGATGGAACAGCTACAGGTTCTTCAAAAATTAACAGTATAGATAAAGTTACATTAAAAGAGGTAATTACTGCTTCACAAAACGTGAAAAAGTATATTGAATCCAATAATGAATTACCTGCTACAGTTACAATCGGTGGAACAACATATTCCACTGCAGTATATTTATACTTGGCATCACAAGCAATAATTAACTTAAAAAGTAATTCTAAAGCTGATATTACTGTCAAACAAGTAAGCAATCCTACCAGTCCAAAAGAAGCTGTTAATTTAGGTAATTTATATGATTACCTTTCAGTTGCAAAAAGTGTTGTAAGTACTGCAAATTCAAAAGGAATAATGCCTGATTCAGTGAGTTCAAATCTTGGAGCAATAGGATATAACGGTTTAGTTTATGCTACAGCACGTGTTGTTGCATTTTATGATGACTATTCCATTATGCCAAATTATGTTACTATTAAGACATACGGCTCCTCCAGTTCCACTTCATCTTTAAATACAAAGAACACTATAACTGACTTGAAACCTTATTTGGCAGCTTCAACTAACTGTCAAGTAGGCAATAGCCAAATTAAATCAGTTGTAGATTCACTTATTTCCGGTTTAACAAGTGATACTGCTAAGGCAAAAGCAATTTATAACTATGTACGTGATAAAGTAAGTTACAGTTTCTATTATAACACCAAATATGGTGCTGTCGGCACTTTAAATTCAAAAACAGGTAATTGTGTTGACCAAGCTCATTTATTGATTGCTATGTATAGAACTGCAGGCCTTGCAGCAAGATACGTTCACGGAACTTGTGTATTTTCAAGTGGAAGCACATATGGTCACGTTTGGGCTCAAGTGCTAATCGGCGACACATGGACTGTTGCAGATCCAACAAGTACAAGAAATTCATTTGGAAATGTGGTTAATTGGAATAATTATAATTACCAGCTTAAAGGTTATTATCCAAGCATTGCATTCTAATTAACTTCTTTTTTTCTTTTTTTTAACCCTCGTTTTTTAAATCAACTTCTTTTCCAGTCAATATAGTGTGAATTTTAACTATATATTTCAAGGTTATACCAACAAAAATAGCTGAAATTATTGTACATAAACCAACACTGCCAAAAGAATGAACAAATATCAGACAAGTTATAGCTGAAATAACGACCATAGTAATATCAAACCACACTTTTACCTTAGGAAATGGTTTTTCAAATACAATGGAAACCGCTTGCATCACCCCTTCACCTGCAAGAGGTATTAAATTTGCAGGCAAGTATAAAAAGATTCCAAAAGCAATTACAAACACACTAATAATCATGTAAACAATTGAAATCAAAAAGCTTCCGGATTCTGGGATGAAAGATAACAGATACACTGAAAAACTGGTAAAATACCCAAATATTATTCCTACAAAAACCTGTGCAAAGTTTTCCCATCCGAATTTATTCTTCAAAAGAATGAATTGAATTAAAACTAAAATACAATGAAAAATAATAGTTGCAAATCCTATTTCAATGCCCCAAATAACTGTCATAGTATAAGGAATTGTACTTACAGGAGATATGCCCATATTCGATTTGATTGAAAACGCAATCCCCAAAGTCATAATAAATAGACCAACTAAATATGAAACAATGCTTTTAATCCTCATAATCAATACTATTAATAACTCTAAACTTTAATATAAATCTAGTGATAAGTTACTTGAACAAGGTTAATAGAAATATTATTACAGCAAGGTGGAAAAATGATTATCGATGGAAAGCGTTCCTTAGCACATGTTGAAAAAGTAGCATGGGTTAAACCGATTGAAGGTGCTGACAATATTGAACTTGTCGGAGTTCTTGGATGGGTTTGTATTGCTAAAATTGGGGAATTCAAGGAAGGTGACCATTGCGTATATATTGAAATTGACTCCAAAGTCCCTGAAAAGGAATGGTCGGAATTTCTCAGAAAAAAACACTTTAAAATTAAAACTATGAAGTTAGGAAAGTTCAATGTAATCTCACAGGGAATTGCACTTCCTGTTGACATTTTTGATGTGGATATCCCAGAACAGGAAGGAACCGATGTGACTGAATTACTTGAAATCAAATATTCAAATCCTGATGATCAGAGGCGTAAAAGTGATGGTCAAAATGAACTTAAAGTGGGATTAAACGACATATTTGAAAATTCCTGGGCAAAATGGTTAATGAAACGGCAATGGGGAGAAGACCTAATGTTTTACGTTTTTGGAACTCCTAAAGATGTTAGTAAACGTTTCCCTACCAAATTTAAATACATTTCAAAAACAGAACCTGAACGCTGCGAAAACATACCATCAATTTTAGATGATAAGGCCCCATTTATCAGAACACAGAAATGTGACGGCACATCAGCGACATACATCCTTGAGAAAACAAAATCAGGTTTTTTAAAATCAGAATATGAATTTTACGTATGTTCCAGAAATATGAGAATATTTCCGAAAGATGAAGATCCGTTAGTTGACTCAAGCGATTACTACTGGGAAATGGCTGAAAAATACGAAATTGAAGAGAAGCTTGAGGATTACCTTAAACAGAACAAGGACTGCGAATATGTCTGCTGGCAAGGTGAAATTTGCGGACCAAAAATCCAAGGAAACCCTCAGAAATTAACAGAAAATCATCTATTCTGTTTCCAAATGATTGACAGTGAAAAGGGAGTATTTGATATTCGGGAAGCTAAAAGATATTGGGACGAATATGAAATGGAAAGCGTTCCAATAGAAAGTATGGCATACCTCCTTCCAAATGATTTCGAAGCATTTAAAAATACTGCAGATGGAAATTACGATTCAAGCGTATGTGAAGGCCAAACTGACTGCCCCAGAGAAGGTTGGGTTTACTACAAAACAACCGATCCAAGTTTCAGTTTCAAAAACATTTCAAGAAATTATCTTATTAAAAAAGGAGAATAATATTTTTGGGTAGTTTTCTGCTCAATTTTCATTTCAAGGAAGAACTCCCAACATTTTCAATGCCATATAGAGAACCAAAATTGAAAATACTATTTTTAATTTCTTTTGAGGAACTTTATGTGCCATTTTCGCACCAAATGATGCTAGCGGAACTGAAAAGCAAGCAATTAAAATAAAATTAATTATACTGACATATCCTATTGAATATGGAAATGTTGAAACTCCCCATCCGGATACAACATAAGATAAAAATCCGCCAACAGCAGTTAGGCAGATAAAAACAGAAGATGTTCCGATAGCTTCGATTAATGAAAAACCTAAAAGTGCTGTAAGAATAGCTATTAAAAATACTCCTCCACCAACACCTAAAAGACCTGATGAGAAACCAACTAAAAGACCTATAATTCCAGTTGTAAGCAAATTAAAAGGAATTCGGGCATCTTCTCTTTCTTTGTTAATATCAACAATATTTTTAACAGTTATGAAAAGTAAAAGACATCCGAAAATTATTTCCAGGATTCTTGAAGGAAGACCGGACGCTACAAATCCGCCAATAGCTCCACCGATAATGCCGAAAATACCTAACTGAATTCCAGGTTTTAATATTCCATCCATTGTTCTCGTGTGTCTGTAAGCACCACTCATTGATGTTGGAATAATAATTGCAAGGCTTGTGCCGAGTGATATTAACATTGCCAAATCAGGATTAACTCCAATGTATTTAAGTAAGAAGTATTGAAGCGGAACTATTAAAAATCCTCCACCCACACCTAAAAGACCTGAAGCAAACCCTGCACAAATACCGATTAATATCAAACCTATGAAATATTCAATTGGGAACATAAACATCATTTATTTAAAGTATTAATATTAAATTATTGTTAATGAAAGTTAATAAAACTATCTTGATTGGGATTATATTCATACTCTTTTCTGGAGTAATATTTATAACTGACATATTCAATCCAATCATAAGACCGATTACATATCTATTTTTAATGGGATCCTCAAAAGGAAAGGACATTATCTTTTTTGGATTGTTGGGACTGTTTTTAATATTATCACAGCTAATTAAAAAGGATATTGACACTACCAAATATCTGAAAATTTCGATTGTGATTGGTTCTGTGACATTAGCTTTAGGAATATTTTTAGAGGTATTGTTCAGGCTCCAGATGGGCATCAAACTTAACACTATTTTTGCCTCTATGACTAACTCAATGAGCACTACAAGCATTTTGCATACTCACCTGTTAAAGTCCATTTTAGGAGAGGTTCTAACCCAGATAATTGGACCATTCATACAAAGTGATATTAACACAGGAGTTGGTCTATATCAGTATCTTCCAACTTTCAGTTTTTTAGTGATTTTATTAATTCCGATACTGTTCATAACCATTGTTCTTGCAAGCCAGAATCGTCCATGGTTTACAAACTTTTTACTGGCATTCTTTTCAAGTTGCCTGATTATCGGAATTATTGACGGAGGAATGTTTGCAACACCATCCTATGTGGGATTATTCGGACTTTATCTAGTTTATAGAAATGGTTTCTATCTTAATTATATCATTGGAAAAATATTTGGAAGCGAAAAGTTGCTTAGTGAAAACGGAAAAATCCAACCAGTTTACCGTAATCGTGACTTTAGCGAAATAAGATACATATTTAATCGTTTCTTAATATATTTTGTTCTAATTGCTTTCATAGCCCTACGATTTACAGTAGCTTTTGCAGGAGCCGAACCTGATTATTACACAGTCGATGTAGTGAACCCAACCGGAGACATTGATCTTGGAAACATAAGCATTGAAGCTGTTAATTATGAAAACCATACAAATTTAAATAAAACCACATATAAAATTGACCCGTCATACAATGAAATGGCACTTTTAAACGATTTAATGACTCCTTTAAATAATTCGTGCGAGTACTATACTGTCTCCTGGAATATTTATTCATATTTGAACTGATATCATGAGAAAAATCTATTTAATTTTGCCAATCCTTGCAGGGATGATGTTTGGATCAAGCGGAATATTTGTCCGTACATTAACCCAGAATGGAATTGATGCAACAACACTTTTATTTTTAAGATTTTCAATAGCTGTCCTACCCATATTGATAGCAATAATTTTAACAGATACAAAACTCTTTAAAATAGATTTATCAGACATTCCACTATTTTTAGCCTGTGCAATATGCATAATTGGACTTAATTTATGTTACAATGAATCAATGAATACAATTCCATTGTCTCTTGCAGCAGTGCTGTTATCATTGGCCCCAATTTTTGTATTGATATTTGCATATATATTCTTTAGAGAAAAAATCACTTCCAAAAAATTGGCTTGTATGCTATTGGCTATTTTCGGATGCTTGCTTATGACAGGAGTTTTAGAAGACAGTCTGACATCAATACCATTATTTGGAATATTTTCCGGAATTGGTGCTGGCCTATTTTGGGCAATCTATCTGATGGCTTCCAAAAAATCAATTGAGAATGGAAATCATACATACACCATCCTGATTTATTCAGTTATTTTTATTACACTTGCATTAATCCCATTTACCAATTTCGGCCAAATTACTGAATTTATTTCAAACAATCCAACATTAACAATATTATTTTTAATTTTACATTCCACACTCTCGTTTGCCCTGCCATATATCCTTTCAACTTTAAGCTTGAAGTATATTGACTCAGGAGTATCTTCAATATTGCTTTCAGGAGCAGAACCCTTTGCTGCATTAATATTTGGATTTTTAATATACTCAGAAGTTCCAACAATGTTAATGTTTTGCGGTTTTGTCATCACAATTATAGCAATGATGATGCTGTCTAGAAAAAAAGGCAGTGAAAATTAATTCTATAACTAAAAGAGAGAGGTGCATTTCAACTGTAAATGCTTCAAAACCAACAACATCACAAATAACTATTAATTTATTCCTAAATATAAATTTAATCAACAATAACTTTTAAATTCTTAAAATAAAAATAATAACATTCTAAAATAAGAATTATGTTAAAAATCTTGATTTACTAGGTATTACTTTTCATACAGTAACTAACCCATTTATACTAAAAACAAATATAGAATACCTAAAGATATTTTTTAAAATAAATTTAGAAGAACAATTACAATTTTTAAATTTAGAGAAATCTATTACCTTCAACTATCAAATTAAGATTTTTTCAAAAATGGGGAAAAACTTGTTAAAAAATGTTATCTTGGAAAAAAATTTCATCCTAGATAATTGGAAAAAAGACTCCAAATTGAAAATCTGGCATTTTTCAAAAAGATTTATTAGTTTAAAAAATAAATTTTAAACCATGATTTTCAGCATTATCATTCCTACATATAATGAAGAGGAATACCTTCCTGTTTTACTTGAAAGTATTAAAAACCAGGATTTTGATGACTATGAAATTATTGTAGCCGATGCAAACTCCAAAGATAAAACCAGAGAAATTGCAGAGGAATATGGGTGCGTAGTTGTTGAAGGAGGTCTTCCGGCCGTAGGTAGGAATAATGGTGCAAAGGTTGCAAAAGGAGACTATTTATTATTCTTGGATTCTGATTTAAAGCTTACTGAAGACTATTTAAGAAATGTATTGTATGAATTCAGAATGGAAAAACTGGGAATAGCCATTACTCAAATGGAACCCATGTCAAATAAAGTAGAAGATAAATTATTCCACGATTTTGCCAATTATTTCATGATAGGCGTTGAAAAGATTAAACCGCATGGTGCAGGATGTTATGGAATAATATCCAGAAGAGAACTTCACGAGGAATGTAATGGATTTGATGAATCACTAACATTTGGAGAAGATACTGATTATATTGAAAGATTAGCTAAAAAAGAACCATTTAGAGTACTTAGAAATGCTAAAATTGGTGTTTCCACAAGACGTCTTGAAGAAGAAGGAATTGAAACATTAATCCGACAATATGGAAAAAGTACCGTAAATGATTTTTTAGGAAAAAGAACCGATGCAGGCGAACTTGATTATAATTTCGATCATGGAAAAGAAAGACTTACAAAATCAAGATTTGAAAATTTGGAAAAAAGAACAGAACAGATTAATGAAATTAAAGATAACTATGACAATACCCGAAACAGAATCAATGCCATCCGAACCAGCGTGAAATCCCAGCATCGCCGAAGAAATAAAAAAATAGTATTTTACTGTGTTTGCGGAGAAGGTATGGGCCATGCAATAAGAACAGGAGTAATTGTTGATAGAATTAAGGACAAATATGATGTTTATCTATTCTCAAGCGACAGAGCATATGAATATTTAAAATCAAAATTTGATAACGTTTATGAAATCGGCGGATTTAATACAGTATACATCAATAATAAAGTTAACAACTTAAAAACACTTTCCGAGGCCATTAAAAGAAATCCTACTAACATTAAAGTGGGATATGAAAATCTCTATAAAAAAGCAAGGCAGCTGAAACCTGACGTTATTGTCACTGATTTTGAAATCTATGCAACAATGGTTTCAAAGCTTAGAGATATACCTCTCATCAGTTTAGATAATATCCATATGATTACGCAGACAAAAATAGATTATCCGAAAGATCAAATTGGAGAGATGCTTAAAGCTAAAGGAGTTATTAAAACATATGTTGTTAATCCCAAAATACATATTTTAACCAGCTTCTTTTATCCGAAAATAAAACCTAGAAAGCATGCTGTGATTTATCCTCCAATTATCCGTGAAGACATCCTGAAACTAAAACCACGTAAAGGAAAACATATTGTTGTATATCAGACAAGCCGTGAAAGTGAAAGACTAGTCCGTAAACTTAAAGCACTTAAAAATGAGCAGTTTATTGTCTATGGATTTAATAAAGATGAACTTGACGGCAATTTAACTTACAAAAGTTTTAACGAAGATGAATTCTATGATGATTTGGCCTCTGCAAAAGCAGTAATCTGCAATGGAGGATTTACTTTTATTTCAGAAGCAATACATCTTAAAAAACCGATTTATTCCGTTCCAGCCATTGGAAACTTCGAACAAACATTAAACGGATTTTATGTACAAAAGTTAGGTTACGGAGAATATCATAAAGTCATGAGCGCTAAAAGAGTAGCAAACTTCTTGAAAAGACTTCCAAAATATCAAACAAAATTAAATAAAGTTAAAAAGACCAATAACGATGGAATTGTTCGGGAACTTATTTACAGAATTGAAAAATATTCTCTCTAAATTTTAAAAAAAATAAAAAATGATGATTAATCAAGAATTCTCTTAATTAATCAAAAGGGGAAACTATAAAGTTACACCCATTTCTAATTGTTCGGTTAGTTCTTTGTACCTGTTACGAATAGTAACTTCAGTTACTCCTGCAATATCTGCAACATCCCTTTGTGTTTTTCTCTCACCAAGTAAAACAGATGCGATGTATAATGCAGCTGCAGCTACACCAGTAGGACCTCTACCTGAAGTTAATCCTTTTTCCATTGCTTTTTCAATAATCTCAATAGCTTTGGATTGTGCTTCACCAGAAAGTCCGAGTTCAGATGCAAATCTAGGAACATAATCTACTGGGGAAGTTGGTGGTAATTTAATATTTAATTCACGAGTCAAGAACCTGTATGTTCTTCCAACTTCTTTTTTTGTAACTCTTGATACTTCAGCGATTTCATCTAAAGTACGCGGTACATTACAACGTCTGCATGCGGCATACAATGAAGCTGCCACAACACCTTCAATACTTCTTCCTCTGATTAATTTATTGTCCACAGCACTTCTGTAAACAACGGATGCTGCTTCCCTTACAGATCTTGGAAGACCTAATCTTGAAGAGTCACGGTCAAGCTCGCTTAATGCAAATGCAAGATTTCTTTCTGTAGCACCTGAAATCCTGATTTTTCTTTGCCATTTTCTTAATCTGTACCATTGAGCTCTGTTTCTTGCAGGAATATCACGACCATAGATATCTTTGTTTCTCCAATCAATCATAGTACTTAAACCTTTATCGTGAATGGTGTAAGTGATTGGAGCTCCGACTCTTGTACGTTTATCTCTTTGTTCATGGTCAAATGCCCTCCATTCAGGACCCATATCAACAAGATTTTCATCGATGACTAATCCACAACGGGCACATACAACTTCAGCCCTTTCATAATCACCAATCAACTCAGTAGAACCACATTCAGGACATACTGTCTGTTTGTCTTGTGCATAAGAATCATTTTGTGTTTCTTCTAGTCTTGTTTTTCTACGTCCTCTTCTTGGCATTTCTTCTACTTTTTGTGTCGTGTTCTCATCCTCCTTTTTCTAGACTTTTTGGATTTTGGTTTCGATACAAACAGTTTTTCACCACAGTTTTTCTCAATTTCATTTCTATTCGCAGATTTGAATAGGCGAATAGAAACATAGGGCTTCTTTGTTGGCCCGAATACATAGCCGACCTTACCAATCTTATTCTTTTTACTATCAAAAACGATTGCACCTGGTGAGGGTGTTTTATCAGACCGGGCTATTAATTTTCCAGAGTTTGCTATATGCAAACTGTTACCTAAAAATTTCATAAAATCAAACTTAAAATCAAATCTGTATCATTTATATAATTAGAAATAGGTTATATATAAAGGTATCGATATATTTATATATAAATATTGATTTCTATTTAAATGTTTTTCTATTTGAGTCCGACGATTTCTGCCAAGGTTTTACCACAATTTATGTCCTCAATAATACCTGCTTCTTTTATCTTAACGGCCAATGTGGCCACCATGGTTTTGGCAAATAACTCCTTAGGAATTATAACAATTCCTGATTCATCACCGAAAAAGAAGTCTCCCGGATTGATAATTACATCTTCAACTTCAATAGTTTCATTTAAAGTGCCTAAACCTAAAGGAGATCCTGCATTCGGACAGAAATTACTTGCAAAAACAGGATAATCCATATACAGTAATGCATCCAAGTCTCTGGCAGAACCATAGATTACAGTCGCTTTAATGCCATTATCTCTTGCACAGCTTGAAGCCAGTTCGCCCCAAATGGCTTTTTCTTCACCATCAACCTTAAAAAATAAGATGTCTCCAGGTTCGGCATTGTCGATAGCCTGCGCTGATGTGCCCCAATCATCACATGCAGTTTTCGCAGTGAAAATTTTTCCCCAAACTTTCTGGTTATTTACGGGTTTGATATTTTGAATAGTGCCGGATCTTGAAGAAATTCCCTTATACGCATCAGAGATTTGACATGAAGATACATTTTCAAGAAGAGAATTTAAATTAATATATTCAGCATAATTTTTGCCGTTGAACCTTAAATCGTCAATGGTTACATCATCAACTTTAATTTTCTCAACAGCGACCCGTTTGTTTAGATTTTTATTTTTATTTAAAACATCTTTTGGACTTAATGACATAAACTCAACACCAACAATAATTATATTATAGTTATACATGATATTATTAAAATCTATTCAAATCATATAACACAGTTTATATATTAGTTTTTATAAAATTAATAATTGTAGTATTAGATAAAATACTTAATATTATTATATGCTCATAGAGTTTATTACATTTCATTATTACAAATTATTATTAATTTAATTCAAAGACAGGAGAAAATCAATTATTAAGGCAAAATAAATGTTTAAAAGTTTATAAATTTACAATAAAACAAATTTAATTAGAAAATATTAGATAACCTTAATAGTAATTCTCCGAATGTATTAACTCTTTTTAGTGTATAAAATATTAGACTGTTAAATAAGTTTATCGTATAATTTATGCACATTTACTAAAATCATTTAGATATTACATAAATTATCCCGATTAAATTAAGCTTTAGGAGGCTTAAAAATGGGAAAAGGTGAAGAATTAACAACAACAAAATATTTAATCCATGCTCAAATTACAGCTAATGGAATTGTTGAGAAACCTGATGTTGTTGGTGCAGTATTCGGACAAACCGAAGGTTTACTCAGTAACGATTTAGACTTAAGAGAGCTTCAACGTACTGGAAGAATAGGCAGAATTCAAGTTAATATCCACTCCAACAGCGGAAGGGCAAAAGGTGAAATCGTCATTCCGTCCAGTTTAGACAGAGTTGAAACCGCCATTCTCGCAGCATCTCTCGAAACAATTAATAGAGTAGGACCTTGCGAAGCTGAAATCCAAACTTTAAAAGTTGAGGACGTAAGGGCCGTTAAAAGAGAACAAGTTGTAAACCGTGCAAAAGAAATTTATAAAAACATGGTTGAAAGCGTCGGTCCAGCCAGCATGAAAATGATTGAAGAAGTTAGAGAAGCAATGAGAGTTCATGAAATCTCTGAATATGGTGATGATCGTTTACCTGCAGGTCCTAGTATCCACACCTCTGATGCAATCATTGTTGTGGAAGGACGCAGTGATGTATTAAACTTACTTAAATATGGAATTAAAAACACTGTAGCTGTTGAAGGAGTGAGTGTTCCTAAGTCTATTGGTGAATTAAGTAAAAAAAGAACCACAACTGCTTTTGTTGATGGAGACAGAGGTGGAGAGTTAATTTTAAAAGAACTCCTGCAGATTGGAGAAGTTGACTATATTACCCGTGCACCAAAAGGAAAAGAAGTGGAAGACTTAGAAAAAGACGAAGTATTAATTGCACTTAGAGACAAAGTTCCTACAACACAATTTTTAGCAACAAATAATATTTTCTCTGAAAACAATAAAAAAGATAACAGAAGACACGACAGACGTCATAAAAAGCAACACAACAAATACTCCAAACGTGAAGAACCACACGCACAAGAACCGGTAATCGAAGATGATGAAGTAACCTTAATGAAAGACATGCTTAAAGAATTTGAAGGTACCGGTAGCGGAGCTATTTTAGATGAAGCATTAAATATGACTAAAGAAGTGGAAGTGGAAGAAATCTATGAAGAAATTAAAAACATAGATGGAACTGCCGAAGCAGTTATCTTTGATGGTGTTATCAGCCAAAGATTAGTTGATGTTGCATCACAAAAAGGTATTAAAAAATTAGTTGCAGTCAACTCAGTTAATATCGTTAAAAAACCAAACAACATACAATTAATTACAACTGACTAATGAGAATAAATTATTCTCATTCATATTTTTTATTTGAAAACATAACACTAAAATAATATAATGAATAAATATTATATAGGATTCGGAAATTGGAGGTAAAAAATGAATATCAATATGGAAAATTATTACAGTACCAGAAAAAACGTTTTTGAAAGAATTCAGGACTCTAGTACTGCAACTAAATTGCTCATGTCACTTTTGATGGCATGTTTTACAGGTATAATGGCTCAAATCATTATTCCACTCCCATGGACTCCAGTTCCAATAACTGCACAAACTTTTGCAGTATTATGTTCTGGTTTATTCTTAGGTAAAAAGTACGGTTGTTTAAGCCAAATCCTATATATTGTGCTTGGAATTGCTTTCATTCCTTGGTTTGGAGGCATGACCGGTGGACTTGAAATATTTTTAGGTTCAACATTTGGATTCTTTGTAGGATTCGTAATAGCATCATACTTTATAGGATACATTACTGAAAGATATGCAAAAGCACGTAATTTTACAAGAATGGCAATCGTTATTGGAATTGCAAACTTTGCATTAATATATATTCCAGGATTAGCTGGCCTTGCATTATGGTCCGTTTTGACCCAAGGAACAACATTAGGTGTTGTTGATCTTTTAATGATGGGTCTTGTTCCATTTATTGCAGGAGATATTGTAAAGATATTAGGTGCAGCTTCAGTATCTAAAGTATTTTTACCAAAAGACTAAAAAAAAGTTTTTAAACTTTTTTTCTTTTTTTATTATTTTATTGATTTAAATGAAACTTATTTTAAGAGGACATCATCTGTTGTGTCTTAAAGGTTTTCAGGGATACGGATATGATGAAAACTTTGTAGAAAATATGACTGATGTCAATGTGAAAAGAAAACAAACTGCAACTTCAATTATCCTTACAAATTCCCCTGATGATATCTGTAAGGCATGTCCAAATCTAAAGAATGGAATATGTATTAATGAAACACAAAATGAAAAAATTGTTAATATGGACGGGGAAGTTTTGAAAAAATTTGAAATTGATAAAGAATATAATGCAGTTGAATTATTCAAAAAGGTAGATGCAATTTTCAATACTAAAGATAGTGTGTCTAAAATTTGTTTTAATTGTATCTGGCATGAAAAATGCTTATTTTATCAAAAATTATAATTATACCGATAGGTTTAAATACTACATGAATAATATATATTATTGTTGTATATGTGCAACATATTATAGTCCCGTAGGGTAGTGGTAATCCTTCTAGGCTTTGGACCCGGAGACGGCGGTTCGACTCCGCTCGGGACTATTTCTAATTAACTATTTTTATTGATAATTTATGGAAAAGCTGTTACTTATTGGAATTGATACAAGAAGTATGCTTAACAGTGCATTGAAATTAGATTACGAAATATTTTCCACAAGCTATTTTTCCTCATCAGATACACCTCAAATCAAAAATCAGAAGATTATTTTAAATGAACAGGAAAATCAAAGCTGCGGTATTTTTGAAGATCAATTCAATAGTGCAAATATTTTAGAAATTTCTAAAGATTATCTGGACGACGTGGATTATATAATCCCAATTTCAGGCATTTCACCATCTGATTTTTCAAACAAACACAAAAAGAAGATTTTGGGAACAAAAGATGTTGAAAATATTGAAGACAAATACCGATTCTATAAAAAAATCAAAGATGAATTTTTAACTCCTAAGAGTTTTAATGTAACTGATATAGATGAGGCATTTGAAATAAGTGAAAATTATGAAGACATTCAATTTATTTTAAAACCCCTTCAAGGAAGTGGAGGGTATGATATTAATCTAATAGATAATGAAAAAGAACTTCAATTTAATGATGGTGAATTCATATTGCAGGAATATATACCGGGAATCAGTTTAAGTTCATCACTGCTTGCAAGCAAAAATGATGCTAAAACAATAATCAATACACGATTACTAACCCAACATGATTTTGAAAAAAATAACAGTTTCATATATGTTGGTAATATTCTGCCTTTAACTAACGAATCTGTTATGGCAGATGTTAGAGATATCGATGAAATAAACAGTGAAATGGAAATTGCATCTGAAAAATTAGCGCAAAAATTTAATCTGATTGGATCAAATGGCGTAGATTACATTCTAAATGAAAATGGATTATATGTTATAGAAATTAATCCGAGAATACAGGGAACATTTGAATGTGTAGAAAAATCTTTAGGCATCAACATGTTAGATGCACATATCAAAGCTTGTCAGGGAGAAATTATAGAAATTCCAAAACCAAAATATTATTCCTATAAAAAAATAATTTATTCCCCAAACCGAAACAAATTCGAAAAAATAGATTTAAACAATATTTATGACCTTCCTCATATCGGTTCAATCACTGAAAAATCAGAGCCATTACTAACAATAATTGATAAAGATAGTGATTTTGAAAAATTATATGAAAAAGTAGAATTAACAACTCAAAAAGTTCAAAAAGCAGCTAGAAAAAGCCAACTAGGTGTAAAATAAATAATATTACTCCCAATGTAATCATAAAAGTAGTTGCAACCATCCCATAAGTTATCCAAACAAATACTCTAGCCTTATTATCCGGGTCTTTCATAAATTGGTCTATAGGATTCCTTTTCATTTTAACACCGATTTTCTTGAATTTCTAGTAAGAAATTTTTTTACAGTAACTTTATAATAAAAATTATTTTTAAAAATAACAATCAAATTAACCTTTAATTAAAAAAATAAATAAAAATAGAAGAAAATAAAAAGATATGAGAAAAAATTAAGCTTCTGCATTAGAAGCTTCTTCAGCTGCTGCAGCAGCTTTTTCATTCTTCTCAATAGTTGATCTAATCATTTTCAATCTAACGAAGTTTTCCCTTTCCATTTCTTGGAGTCTCATATCAATATACTTTTCAGTATTTTGGAATCTTGGAATCATAATATGTTCCAAAGCATTAACTCTACGTTTAGTAGCTTCGATTTCTTCAGCAAGCAGATAAATTGTTTTTTCCACTTCACCGAGCTCGATTAAATACTTAATAGATTCCTCGAATTTTTTAGCAGCTTCGTCTAATTGAATTGTAGTATCAGAGAATCCGTAACCCCTATCAATAATGGACCTTTCTTCCATTTTGACATCAGTTACAGGTACTGAAACACCCATAACACTTCTTGAAGTAATCTCAACATCAATAGATTCCTTAACAGATAATGCTGCTTTTCTAACAGCTAAATCACCCATTGCAATTTGAGCTTCAAGTAAAGCATCATTTGCTTCTTTTAGACTTAATTCTGCGTTTTCACGAATACCTTTGACACGATCCAAGATATCAAAAAACTCTTTAATTAAAGCATCTCTTTTCTCTTTAAGCAAACCATGCCCTTTAACAGCAAGTTTTGTCCTATTTTTAAGAGATAATAATTCCATACGAGTTGGATTAATTCCATCTATAATATCTTGTGCCATTTAATCACCTACATTACTGCAATGATATTAGTCTTTTGGAAGGTATTGTTCAACAAATTCTTCTTTAACCCTTTTGAGTTCAGATTTAGGTAAGATTTTAAGTAAACTCCAACCAAGATCTAAAGTTTCAAAGATAGTTCTGTCTTCATCTTTACTTTGAGTAATGAACTGGTCTTCAAATGCTTGAGCAAATTCTAAGAATTTTTGATCCCTTTCAGTAAGTGCTTCTTCCCCTACAACCGCAACGAGGTCTCTTAATTCACGACCTTCTGCATATGCAGAATAAAGTTGGTCAGATACACCACTGTGGTCATCCCTAGTTTTGTCTCCGCCGATACCACCACTCATCAAACGAGAAAGTGAAGGAAGTACATCTACAGGAGGGTAAATACCTTTACGGGAAATTTCCCTACTTAATACTATTTGTCCTTCAGTAATATATCCAGTTAAATCTGGAATTGGGTGAGTAATATCGTCTTGAGGCATAACTAAGATAGGCATTTGAGTAATTGAACCTTCTTTACCGTCAATACGTCCTGCTCTTTCATAGATACCTGCAAGGTCAGTGTACATGTAACCAGGGTAACCTCTTCTTCCAGGTACTTCTTCTCTTGCTGCAGAAATTTCCCTTAAAGCTTCACAGTAGTTAGTCATATCTGTTAAGATAACTAATACTTGCATACCTAAGGTAAATGCATAATATTCAGCAGTAGTTAAAGCCATTTTTGGAGTTAAGATTCTTTCAATAGCAGGGTCGTCTGCTAAGTTCATGAATACTGTTAATTTTTCCAAAGCTCCAGTACGTTCAAAGTCTCTCATAAAGAAGTTTGCTTCTTCGTTTGTAATACCCATAGCTGCGAAAATTACTGCGAATTCATCGTCAGCTCCTAATACTTTAGCTTGTCTTGCAATCTGTACAGCTAAATCGTTGTGAGGTAAACCAGATCCTGAGAAAATAGGAAGTTTTTGTCCTCTTACTAATGTGTTCATTCCGTCAATGGTAGAGATACCAGTTTGAATAAATTCTTCTGGGAATTCACGAGAAGCAGGGTTCATAGGAGCCCCGTTAATATCTAATTCTTCGTCAGGAATAATTTCAGGCCCACCGTCAATAGGTTTACCGATACCGTTAAAGATACGGCCCATCATGTCTCTGGATACACCGATTTTTGCGGTTTGACCAGTGAATCTGGTTTTGGTATCTTTAGTGTTTAAGTCATTAGTTCCTTCGAAAACTTGAATAACAGCAACATCTTTAGTTACTTCAAGAACTTGTCCACTTCTTTTTTCACCAGTAGGTGTTTCAATATCTACAATTTCATTGTAACCAACGCCTTCTACGCCTTCAACAACCATTAAAGGACCTGAGACTTCAGATACAGTAGTATATTCTCTAGTTTTAATATTTGTATTCATTTTTAAGCCTCACTGCATTGTTTAGTAATTGCGGATTGAATTTCAGCGATTTTTGCATCAAATTCATCTTGTGGTATATATTTCATTTTACCGATTTCTTCTTTAACAGGTAAAGCTACAATGTTTGCAATTGGTGCTCCTCTGTTAACAGCTGCAAGAGATTCTTTGTAGAATAAAAGGATAGTTTTTAACATTTTGTATTGTTTATCCGGTGCACAGTATGTGTCTACATCATCAAATGCATTTTGTTGTAAGAAATCTTCTCTTAACATACGAGTAGTTTCTAAAGTAGCTTGGTCAGTTTCAGGTAATGCATCAGGACCGACTAATTGTACAATTTCCTGTAACTCGGATTCTTTTTGTAATAATCCCATAGCTTGGTCACGAGTTGCTCTCCAATCTTCTGCTACGTTTTCAGCCCACCAGCCTTCAATACTGTCTACGTATAATGAATAACTTTGTAACCAGTCAATTGAAGGGAAGTGACGTTTATCCGCAAGAGATGCGTCTAATGCCCAGAACACTTTACAGATACGTAATGTGTTTTGAGTAACAGGTTCAGATAAGTCCCCACCAGGAGGTGATACTGCACCAACTACAGAAATAGATGCAACATTTGGTTCACTACCAATAGTTTTTACTCTTCCTGCTCTTTCATAGAATTGTGCTAATCTGGATGCTAAGTATGCAGGGTAACCTTCTTCCCCAGGCATTTCTTCTAATCTTCCAGAAATTTCCCTCATAGCTTCTGCCCATCTTGAAGTTGAGTCTGCCATAAGTGCTACATCGTAACCTTGGTCACGGTAGTATTCAGCAATAGTAATTCCAGTATATACACATGCTTCACGAGCTGCTACCGGCATGTTGGAAGTGTTTGCAATAAGAACAGTTCTGTCCATCAATGGGTTACCGGTTTTAGGGTCGTCAAGGAATGGGAATTCAGTAAGTACTTCAGTCATTTCGTTACCACGTTCTCCACATCCGATATATACAACGATATCTGCGTCAGCCCATTTAGCCAATTGTTGCTGTGTAACAGTTTTACCTGATCCGAAAGGACCTGGAATAGCTGCTGCTCCTCCTTTAGCTACGGAGAAGAAAGTATCTTGTGCTCTTTGACCAGTTACTAAAGGTATATCTGGGTCTAATTTTTCAATGTATGGACGGCTTCTTTTTACCGGCCATTTTTGGAGCATTTGAACTTTTTCTCCACCAACAGTAGCAATATCATCTAATACAGTGTATTCGCCTTCAGCAGCAATTTCAGTAACTTCACCTTCGAGGGTTGGAGGTACCATAATTTTGTGTAATACAGCAGTGGTTTCTTGAACTTCACCAAGAACGTCTCCACCTTGTAAGACATCTCCAACTTTAGCTACAGGTTTGAAAGCCCATTTTTTCTCTTTGTTTACTGAATCTACATCAATACCTCTTGCAATAAAATCACCAGATTCTTCTCTGATGATTCTTAATGGTCTTTGAATTCCATCAAAAATGGAACTCATTACACCTGGAGCAAGTTCTACTGACAATGGACCTCCTGTACATTCAACTACTTCACCCGGTTGGATACCGGCTGTTTCTTCATATACTTGGATAGTTGCGGTGTCACCTTCAAGCTCAATGATTTCCCCGATAAGCTTCTCGTCACCTACCCTAACCATCTCAAGCATCTGAGCCCCTCTCATACCATCTGCGATAATAACAGGCCCAGCAATCTTAATAATTTTTCCTTCAATAATCATTTAACCATCTCTACCCCGATAACTCTTTTAATAAGCTCATTTATTTGATCAGATGATCCTCCTGAGGACCCATCTTTATCAGGTATTTCAATTATCATTGGTAAAACATTTGAACCAATTTTTCTATTAATGTGTTCTCTTATCTCATTAGCCATTAATTGAGTAATGATAATAATTGAAATTTCTTCATCTAAAAATTTATCAAAAGCCGCAATAGCTTCTTCAGCAGAGTTAACAACTTCTGCTTTTTTGACACCACCTAATCTAAATCCAGATACTGTGTCAATATCACCTATAATTGCTACAGAACTCATATTAACATCTCCATGATTTTTGAATTAGGGAAGTCTGCTTCTCTTTTTGCTCTTGCAATAATTTTTAAATTTTTAATTTCATTTTCTTTTTGACTTAAATAACCAATAATTGGACCAATACCTAATGGTTTTTTAGAAGATAAAGATTTAGCATAATCGGAAGCATATACATCCAATGCTTTTTCAAATACAGCAACTGAACCAGTTTCGTTGTAAACTGGCATAGCATCAGTTAATGCATGTGCATATTTTGTTCCTTCTAAACCGGATATTACATTAGTAACATCAGGAGATTCCATTAAATCTTTAAGTTTCCATTCACGTAATTGGTATCCTTCTTCTAATATATAAGGAGAGATTGCATCATAATCAAGACCATCTTCTTTAGCCCTTATAATTAGTTTAAGATTAGCTACATCAACTTGAGTTCCAACATATGCATACATAATTTGTCTGTTTTCATCAGCAGGAACATCAGAAGAACGTAATAACTTGCCTAAATAATATTTATCTAAAGCAGATTCTAATGGAAGAATCATATTAGTGTCTTCATATTGTGGAAGAGCATCTTCTAAAGCAGCAGAATATTCAGTACCGTCTAAACTTGTAACAATATCAGTTACACTGTCAGCATCAGCCAATGATTCTAAATCGGAGTATAGAGATCCGCAAGGAATTAATAATTCTCTTGTTTCTTCTGGACTGAGACCGACTTCCTTAGCAGTTAAAAGACTTTTAATGTTATCTATATCAGTTTTTTTAGACATGATAACAAAAGGATCTTTTACTTCCTTAGGAGCTAATCTTGCAACAAAGTCATAAGTATTAGCACGTTCAACATCTAATGCTTTATCAAGAGGATATTCGTCAAGAACATCAGCATATTCAGGAATACCTTTGAGATAGTTTTCAACTTCTTCAACATTGTTTGTTTCAACAATTTCAGAGAGTTGTTTTTCGTCAAATAATCTTCCTTTTCTTGCTCTTACTCTTGCACTTGGGTTAAGATAAGGATAAATGTCCAAAATTGGTCTAGATGCAATGATTACAACTACTGCACCAACAATAAGAACTGCAATTACACAGAATACAAGAAATGTTTCTTGTGTAAGTCCAACAGAACTTATTAATGTAGCAATTTCATCTGCCATAATTTATCCTCCTAATTATTTAAATAAAACTTCAGCAACTTCACTACGTAACATACTTTTAAATCTATCTAATCTAGCTTCAATAGTATTATTTACTTCAATATCTCCATTACTTGTTTTTAAAACAGCTCCACCTATAGCATCAATAGGTTCACCTAAAGTAAAAGTAATGTCCTCAATTTGGAAAGTAGAGACTCCTGAAAGTTGATCTTTCATGTTTTGTGTATCTTTTTCATTTAATTGTAAGATTAAATCTTTACTACCAATTTCATCTGTAGCTTCTTTAATCATTTTACTTAATGAATCTTTATATTCATCATCATCGGAAGCAGCTTTAGCTTTAAGAGCATCAGTAGCTTTTGCAAATGCCGCTTCAATGACTTCTTCTTTAGCGCCTAATTCAGCTCTACGAGCATTCATCTTAGCTTCAGAGATAATTTGCTGATATCTCATTTCAGATTGTTTTTTACCATTATCTGATATTTTAGCTTTTTCAGCTTCTGCAGTTTTTTCAGCTTTTGCAGTAATTGATGAAACTTCTGCATTAGCTTCTTGAATGATTACATCAGCTTTCCCTTGGGCTTCAGACATAATGCTTGAAACAATTTTATCTGTGCCTGAGCTCATATAAATTGCCTCCTTAACCTAAGATTCCACCGAATACCATAAGTAAAATAGCAATCAAGAAACCGTAAATAGCTTGTGTCTCTGGTAATGCAGAGAAGATAATACCACGAGCAAACATATCATTGTCTTCTACAATAGCACCAACGGAAGATGCTGCTGCCATACCTTGTCCCATACCGGAACCTAAACCAGCGAAACCAATGGATGCACCTACACCAATAGCTACAATACCTGCTTCAGTAGGTAATCCTTGTCCTCCACCCAGTAATCCTGAGAATACTAATAATAAGATTGCAACCAAGAAACCGTAAATAGCCTGAGTTTCTGGCAAAGCAGAGAAAATAATACCTCTTGCAAACATGTCATTGTCTTCTGCAACTGCTCCTACAGAACCAGCAGCTGCCATACCTTGACCTAAACCGGAACCTAATCCGGCAAAACCAATTGCTACTCCAGCACCAATAGCTGCTAAAGCAGTACCTAAAGCAATTTCTACCATATTTAATTCACCTTTGAAATAATATTGATTTTTAAATTTTGTTTTAAGATATAAATGAAAAATTTTTAATTTTTAAGTTTTGTAAATGTTCTTTTTGCTTTGAAAGCTTCGAATTTACCTTTACCTTCCATGAAGAATTGTGAGAAGAACTCTACATAGTTAAGACGTAAAGCGTTAATAAATGCACCTAATACTTGGAAAGCGAAGTTTGCAATATGACCGAATATGAATATGAATATTGCCAATACAATACCTGCATATGGAACCATACCATTAATCATTTGAGCTAAGATGTTTACTGTCATAGCAATACCACCTGTAGCTAAACATAATGCTAAAAGACGAGCATAAGATAATACATCTCCCATGTAACCGAAAATATCCATTACACCGTATGCACCGTTAGCCCATACTAACATTCCAATAGTTGCAATAATTAAAATTCCACCTAATGCCATACCAATCATACCGATTGCAGGCATTAAATATCCTAATGCAAGGAAAATTATTCCAGCTTCAAATACAAACCAACAAATTTGAGAACCAATAGCTTCTTTAACATTACCGTATCTTAAGTTGTTGATTGCACCTAAGATAAATCCGATGTTTGTGTAAATAAGACCAACTGCGATAGCTATAATCAAAATAGTATCAGGATGTTTAAATGCTTCAACCGCACCAACAACGGTTGGTAAACGGAAACCAGCTAATCTTTCCGGGAAGTCCCCAATAAAACCATTGGTTATTAAACCCAGTATAACGGCCCACAGACCAGACCAGATTAAAATCCAACCGAATGAATGCATTGATTCTTTAACTTTTCCAAGACCTTTTAGCAATACTACACCAATAGCAGATACTGCTAGACCATATACTGCATCGGTTAAACAGAAACCGAAGAAGAATGGGAATGTGATTGCAACAAATATTGTTGGATCAATTGCATTGTAACGTACCGGTGAGTACATATCAACAAGGTATTCGAAAGGTTTTGCATACCATCCGTTTTGTTGTAAAACAGGAACATTTTCATCATCTGTACCTTCAACCTCTATTGTTTCAAAGGCACAATGTCCATCAGAACTTTTTTCAACTAATTGTTCAACTTTTTCGACATCCTTTTCAGGCACCCAACCTTCAAAGATGTAAGCATCTTTAGTTTGAACAAATGATGAAAGAATTTCGTTCTTTTCTTTTTCATTCTCTAATTGTTCTTTGAGAGCTAATACATCATCGTCCCATTGTTCAGCGACTGCTCTTAATTCTTTTTTAACAGCAGCACGTTCTGAATCAATTGTTAACAATCTGGAATCAGCGTTTGAAATAATCTGTTGAGGAGTACCTTCAACGTTTCCTATTTCAACTTTCTCAAAGTCAAATTTACGAAGTGTTGAATAAACTTCATCACTATATTCTTTTAATGTCACTACGGTGATAATTTCTCCTTCTTTATCTTCCGCAGGAACAGTAAATACTTCTAATTCATCTGTCAAGTTACTTAATTGATTTTTGATTTCTGAAGTAGATTCAGCATTAATCCTACCAACAGTAGTAGAAGTGTACTTTGAATCTTTTAAAAGAGCTAAATCCATGTCAAAATTGGATAAGTGCTTAGCCAAACTTTTATTAGACTTGAGTTCACTTGTTTCAGCGTCGAGTGCGGCTAGTTTTCCTTCAATAACATGTGTTTTAGACTCCACCTGAGCCAATGTATCTTCAGCTTTTTGAATAAAAGCTTCAGTATCTAGAGCTTCAACTTCTTTTTGAACAGGCATGTCTGGACTAATAAAAGACATTAATGTATCTTTTAACCCATGGCCTTCTGATAAAGAATTTCCTAATAGTTCAGATATACCATTTGTTTTCATAAGAAGAGAAGATATCTTACCAGTGTATGGAGTAGCTTTTGCCGGAGTTACTAATTCCGCTAATTCAGGATCTTGCTGAATGCTATCAGAAATATCACTGACTTGTACAAGCCCAGATTCGTGGAGAGCATCCACTGTAGGGGCTACATACTTATCAAGTGTAACAATTCTAATTTTACGCATTCTAGCTGTCTTGAACATATAATCTCACACTACAAAATATTTTTGACAATAATTGAAGCAGCATTATCTACATTTGCCATAGCTTTCTCTTTTAAAGCTGCAACATCTTTTTCAGACTGTTGAGCAATAGATTGTGCTTCTTCTTTAGCTTTATCTTCTGCATCAAAAACAGTATTTTTCGCTTCTTCTTCTGCTGCGCTTTTAGCTGCGGAAATGATTTCCTCAGCTTTTACATTAGATTCAGCAATTAAGTCTTTAGATTGAGACTCTGAATCAATAATGAGTTGCTCAGCATCAGCTTCAGCTTTTTTTATCATTGCGATTGCGTCTGATATCTCTGCCATAATAAATCACCATGGTGTATTTATTTTTATTGTGCAATATATATATCTTTTACTATTTAATATTTGTAAAAATAGCTGAAATTTAAATTAGAATAAAAAAAAGTATTCAAATTTTAATATTTAGATAAAAAAATTAAATAAAAAAAATAATAAAAGAAAAATAAGCTATCTATAGAACCATTTCAATATACTAGGAGGTAATTTTTCTAAATACGCAAGTATTGCTATTATTACTATGATTAAACCCACTATAAGGAGTTCTATATTGTATGGAAAATCCAACAACATATACCCTGCAACACCAATAACAATTCCCTCAAAGAAAAATACTGCCTTGGTCCAACCAGGGTTAAGCATTATTATTAAATAAGCAATTCCAATTAAAACCAGTATAATTGCAGTTGCAATAACATTATTTGTTAGTGGCTCGTGTCTTAAAATTGGAGATAATCCCCAAATAATTAACACCAATGCCAACATTACCCCTAATAATTTAAACATTTTTACATTTGCCATAATAACACTTACATTTAGTTATAACTTCATAATATTTATACCATCACATTTAGATGAATATACATGGATAGAGCAGTTTGGATAATTCTTAACAAAAATTTTTCAATTACCCTGGACAGTGAAATAAAGGATAATAAACTAATTGATAAGAAATTCTCACCAGGAGAAGATATTTGGACAGATGAACTGCCAAGATTAGGTTTTAGTGACGAAAATGTCCAAAAGGACTACGATGAATTCTTATCAGACATAATTACATTATTTACAGAACCTAGTGTTGATGAAGTGTTTATCAATGCAAAAATAGGTGAGGAATCCGAATATTTGAACAGTGAAAATCCATTGGTAATAAGAAAAATAGAAGAGTATAGTGTAGATGAAATCATAGAATAGCATTAGCTTTACTTAAAACTTCATCCATACTATTGAATTCTAAAGGAGTGCCTTCGTCTGAAACTTTTTCAGTAGTAATTAACACGTGTGGAGAAGCCCACAGATAGGAGTACATAAAATACCCAACATTAATGAAAATAAGTAATGAAATCGTGGATAAAGCCAGGATTAAACATACTACGTGTATTAATGGATTTCCATATCTTCTTTTTCTCATCAATATAAAGTCAGAATCCTGTTCAACCAACTTAAATTTTTTTTGAGATAATTCTTCAGCAATGTTTTCCATCTCTTTAGAATTATCTGCACTCAATATTAACAATTTCATTTTAATCAATGTAGACTACAAATTCATCCAATTCCTTTCTAGGAGTGTCCCTTGGCTCAGCGTTTCCGTAACCTAAAGGAGTAAATAATATTGGTTCTTCGTTTTCTTTCAAGTTTAAGAATTTATGAGCTTCATATTTCTTAAATGCACCAATATAACATGTGCCAAGACCTACATCCTGAGCTGCAAGAATCATATGATCCATTACAATTGTTGCATCAATATCTGCAATGTTTCTTCCATCCCATGGTCTTGTCCAAGCCTTATCCATTATGGCAACGACGCACAACACATAAGGAGCTTCGGTAAACCATTTTGCACCATAAATTTTAGACAGGTCTTCTTTGTATTTTTTAGCATCAATAACATAAACTTTAAAGGCCTGTGCATTAATGCCTGTTGGTGCAATTGTTGCTGCTTTTAGAACATATTCAAGTTTTTCATCTTCAACAGGTTTATCCAAATATCCTCTAACACTATATCTTTCATTAATAACATCTATAAATTCCATTTTATCTTCCTCCATCATATATTATGTCATCCAAATCGCAAAATCTTCTAAATTCCTCTTCATCCATCTTCTCTTCGTGAATATGTGCAATAATACCAGGTAACCTTCCAATCATGAAAACTCCCAAACCCAAATCTGGAGAAAATCCCAAATCAGATAAGATTGCTGCATTTGCACCGTCAACATTGAGTCTGATTTTCTTTTTTTGATAAATTAAGTCTTCAACAGCCAAAGCCAGCTTAATATGCGGACCAATAAAACCCTGCTTAATTACAAGTTCCATCAGTTTATCTGCCCTCGGGTCTACATTATGATACCTATGGCCAAAACCTGGCAATTTTTTATCACCGGACATATACTCATTATATATGTCAATAGCCAAACTGGCAATCTGCTTGTTGTCAATGTTTGAATCATCAGTTAAATAAAGGGAATTAATCCTTGACTGGTATAGTTCCATTGTTTTTTCAATTGCACCAGCATGCTTATGTCCAAAAGATAATAATGCTCCCGCCACTGCAGAATTCAATGGAGAACCTGATGATGCAACGAGACGGGCAGTCTGAGTGCTTGGAGGGGTTGCACCATGGTCACAGAATGAAACTAAAACCTGATTAAATATTTTTCCTTCCTGAACTGATGGCAATCTCCCTTTTAACATTAAATAAACCATGTCACTATATCTGATTTTTTCTATCAAATCTCTTTGATTATAACCTCTGGTAACAATCTTATCTGTTTCAACACGAGATATAGCTGTTTTTAGAGAATGGGAATTTACCCTAAAATTATTATCATTCATTTTAATGTACCTTTTTTACTTAATTATTTTTAAATTTATAAACATTACAATTTTAATGTTGCTACTCTTGGCTCAACAAAACATGACGGTCTAACTGCAACTATCCTAACACCACTTGCCCTCTGGTTACCAATATTTACATAAGAGCCTAAAACAGTAGTCTTGCCGCCTAAACCCAAAGGACCAATACCAGTTTCGTTTAGTTTATCACTGACATACCGTTCAACATCACTTAGATTATCCAGATTTCCATATGCAATCGATTTCAAAAGAAGGGCATTAGCTTCATAGTGTGTTCTTCCAATGCCAATTGATGGGATTGATGGAGTGCAACCAAGCAAATTTAATGAATCGGATAACCATTCGCATGCAGTATCGATTACATTATAAAAAGAACGTTTATGATAAACTCTGTATGTTTTAGCCCTAATCTCAGGACCCCCGCCTTCTAAGATAAAATGAATATTTAATGTGTCCGGAGATATGTCTCTTTTATAGCTGGACTCATCAGTATGACAATCAATTAAAACCGATGCAGGTTTAAGCATCCCCGGTTTTTCATATAACCCCATATTTTGTTCTATTCGTTCTATTTCATTGCCTTTTACTGCCATAGGCCTTGCGGGAAGATTGTTCAATCCCAGTTCAATTCCTTCATGAATCTGATTTAACAATTCACCAGAAATTTCTCTTTCACATCCCATCTCAATAATTACATGTGGAATGCCAGTATCATCACATAACGGAAATTTTGTTTTAAAAGCAACATTATAATTTTCTAAAATTTGTGATAATGCCCAACGGGCATTTTCATTATCTTCAACATCAATAGCTCTTTTTAAAGCATTTAATTTATCATCACTTAATTTTGTTGATGCATCAATTATTGATTTGGAAATATCTTGCAAAATATCCATAAAATCACTCAGGAACTGATAGGTCACTGGACTGATTAGGAGACGCAATTGCATCAGGACAGTAACTGTCAATCATTCTTTTAACCAGCATCACTTGTTTAATACGAGCTATTGCTTCTTTTTCTGTTGTATCCCAATTATGATTTGCCGCAACAGAACCTCCAGTTTTTAAATAAACTGGAGATGCAACATCAATGAATTTAGGAACTTCATAATGCCTTATAAAACCGCCAGTAGATTTTGGATTTTCAGTGTGAAGATCAATTGAAATGTCTATTGATTTTCTAATAGCAGCAATCATCGGAATTTGCAAATCCCTAACAGGATTTAAAGAGTTAAGACCCATATCTTCAAGCAATTTTGCTGAAGCAGGGTTTGAATGACCTGCATGTGCAGATAATTTAAAATGAACATTATTTGGAAGTTCACCTTCAGAGCGCATCTTATTTAAAACCCAAAGCAAACCTTCATCATAGAGCAATATTCCCCTTACTCCAATATTGCAGGCTCTTTTTACATCTTCAATTGCATAAACTAAATTGTCATAACCTCTAAGACGATATCCGATTCTGCTTCCCTCTTTTGTATGTACTGTGGCTGAAGTATCATATGTTGCTCTCGGACCAACAGATAAAAATAACTCACAACCGTAATCAATAGCCAAATCCACCATTTCTTTAATTTCACTGTCAGTTAAAAGCATTATTCCTTTTGTTTGAGTAACCCTATGAATAAAAACATTGTTCTTTAAAGATTCTTTTAAAAGTGCACTCATTGTTTTTGGAGATTGTATTCCAGGAACCTCAAAACGATACTGGCCACCATCCCCAAATCGCTTAGATGATTTAAAATCACCAGATGGTTCTTCGATACCTATTTTTTTTAAGAATTCTTTCGTATTATTCATATTACCTACCATTTAATTTTTCAACAACATATTTCATAGAATAATCTTCCAGTGAATCAATAACCGTGAGGTTTCTTATATCATAAAGAGGATTATTGGATTTGAATTTATCTATCAATTCACTTAACTGATATGGATTTTCAAAGTCTCCTTTTGGAAGCAATGTGAGATTTTGAAATACTCCATTTCTAAACGCCTTATCCAATTTAATAATAACGTTTGAAGGTCTTTTTTCAGGATATAATTCATTCAATTTATCATCGGAAAGAATAATCATCCTATTGACTAAATTTTTAATACTGTTTACCTTATCTACAGTAGAATAATTATCCAAAAGACCATATTCAATAAGTTGATTAATATCGTCAACTGTAACCTCTCCAACGACCAGTGATATTGCAACAGCATACGGAAGTGATTGCTTTAACTCCTCCACATTTTTAGGATTAAAATTATTATGTTCCGCTGCAACAGAATATGTTTTAACAGCAATATTTTCAATATGGTCATACTCCTCACCAATACTTGCTTTCAGTTTTAACGCAGTATCTATTGAAGAGTGAATATGCCTGCAAAATGGATATTTTTTAAAGTATATGTCTCTAACCCTGACTCTGCCAACATCCTTCAAAACACTTTCAAAAGAAAAATCATCCGGAGCATATCCATCATCATACACCATTGTTTTTAAAAATCCTTCATTTCCTTCAAAAATTGTCTCACTACCAGTAAAACCGTTTCTTGCAAGAGTTGCAGATAAAATTCCATTATAAACGGCCTTACCTACGTGAAGTGCCTTGCCCATTGATCCTCCATGGTCAGATTCCAAAAGTCCTGCAGCCTGAGTTCCGCACAAACCCAAAGCGTTTAAAATTTGTTCATCATCAAGTTTAAGTAGTTTTGAAGCAACAGCTCCTGCAACAAATGTTCCAATTGTACCAGTGGTATGAAATCCCTTATCTCTGTGCATGGGATTTGCAATTTTACCAAGCAAAATTCCAACTTCATAACCTACCATAACTCCCTCTAAAAACTCTTTTCCACTTAAATCATGACTTTCGGCAATGGCTAATGCTGTTGGAAATATCACTGCTCCCAAATGAATCTGAGCACCTCTATGACCATCATCCAACTCCAATACATGAGCAGAAACACCATTTAAAAAGCCGGCACTAAGAATGTCAGTTTTTAAATTTCTTCCAATAACTGAAGCTTTTAAATTTAACTTAAAGTTTCCTGAAAATATTTCTTCAACTGTATTGAATGCCATTTTAGAAGCATTTTCATCGGATCCCCTATAGGTTACCCCAAAAAAGTCTAAAAAAGCAGCTTTTACAGTGGTGATGGATTCCACAGTTGCTTGTTCATAGCGATAGTTTGAAATAAATTTAGAAATATTTTTTAAAAACATAAAACACCTATCTTAATATATGTCAAAAGTAGTATTAAAAATTTAATGTGTGTGAAAAAGAGATATTTAAAAAATTGATTTAAACCGCAGGAACACCAGTTAAAACCAGTACAATATGAGCAACAATAGCTGCCCCGTAGTATGTTGATGCAATGACCAAAACGGTTATGACAATTGCTCTCCAGCCCAGTGCCTTAAATTCATCCCAACTTTTACCCATACCAATACCGACATAAGCTAAAAATACGGTAACAATAGATAAAAGTTCCACTTTTGAGACATAATATAAAACAAATTCTGATGTTGGCATTCCTGGAAATGCAAGTAGAATACCGAATACACTGATGTACAGAATTGAAGAAATGTTGAACGGCAAATATCTCTCTAGCCAAACACCTGCAAGAGTAATAACGGACAATATTCCCATACCAACCAATGAATCCGCCATAGGATGTTTATAACCCAAATTATTTCCTATTACAGTAATGATTGAAAATATCACCAGCAATAAAATCCAATTGAAAATACCATGAACTGTAACATTTTCAGATCCATCAATTAAATCAGGCATTATTCATCCTCCTTTTTTTCCGGAACAAGTGCTTCCCTTCCTATTTTTGGTTCTAACCAGTTGTACATTTTTTCAGTTAATGGAAGTGCAACAAATATTACAATGTAGATTCCAACACAGAATGAAAGTAAATTACTGAATCCTGCAAATGCTTCAATTTGAGTTTCCAAACCAGGAAATGCTGCAAGAGTAGGTCCAATAGCCGCTGCATTCATACTAGCACTACCCACACCACTTGCCATTGCATAAGCATATGGGTGAAGAGGTATGAAAGATAGGGAGAAAGTAACCAAGAAACTAATAAATATTGTACCTATTACAGTACCTATAATAAATATTGCAAATACTCCTCTTGATTCAGGAGAATTAAACCCGAATTTATCCACAACAACAGCCACATTCGGTTCACGACCAATGGAGTTTGTCATACCGATAGCTTCTTTTTTAAATCCTAAAAGCAATGCGATTGGAAGAACCAATATTGTTGCTAAGTGACCCAATTCCTGCAATATTAAAGCAGGACCCATTTCAAAAATAAGACTGATTGATTGACCACTGGAAACAGCCAATTTTGCAATTAAAACACCAATAAAAAGCATCATTGCCCCTTCAGCAATACGGGCCTGTTTTCTTTGAATCCATTTAATTGGTTTTGCCAGATAGAAAACAAGACCTAAAATAATTGTGTAAATTAATGGCATTATAGTAATTGCAACATCCTTTGTGAGTGGAATCTTAATAGTACCTATCAATTCAGCGATAATAACTAAAATAAGCACAGTACCATGTAATTTATAATCTCTCCAAGGATTTTTCTTCAAAATCCTCTTATCCGTTTTTTCACGGTAAATATGTTCTACTTGACCATCCTTATTCGGAATATGAACCCACTCCCAAACGATGAAAATATTGATATGATAATATTTTCTTCAAACATATTATTTAAATTTATAACATAAAATCGACTCTTTCAAAAACTTTGTTGATTTTCAAAATCGTTTTTGCGATTGTCATTCCAAATTAGATCTCTGCGATATATTCGTTTTAAAACGCCTCGTTTGGTCTTGAATGTTCGTTTTCTGGATTTTGGCATTGTTTTTTGAAAGGCATTTTCAATTTTGTTACTTGTTTTTTCAATTCGTTTATCTTTTAAGTGGTGAATGAAGCTTTTATATCTTGGAAAGATTGATTTTCTAATTATTTTATAAATAACTGGATGAAAATCATCTTTACTATTAATTAATGAGTGTACTTCGTTTTTGAATTCATTATAATCATTTAAATCGAATAAATCTTTGATCATTTTCAGTTGTTTGTGACATTCTTGATATTCTTCGTCAGAAATATGATTTCTGTCTTTAAAAGTTTTTAATTGTTTATTTAAACTTTTTTTAGTA
>NZ_JAFRSC010000037.1 GCF_017427765.1 Methanobrevibacter sp. | reverse complement strand
TAGCAAGACAGAATATTTTGAAAATCGTATGAGAAAACAATTTAGCCGAAGATAAAGGTCTGCTTGAGCCCAGTGTGGTGAAAGCCACACGCTGGGTTCTTAGGAGAGTTTGAAGGAGTAATCCTTCATTCTTATCCGACTAAGAATGGTTAATTAAAGTGAACGAATGCAAGCATCGTGACATCTGCCGACAGGTGGGATACAAAGCACTATAATGAGCGCTACTGTTGATTGCAATTAGGAAATAAGTATTATACTTATGCTTATAATGCACAACCCGTAGAATTGCCGGTGTAAAGTTCGGACCTTACCTTATTCGTATCTGATGGGAGATTAACCCGGTAAGCCATTTGAAATCCTAGAAATCATCCTTTCTAGGTAAGCGGATTGCGAATGAAGTGGAATTCTTCAGGTGGTAGAGGATTTTGAAGAAAGCGAAAGCCGTTATTATCGAAAGATAGCAGGAAAACAGGGAAATTATTAACTGTGAACGGATACCACCCCCATAGTGGGTGGCATGGAAACATGGCTGACTTTCAAAGAGTAGACAACGTGTAAAATAAAACTAAAGAAATGTTTGTTAAAAGGATGGTGATAAAAGATGAGTTATGCTCAAAACAGTATTGTTTTAGAGTCCACAACATCATACGCTACTTTATGGTCGGATACAGATTGGAAGAAGACTTATAAGTATGTAGATAAGCAAAGATTTAGGATATTTCGTGCTGAAAGCGAAGGTGATAGTCGAAAAGTTAGAGATTTACAAAGAATGTTAGTTCGTAGCCCTGCTGCATTAAAAGTAGCGATTAAAAGGGTTACTCAGACAAATAAAGGTAAGAGAACTCCTGGTGTGGATGGATATCTTGCATTAAGTGACTTTGAAAGAGGAAAATTGTTTGTTAAGATAATGAATAGAAATGTAAACAAACATAAGCCTAAACCAGTGTATAGGACTCAAATTCCTAAAAGTAATGGTAAAACTCGTTCTCTTGGTATTCCTACCATTATTGACCGAGTTTATCAGGAATTACTTCGTTTAGTGTTGGAGCCTCAATGGGAGGTTCGTTTTGAGCCGATAAGCTACGGTTTTAGACCTGCTAGACGAGTTCATGATGCAATGGAAAGAGTTTTCTTCAATATACATAATCGTAAATTCAAGTATGTATTTGAGGGTGATTTTAAGGCCTGCTTTGATACATTGAGCCACAAATTCATTATTGAACAGTTGAATGGATTTCCATATATTAATTTGGTTGAAAAGTTTCTTAAAGCAGGATATATGGAAAATGGAGAATTTTTCTCCACTAATCAAGGAACTCCACAAGGAGGATTATTATCGCCATTACTGGCAAATATTGCCTTACATGGGCTTGAAAAATGTTTAAATATCTCATATCATGAATATCACAGTAATAAAGGTTATACAACATTTATTACTCGCGGTAAATATCGTGTTGTGAGGTATGCTGATGATTTTCTCATATTTGCAAGAAATAAAGAAGATATCGAAGCCATACCAAATATTCTCAAAGAATATCTGGATGATAGGAGTTTAATCCTTTCTGAAGATAAAACATGCTTTACAACCATTTTTAAAGGTTTTAATTTCTTAGGTTTTAATGCAAAAATCGGAAAGGATGATAAATGCATTATTAAACCATCTAAAGACTCTATTAAGAAGGCTAAAGCTAAAATTAAAGATATCTTCGAGTATTCTAAAGGTCAGAACGTGGAATATCTCATGGATAGATTAAATCCGGTTATTGATGGTATTGCAGAGTTTTGGAAACCCATGGTTTCTTCTAAAGCATTTTCAAGTATTGATAATTATATTTGGAAGAAAACTTGGAAATTCCTAAAACATCTTCATCCTAATAAAAGTTCTGGTTGGATAGTAAATAAATATTTCCCCAAACGCGAGAAAAACGATGAACACCAAGATAAATGGATTTTAACTGACCCAAACACTGGTAAACAGTTGAATAAAATGTCATGGACTAACATCGAAAGGCACACAATGATTAAACATAATTATTCGCCTTTAGACAAAAGTAAATCAGACTACTTCTATAAAAGAAGTATATCGACCACTAATCATTTCAGATAAAGGTCTATTTGAGCCGTATGTCTCGAAAGGGACACGTACGGTTCTCAAGAGGGTGCGGATGAGCAATCATCCAATCCTATCTAACTTGACACCTGCATAACAAAAAAAAGAGAATATAATCCCAATTATACCTCCCTTACAAAATATAATAGGATAATATTTTATATTTTGTTAAAACCCTATTTTAGAGTTATGAATATTTTTATTTTTCTCTTTGGCGTTCGATATATCTTTTTATTGTTTCAATATTTGCTCCACCGGAAGTGGTTATGAAATAACCTGTTTTCCAAAAAGTACTCTTCCATAGAAATCTTTTAATTTGAGGATAATCTCTTTTAATACTTCTACTGCTTGCACTTTTATAGGCATTAATGAATTTAACAAGATTCGTACTCGGAGCAGCATCAAAAAGCACATGAATATGATCCACATCCCAATTTGACTCAACAATCTCCACACCATATTTATCACCAATATCTGAGAAAAATATCCATTAAAAAATCAAAAATATCCTGATTAATCACTTTTCTACGATATTTAATAACTAACACCAAATGATAAGTTAATTTGTATACTGAATGTTGATTTCTATTCAAATCACCTTTCATAATAAGTAATATATCAAAAAAGATATTTAAATCTATTTATTATAAAAGTATACCAATATTGACCTGCACTTGTAAAAAAAAAAGTAAACACTAAAAAAAATAATATT
>NZ_JAFRSC010000006.1 GCF_017427765.1 Methanobrevibacter sp. | reverse complement strand
TATTAAAATAATTTTCAATTTATTTGATGTAATTTTAGTTAAAAGTATATTAATATGATTAGATATAAATATAAATTAATATTTTTGTAAGTTCAAAAATATGCAAAACTTTTTAACAGTTTTTGAAATAGGTGAATTTAATGGATTTGATAGTAGCAAAATTTGGCGGAACCTCGGTTGGTGATGGTTCCAGAATTAAAAAAGCGGCGCAGTCCGTAGTAAATGAGTATATGAAAGGCAATCAGGTAGTAGTTGTGGTTTCTGCAGTAAATAAGACTACCGATGAGTTAATTGATTTATCCAATGATGCAATTGGTGACGGTTTAACCGATAAGCAGAAGGCAAGCATCATGGCTATGGGTGAATTAACCAGTGCTAGATTATTCTCAGCAACTGTTGAATCTTTAGGTGTGAAATCTGAGTTTATTGATCCTTATAATGAGTTATGGCCTATCATGACTGATTCCAATTCTCTTGAAGCAAAGATTGATTTCAACACAACCAACAAGAAAATTAATGGAATTGAAAATCTTGTAAACCAAGGTATCATTCCGGTTATCTGTGGATTTTTAGGAAAAGGACCTAGTGGTGAAATCACAACTCTTGGAAGAGGCGGAAGTGATATTTCAGCATTTTTAATCGGGCATTGTTTAAATGCAAATGAGGTCGTAATTGTTACAGATGTGGATGGTGTAATGTCAACTGATCCTAATAAAATTGAAGAGGCTGAATTGTTAGAGGAAATAACAGTTGAAGAAATGAGGGATTTGGCCACTCATGGTGCACAGGTTTTGCATCCTCATGCATTAAAATATAAAGATCCATTAATTAGCGCAAAAATTATCAATTTTAAAAACGGTGATTTAAAATCTAAGGGTACTCGTATCACCGGACCTTTTGAAGGAGATATTTTAAAATCCGTATCTCTTTACAAGGAACCTATTTCACTTATAGTTCTCGTTGGAGAAGCAATGCTTAAAAAAGTAGGACTTCTGGCTGATTTAACTGGATGTCTTGCTAAAAATGATATAAATATTTTTGGAATTTCTGCAGGTCAAAATTCAATTACAACATTTGTCAGTAAGAAAGATGCAGAACAGGCTTATCATATTTTACATAATTTAGTGGTTGAAACTGAAGTTTTAAGTTCTCTTTCTTTAGGTAGAGACACAGCTATGATTACTTTAGTAAGCCCGGACATTATTGAAACTCCGGGAATTATTTCTGGTATTACAGAACCGCTTAGAAAAAATAACATTAATATTGTAGAAATTACTTCATCTCAAACAGCAGTAGTACTTTTTGTTGATTGGAAAGATGGTGAAAAAGCATGTAAATTAGTTAATGAGGTTTTACAATGAAATTTGAAGGAACATATGTCGCAATGGTAACTCCATTTACTGAAGATAAAGAAATTGATGAGGAAGGATTCAGGTCAAACATCAATTATCTAATTGATCAGGGGGTAGATGGTTTAGTGGGTGCTGGTACTACAGGAGAATCAGCTACAATTTCTCATGAAGAGCATCAAAAGGTCATTGAAATATTGGTTGATGAAGTTGACGGTAGAGTTCAGACAATTGCCGGAACAGGAAGTAATGCCACTTCCGAAGCTATTTCACTTACCAAATTCTCTGTTGATGTTGGTGCTGATGCAGCATTATTAATCACTCCTTACTATAATAAGCCTCAACAGCATGCTTTAGTGGACCATTATGGTACTGTAGCTGCCGCTTGTGACATTCCGCTCATTGCTTATAATGTACCATCACGTACAGGATCTGATATTGCCGTTGAAACAGCTGTTGAATTAGCTAAAATTGATGGTGTTGAAGCCATTAAAGAGGCTAGTGGCAGTGTTGATAAAGTTTCAGACATATATCAGGCACTTTCTCGTGAAGGTCTTGAAGATGATTTCAACATTCTTTCAGGTGAAGATTCTTTAACTTTACCGATTATGGCTGTTGGAGGAACCGGTGTAATCAGTGCATCTGCAAATATTGATGCAAGAAGAATGGTCTTAATGGTTAATAGTATTTTAAATGATGATTATACAAGAGCGTTCGAGCTTCATTATGAAATGCTTGATATAATAAGGGCTCTTTTTGTTGAAAGTAACCCTGTTCCTGTTAAAACTGCAATGAATTTAATGGGACTTCCTTCAGGACCTCTCAGACAACCATTATGTGAAATGAAAGAAGAAAACTTAGAAATTCTTAAAAAAGCATTAAAAGATTCTGATTTAATTTAAGTTGGTATTATTATGATTAAAGTAGCAGTAACTGGAGCTGCAGGTAGAATGGGCTCCGGTATTATAAGAAAAATCACAGAACAAGATGATATGGAAGTAGTTGCAGCTATTGAAATGCCGAATACTCCTTTAGCAGGAAAAGATGCAGGTATTCAGGCTGGAGCCGGAGAACTTGGTGTTGAAATTGTCGGATCTGAAAAATTAGAAGAAACTTTAAAAGCATCCGGTGCTGAGGTTTTGGTTGATTTCACTATTGCTCATGCGGCTGTTGAAACTATTAAAATAGCTACCTCCTGCGGTGTTGGCGTGGTTGTTGGAACAACCGGTTTCACTGATGACCAAATGGCAGAAAACATTAAAAATATTAAAGAAAACAATGTTCCTGCTGTAATATCATCAAACATGGCAATTGGAGTTAATGTATTTTTCAACACTTTAAAGAAATTGGCTCCATTATTATATGATTTTGATATTGAAATTATTGAAGCACACCACAATCAAAAAAAGGATGCTCCATCCGGTACTGCTATGACTGCTTTTGAAGTTATTGCAGAAGAACTTGGCCGTGACACTGAAGAAGTTGGTGTTTACGGAAGACATGGATTGGTTGGCAAAAGAACTCCTGAAGAAATTGGTGTTCATGCAATTCGTGGTGGAGACATTGTTGGTGATCATACTGTAATGTTTGTTGGTGATGGTGAACGTTTGGAAGTTAAACATCAGGCTCATACCAGAGAAGTATTTATTGCTGGTGTAATCAGAGCCATTAGATATATTCCATCTGCTGAAAAAGGTATTGTAAGCAGTATGAATGATGTTTTAGGATTAGAATAGGTGAGTTATATGGTAAATGTTGGTGTACTCGGCGCAACTGGTATGGTAGGTCAAAGATTTATTCAATTACTTGAAAATCATCCTGATTTTGAAATTACAGCTTTAGCAGCATCATCTCGTTCCGCTGGTAAAAGATACGAGGATGCTACAACTTGGTATATGAATGAAGAGATGCCAGAATCTGTTAAAGATATTAAAGTTGTTGAAACAAACCCTGATGCAATGGATAATGATGTAGATATTGTATTCTCATCTCTTCCAGCTGATTTTGCATTAAAAGTTGAAAAAGATTTCGCTAAGGATTATGTTGTTGCAAGTAATGCAAGTGCTCACAGGATGAAGAAAAATATCCCTTTAGTAATTCCTGAAGTTAACCCTCAATGTTTAGATATGATTGATGCTCAACAGAAGGAAAATGACTGGGATGGATTCATAGTCACCAATCCTAACTGTTCCACTATTGCATTAGCTTTAACATTAAAACCTATTGTTGATAATTTTGATGTGAAAGCTGTTAGAGTCTCAACCATGCAAGCAGTATCTGGTGCAGGTTATAATGGCGTACCATCAATGGCTATTGTCGATAATCTCGTTCCTTACATCGGTGGTGAAGAGGAAAAAATGGAAAGCGAATCCCTCTATCTGTTAGGTTCTTTTGATGGTAACGATGTAATTAATGCAAATTTCAAATTAAGTGCATCATGTCATAGGGTACCTGTAATCGATGGTCATACTGAAGCAGTATTTGTTGAGTTAAATGATGGATTTGACATAGCTGATGTAAAAGGCAGTATGCAAAATTTCAAAGGATTGCCACAAGAACTAAATTTATATTCAGCTCCTGAAAATCCAGTTATTGTAAAAGAAGAAGACGACCGTCCTCAGCCAAGAATGGATAGAAATGCAGGTAATGGAATGGCCGTTACTGTTGGCAGATTGAGAGAAGATAAAGCATTTGATAATAGCTTCAAATATGTTTTAGTTGGACATAATACTATTCGTGGTGCTGCTGGCGCTTCTATATTGAATGCAGAATTAATTAATGATAAAATACTCTAATTTTATCAATTTATTTTTCTTATTTTTTTTAAAATTTTTTGTTTTTTCTATCTTTTTTCTTATTGTTTTTATTTTCATTTTTAGGATAATTTAATGGTTTAATTTAAATAGTATAAAATAAATAATTTATAGCAAGGAATTATATTGTACAATATATCGGAGTTTTCAAATTCATAAAATTTGAATTATTTGAATACGATATAGGGATAAAATTTAAACTAAGGGATAGAATGGAAATAGGAATTGATGCTGAAAAAGATACTCTACAATCTTTAATTCGATCTTGCCTATTAGAGCTTAATAAGCTAAAATTAGATTTAACTGAACTTGAAGTTGAACGAGCTAATGATAATACTCCTCAAAGGATTAGGGAACTCGAAAAAGACATTGTAGAGAAAGAAAAAGAAGTTTCTGTTATTAAATTCAAAGCAGAAGATGAAATTAACCTTTTGAAAAAGCAACTCGATGAAAAAGATAGTTTAATTAAAAATCAAGAGGACAGAATTTACGAACTTGATTATGTCAACAATTCTCTTGATGAAATTAAAGAATATTTTGCTGACCAATTAAGAGAATACAAGAAAAAAGAATTGGCAGATGTTAATGAAAGATTGAATGAATCCTACAAAAGTGTTGCTGAAAAGGATGCTCAAATTAACGCACTTTCCAGAACAATTGATGATTATAAGATTCAAGTTATTAAACTGGAAAATAATGTAGAGTCAAAAACTCAAATAATGGAACTTGAAAAACAAATTGAGCTCAAAAACAATGAACTTATTTTAAAAGAAAATGAAATCTCTCAAAGAGATACTCAACTCGATATATTAAAAGAACAATCTATTCCTAAACAAGAGTATGATGATCTTCAATCACAATTCGAATCCAAAATCGATGAAATGAATTGTGAAATTGACAATTTAAAACAACAAACTATCCCTAAAGAAGAGTATACTAATCTCCAATCCCAATTTGAAGCTGAAATGATTAATTTAGATAATCAAATCAATACTCTTAAACAGCAAACTATCCCTAAAGATGAGTATATTTCTCTTCAAAATAGATTGGAAACTGAATTGGCATCAAAAAATACTCAAATTGAATATTTAAAAGAAAAAACTGTTCCTCGTGAAGAATTAATATCTCTTCAGACTAAATTGGAAGGTGAAATTGCTGCTAAAAATAATGAGCTTGAATATTTAAAGCAGAAAACTGTTCCTCGTGAAGAGTATATGTCTCTTCAATCTGAAATTAATTCAAAAGAAAACGAACTCAAATATTTAAAACAGCAAACTATTCCTCGTGAAGATTATATTAACCTTCAAAATGAGTTGAATAGGAAAAATGATAAAATCAAAAGATTGGAAGAAATTAATGCATTCTTTAATGAGCTTCAGGAAGAACAAGAATCTTATGATACTATTGAAAGGACACCACCTTTCAGATTAGAGAAAAAACAACAACGTAGGTAGTTTTACCTACTTTAATTCCTTAATTTGTGGTTGCTTCTGAGTCTTTTTGAGATTAATTTCTCAAACTTTTTTATTTTTTTTTAGAAATTTTAATTCTACTTGGGGTTCATCTATCTATTGTTATTTCTTTAGTATTTTTTTTAACCTGTCTTTAATTTAATGTAATTTGCGATTAATATTTTTCATGCAAATTAATTAAAACATGATATGGTTTGCCATAAATTTGATAATTAGGGGTTCTTTTTCATAACTGTTTTTCCTGTAAATTATTTTTCTTACTTTAATTTACTTTATACCATAAAGTATTTATATAACCTTAAACTCATGTATTAAGTAGAAAGGTTTAGTCAACACTATAACTTATTTTCTCATGTTGATAATTAAACTGATCTAATTATTTATAAAACTAAAAAAAGGTGATTATTAATGGCACAAGGACAACCAATTTTTATTTTACCTGAAGGTACTAACAGGTCTGTCGGTAGAGATGCACAAAGAAATAACATTTTAGCTGGTAAAGTATTAGCTGAAACTGTAAGAACTACTTTAGGTCCTAAAGGAATGGACAAAATGTTAGTTGACGGACTTGGTGATATTGTAGTAACCAACGACGGTGTTACTATTTTAAAAGAAATGGATATTGAACATCCTGCAGCAAAAATGCTCGTAGAAGTAGCAAAAACCCAAGAAGATGAAGTTGGAGACGGAACTACTACTGCAGTTATCATTGCTGGAGAATTGTTAAAAAAATCCGAAACTTTACTTGACTCTGACATCCACCCAACAATCATAGCTATGGGATACAGAAAAGCAGCTGAAAAAGCACAAGAAATTTTAGATGATATTGCAATTGAAGATGTCGATTCTGAAGTATTATTAAAAGTTGCTATGACTGCTATGACTGGTAAAGGAACCGAAGCAGCACGTGAACCATTAGCAAAATTAATCGTTGATGCTGTAGAAGCTGTAGCTGATGATGATGGTGTTGACATTGACAACATTAAAATCGAGAAAAAAGATGGGGCTGTTGTTGAAGAATCCAGTTTAGTTGAAGGTGTAATTGTAGATAAAGAAAGAGTACACCCAGGTATGCCATCTGAAATCAAAGATGCAAAAATCGCATTAGTCAACACTGCATTAGAAGTTAAAGAAACTGAAATGGATGCAGAAATTACTATTACTGATCCTGCTCAAATGCAAGCTTTCATTGAACAAGAAGAAAAAATGGTTAAAGACATGGTTGACAAAATCGTTGATGCAGGTGCAAACGTATTATTCGCACAAAAAGGTATCGATGACTTAGCACAACACTACTTATCCAAAGCTGGCGTTTTAGCTGTAAGAAGAGTTAAAAAATCTGATATTCAAAAATTATCCAGAGCTACCGGTGCAACTGTTATCACTAACTTAGATGACTTAACCGAAGATGACTTAGGTCAAGCTGGTGTTGTTGAAGAAAGAAAAATCTCCGGCGAAGACATGATCTTTGTAGAAGAATGCAGCGGTGCTAAATCTGTAACCTTATTCGTAAGAGGAAGTACCAAACATATTGTAGACGAAATTGTAAGAGCAATTGAAGATGCAATTGGTGTGGTAGCAGCTACTGTAGAAGATGACAAAGTTGTTGCTGGTGGAGGAGCTCCTGAAATCGCAATGGCTAAAAAACTCAAAGATTACGCAGAATCCATTTCTGGAAGAGAACAATTAGCTGTAAATGCATTTGCAGAAGCTTTAGAAATCGTACCAAAAACCTTAGCTGAAAACGCAGGTTTAGACAGCATTGACTCCTTAGTAGATTTAAGAGCAGCTCAAGAAGACTCATTCTACATGGGATTAGATGTATTCTCTGGTGAAGTAGCAGACATGAAAGAAGCTGGTGTAATTGAACCTAAACGTGTCAAAAAACAAGCTATCCAATCTGCATCTGAAGCAGCTGAAATGATTTTAAGAATCGATGACGTAATTGCATCTACTAAAGGCCCTGAAGACATGGGTATGGATCCTTCCGCAATGGGCGGAATGCCTCCAATGATGTAAATTCAAAGAAATTTTTATAATTTCTTTTCTTTTTTTTATTTTTATGAAAGACAGACTATTTTTCTTATCATCTTTAAGAGATGAAGTGTATTATCTAAAAGACACTATTTTTGTTAAGTTCAATGTTAAACGTAATGGAATTTCCACATCTAAACTTAATGGAGGATTCTCTTCAAATTTTCAAAGCGTTTTTAACCATCATTTATCACAGGATAACATTAATTATTTGGAAAATCATGACGTTGGAGATTATTTAATTCAGAAGTGCTGGTCTTTAAATATAGATTCTAATTACACCACAGGTCTCATTACACTGGCCGAGATGAAAAATGTAGGTATCGTGACTAAAACATACAGGAATCTTGAAGTTGTTTCAATTTCAACAGCTGGTGTTAGAACCAATGCTGCAAGAGCAGGCGATTCCGCATCATTTTATGAAGAGAATGGAAAATTCGGTACAATAAATACTATAATTTTAATTAATGCTAATTTGGGTTATGAAACATTGCTTGAAGCGTTCATGACCGCAACAGAGGCAAAGGCAGTTTCGCTAAATGATTTAAAAATTCCATCACAGTACTCTAACGGATATGCAACAGGCACTGGAACTGATGGATTATGCATATTTTCTAATTTGGAATCACAAAATCACATAACAAACGCAGGTAAACATTCAAAACTTGGTGAATTAATTGCTAAAGCAGTTATTGAATCAGTTAGGGATGCTATCAGAAAACAGGTTTGGATTGGTCCAAAATCCCAATCAAATGTGTTGACAAGGTTAAACAGATATTCATTGGACATTAATGAGTTTTATGATTATTTGGAATGCGATAAATTTGAATTTATCTCTCAATTGCAAAAAGAAATGAGAAAATCTGATAATTTAGCTATTACAACCACAGTTTTAAATTTAATTGACGAAGTTAATTGCGGATTGATTGAAAAAGAAGTGGCATTAAAGCTAGCTAATAGTATAACAAATGAAAATTGTGATAGTTATCCAATAAAAGCATTATTGGAGTATTGGATTGATTATTTCATGTCTTGATTTAACTTTTTTTTTTAAAATGGATTCTTTGAGATTACGATAGTAATATATAGTTCAATTAAAATAACTATATTATATCTATGTTTGATACATTATAGATTTCGAACAACTACAATATGTAATTGAAAATTGGGGTGAAACAATGGGATTATTTTCAAAAAGTCCTAAAGAAAAAGAAGCAAAAAGAGCTAAAAAATTCCAAAAGAAACTGAATGACGCTAAAAATAAGTTAAATAGCAATAACCAATCAAAAATGCACAATATCGTAATTAGGGACCTTGTTGAACTTGCCAGAACTAAAGATGAGTATCTTGAATGTTCAGAACTTTTTAAACAATGGGCAGATATCTTTTTACCTTATCTTGAATCAGGAAAGCCTCGTTTTGACTGGATTAAATTCAAACAGAATATGGTATTCGGTATGCAATCTCTTTTAATTACTGCTGATTTTGTTGATGTGGTTGAGTATTCGGATAAATTAACTTCTCTGAAAGATTTCATATACAGTCTTGTAATCAATGGTAATCCATTTATTGATGACAAAAATGATTTGTATACTGTAGTTGGAGTATATCTTGGGTTTGCGCTTTTTAAATTAGGGAAGTATGATGAATCTTTTAAAATTCTACATCCAATTGGATTGGTGACAGTACCGATTAGTTCCATTAATGATGAACTGGATGATTACGGAAAAGAAATGTTTGGGGAATATCGTAATGAACTATTTGCCGGTGAATTCTGTGCAATAATAGCTGAAGACGCCCAAGACGGAAAGTTATCCAATTAAATATTGGATAATCTATTCTGTTATGCTAAAATCTTCAATTTGCCCATTATCCTGAACGATTTTTGCAATTGATTCTTCAGCTTTTGATAATTTATTTTCACATATCTTAACTAGTTGCATTGCATTTCCAAACTCGTCAATTGCGTCATCTAGTGGTATGTCTCCATTTTCTAATTTGTTTACTATTTCCTCTAGTTTTTCTAAGCTTTCTTCAAAAGTTAAGTTTTCCATTTATATCACCTTTGTATTTATTGTTCCGTCATCAAATTCAACATCCAATTTGTCCCCTGATTTAACATCTTTTACAGAAGAGATGACTTTTTCATCAATTTTTGCTATGGTGTAGCCTCTCTTCAATGTTAAAAGAGGATTTAAAACTTCCAATTTCGCTATATTTTTTGCAAATTTTTCTTTTTTCATTTTTGTTATTTCTTCAGGATTTTTTAATACATTTCTGTTTTCAAGTCTGAATAATTTGTTTCTGTTTTCGGAAATGATATTTTTAGATGAAAATCCCAATTTGTCAACCAGTTTATCCAAAGTCATTCTCTGCATTTCATAAATATTTTCCGGATGTTTAAAAATCTGTTTTTGAGAAATATTTTCTAATTTAGTTCTGTTTTGAGTTATTCTATCGTTAATATTTTTATTTAAGTTGGCTGAAAGCTGACTGACCCTATACTTGACTTCGTTTAACTCGGGAACTGCTATCATTCCAGCATCGGTTGGGGTATGGGCTCTCATATCTGCTACATAATCGGAAATGGTCCAGTCAATTTCATGACCAACAGCACTAATCACAGGAGTTTCACATTCATATATGGCTCTTGCAACAATCTCTTCGTTAAATGGCCATAAATCTTCAATGCTTCCCCCACCTCTTCCCACAATGAGCGTATCCAAGTTAAAACTATCAGCATGCTTAATTTGGCGTACAATATTTGGTGCTGCCTGGTCGCCTTGAACAAGTGTTGAAAAGACTAACACTTCACATATTGGATATCTTCGTTTGATTGTTTTGATGATATCTCTTATTGCAGCTCCGGTTTGGGCCGTAACAACTCCAATTCTTTTCGGATACTTTGGAATTTCTTTTTTATGGGTATCGTCAAACAATCCCTCTTTATCAAGTTTTTTCTTTAACTGTTCAAAAGCAATATGTAATGCTCCGATTCCATCTTCTGTGATTCGTGAAGCATATAATTGGTATTTGCCGTCTTTTTCATAAACTTCAATTTTACCTTTAACAATCACTTTCATACCATTTTGGGGTTCAAATTTAAGGAATCTTTTATATGTTTTAAACATTACTGCAGGAATTTGGGATTTTTCATCTTTTAAGGTAAAATAGCTATGTCCGCTTGGATAAGTTTTGAAATTAGATATTTCACCTTTAATGTAGATGTTTTTTAATTTCGCTGCCCTTTTTAGCTTTCTGTTGATATAGGCATTTACTTGAGATACCGTACAGTATTCTTCTTGCATAAATTCACCTTTAAATATGCTTGTTAATATATTGTTTGTATTTAATACAATTTATTATTTCAAATCAATTTTTCCTTTCTTTGCAGAAATTTTCTGTTTAATTGAAAATATTGAATTTCATAGAAAATATTTTTTAAATGGAATGTACTAATATTATATCATATCTAAAATTAATGGTGATTTTATGAGAATTAAAGATGAATTATTTGGTAAAGAAGTTCTTGATGCTGATATTCAAATCGTTGGAAAAGTTTCTGATGTGGTTTTTGATAAAGACACTTTTGAAGTCACTGATCTTGTTCTTAAAAAAACTGGATTTTCAGAACAGATTAAATCAAGTGAAAATATGATTCCGATGGAACTTGTTAAAGTAATTGGAGATAAGATTTTGCTTAAAGGCGAAGATGATATCTAACTGATTTTTATGGTTTCAAAAGAATATTTAATAGAGTTACTAAAAGAAAATGAAGTGTTTCTTGAAGGGGATTTCACATTATCTTCCGGAAAGAAGAGCAATTATTACATTAATATGAAAAAAGCAATTACTGATCCTGAAATTTTATCCACAATTTCAAAATTAATCACTGAAAAAATATCAAATGATGATATCGATAAAGTTGCTGGCCCTGCTTTGGGTGCAGTTCCGATAGCTACTGCGGTTTCATTAGAATCAAAGCTACCATTATTAATGATTCGTAAAGAAAAGAAAGGTTACGGTACTTCCAAACTCATTGAAGGCGAGTTAAATGATGGGGATAGTGTTATTGTCGTTGAGGATGTTTCAACTACTGGAGGGTCTTTACTTAAAGCAATTAATGCTATTCAAGATAATGGAGGTAATGTAAAAAGGGCTTTTGTTGTTGTTGACAGACAGGAAGGTGCTATTGAGGAGTTTGAAAAAGAAGGAATAACTTTAGAGCCTTTAATAATTGTCAATGAATTTTTTGATTAAAAAAAGAAAAAAATGATGAATTCGATTTCATCATTTAATTTTAATTTTATTTTTTTACATGATGGACAATATGTGGTAGTTCATCAATAATTATTCCTAGAGCTGTTTTTACAGCATTAGGAGATCCAGGCATTGAAAAAATAGTGCTTTTTTTATAGATTCCTGCTGTTGCTCGTGAAAGCAATGCGGCCGCACCTATTTCTTCGTAAGATTTGGACCTAAATAATTCTCCGAATCCATTTAATTGTTTTTCGAAAAGTGATTCTACAGTTTCAACAGTGATGTCTCTGGAAGCCAATCCGGTTCCTCCTGTTGTTAAAATAACATCAATATCTTCGCTAATCATTGTTTCAATTGCATTTATTAAATCTTCTTTTTCATCAGGAATTATTATTCTTGATTTTAAAGTATATCTGGATTCAATTTCTTCAGCAATATACTGGCCGGATAAATCGGCCTTTTTAGATTTTCTACTATCACTTAATGTTATTATTCCACAAGTAATATCTTTTGAAGATTCGCTTTGATGTTGTTTTGAAGTTTCACTTTTCATTTTATTGCCTCATATTTTTATTCGAGATGTTCTTTGATTATCATATATTTTTCTAAGTTTTTATATAATTTTTCACTTGGAAAATATGAATAATTGCATCCGAACTTCTCTTTAATTATGTACCTATGACTACAAATAATATTCAAATGATACTTTACAGTCTTATAGTCTAAATTCAATATTCGGGCTAACTGATTAGCATTTCTCGGTTTAACCAATATTTCATCAATTATTCGTACTGTATTTTTACCGCCAGGTCTTAATATTATTAAACTATAAAGTTCTTTATTTTCACTATATAATGTTCCATTTTGGATATTATTTGAAATCAGATTGATCACCTCACAAATATTTTAATAATCGACAATGCCCATTTTTTGGCATCGTCGTCTTTAGCAATTAATATTTGAGAATCATCATAATGTCCATCTTTAAAGAATAATGTTAAAGATATGAATTCTTCGGAGTATGTAAGAAATATTTTAAAATTTTTGTCAGTGACAGTTGTGCTAACTTTTTCATTGTTGAGTAACTCTTCATTGAAAAATTCATTTTTTTCAATAGAATTGTATATCTCTTCACTGACAATCAATTCTAATTTTTTTAATTTATTCTTACCTAAAAGGTCAATCATATGCTTAAAATGATTTTCTGAGTAAATTGGTAGCAGTATAGTTAATTCTGTTGCTTTTGAAATTAAATTGATGTATCTGTTGAATGCTATTGACAAATCACTTGTTGTGGAGTTGATATACTCAGCATCTTTTAACATATAGACATTTCGTATTATCTCCTCAGGAATATCGGACAAATCATGATTGTTCCAAAATACCTCGCTTTTGCTCAATGAGTACCAGTTGTCAATCAATTTAATCATGTTGGTTGTCAGAAGATAACCGTTGGATGTTAACTCGTAATATTTTTGAGTTTTCCGGATTAAATTAATTGCCTCTAATTCTTTTAGCCCGTGCAGTATTGTTGCAGAGGGCTTTTTTAATTCATTTCTTAATTCATCTAGATTTCTCGGATTGTTGTACACTGCTATAAGTAATTTAGTGCGCATACTGGATGTTAAGATATACTTCACATCCTTAAATTCCTTGTTTAGTTCGTTTTTGGTTTGAACGTTTGTCATTAAATCACCTTGTGTTTCACGTGTTTAAATAAGTCCTCTGCCCATTCATATGATTTTTTATCATCTGAGATCAGTATTCTATTTTGGTCGAAGCTGCCGTCGTTTTTAAATAGTCCTAAACTCATTTTTTCATCACAAATGGTTAAATATATATCTAAATCCTCACTAACAGTGAGTATTTTTAATTTTCCTTTTAGTTTACTCACTCTTTTTAATCTTTCATCAATCGGAGCCAAAATTTCTTGGACAATTTCTTTTGGCAGGATTAATTCAACAGACCCGTTATTTTTCAATATGCCTTCAATCAGTTTCGGATAATCTGGGTGTAAGTAGGGAAATATTGCTTTTACATTTTTTGCGTTGGCTAATTGATTTTTGATGGTATTATGTGTTTTATAAATGTCTATGGGTGTGGTTTCAATCAATTCAGCATTTTTTAAATCATTAATGTTGCGTATTGAATCAATACTCATCTGATTAATGTTATGTTTGTTCCAAAAAGAATCATGTTCGTTAATTATTTCAATGCTCTTTTTAAAGTCCATAAGAGTCTTGAAATATATTCCGGCCATCGGATCAACATAATACTTTTTATCAATTTTTTTAATGTAGTTATTTTCCTCTAATTTATTCACGTTACTTGATACGGAACTATAAGTTATTTTGGTACTTTTAACAAGTCCTCGTACGTTATCTGGGTATTTGTTCAGTTCACTGAGAATTTTCAATCGTATTTCTGACTGTGCAAGAAATCGGATTTCTTGATTTAGTTCATTGTTAGTATACATTTTCAGTGCCCTCCATTTTTTCTATTTTGTAAAATTTTTTTGAAAATTACATCGAATTTTCTGTAATAACACATTTTTACATCTAAATTTAAATAGATTTTTCCAAATTTGTCCCAGATCTATCCCAAATTTATCCCCAATCTCTCCCAAGCTTTTAAAAACTTTTAACAGGTTCTTTACAAAATTTCCATAAATCCGTAATTTTAAATTGCCAAGATTTATTAATTTATATGATTAAAATATTCATCATGGAAACTTGTTATATACTTGATGCATCAGCTTTTATAAATGGCTTTCAAATCACATCAAATAGGAATTATACTGTTCCTGAAATAACTGCAGAACTTAAGGATTTTGAATCCCGTTTACGTTTCGATGAAGCAGTCAATAAAGAATTAATCCGAGTTAAAGATGTCTATTCTGAGTGTATAATTCGTGTGAATAATATAATATCTGTAAGTGGTGACTCTTTAAGGTTATCCCTTCCTGATGTAAAATTAATCGCTCTAGCATACATGTTGTCAAAGCAGGGCGAAACGGTCAAGGTCATTACTGATGATTATTCCATTCAGAATGCCTTAAAAATTATGAATATTCCGTATTCAGGGGTTTTGACTGAAGGAATTAAGGAAATATACAATTGGAAGAAAGTTTGTGAAGGATGCAAAAAGGAATTTGATGACAGTTATCCCTTTGATGACTGTGAAATTTGTGGGTCTAAAATATTCAAAAAAAGAATTAGGGTGAAAAAATGAGAATTGGTGTTGTTGTTCATGGCCCAAATATTATTGATTCCGGTTATGCATTAAAGCTAATTAATTTACTTAATGAGTATGGAGATGTTTCAGCAAGACTTGGAGGGACTATGGGCAGAACTGCTGTAATCGATGCTCGTCTGGAAAATCTGATTGATATTTCAAAAAAATTAGTTCCAAGCGATTCTTTAAAAATCTTTCATGATGATAAAGTAGATGTAATTTTCCTTCTAAACTATGGAAAATCAGATGTCACAGGTCAGGTATTCGGATATAAAGTCTATAATCATTATATTGATAAAATTGAAAACAATAATATTCCAGTTATTCAAATAGAACGTCCTGGTGAAGAGGACGGCAGCATTATTTCCTGGAACAATAATCTGGATATTGTATATGATTTGTCCCATAAATTAAATTTGGATATTGTTACTCCTGATGAAGTTTATGAAAATCATATAAAAAATGACAGTGAAACTGTTAATCAAAGGGTCGTTCATGGAGTAAGTCCCGGCGAAAATATAATGGTTAACAGTGTTGTTATTGGAAAAACTGATTCTGATAGGCTTACATTAATATCTAAAGATAATCATATTGTGGATATTGTTGGCGGTGAGCTTAAAGCTCATGGTCTTGAAAAGTTAGGTGAAGTTGATCTTGAATCTGCAATAATTAAAACGGGTCTTTTAAGAAATGCAAAAGTTACACCGAGGGTTTTAATGAATGATAAACCGGAAAGTTTTAAAGTTGCATTTTTAGACCATGCCGGTGAAGATGTCTATAAATTCAGAGATGCCAGTTGCGTTATTACTGTTGGGGATGATACAACATTGATATCTTCTGACATTTTATACAGATTTGATATACCTGTGGTTGGAATAACTGATGGTGATTTGGACAAGGTTGTAGCAGATGGATTCAAGGTAAAAAATTCTGTCATTTTTGAAGTTGAAAGTGGTTTTGATGATGTCTGCGGTCAATATATTCAAAGCATTATCTTTGACGGTAAACAGGTAACATATGATTTTTCAAATATCGGGGAAGTTGAAGAAAAAATCACAGAAATAATAAAAAATATTAATTGTAAATACAAAATTAATTATATTAATTAAATTAGGGCGTGTAATTTTGGATTTTGAAAATCTTGTAAAATCTATTCAGGAATTTAAGGGAGTATCACGTAAAAGCTCAATTGATAATGTAATATCTCTTTTAAATGAAGCATATAATGTTTCAGGAGATGTAATAATAGATATTGGGGATGATGCTTCTGCTATTGATATTGGAAATAATCAGGTCATGTTAATTGCCGCTGATGGAATTTGGGGAGATATCATGAATGTCAACCCTTACTGGGCAGGATACTGTTCTGTTCTTGTAAATGTAAATGATATTGCAGCAATGGGTGGAAAACCATTAGCTATGGTTAACATAATGTCAATAAGCAATGATGAGATTTACGAAGATTTATTACATGGTATCCGGGACGGATGTTTAAAATTTGGTGTACCTATGGTTGGAGGACATCTTCATCCTGACGGTGAAGTTGACTCATTGGGTGTAGCTATTGTGGGTATTGCCCAAAAAGATAAAATAATCACTAGTTTTGGAGCTGAAATTGGCGATAAAGTAATTGTGGCTATTGATCTTGACGGCAAACCTCACGAAATGTTTAGCTTAAATTGGGACACCACTTATGATAAGGATGCAAAACTTGTTCAAGACCAAATTACAGCTGTTCAATATTTGGCAGAAAATGACTATATCAAATCCGGTAAGGATATTTCAAATCCTGGAATTTTGGGAACATTGGAAATGCTTTTAGAAACATCCGGCAAAGGTGCTATCGTAAACCTTGAAGATATTCCAAGAAATGAAAATGTCGAATGGGTTGATTGGCTCAGATCATATCCTGGTTCAGGATTTGTTTTCACCGCAAGCGAAGACAACTGTGATTATATTAAGGAATACTTATCAAATTATTCTATTGAAGCTGAAGTTGTAGGTGAAGTAACAGATTCTAATACATTGATCCTAAATTATCAAGACAAGCAAGCTGAAGTGTTTAATCAAGAGAAAAATCCAGTATTCATTTTCAGATGATGTCATGTATCAGAGTATTTGCAGAAAAGGGAAGTAATTATAATGGGGTGTTATTTTGGATGTAGGAACTATTGTATCAAATTCATTAAAATATCCGTTTAGAAATATTAAGAAATTGCCGATTCTCTTTATTCTATTTATTTTACTCGCAATTATTCCAATTGGGATGATTTCTGACAATAAGTATCTTACAATCTTTGGTTTGGTTGCATTTTTTGTATTTATTCTAATCGTACCAGGATATTTGTTTTCTTTTGTTAAGATAGGTTTAAATGAGTCTTCTATGATGCCGTCTTTAAGTTTTGCGAAGAATATATATGATTCTATTAGAGTGCTGGTCTTAAGGGTTGTATATATGATTGCGCCCGCTTTGGTATTTTTCGTTGTTCTTTCTACTTTAGGAACATCCAGTATTAACATGTTATATGAACTGAAAATTCATGTTTTCGTACTGACTTTCGGGCTGACATTGCTCATTGTTTTAATTACTTATATCATATTTGAAATTCTTTTGTTTTTTGCAAAGGCCAGATTGGCTTATCTCAATAGTTTGTCTGAAGCTTTAAACATGTATAAAGTGGCAATGGATATTAAAAGAATCGGTGTTTTTAATATAATAAAATGGCTGCTGTTCATGGTAATATTAATGATTGTCTTTTCATTTATTTCTTCATGGGTAATGGCAATTCCGTATGTGGGTTTATTAATTTATGTCTGTATTGTTATTCCGCTACTTGAAAGTATAGGAAATTATTCATTGGGATTGTTATATTCAAATATTGCTGATGATGGTGGAAATATAGTTAAATTTGAAAATGATATTTAATCATTCGAATAGTTTAAAAAAGAAAAATTAGGGGTTGCACCTTTTACATGGTACATATCCTTGATTGACTGCATCGTTTCTATTTGAGAAAAATACTTTATTTCCTTCAGACATCTTTGATACGCTGCTGCAGCTGGATACATGGAATTTTCCAGTGTTTGCATTTCCAACATAACTTCCAGATGATGATGAACTTGAATGGGAAGTATCACTTGAAGAACTGCTGGATGAAGATGAACTGTGCGAATCAGCTACATGTGTATCGCTGTTTGCCCAATTATACGGATAAAATTCACTTGGTGGCATGTACATAATCTCTGCAAGGCCTTCTTTTAAAAGCATTTCATTAACATTTTTTCCATCAACAATAACGACGGCCAATGTCCTTCCGTACTTGTCATTATGTTTTGAGTCATCTATATCAAGACCCACTTCTTTATTCAAACACAATTTTTGAACAAAGTTTTTGGATGCAATGTATCCTTCAACGCCTCTTTCTGGGGTATTTACTCCTACAAAACGAACTTTTTCACCATTATCTAAATATATGGTGTCTCCATCAACTACTTTGGTACATACTGCACGCTCTTCAACGTGGCATTCTGTATCAGAATATTTGCTTAATATGTCTGATGCAGACAAATCAGAATACTTGGAGCTTGGAATATTATGGGAAAAGCCAGTTCCGGTGTATGCACTAGCTATTGAAATGGCTCCAAGAGCAATTATGAATATTATTGCTAATGTAAAAACATGTTTTTTTGTAAGGGTCATTTTTTCCCTCCTTGTAATATTGTTATCATTGTGTGTTAATATAATTTTTGAAATTTAAATAAATAATTATTTAATATAGTGAAATGATAAATATATAATATTAAAAATTCTTATTAGGAGATTGTATGTTAATTAAAATTAATGGAGAAGAAATAGATGTGGCAGAAGGTTCTTCAATTCAGGACGTAATTGATGAAACCAATGCTCCATATACTCCTGGTAGTATTGTTTGTTTGATTAAAGGTAAAAAGGAACTTGAGAAAAATATTGACAAGTATAAAATTAAAACAAATAAGGGTTCTATTATCATTCAATTGGACGAATCTGATGATGCTAAACCGTTAGTTGATGTTTGGAAAAGCCAATATGATGATTTTGTTGATTTGGATATAAGATGGTCAACTCCTACTGAAGTAGCTGTCGGACCTATTGTCACTGATTTGGAACCTACTTCTGATGAATTTAAATATTTTGAAGGAGATGTTGTTTTAAGTTTATCTAGTTTCAGTAATGAGTCTACTCATTTAATTATCCTTAAGGAGAATACAACTAATGTATATAGTGTTCCTCCGTATAATAAGGGTATTTTTGCCCGTGTTATAGGTGGTAAAAAGACTTTAGAAAATCTCACTGATGATGATAAGGTAACCAGCATTGAACCGATTATTGAAAGAAGCACTACTACAGACAGTGCATCTACATCTGATTTAAGCACTGTTTTAGAAGATGGAAATGAATTATACACTTACATTTCTTTCGATATCAATGAAGAGTCACCGGTTTGTGTTGAACATTTATTCGCTATAATTAAAGATGGTAGAATTAAAGTTTCTTATGATAGTGAGTCTTTTTTAGGATTTTATGACTTGGAGGGTCTTGAAAAACCTAAAGAGAAAACCACTCAAAGAACTAGAGGAACAATTACTGTTAGGAACACCGGTGTTGGTGTGGGAAAACTTTTCATTTATCGTGAAAACAGAGTGTTAACTCCAAACCATACTACAGTTGGAAATATTGTAAAAGGTATGGAGATTATTGATATTGCTAAAGAAAATGACTTTATTACTGTTAAATCAGAACAGCAAAGATTGGTATTATTAAATCATACTCAGGCTGAAGCTTCAAAAATGTTGTCTGAAGCGGGTGTTGAGCATTTGATTGATGGATTAATAGATGATGATGCAATTATTGTCGAACAAAATCCAAGACATACAATTGATATCCTAAAAGAAGGTCAAGTAATAACTAAAGCTGTTAAGAAAGAGGATATATGTAAAATTAAATTTGTTGATAATGCACCAAGGTCTGTTAGATATTTCAAACTTTTATCTGGCCTTTTAGAAAATCCTGTAGGTCAAATTAAAGTTCATTTTGCAGTACCTGGTATGCATATTGTTATTTTTGAAGGGGACAAAAAAACCGCTAAGGGTTTAATCCCTGAGAATAACCCTGTAGACAAAGTTATCAGAGGTCAAATCGGTATAACAAACATGTCTGCAAAAAGCGCAGGTTTAATTGGTGTGAGATTTGAAGATAATGTTGAATTTGGTCCTACTGCTGAAACATTCGGAGCGACAAATATTGTTGGTGATATTGTTTCTGATTATGAGTATCTTGAAAAGTTAAAAGAAGGAGTTGTAGTTTATGTCACAGAATCTAACCATGAGTCCTGATTTGGGAAAAGAAGATTGGGATCCTGATGTAATTACTCGCATGATTTTTATTGGTCCTGGAGCTCATGTAAGTGAACAGGAAATCGTTAATGAATTTCACTTGCTTGATTTGCCGCTTACAATAAAAAATACTTGTTACGGATCCATGATTAGTGGTAAAAGTGAAGATGTTTACAAAGCTATTGAGGAAATAAGAAAACTTGATCCTAACCACATTTTCACTAAGGAAAGAGGTTTTGCTCCTGGGGACCCTAGGAGATGCAGAGGTCATAGGTTTGGACCTAGGGAAGGATTCCACCAAATGGAAAAAGAATATAGAATTCTCGGTTTTGTTGCTGAAGCTTTGGAAAATCCTAAGGAAGTGGAATTGGAAGAGAAAAAACCGATTGAAGTTGACGAATTTAAAAAAATCATGAACGAATGTTTAGAAAATAAATAATAGGTGAAAATATGGTTAAAATAGCTGTTTATCCTCCAAACTCATTAATTTTGGCAGATTTACTTGAAAGGAAAGGTCATACTCCTTTAGTTCTTCAAAAACAAATTAGACAAAAAATTAAAGATCCGGAAATTGATTCTCCCCCAATGAACATTACTGAAGATGACCCAATTAAAGGTCTTAAATATGCTGCTATTGAAGTTCCTTCTGGTGTTCGTGGAAGAATGTCTATTATCGGACCTCTTATAGATGAAGCAGAAGCTGCAATTGTAGTTGACGGTGCACCTTACGGTTTCGGATGTATTGGTTGTGCAAGAACTAATGAACTGTCAATATTCTTACTTAGAAACAAAGATATTCCAGTTCTGGAATTGGATTATCCGACCAATCAGGATGAAACATATGTTATGGTAAATAAAATAAATGAATTTGTAGATTCACTAGAAGAAACTGCTGAGGAGGAATAATAAAATGGTTAAAATTGCTTTAGTTTCATGTGGAACAGAATATAGTGGAATTCAAAAAGAAATTGAAAAAGCAGCAAACAAATTTGGTGCAGAAATTGTTCTTCCTGAAATTGATTTGGATTATATTGATGAATCTTATGAGAAATTTGGTTTTTCAGCTCAAAGTTCAAGTTTAAAATTAATGATTGCAAGAGCTATGGCTATTGTTGAAGGCAGGTCTAAACCTGATGCAGTATTTATTGCAACTTGTTTTAGATGTGCTGAAGCTGCATTAGTTAGAAATGAAGTCAGACGTTTCATTCAAAACAATACTCGTATTCCTGTAGTTACATATTCATTTACTGAAAGAACAAAAGCTGATGAATTGTTTATCCGTATGGAAGCATTGGCTACTACAGTAACTCGCAGAAGCATTCTTGCTCGTGAAAAACAAGAAGGCCTCACTCTTGGTTTGGACTCCGGTTCAACCACCACAAAAGCGGTGCTTATGGAAAACAACCAGGTTATTGGAACCGGTTGGACATCTACCAAAGATATCATAGAATCTGCAAAAACCGCAGCGGCCGAAGCATTCTCACAAACTGATTATGATTGGGATGATTTGGATGGTATCGGAACTACAGGTTACGGCAGATTCACTATGGGTCAGGAATTCGGTGCAGAGCTTATCCAGGAAGAATTGTCTGTTAATGCAAAAGGTGCAGTATATCTTGCCGATTGCCAAAAAGGTGAAGCTACTGTATTGGATATAGGTGGTATGGACAACAAGGTGATTACTGTAAATAATGGTATTCCTGATAACTTTACTATGGGTGGTATCTGTGCAGGTGCATCCGGAAGATTTTTGGATATGACTTCCCGTAGGTTGGATGTTGATATTACTGAATTAGGCCCTCTTGCAGTACAGGGTGACTGGAGAAAAGCAATGTTGAACTCCTATTGTATTGTATTCGGTATTCAGGATCTTGTTACCACACTTGCAGCCGGAGGTTCTAAAGCAGATGTGGCAGCGGCAGCATGTCACTCAGTATCAGAGCAAGTTTACGAACAGCAACTTCAGGAAATTGATATTCGTGAACCATTAATCCAAGTAGGTGGAACCAGTTTAATTTCAGGTCTTGTTGAAGCAGTTAGTGAAACTTTAGGTGGAATTGAAGTTATTGTTCCTGAATATTCCCAACATATTGGTGCTGTAGGAGCAGCTCTTTTGGTATCTGGAATGGGACACAGACAAGATAATAAATAATTATATTTTTTTATAGGTGATTTGATGTTAGTTGAATGCTATGATGAAAAGGGTGCAGAAGTTTATGAAATCATCATTAAACAAATCTTTCAGGATTTAGTTCTTGGTGCATCTGTTGAGGATTTAAAAGCTTATGTTAATCCAGATGACCCTGTATTTGTCTTAGCTATTAAAATGAGAAAAACTTCAAATGCTATTACTTTTGAAGAAGTAGCTAATTTGTCTTATGTTAAAGCTGAAGACATTACAAGAATTATTATTGATGATGAAAACTATCTTCCGAATATCCTTAAACAGTTATGGATGAGATTTTCAAGAGACGAAATTTATCAGCCAAACAGATATCAGCTTGAAATTGAAGGTGACCATTCGGATTTAAAAACAGTCATTGTTGATGATCCTCACTCAAATTTACAAAGAAGAATCTATGATGCAATCTTTAGAATATTGCCTGAGGGTTTTAAGATTATTAAAGATATGTCAACTAATGATATTGTTGCTGTCGTAGCTACTGATGAGTTAATTGCAGATGCATGGATTGAGAAAGCTAATGAGTATATTGATGAGTTGAACAACGGTAAATAGAAAACTTTATATATTTGTTCGTATCAATACAAATTAACAGGAGTTATATTTTGGAGAAGTGATATTATGGTTGAACATAAAGGTTCAAGATTTGCACATATAACTAAAGCACATCCATGCTTTAATGAAAAAATGCATGATAAAGTCGGCAGAGCACACGTACCGGTAGCACCAAAGTGTAATATCTTTTGTAATTTTTGTACAAGGGATTTGAATGATGAAGAAAATAGGCCTGGTGTTGCCAGTTGCGTCATGAATCCGGAAGATGCTATTAATCATATTAATGAAGTTACCTCAGATGGCCCAATAGCTGTTGTGGGGGTTGCTGGTCCTGGAGATTCTCTGGCTAATGAAGAAACTTTTGAGTTTTTTGAAAAATTAGCAACCGAACAACCAGATTTAATTAAATGTATGAGTACAAATGGGCTTTTACTTCCAAAATATGCAGATAAACTTGCAGAACTTGGGGTAAACTCTGTTACTGTAACAATTAATGCGATAGATCCAGATATTGCAGTTGATATTTATTCTTTCATTAAATATGAGGGTAAAGTCTACAAAGGATATGAGGCTGTTGAAATTTTAATTAAAAATCAGTTGGAAGGTGTTGAAAAGGCAGCTGCTAACGGTTTGGTTGTTAAAGTTAATTCAGTTTTAATTCCTGGATTGAATGATGAGCATATTGTTGAAATAGCTAAAGAAGTTAAAAAAAGAGGAGCTTCTTTAATGAATATTTTACCATTAATTCCTTTAGCTAAAATGAAACATTACTCTCGTCCGGACTGTTCTATGATGGAATCTGTAAGAGAACAGGTAGAAGAAATTATACCTGTATTTAGAGCATGCACTCAATGTAGAGCAGATGCCTATGGAATTCCTGGTAAGAAAAGCGAAGACCATCATTTAGGAATGACTCCGCAAAGTCATTACTAAACTTTCTTTTTCTTTTTTAAATATTATTTTGTACTGTATAATTGCAACAGTATTTTAAAACTTTTTTTTTTAACTTTAATTTAATTCATTGATGCTTGTACCTTTTGTTTCAGGGAATGTCCAAATCCAAATACCAACAAGCAGCGCAAATATTGCTGCAATAGCTATTCCATAACTTAAATCAAAGTATGTTGCAACAAGGGTTATAATAACTGGTGTCAAAAATTGCACTCCTCTTGCAAGGTTGAATACGGTTCCAACACCGGTGTTTCGTATTTTTGTAGGGAATAATTCTGAAAATAATGCACCAAATCCTCCGAAAAATCCTGTTCCAAATCCGGTTAAAAACATGAAGACCAGTATCAAATTTGGGATTGCAACAATCTGATTCCAGCATATGGTTATCATGGATATGCTTAAAGCCATTATAAAGCTGTAAATGGTAAATGCAGGACGTCTTCCAAGCTTTTCAGCCACAAAACCGAATGTTGTATAACCAGCAAAATCTCCGCATTGGATTAATACTATTCCAAGTGTGGTACCTATTAGTGCTAGGCCTCGCTCCTGTTCGAGATAAGTTGGAAGCCAGGAATATGTAAACCAATATGCGGACATACCGAATATACATAATATTAATGAAATAAGAAATATTTTTCTGTATTCTTTTGAGAGTAACTGTTTAAATTCTTGAAAAATGTTTTTATTAACATATTTGTCTTTGTTTTGAATCCAGACATCGGATTCTTTAAGATATCTTCTAATAAAAATTACCATAAGTGCAGGAACTATGGAAAGTAAAAATGTTAATCTCCAGCCAATTATTGGAGTTATTGTTCCACCAACTATTGAAGCTAAAATGACTCCAACTGGTGCTCCGGATTGCATGAATGCTCCAAATTTAGCTCTTAAATTGTCTGGGAATGTTTCATTAATATAAATCTGGCCTGTTGCCCATTCTCCACCAACACCTAATCCAGTAATGAATCTAAATAGTAAAAGTGAATAAAAGGACCATGAAAAAGCACACAGTAATGTGCCTATGGAATAAACTATAATTGTCCATTGTAATACTCTTTTACGACCATATTTATCACCTAATGCTCCAAATAGGATTCCTCCTAAACCTGTGGCGAATAATGATAGTCCTAAACATAAGGAAAGCATTTCAGCAGAGAAATGTAGGCTAGCTTGAAGCTGTGATATCAAAAAGGTAAACAATACCAGATCATAGAAATCAAAAACCCAACCTGCCCAACTTAAACCAAAAATCCTGTAATGATTCTTATTGAGTTTTGTCTGTTCATTCATTAACATAACTTTAACATCCTGCATTAATTTAATTATTTTCAAATTAGATTAATATATGTTCTATAATTATATTGATTATTAATTTTTTTATATATTTTTCTAATTTTATTATGCATGTATTTTTTGACAAAAGATTTGTTCCTATTTTTTTCAATTATCTATAAATTAGATGAAAAAGATAAATTAATAAGTAATATTAATTTTTGAGGAATAGATAATATGGCAAAAACTTATGTTTTTGGACATAAAAGTCCAGATAGTGATACCATTACTTCAAGTATTGTAATGGCTAATTTAGAAAAAGAATTGGGAAATGATGACGCTCAAGCTTATAGGTTAGGCAATATTAACAAAGAAACTGAATTTATTTTAAATTATTTGGGCCTTGAAGCACCTGAACTTTTGGAAAGTGTTGAAGACGATGCTGATGTTATTTTGGTTGACCACAATTCTCCTGCTGAATCTGTTGATAATTTAGAAAATGCAAATATATTGAAAGTTGTAGACCATCATAAATTGGCTTTAGAAACTTCTTATCCGTTATTTTTAAGATTTGAACCAGTAGGTTGTACTGAGACAATATTATCTAAATTATATGAAGAAAATGGTGTTGAAATCACAAAAGAAATTGCAACTTTAATGTTATCTGCAATCATTTCAGACACATTACTTTTAAAATCTCCAACTACTACTGAAGACGATAAAATGGCTGTTGAAAAACTTGCAGAAATCGCAGAAATTGATTATGAGGAATACGGTTTGGAAATGCTTAAGGCAGGTACTGATTTAAGCAGTTTTACAATTGATGAAATTTTGGCTTTGGATGCAAAGCAAATTGACTTCAAGGATGTTAAATCAATTGTAAATCAGGTAAATACTGCAGATATTTCAGATGTCATGGCAATGAAAGATGATTTGGAAGCGGGTATTAACAAAATTATTGATGAAGAGGGTCTAGATTTGTTTATGCTTTTAATTACTGACATTGTAAATAGTAATTCACAAGTTATCGCACTTGGAAAGGATGCAGGGCTTGTTGAAAAGGCATACGGTGTAAAATTAGAAGATAATACAGTTTTACTTGAAGGTGTTGTTTCACGTAAAAAACAAGTTGTACCAATCATGACTGAAAATGCTTAATAGTTAAGGTATTGCTAAATTATTTGGTTTTTTCAATTTCATATAAAAATTTATAAATGATAACTTGATAAAATAATAATTAAGATGTATTTTTAATACGTCTCTAATCAATCCGTGAGGATATTTTTTCAAAAAAGTATAATTATAAATTTTGCTCAAACATTAAACAAAATTAGAAACTAACATTTAATTATACTTTTTTACTTATTTTTTTTACATGATTTTTAAGGTGTTAAAATGAAAACACTTGAATGGGAAGATAACAAACTAAAACTTATTGATCAAAGAAAACTTCCTGATGAGTTAACTTATGTCTACTGCGATAACTATCAGGATGCTATTGTTGCAATCAAAAACATGACTGTTCGTGGAGCACCTGCTATTGGTGTCTCTGCAGGTTTTGCAATGGCGCTTGCAGAACTTGAAGGCGTTGATTTGGACAAGGCAGCTCGTGAAATAAAAGCTGCAAGACCAACCGCCGTTAATCTGTTCTGGGCGGTTGATAGAGTATTGAATAGCGATGATGATGCATTAACTGAAGCATTAAAAATGTATGGAGAGGATATGGCAACAAATCGAGCTATTGGAAAATTCGGTGCTGAAGTTATTGATGATGGAGATACAATTTTAACTCACTGTAATGCAGGAGCACTTGCATGTGTTGATTATGGAACTGCATTGGGAGTTATAAGGGCTGCAAGAGATGCCGGCAAAAACATTAATGTAATATGTGATGAAACCCGTCCACGTGGCCAGGGTGCAAGTTTAAGCGTTTGGGAAATGCAGCAGGAAAACATTCCAGTTAAGTTAATTCCAGATGTCGCTTCAGGTTTTTTAATGTCACAGGGAAAAATTGATAAAGTTGTCATTGGTGCTGACAGAATCGCAAAAGGCGGTGTTGTAAATAAAGTCGGTTCGTTTATGGTGGCGCTTGCTGCAAAACACCATGATATTCCATTTTATGTAGCTGCTCCGTATTCAACTTTTGACAATGAAATAAATATTTATGATACTGTTATTGAAGAAAGAGATGGTGATGAGGTAAGGTATTATGGCGGAGCAAGAATCTGTCCTGAAGGCACCGAAGTCATAAATCCTGCTTTTGACATTACTCCCAAAGAATTGATAACCGGAATTATTACTGAAAAAGGAATTATTGATCCTATTTAGGCAATAATCCTATTCTTTTTTTAATCTTATGAATATTTTAAATTGATTTTCAAGAAATAGATTGCATAAACAAGCAAAACAAAAGCAAAAATTAAAAATAGTGTTCCGATAGTAAATATTGACATAACACCAAAATCATTAACTAAAAATCCACCAATAGCTATTCCAATAGCTATTCCACCATTCAATATGCTTAAAAACACTCCATTTGCAAGTTCAGGGCTATTTGGAATTACTGATGTTTCAATATATTGTATTAAGTTATATCCCATGCCATCCAAAATTCCAAATATTAAAAAGAAGATTATTGTGGGAATCAAATAATCTGCCGAAAGATACAATGCCACAAAAACGGACATGCAGACTAGCTGAAATATAATCAATGTCATTTTGTCGTTTCGTGTTATTAATTTTCCACCCAGCCAAGTTCCGCAAATGGATATCAGTCCATAAACAAACAGTAAAATTCCTAATCTGTATGTGTGGATATGAGTTACGGTTTGTAAAAAGTAAGGCATATAATTATAAACAATGCTTGCGCCAATCGGCATCATTACTATTGCTACTGATGCCAGAATGAATTCTTTTGTAATTATTCTGTGCAATGGCATTTCATAATTTTTGGATTTTCCTTCAAGTTTTGGCATAAATAAAATTATAAGAATTAATGAAACAATTGTTATTGCAAAAATCCAGCTCATTGCAATTTGATAACCCCATGTAGTACCTAACCATGTTGTAATTGGAAGTCCAATAATACTTCCAACTGAAATTCCAAGTAAAATCCGAGTAATATAATCCTGTTTTTCACCTTCGGGGGCTATATCTTCGCATACGGTCAGAGCAATTGAAATAAATGCAGGATATGTTATTGCAGACATGATTCTGAAAATGAATGCAATATAAAATGTTTTTGTAAAAATAATTATAAAATTGGATATTGCAAAAACCGATAATATAAAGACAAATGTTTTCTTTCTTTCAAATTTTGAAAATAATATTGGAATAAACAGGCCACATATCGCTATTGTAAATGTAAATGAACTCACATACAGTCCAGAAATTGCAATTGTTGTATTGAAATACTCGGATATTTGAGAAATTATCCCGACAATGCTTAATGGCGTATTGATTGCAAGTGTCGATAACATTAAAACATAAAGGAGTATTTTAGAGTTTGTTTTCATAATAATCATTAAGTTTACCATAAGAATGGAAGTATTCTGTATTTCACTTTTTGTTTATATTGGACATATCCATCCAATTCATTTTCCAATACCTTTTCTTCATTTCCTATCCGGATTGCGATTATAATAGGATAAATCAAACAAATTATGAATGAATAAATGGAACCTAAAATCAGAGGCATTGTCAAAAACAATAAAATGGTTGATGTATACATGGGATGTCTTACTATTCCATATAGTCCGCTATCAATTACTTTTTGATTTGCATCCACTTCAACTGTCCGGGCTAAATACTTATTTTCACGTAAAACTTCCATGTACATTACGTATCCCAGTAAAAATAGTATTGATGCAATCATTACAATTGTTTCGGGTAATTTAATCCAGCTAAATCTGAAATTTAAACCTGCTAATATAAATGATGATATAAACATCAATCCACTAAGCAGAAGAACTAATTTTTGTGTGGATTCGTTTTCTTTAGCATTTAATCTTTTTTTTAGTAAATCCTGATCTGTAATCATTAAAATTAATCCGACTATGAACATTGGAATGAAAAGCAATCCTATAAATAACCATCCGTTAGGATAATCTAGGGTTCCTGCCGGGATAAACAATAATGCTGCGATAATGATTAGACCAACAATAAACTTTTTCAATGCTTGAGAAAATAATTTGAAATCCATATTCAATCTATCCGGTTACTTTTCCATCAATTGCCACGTGCCATTCTCCGGGACTTGTTGATTTGACTTTTCGGGTATTTATGATTTCCACTTTTTTATTTTTCTTCAAACATGCGGCTTCTAGGCGTTTAATTCCCTGTTCATATGAATCAGAAAACTCATAATAATTTATTATTCCACCATCTTCAATTAAATCCACTGCAAGGTCAAGGAAAGTATAGGCAAGGCCGGGCAAGTTCATAATAATCCGGTCAAATTTAGTGTTAAACTCCTTGCTGACCTCTGCAATATCACCAACATATGGTTTGATGCAACCTTGAAGCTTGTTAAGTCTGATATTTTCATTTAAGTATTTGATAGCTTCCTCATTGATGTCAACAGCAACAATATCAACATTTTTATTTCTTGCAATAACAATAGGAAACGGTCCGATTCCACAAAACATGTCTAATATTTTTTCACCATCGCTAACGTTTTCCATTACACGTTTTCTTTCAGTTGCAAGTCTTGGTGAAAAATACATGTTTCTAACATCTAATTTTAGTCTGGCGCCATGTTCTTTGTGTATGGTAACGGAATCGTCTGTGCCGGCTAGAAATTCCAAATCACGAACTCTTGTTGTTCCTTTAACTGCACTTTTTTTCATATAAACTGATTTTCTTTTGGTAAACTTAAGTGCGGCTTCACCTATTTTAAATTTCTTATCTTCTAAATTGTCCGGAATTTCTAGGATTATTATATCTCCAATGGTGTCGAAAGATGTTCTTAATGTTTCAATTTCTTCAGAAGTCAGTTCATCTTCTAAAATCTCAGCAAAGCTATGGGGCACTTTTTTCATTGGCTCTAATTTCATACAGACAATTTCATAGCCTTCAACATCTTCATTAACTGGAATATAACCGAATTCATTTTCTGCTTTTATTTTATATTCCATATTCATTTTTCCGGCTTCCATTAATTTTATACGTGCATCATTTAGTTGCTTTAATGGAACTTTAACACATTTCATAAAATTTATTATGTTTAAATTATTATATAATGTATTATGTTTTATTTAGTGGGTTTAGGATTATTTGATGAAAAGGATATATCTTTGAAAGGTTTGGAATGTTTAAGAAATGTTGATAAAATTTATGCCGAATTTTTTACATCAAGATTATTTGGTTCAAGTTTTGAAGCTATTGAGGAACTTGTAGGTCAAAAAATTGAAGTTTTGGTTAGGGGTGAAGTTGAAGAAGAACACAAATTCATTAATGAGGCTAAAACTGCAGATGTTGCATTAATCACTGGTGGTGATCCTTTAATTGCAACCACCCACAGTGATTTTTTGGTTCAGTGTTCTAAAAAAGGAATATATTATGAAGTTATTCACGGTTCATCAATATTGTCTTCAGCACCAGCTATCTCAGGCCTTCAGGGATACAAATTTGGAAAAGTTACTACAATTCCGTTTCCTGACTATAATTTTTATCCGAAATCTCCCTATGAGGCAATTGAAGAAAATCTAAAAATGGATTTGCATACTTTAGTTTTACTGGATATTCAGGCTCACAAAGACCGTTACATGACTGTTAATCAAGGTCTGGAGTATCTTATGAGTATTGAAAATGACCTTAATCGTGAAGGTTTGGTCACTGAAGACAGCCTGGCTATGGGTATTGCTCGAGTGGGTTCTAAAAATGTTTGTGTTAAAGCGGGTAAAATTAAAGAGTTATTAGATTTCGATTTTGGAGGTCCTCTCCATTGCATTATTATTCCGTCAAAATTGCACATTGTTGAAGCAGAGTATTTGGTTGAAATTGCCGGAGCTGACCCAAGTATTCTTGATGATGTTTAGTTTTTAAAAAAAGGGGGAGTGCGGAAGTAGATTGGTCTACTTCCCTTAAAGAACATATTCTAAACATTTTGGAGATTATAAAATGGTTGACTGATGTTCATATATAGATATGAAATTTACTTCACATCGTTTATTAATTTTATTTTAATATTATATAAATCTTATTATTTAATTTTCTTAATTTAATAAAACATTTATAATTGTCTTCTTTTAAATAAGGAATTTAAATATGTAATTAATATTTTTATAAAAAAATAGTTGGTTTCTTTTAATTAATTTCAAAAAAAGGGGGGGGAGTTTGGAAGTAGATATTGAAGTACTACTTCCGAAATGAAACATATTCTAATCATTTTGGAGATTATAAAATGGTTGAATTGTGTCATGTACAAATATGAAATTCAATTCACATCGTATAATACTTATATTTTAATATTATATAAATGTTTTCATTTGATTCAAATTATTTTTAAATATCAGTTAAGACAATATAGTACTTGATGAAATTTTAAAACAATTGTTTTATGCGATTGTTTATTTGATAGTCTAATCCTAAATATCTATACGCTAAATTTTCAAAGTGTTTTGACATATCAATTTTAATCAAATAATTAATATGGGGTGATTTAATGGATAGAAATAAAATTATTGTAGTTGCATTGATTGTGATTATTGCAGTTCTTGTAATTGGTTTGGCTTTAGTAATGCCGGGTTATGGTAAGGAAAAAGCAAACTTAACCATAAAAAGCAATGATACAATTTCTCAAGGTGAATCAATTAATGTTGAACTTACAGATGTAAATGGAACACCTATAGATAATGAGACTGTAAACGTTACAATCAAAGATGAAAACGGAACTGAAGACCACAAAGTTGCAGTCACTGACAAAAAAGGTGTTGCAGAAGTAGAAGTTGATGTGGAGGAAGCTGGAAATTATACTGTTGAGTGTACCTTTGAGGGAAACGACAATTTCACTGAAAATACAACAACTCAGGAAATAGAGGTTGTCAAAGAGGTTGTTTCAGAACAGACTTCAACTTCAGATGATGTGGATCCGGGAGCATTTTACAGCGCTCAGGAAGGAAGAATAATTTACACCGGCGAAGTTCATGAAGGGCCTGATGGCCATAAATATAAACATTTAGGATATAATGAATGGGAAATGGTTGAATAATCATTTTTCATTTTTTTTAAATGTAATCAACTTTTTTTTATTTATTTTAATTTAAAACGCATATTTTTTTATTTTAACCTTTTAAATTTATTTTTTTATATTTTTAAGATGTAAGTGAGCACTTACATTCGAAAAGCTTTATATGTGGCTTTATTCATATAATTACTTGTGAAAGAGAGTTTGTTTCTCTTGAAAAATAAATATATTCAATATTATGGTGATTATTATGGATATCTCTAAAAAATTATTAACATTACTTGCAATATTTTGTGTGATTGCATCTGCAGGTGTGGTTTGTGCAGCAGATGCAGGAAATCATGATGGGGCGGTTGGAAACAAATATGAAAACATAAGTTCTTTGACAGGAAGTCATTATGGTGGAGCCAATGACAGACTTACTGATACTTCAATATCTGAACATAACTATACTCACATGGAACATGCTGCAGGTGAACCTGTTGAAAATACATCATCTTCTAATAATACCGTTAATGATTCAATAGCTACAAATTCAGTATCTCAAAGCGCCAACAGTAATGTAAATTTCAATGAAACTGGAAATGCTTCATCCAATGCAACCACATATCATTCAATGTTAGCTACTGGCAATCCAATTTTAGGTTTTCTTGCAATTGGCGCTATTCTAGGTGGATCTGCAATAATTAACAGAAGAAATAGATTTTAACTCTTATTTTATCTGGTGCTGGTTCTCCAGCACTATTATTCTCTGTTTTTCATTTAATTTTTTTAAATAATCAAATCCTAAAATTATTGATTCACATTAATATTCATTTTTTCATCTTAAAATGACCTAAAAAACTACTAAAACTTTTATTAACTAGTTTATACAATCTATTTCTATGTCTAAAAACAAGCGTGTTACAATTAGTATCAATAATGATATTGACTTGGATTTTCGCAAATTAGCCTCAAATAAAATGCTTTTTAAAACAGGTTGGTATTCAAAAGCTATTGAGGAGGCAATGTTATTGTGGATTGAAAAGGAGAATAAGTAAAACTTTTTTTCTCTTTTTTTCTTTTTTTCATCATTAACTATTTAAATAAACATGACTTATTTATTAATATAGAGTGGTGTTAATAATGGAAAGTGATGAATTTAGAACTGTTCGAGTTTATACTAAAAAGTATACTAGTAAAGACAAAGACGGTAATGCTGTTGAAAAGGAATCTCAACAAAAACAGGTTAGTCTTAAAAAAGAAGATCCTTTTGAAGATAACGAACTGGTTAAAGTATTGGCACAAGGGGAATATGAAAATCTTATTAATAATCAGTTTTCACAAGAAAAACTCAATGAATTCGACCAGATCATTCAAGAAAAGGATAATGAAATTGCAACACTGAAAGATCAAATACAAACACTTAAAGGCTCATTTTTTGATGATGTTGGCTCACTTAAAGAACAGCTTTCAGATAAAGAGGAACTGTTGAAAGCTAAAGACGAAATTCATGAGTTAAACAAAAAAATTACAAAAATTGATGATGAAAGAGTAGCTATTTTTAAAGAACTTGATTATAAAAACAGAATGATTCTAGCTTATAATGTTGAACTCAACAAATCCATTTTAAATGCAATAAATGTTGTTATTGATGAAGCAAGAGACAATATTAACAGAAGAAATGTTGAACTTGCCGAAGGTTTAGAAAGGTCTATTGAAAAATCTAAACATGAGGTTAATGAGAAAAACAAAGCTATAGCATATGATATAAAAACCACTGTTGAGGATATGAACGAGCAGATTAGAAACACCAGCACTCTTAAAATGATTCTCAACAAAAAGAAAATTAATTTAAGAGTACCTACCGAGGATTTGCTTAAACCATTTGAATTTGACTTTGATGTTGAACAATTGCTTTCAGGTCATGCATTAGAACTTGATGCTGCTGAAATTTTAAAAGAAGTTATGCCAAAGCTTCCGGAACCATTTTCCAAATACATTGACACCATTGAAGAAGAACCTGAAACTATTGATGTTTCATCAAAAAGAGAGGATTAGTTCATGAAAACATTCAATACCGGTAGAGTCACTTTCGAATATCCTAGTTCATGGGAAGTGGAAAAGGCAGATATTCTCTCCAATCCTGACTGCATTGCAACATTATCCAAAGGTCAGGATAACTTGATTAATGCTGTGATGTTTCCTACACAAACCAATCTGGATGATTATAAAATTTTTATGGAAGATGCAATTTCAGATGATGGCGGGGTTATAATTTCTTCGGATTTTGTCCGGATTGCTTCAAAAGATGCAATTAAACTTCATGCGAACATGGATACTCCTGAAATCAATTTTGATATTCATACTTATGTTTTTATTGAGTATGGTGATATCTATATTTTTGAACTCAGAACATTAGATGTCTCAGGTGAATCAGAACGTGAGTTCAAAAACATGATTGATTCATTCAGTATAACTGGGTAAACTCAAGCAGATATTCCATAGATGTTCTATCGAGTATTTTTAAAGTTGAGATATTTTGCGGAGTTGTTCCAGAACGTTCTTCAACAAGATTTCTCAAAGACCTATTTTTCATATGTGCGCGGATTTCTTTAATTACGAATTCCATATTTTCGATATTTTTTTTCTCCAGTTCTTCCTGAGTAATATTTTCATAAATAGGATAGGTATTCAAATCATATGATTTTGTTGGTGTTTGTAAAACATTCAAATGACTATAATAATTTGCAGAGTCAGCTAAAAATCCATCAATTCCCATATATGTTAAAATTGGCATAAAAGATAATTCTGAAAATGGGAAAATAAAATAACTGCTTTTTTTAGCTTCTTTTTTAAGGGATACAATCATTTCAACCAAATCTCTTGAGTTGGTTAATAATGCATCTCCATTAGCTATTATAAATCCATTGTATCCGATTTCTTCTAATTGTTTTAAACAGTCTATTCTTAAATCAATATATTTTGATCCTTGAATAACTGCAACATCACATGAATCAACGTTTTCTTCTGCAAGTCTTAATGTTTCTTTAACATTAAATTCTGCAATTTCACGGTCAATATTATATGCAGATCCTTCATTCGGAGCTATTTTTAAATCTTTTCTATAAAATATTTTGGGAGTAATTTCTCCATCTATTTTTCCGATTCTTCCAGGCCCGTCATGTGATTTTATTTCAAATTTTTTAATCATTTGTGTCTTTCCTATTTGTTGTTATGTTAATATTTAACCTTTTAGGTTAATAAAAATTTTTTATTCATTGTAACCTTTTTGATTACACTAGCTAAAAATTTAGTAACCTTTATATATGGATTTTTAAAGAATATTATTATGGATTTGAGGAAATAGTCCGATGATTATCCGAGGTGTGTTTTCAATGTCTATTATAAATCGTTTAAAGTCTCTATTTAAAGGAGACAATGATACAGAAGAAAAAGACATCAGTAATGATGTATCAAACACATCTGATGATGTCCAAGTTACATCTTCACAAGCTGTACAAGATGACATCGTTTCAGGTACAAAGACTACTGTTCCTAGGGATGATGTAGTAAAAAGCGAACCTGAAACCGATGAAAAAGATTTAACTTTTAAAAGTGACATCGAAACTTTAGAAGAAGATGCTCCTGAAGAGGCTGCTGAAGAAATTGTGGAAGAGGCAGAAGAAACTCCTGAGGAAACTGAAGTTGAAGCTCCACAAGAAGCTGAAGTTGAAGTTGCTGAAGAAGAAGCTCCTGCTGAGGAAGTAGTTGAACAGGAAGAAGAAACTTCTGAAGAAAATGTCGAAGAAGCTAAAGAAGATTTAAATAAAAAAGATACAAAGAGAGATACTATGACTTTATTGACTGATAAAGAATTATTAACTGATAGTAATCGTGATCCAGATTTCACTGCTGAATTTATCGATGCTGGAATTGAAACTGTAAAACACTGTTTCCAATGCGGTACCTGTAGTGGAGGTTGTCCATCTGGAAGAAGAACTCCGTACAAAGTAAGACAAATTGTCAGAAAATGTTTACTTGGTTTAAAAGAAGAAGTAATCACTGACGATGCTTTATGGATGTGTACCACTTGTTACACTTGCCAAGAAAGATGTCTCAGAAGTGTTAAAATTGTAGAAATTATCAAAAAAGCACGTAACATCGCAGCTCACGCTGGTTACATGGCAAAACCTCACAAAATGACTGGTGTATTTGTAATGAATACTGGTCACGGTGTACCAATCAACGATGCTACTAAAGCTTTAAGAACTAAAATTGGTCTTTCCGAAATTCCACCTACTACTCATGCTTTCCCTGAAGCATTAGAAGAAGTACAAAAATTATGTAAAATTACCGGATTTGACGAATTAATCGGTTACGATGAAGCAACCGGTGGATTAAAAGAATAGATTTATGAGGAGAGTTATAATATGGAAATTGCATACTTCTTAGGTTGTATTATGAACAACCGTTATCCTGGTGTTGAAAAAGCTACCAGAAAATTATTCGAAGCATTAGATATTGAATTAAAAGACATGGAAGGAGCATCTTGTTGTCCTGCTCCTGGTGTATTCGGTTCTTTTGATGAAGAAACCTGGGCTACTATTGCAGCTCGTAACTTAACTCTTGCTGAAGACATGGGTGCTGACATCATGACTGAATGTAACGGATGTTTCGGTTCATTATTCGAATGTAACCACATGTTAAAAGAAAGTGAAGAGAAAAAAGCTGAAATTAACAAAAACTTAGCTGAAATCGGCAGAGAATTCAAAGGAACTGTTGAAGTAAAACACTTTGCTCAAATCTTAAGAGATGACGTTGGTTTCGAAAAATTAGCTTCATTAATCGAAAAACCTTTAGACTTAAATGTTGCAGTACACTACGGTTGCCACTTCTTAAAACCTACTAAAACTATTGGTATTGAAGAACAAGCTGAAAACCCATCCATCTTAGATGACCTTGTAGAAATTACTGGTGCTAAATCAGTAGACTACAAAGACAAAATGATGTGCTGTGGTGCTGGTGGAGGTTTAAGATCCAGAGACCTTGATGTAACTACTAGTTTCACCAAAGAAAAACTCGATCACATGACTGCTGCTGGTGTAGATGCAATTGTTAACGTATGTCCATTCTGTCACTTACAATTTGACCAAGGTCAAGTTGAAGTAAACGAAAAATACGGAACTGACTTTGCACTTCCTGTATTCCACTTAGCTCAATTATACGGATTAGCTATGGGATTATCAGCTGAAGAATTAACCTTTGATGCTCAAAGAATTGACGCAACTCCTGCAATCAAAAAAGCATTAGGTGAATAAATTTAAGGATTTTTAATCCTTTTATTTTTATTTTTTTAGGCATTGAAAAGACATTTTGGAGAGTTATCATATCTATGATAACCTTTTTTTTATCTAAATTTTTTTAGTTTGTTCACATACGAATTATTCGTAATCATGTTTATATATGATTAATAAGAAAAAATATACTATTAAATATACAATGAGGTGTAATTATGTTTGTAGCAACATTAGATGGTATTTTTAAATATTCAGACCTTCCAGAAGAATATGAGCCATATGTACAATTTAAAGCAACTATTGATAAAAGAGAACTAAAACAATCCGATGAAATAGCAATATTAAATATCGCAGGTACATCAACTCATCATGTTTTATTTTTAGATTCTTATCAAAATACTGCTGAAATTGAACGTGAATTAAAAGAAGCAGATGCAAAAATTAATCATACTACCTTAAAAATTATAGGTGGACATTTATGAGTTTGCCCTCAGAACAGAATTGGTTAGTTCTAAATCATCTCCTAACTGATTTAAGTAAAAAAGGATATGAAATTCCAAGTGGAATTAACCCCGAGATGGGATTAATTAGGTCTTCAATTAGTTCGTATAAAAGGGACCCTTCCCATCCAGATTTGATTAATGAGTTGGCAAAAGCTGAAATGTCTTTAAATAAAGTTCAAGGAACTCTTTTAACTATTGCAGAAGAAGAAGGCGAGGAATATGTTGATGAATGGCTTGATTTATTAAAGAGAGTCATGAAAGGTGAAGAAGTATTTGAATTTCCTAAATCACGATCAAAATTCCTTGTTAATTCACCGCCAGGTTTAACAACCGGTAGAATTACATTAAAAAATCCTTTAGCGGAAGAACGAGTTCAGGAAATTGCAGAATGGAATGGTCTTATCATTGAATTTGATGATGATGTGACTATTCAGCTACATGGAGATAAACCTGATCTTCAAGTAGGTTTAAAAGAAATGGGTTCATTCTTTTTAGAATAATGAAGGTGATTTTATGACAAAAATTTTAGCAGTAAGTGACGTTCACGGTGAAGAAAACGAAAACTTATATACTTATTTAAAAAATAATGATGATATTGAATTAGTTTTAATTCTTGGAGATATAACTGATTTCGGACCATTAGACTTTGTTGGAACATTTATTGATAAGGTGGCTGATTGTGGTGTTGATGTAATTGCCATACCTGGAAATTGTGACCCTAAAGGTATTTGCAATGCGATTAATGAAGTTTCTTTCTGTCTTCATAATAATATCATTGCTTATGGGGATGCAATATTGTTTGGATATGGCGGGTCTAATGAAACTCCATTTAACACTCCCGGTGAAATCCAGGACAATAAGATTTATGGAGATGTTTATGAATTGTTAGCTAATTATGACTATGTTTACAATGATAAGGTTCCTAAAGTAAGAATTCTTGTTACTCATGCTCCACCGTATAATACTGAAGCGGATAAGATGGAAAATGGGCAACATGTTGGCAGTCAGGGAATTTTAAAATCAATTCATGAATTTGAACCTGAGATTAATGTTTGCGGTCATATTCATGAAGCAAAATCAGTCAGTAAAATTGGAAAAACTACTGATGTAGCTAATCCAGGAATGCTTAAAGATAATGGAGCTGTCTTAATAGATATTAAAGATGGCTCAAATTATGATATAAGCTTAGTTTCTTTAGATGAATAATTTTTCATCTCTTTTTTTTACTTTTTTTCAATCAGAAAATCAAATAACAAATTTTATTTAATATTAATTTATAATATTTTATCATATTTTAACTGGTGAATTATTATGATTTGGATTACTGGTGATGTTGATGGTAAATTGTATAAAGAACCTTTTTCCAAAGGAATTCTGGCTCGATCTCTTAATGTTGCAGATATTGGTTCTTTAAGAGCCCATGAAATAGCCAGCGATATTGAAAATGAATTAATTAATAATGATATTTCTGAAATTTCTAATTCCGAGTTGGCCGATGTCGTTTTAAAACACCTTAGAAAAGTCGATTCAAATGTAGCTAAAAAATATCAAAATTGGAGATCACTTAGAACATCCAAAAAACCTCTTATTATTTTAATAGGTGGTGCATCTGGTGTTGGTACGTCATCAATGGCTTTTGAACTTGCAAACAGGTTAAGATTAAAGAATCTTATCAGTACAGATATGATTCGTGAAGTTATGCGTAAAATAGTTTCAAAAGACTTGAGTCCTGTTATTCATAAATCCAGCTTTGATGCATATGAGAGTATAAGAACTCCATCAATTAGAATTGACTCTGTTATTGAAGGATTTATTAGTCATGTTGATGTTGTTAATGTAGGCATTGAGGCAATTATTGAGAGATCTGTAAAAGAAGGAATTAGTACTATTATTGAAGGAGTTCATGTTGTTCCTGGGTTTATTAGAAACGATCTTTTAGAAAATAACAATATAATAATTTTTACATTGACTGTTGATGATGAAGAGTCCCACAAACAGAGGTTTTATTCCAGATGTAGGCAGCCTTGGGTAAAAAGATCCCTTGAGAGATATATGGAAAACTTTGAAACAATCAGAAAGACACAAAAATTTTTAGTTGAACAGGCAAAAATTCATGATTCTCGTATAATTAACAATGTGGATATTAATAAAACCATTGATATTATGGTTAGTGATATTCTAGAAGAGTTTGGAGGTGCTGAGAATGTTGAACAAGAAAGTTAAGGAGATTATGTCTACTGATGTCATTACAACCACATCTGATATTGATGTTGTATATGCATTTGAAAAGTTAATGAAACATAAAATTAGTTCACTTCCAGTTGTTGAGGGAGATAAACTGATAGGTATTATAACTGCAACTGATGTAGGTCATAATCTGATTTTGGATAAATATGAATTGGGTACAAGTGTTGATGAGATAATGATTAAATCTGTTTGTACAGTTTCTCCTGAAGATACTATTGAAACAGCAATAAATGTTATGAAAGAAGGTGCTTCTTCTGGAATATTGAATCAACTCCCAGTTGTTGATGATGGAAAATTAATAGGTATTATTTCTGATGGAGATATTATCCAAGAGATATTCTAATTTAACCTATTTTTATTTTCTATTTTTATTTTTTACTTATTTTTAACCAGTTACTATAATTTTATTTTTTTCTAGAAAATCGTTTTTCAGGTAATTTTTTTTATTTACAGTAATTATTTTCTTTTCCAGTAAGTCTAATTTTAATAACATTTATATAAGATTAAAGCTATATATTATTAGTGGCTAGACCGGAGGGTTAGGGGTCCTCTGTAAGCACACACCCCCTTTGGTGCGGTTGAAGTTCAAAAGGCGGCTTTTTAAGAGAATATAAGCCTAGAAAAACAACATAGAAACCTCGTCCTACAGGATTGGTGGTGGTGAAGTTTTTACTGGAGGGTAAAAATTAGTCATCTTTAGTATAGGAACGGGTCAGGCCCGGAAGGGAGCAGCTTTACTATTAACATTCAATGCTTGTAGAATCCCGGGGTGGAGTTGGCTTTTTTAGATAACTTATATTTTTGAGATTAGTCCACTTTTGAACATGCCATTATAAAAATAATTAAGTTTATAAATAAGTTTTAACATATAACTTATTATACTGTTTTTTCATATGTCGGGATGGCCCAGCCTGGTACGGCGTCGGACTGCTAATCCGATGATCATATGATCACCCGGGTTCAAATCCCGGTCCCGGCGTTTTTAATTTCAATTATCTATTTCTTGTGCATGGTTATATGATAATCCTATAGGGCATGCATGAACCATTACATATTTTACTTCTGGAATTTCGTTAAGGATGTTGTCTTGAATGGAATGTACTATTTTATGGCTTTCCTCCAAGGTTAAATTTCCATCGAGTTCAATGTGTAGTGTTACTGTTGCATATGAGCCTAAATAATCAACTTTTATATTATGAGCATTTTGAGCTTGTGGTGTTTTTTCAGCAACGTATCTGATTCTATCGATGAATTCATTAGATGGTACTTTTCCCATTATATTATCTATATTTTCTTTCCCAATTTCAATTGCAGTTTTAAAGATTAATCCACTTATGATTAATGCTATTATCGGGTCTAATATAGGAAAACCTATATTTGAAACGACAACGCCAACCAAAATCGCGATTGAAGAAAAGATATCTGTCCGCTGATGTTTCCCGTCAGCTACGATTGCAGGGCTTTTAATTTCTTTTCCAATTTGGATAATATAACTGCTAACTGAAAAATTAATAAGGATTCCAATTACAGCCATTATTGCTGCGGGTGTACTTGGAACTGTAATTAATGATGGATTCAGTATTCTTTCAACAGATCCCTGAAAAATCTCCCATCCAACTATAGCTAAAAATACTACGATTACTAATCCGCTAATAGCTTCTGCACGACCATGTCCTATTGGATGTTCATCATCTGCAGGTTTTTGTCCGTATCTAAATCCCACATAAGCTATCACTGAAGTCATCACATCTGATAATGTATGTGCTCCTTCAGATACTAATGCATAACTTCCGGAAGTCAAACCCACAATAACATTTAAAATAGTTAAAACACAGTTTGCAAGAATCGCTACTATAACTGCTTTTTTACCACCTTTTAGGCGAAGTTCATCCATTAACAACACGCTCTTCAAGAATATTCATAGCTTTTTCAATATTTTCATATGAATTTGCATAAGACATGCGCACATGGGATTTTCCATTTGATCCGAATGCTGCACCTGGAACTGTAATCACCCCTGCTTCAGCAGCTTTTGTAACGAAATTTTCATCTTCAATTCTTGGGAATACATAGAATGCACCTTCTGCATTAACAGTTTCATAGCCCATTTCATTTAAACGTGAAACAATCAAGTTTCGTCTATTTTTAAACTCATTAACCATTTTTTCCACTTCATCCTGTGGACCTGTTAATGCTGCATAAGCGCCTCTTTGTGATGTTGTGCTTGCACATGCGATGTTATACTGGTGGATTTTAAGCAATTCTTCAGTTAAATTTTCATTAGCGGTTAAATATCCAATTCTAAGCCCTGTCATTGCATAAGTTTTTGAAAATCCGTTTAAAGTAATCACATTATCACTGTATTTGGCTGGAGAGTAATGCTTTTTATCATAAATAATTTTTTCATATATTTCATCTGAAATAATTAGGAAATCATTGTCCATTGATAAATCAGCTATTGCTTTAATATCTTCTTTATCCATTACTGCACCTGTTGGATTGGATGGTGAGTTTAACATGATTGCTTTGGTGTCTTTAGTAATTTTTTCTGAGACATCATCCGCTTTTAGTTTAAATTCGTTTTCCATTTTACAGTCCACTGGGACAATATCTCCGCCAGCTATGTTTATACAGGCTTCATATGATAAAAAACTTGGATTTGGGAGGATGACTTCATCCCCTTTTTCAATAAATGCCTGAGCACACATGAATAATGCTTCACTTGCACCTACTGTAACAATAATATTTTCAGGATTTGTATTAATGTCATTTTCTTTTTTGAATTTTTTTACAATTTCTTCTCTTAATTCAATAAGTCCTTTATTTGAAGTATAATGAGTTTCATTTGCATCAATGGATTCTTTCATAGCATCCTTGATGTTTTGAGGAACATCAAAGTCAGGTTCTCCAATACCTAAGTTGATTGCATTAGGATTTGTCACTTCAAACATTTTTCTAATCTGTGATAATTCGATTGATTTTGTTCTGCTTGCAGGATTAATCATAAATTTACCTCACTATTATATTATATATTATTATAGTAAAAATTATTTTTTCTAGTAATTACTTTTTTCACAACATCCGCAATTGTAGCAAGGTGATGTTTCACACCATGGGGTTTGTTTTAAACTTTTTAATCTTCTATGCTCTGTTTTTAAAAATCTTTCAGTTACTCCAACATCAATATTGCTCCAAGGCAATTCATCATCAATAGTATAATTTGGAGTATGTTGTTTCCATTCTTTTAATGTAGGTTTTTTTTCTAAAGATTTTTCAATAAGTTCACCAACATCACTATTTCCGCAAGATAGTATATATTGGATTAGTCCTTTTTTAGGACTTTCGCATTTAATGTTATATCTTTTCATTTCACGTTTGATATATCTTGTTTTATTTTTTATATCTTTAAAATCATATGTCTCCCACTGCAGTGGTGTTTGAGGTTTTGGGATTACAGGGTTTACACTGAATTTTACATTCTTAATGTTATAATGCATATTTGCAATTTTTTTCATATAGTCTACAAGTTCTTCAATATCTTCATGGCTTTCACCTGGAATTCCAATTAAGAAATATAATTTAATTTTAAAATTCAGTTCGACAGCATCTTTGATAATTGAAAAAATTTTTTCATCGGGAATATCTTTATTAATTACTTTTCTGAGTCTGTCAATAGATTCGGGAGCAAGTGTAATTGTTTTTAACCCACTTCGTTTTAATGTTTCTAAAGTTTTTCTTGTGATTGATTCTATTCTAAGTGAAGGTGTTGATATTTGAAAACCTTCTTTTTCAAGACCCTCTGTAAGCCTGTCAAGTTCTTTATAATCTGAAACTGCAGCACCAATTAGGGTGATTTTATTTAATCCTGTTTTATTTCTGCTTTCGATAGCTATATCAATTAATTTATTATAATTTGTTTCTCTCATAGGTCTATAGATGTATCCTGACATGCAGAATCTGCATCCTCTTGTACATCCTCTTGAAACATTCAGCATTATTGAATTGTTAAAAACAGTTTGGTATGCATCATCATCACTTTCACTAAGTATCGGTTGGGTAATGTGGTATGCTTCAGTCATATCTTCAATAAGAGATATTTTTGTTTTATTATTAAGTTCGGGAATGTAAACTCCAGGAATTTCAGAATATCTTTTTAAATCTTTTTTGGGATTTTCACTGTAGGAATCTAAAAATTCATTTATGCTGTTTTCACCTTCACCGATAAAAAAAATGTCAATATAATCTGATAATGGCATGGGGTTTGATGTTGCACACGGGCCTCCTGCAATAATTAATGGATCATCTTCTGTTCTGTCTTTTCTTTTGAGTGGAATTTCTGCCATTTTTAGCATTTCCATAACATTAAAATAGTCTTCTTCAAATTGCAGTGTGAAGCTTATTATGTCAAAATACTTGCTGGGTGTGTTTGATTCAATTGATTTTGTGTTAGGATATATTATTCTCTCACACCAAACATTTTCTTTCTCATTGATTTGATTATATAATATATTAAATCCTAATGATGACATTGCAGTTCTGTAAATGTTGGGATAGGCTAATCCAAAATGAACATCGATCTGTTTTAGATTTTTTTTGAATATGTTTTTTTCATATAGCATATAATCAACAATTTTTCCATTTTTACTACTTTTTGTTTTTTTTATTAAAATAGCTTATTTTCTTTATAATTATTTTCTATTAACTCATTTTTTCTATTTAATACAATAATTTGGTGAATTTCGCTATAAAACATGAAAAATGTATTATTTTTCTTATAAAAGCTCATTATATTTAAATTTTATCTTTCATCGTTCATTAAAATTTTTAACTTAAATTCAAGTTTTTTAATCTTATCTTAGTTTATTTCAACATGAATATTCTTTTATTTTAATTTTATACATTATTTCTATCTTTTTTAGTAAATTTAATTTATTTTAATAGGTTTTTTAATTTTTAAACATGTAAAAACATTTAAATAATATTAAAATATATCTTTATCCACTCATTATGAAATACTATATTTTAGTATAATCATATTTTACTATAAAATTTTCGTAATGAGAACCAAGAGGTGGAAAAATTTCGATAAAAAATAAAGCATTTATTATATCAGTTGTGCTCCTGTTCTTTGTGATTGCAGGAACTGTATGTGCAGTTGATGTAGGTTATGCTTCAAATACAGAAGATTCAAATTTAACTACTGATAATGTTAATGCATTATCTCAAGAAAAATTGGAAATTTCTAACGAGGTTTCTATCTCAGAAACTAATATAGTTAATTCTCATGATGATAATTTAAATGATTATCCTGGAGGCGCTGTTTTAAAAAGCAGTTATGAGTCTTATTATGAGGATAATGGGGAACAAAAATTAGCTCTTGCAAATGAGGGTAGTAATGTTGTATCAGTTTCAAACGATGATTCAGTTTTAAACAAACATATTGATGAGGAAGTAATTGGTGCAAGTAAAACATCAACTTCTTTGTCTGTGTCAGATACACATTATGACAAATCAGCTACCTATTTCAAAGTAACTTTGCAAGATGCAAATGGTAAAGCTTTAAATAATCAGAAAGTTTCTTTGAAAGTTAACAGTAAGACTTTTAGCGGAACTACCAATAGTAATGGTATAGCAAATATTAAGACTACTGCTTTGGCAATAGGTACATATTCTCTAACAATTAGCTATGCAGGCAGTTCCACTTATTCTGCTTCATCAACTTCAAAGAAAGTAAAAGTTTTATCTTCAATTAGTGGAAAAGATTTGACAAAAACATATGGTACTGGTAATTATTATTCCGCAACATTCTGGAAAGATAATTCACCTTTAGCTAATACTAAAGTTACATTGTCTATTGGTAGTGCGAAATATAATCCTACTACTGATAAAAATGGTGTTGCTAAATTAAATATTAATTTAAATCCGGGAAAATATGTTATTACTGCAACAAATCCATATTCCAATGAAAAAATTACAAATAATATAATTGTTAATAAAGATTCAACTACAATTACTGGAAACGCTAAAACTTATATTTTACCTTACAATTATTATACCTACACTGTTACTTTAAAATCTAAACAAGGAAGTCCAATTAAGGATTGTAAAGTATCTTTTAGCTATAACAATCAAACTGTTAGTGCTAAAACAAATTCTGAAGGGAAAGCTTCAACAGTTATTCCTCTTCTCAAGGAAGGTACTTATAAGATAACTTATAAATTTGATGGAACAAAAGGATATGGTTCATCATCTTCATCTGGAACAATAATTATTAAAAGTGCTTCAACCAAGTTCACTGCTTCAGATTTGAAGATGACTTATAATGACGGTTCTAAATTTAGTGTGAAATTTACAACAAAAGATGGTAAAGTTTTAACCGGTAAAACCATTAAATTTATTTTAAATGGTAAAACTTCTAAGGTTAAAACAGATTCAAAAGGTGTTGCTAAATTAAGCATTGGAAACTTAAAACCGGGAACTTATAAAGTAAAATATCTATTCTCTAGTTTAGGTTCAAGTGACTATAATTACGGTTATAAAAAAGTTGTAATTAATAAAAAATCTTTAACTTTATCCGTATGGAATCTAGTAAAGAGATATAACGAAGCGGTCCAGTATACTGCTACTGTTAAAGATTCAGCTGGAAAGTTAGTCCAAAACATTGTAGTTAAATTTACTGTCAATGGTAAAGATTATACAGCTAAAACCGATTCAAAAGGTGTAGCTAAAGTAAAACTTAGCCTGCCAGTAGGTTACTATCCTGTTAAATCCACAGTTTCAGAGTCATATTATAAATCTAACACTGTGTCTAAACATATTCTAGTAAACGGATCTAGATTTAGCTGCGGTGAATTGTATGTTGCATCAGGAAACACAGTATATTATTCAGTTAAACTACTTGATGGTATGAAAAAAGGAATAAAAAATGCAAATATTAAGTTTACTATTAATAGCAATTCATATTCCAAAAAAACAGATGCTAACGGTGTTGCCAAATTCAATTTAGGTAAACTATCAGCAGGTAATTATAAAGTTAACTTTGCTTATGGTGGAAATAAAGGAACATCACAGATTCATGTTGTAGATAAGGTTTCTTTAAATGATATTATCAAGGCATCCAAGTCTGTTAAAAGTTACATTGAAAGTAATAAAAAGTTACCGTCAACTGTTAAAATTGGAACTATTACATATTCCACTGCAGATTATTTATATTTAGCTTCTAAAGCAATTGTAAATTTGGACGCTAATAAAAAAGATAGCATCGCTTCTAAAAGTATTAAAGATCCTTCTAGTCCTGGTGCTGCTTCTAATAAAGATAATTTAAATGATTATCTTTCAGTTGCAAAAAGTATTATTCAAACTGCAGATTCCAAAGGCCAAATGCCTAATTCTGTAAGTTCTGATGTTGGTGATATTGGTTATAAAGGTGTTGTTTATGCATTTGCTCGTGTTGTTGCATTTTATGGTGATAATAATATAATGCCTGCATATGTGGCAATTAAATCATTAACAAGTTCATCATCTTCAACCAGTAGTTTAAACTCTAAAAATACTATAACTAATTTAGCAGCATATTTGGCAGCTTCTACAAATTGCCAAGTTAATAATACTAAAATAAAACAATTAGTTACTAAATTGACTCAAGGACTAACTACTGATAAAGAAAAAGCTACAGCAATTTATAATTATGTACGTGACACTATTTCATATAGTTTCTATTATGATACAAAATACGGTGCTGTAGGTACATTAAATTCTAAAAAAGGAAATTGCGTAGACCATTCTCACTTGCTTGTAGCTATGTATAGAACTGCTGGCCTTGCGGCTAGATACGTTCATGGTACTTGTACTTTTACAAGTGGTACCTATGGTCACGTTTGGACTCAAGTATTAATCGGTGATACCTGGGTAGTTAGTGATGCAACTAGTCCTAGAAACTCGTTTGGAAAAGTAGTTAATTGGAATTCCAATTCCTATACCCTTAAAGGTTATTTTGCTAGTATTGGATTCTAATTTTCATTTATTTTTTTCTTTTTTTATTTTTCTTTTAAACAAATAGCTAATAATTTATAATAGTTCTAATAAAAATCTTATCAACAAGCTAATTTAGGACAATATTATGAATTCCAAGAAATATGATAAGGTGGCTGTTGGAGGAACTTTTGACAAATTCCATGATGGTCATAAAAAATTATTATCCACTGCTTTTGAAATTGCCGAAAGTCTGGAAATTGGAGTAACTTCAGATAAATTCGGTGGTTTGAAAGGGGATATTGATTCTTGTGAAGAAAGGATGAATAATCTCAAGTTATTTTTTAAGGATAAGTCTAATTTTATCATTGTTCCGTTGGAAGATCCTTATGGAACTACTATTTATGATGGTGGTTTTGATGCAATTGTTGTTAGTGAAGAAACAGAACCTACTGCAGTTGAAATTAATGAGATTAGAGCATCCAAAGGTATGAAACCTCTTGATATTGTTGTAGTTAGCTTCGTTTTAGCATATGATGGCATTCCTATTTCATCCACGAGAATTAGGCGTGGCGAAATAAATAAAAATGGAAAATTTATTCAATAGTTGAGAAAATAATCGATATGTTTATATGTACAATTCGATAAATTAATTATTATAACATATTTGTTATTTTTTTAATATGATTATATGTTTTGTTTGAGGTGGTTATATGGCAGTAAAAATTGATTCAGATAAATGCGGACATATTGATAATTGTCCTGTACAAGGATTATGTATTAAACTTTGTGAACAAGGAGCAATTATTGAAGAAGACGGGGATGTAAAAATAGTCCCTGAAAATTGTGACGATTGTGATTTATGTATCCAAAATTGTCCTAATCAAGCTATTTCTAAAGCATAGGTGATTTACTATGTTTAATGTAGAAAGAAGTGGAGCTGAAGTTCGTAAATTATCTTATAAAGATGATAAATGTGTGGGTTGTGGCATTTGTACTGATGTATGTCCAACAACATCCTTGAGATTAGGTCCTGTTGTACCTATTGCTCGTGGTTTAATTGAAATGGACTTACTTTCATGTAATGCTGACTCATGTGTTTTATGTGGTTTATGTTCAGTGGCTTGTCCATTTGATGCTTTATCATTAACTATTGATGGTGAAGATATCGCTAAGATGGGTAACTATCCTAACTGGGAAACTGAATGTGTCGTTAATGAAGAAGAATGTATTTACTGTGGCAGATGTTACAAAGTCTGTCCTCGTGATGCAATTATCTTTGAAAGAACTCTTCCAGATAGACAGGAGTTAGTAAGAGGAGAAATTTCAATCGATAAGGATGAATGTATCTACTGTTCATTCTGTGCAGATTTATGTCCAGCTGAAGCTATAACAGTTGAAAATGTACCAACTTCCAGTGTTGATGTTCTCAATAATTCCATTGAAGTGGACACTTCCAAATGTGTATTTTGCGGAGTATGTAAGAGAGTTTGCCCTCAAAATGCAATTAAGGAAGTATGTTCAACTTGTATGTTACAAGATGAAATTAAAGTTCCGGAAATTGTTGGAGACACATTTATTGCAGAAGGATCTTGTGTAAACTGCAGTTGGTGTTCAGAAATCTGCCCTGTTGATGCAATAACTATTACAAAACCATTTGACGGTACTTTAGAAGTTATTGAAAATGAGGCAGAAGAAAAAATCTGTAAAGGCGATGCTTGCCACGCATGTCAAGACGTATGTCCATGTAATGCAGTTGAAATTGTTGATGGAAAAGCAGTAACTAATTTAGATTTCTGTAACTTATGTGGTGCTTGTATTACAGCATGTCCACAACATATCAGAGTATTAAACAGAACTGCTATGAAATTGAACAATATTAACTCTGAATCATGGGATGAAATCTTAAATTCACTTTTAGGTGGAAAATAGAGAATTAATCTCTATTTTCAAATTTTATTTATTAATTTGTCTCGTTCTATTTTTAACAAGTTTTGAATATTTTCTTGTGTTTTTGCAGTTATATTCGACATATAACTTCCAACAAAGAGCACTATAACTAGTAATCCTCCTATTATGAGTATTAATTCAGCACTTCCCTGTCCTTTGTTATCTAATTTTTGTTTATACATGTGTCCTATTGTCAAGAATTGTGTTCCTAACGTCCATTATGTCATCTTTTGCTTTTAAACTGGTGTCACTTGTTTCCATATATGTTCTATAAATTGTCAGTGCAAGTAATGCAATAACTATTACGCCTCCAAAAAGGAGAATGTATTCTGCAGCCCCTTGTCCTGAATTTTCGTTGATTAATGTTTTCATTTTTTTCATTTTTTTCACCAATTTTATATTGAATTTTTTTCTATATTAATATTACTATCTTTTAAAAAAGTATTACTTATTATTTTTTTTCTCGTTTTTTTTTGGTTCTTTTTTCCATTAAATTTATTAATAGTGTTGTAGATATTCTATATTAGTTAAAATAATAGAGTGATTAATAATTAGTAAGGGTGAAATCATGGGGAATACAATAAAATTAGTTTCAGGTTTTATTTTATTTGTAATTGGTATTCTCATAGCATATGAGACAAGTGTATACAATTTGTTAGATATTTTATTAATTGTAGGTCTTATTATTTCTATTGTAGGAATAATTTTAATTATCAGTTATTTTGTTGAATATAATGCTGATAGAACTACAAATATGATTAAAGAGTTTTTAAAATCTGATGAGGCTAATGGACCTTCATTGAGTAGGCATAGTCAAAAATCAGGTAATGATGGTCCTTTAAGAGTTAGAAGGGAATTCAATGAATATGATGATTCTGACTATCAGGATTTAGTATTGGATGATTATGAAGAGTATGATACAAGCCAATTCTTGAGAGACGATTATGATGATAATCCAAAAGCTGTATTGAATGTTGTTCCTCAGGAAGAGCCTACTGCTGATTTTGACAAACAATTACAGTTTACTCCTCGTTATGATAAACCGTTGAAGGTTACAAGAGCTCCAAAAAGACGCTCAGATGATTATTTTGTTGAAGAGGTTCCTCAATTTGTAGAGGAAAATGATAAATCTGATGAAATTATCCGTGTGTTATCACAAGAGCCACAAGTTGTTGAAACTCCAAATGTGGTTACTCAAACTCAGGTGGCTCCAGAAGTTGCACAAAACAGGGAAATTAAAATAGATATCAATGATCCTGAGAGTTTACCTGTTCCAAAATCACTTAGAAGTTATGTAATTTCTGATACTGGCCTTGTTACTTCTCAAGAGGCTTTTGATCAGTTAGCTATTAATGTTAATAAAGAAATAATGTTGGAAATTCCTTCTCTGAATGATTTGTCTGACAGATTCTTGTCACATGTTCCAACTATTTATTCAAGAGTCATTATAGATGAATTTGATTTATCTGATATGTCTTACATGTTTTTAGTTTCTTCTTTAATAAAACAGGGAGTTCACATTAAGACTGTTCCTAAAGTCCATACAGTTAATTTGATTACTGATGATTCTCATGCAATGATTATTTCTGAAGGTCAAAATGATTTTGAATATGGTGCTATTTATGAAGATAGAAACTCCATTTCAAATATCCGTGCCGACTTTGAAAAAACTTGGAATATTGCATCTAGTTTAGATGAAAATGTCATTATTTCTGCTATGGGAGGCAGTGCATAATGGAAATTAGATGGTTAGGTCATTCAGCATTCGAAATAATTAATGATGATAACGTTAAGATTTTAATTGATCCGTTTATAAGTAATAATCCCTCTTGTCAGGTTCCTGTTGAGGATTTAAATCCTGATATTATCTTACTTACTCATGGTCACTCTGACCATTTTGGAGATGCATTAGAGATATCCAACAGTACTAATGCTCCAATTGCATGTATACACGAAATTTCACTCTTTTTAGCTAAACAGGGGATTAGAAACATTAGCGTTAATATTGGAGGATCATTTATATTTAGAAATATCAAGTTTACTATGCTTGAAGCAAAACATTCATCAGATATAGATATGGTTGAAGAAACAGTTCCGGGTGGTGTTGCCGCCAGTTTCATGATAACTTTTGAAGATGGAACTAAGATTTTCCATGCAGGGGATACCGGTTTATTTAGTGACATGAAAAATATCATTGGTGATATATACAAACCGGATATTGCTTTGCTTCCTATTGGTGATAAGTTTACAATGGGTCCGTTTGAAGCGGCTTTGGCTTCAATGTGGTTAAATCCAAAGGTTGTTATACCAATGCATTACAATACTTTTCCGCCTATAGAACAAGACCCTGCAATTTTTGCGAATTTTGTAAGTCAGTTCAACCCTAATATCGATGTTGTGGTTATGAATCCTGACGAATATTTTGAATATAATCCTGAAGATTATCAGGATTAACTTTTTTCATATTTTTTTCTTTGATGATATTCTTCATCAATATCACATTTTCCGGATGGCAATACTCTTATTATGTCATCTAGGGTGAGCAAGTCATCTTCATTTATTCTGTTTATTATTTTTTTAGCTATCGCTTCTTTTTTTGTAAATCCTGGTTTCAAAACAACAAAGTTTTCACAGTGTGCTTCAAGTGCATCAATTGGGCCTGCCATTATTCTTTTTCCTTCATAGTCTACAATGCCGATTGCCAATTTGACCCTTGCACCACGTATATAATTGCGTCGACCCCTTATAACAAATGAACCTTTAGGTAAAAATTCCCCTGCTTCTGGAGTTTTTGAGACTTGGTCTGGATGCACCCAAAACACGTCTTGAGATGTGAAACCTTTCGACCAAGCAGATGAAAATGATGCTGCAAACTCTCCAGATTCTTTAAGGATATTTTCATTTAATTCATTACCATTTAATTTTATAGCAGTTGATGTCGCACCATGTATATCAGCATGTAAATAAATATCATTAGGTTCCAAATATTTCTTTACAATGCCTTCATTTGTATTTGCATCACGCCCACCTATAACCAAAATGCCTTCAGAGCTAATAAACCATCTTAACTTTTCATACCATTTGAGATTTTTCTTAACTCTTTTTTTAGGTGTTGATATGTTTTCCATGGCTATATCTTTTTTAGCTTTAATGTCTTCAAGTTGTTTTTTGGTATTTTCAATAGCTATTAATGCACCTTTTGTTTTTCTGTTCGCTTTTTTAGCTTTTTCATAATAAACTTCTGCGTTTTCGGGAATGGTCAGTTTAGGATCAATAGTTATTGTTGTATCGTCTATGTTTAATGTTAAAACACCCAGTTTATCAATCGATTCATAGATTTGAGCTTCAACCATTCCATCTTTTTTAGCTTTTTTAAGTGTTTTGCCAATTTCCTTAAAAGAATAATCTTTATCCCTTGCTGAGTTGACAACATTCATTATATTTTCAATGGTTGTGTAATTAGAATAGATTGTCTCTCCTTTATGTTGGCTGTCTTCAATGGTTTTGTAAAAATTATCGAGTGTTTCTTGTTGTAAACGCAATCTTTTTTCAAACCTGTTTACTTTCTTGTTCCATGCCACCTCTTTTACATCTTTTATTGTAGTGTTTACTTTTTTGGAGTAAAATTCATCACAGGCTTCATTGAAATTGGAGTAATATGTTTTTTCATAGTCCTTATATTCTACTAAATCAATGGGTACTACATCCTCTTTGGATTCATTTTTAACAATCTGCGGTTTGATTGTTTCTTTTCTTAAATTATCAAATAAATTTTTAAATCCTTCAAACAGTCCGTTTAACTGTTCTTCTGTAAGTTCATTGTTTGGTGTGTTTTTGTCAATTTCAATATTGTCGTTGGCTCTTTTGATAATCTCTTCAGCATATAGGCTACCTAACCCATTTCTTGCGAGAGTTCTTACAATGTCACTATCTTCTTTGAATAATTCTGCAAATTCTTCTTTGGTTGCAGAAATCGGATTTATTCCTCTCTCTTCAGGGAATTTATATTCTCTTTTAGAACTGATGTCTCTATCACTCATTTGTTTTCTTTTAAGAGGTAAAATGATGTTGTTTTCATCATCTAAAAGGATAATGTTTCCTTTATCGAATAGTTCAACAATTATTGTGTAATATTTATCTTTTTTAACTTTGATTTCAACTACACGATCAAAATTATGCTGTTTAATGCTTTCCACATGGGCTCCTTTAATTCTTTTTCTTAAAAGCATTGGGAATGTTGGAGGGGTGGTTGGGTTTTCAAGAGGATATTGGCTGGTATGTATTCTGGAGCCGCATTGCATTACCAAATCAACCCTGCCTGTTCCTGGAACGTGAAATCTTACAACAACAATATCTTTGGTAGGTTGGAATGATTTGTCAACTCTTGAACCACTTAATAATTTATCTAATTCATCACTGATTGTATAAATGTCTACGTTAGACATGGACTTCATTATAAAACACCTTCATTTAATCAATACCTTAATATATTATAATCACTAAAATTATATTAATATATTTAATTATGGAGGATATCAATGGACGAAACTATTAAAGTTACAAGTATTCATATTATTTTTGGTCTTATTGCAGCTATTATTTCAACTGGTTTGACTGTAGGATGGTTTGGATTTAAAAATGAAGTCTTTGCAGGAATCATTGCATTAATTATCTTGTATTTTGTTGGTCAATTATGTCAAAAATTAGTTGGAGATGAAATATCCGGATTTTCCCAATGGTTGTGGGATGGAATTTCACCATTTTTCTTTACTTGGGTTATTTCATACACTTTATTTGTAATGTACTTATAATCCCCCAAAGAAAATCCACATAAATACTATTAATAATGCTGTAATTAGCAAAACTGGAGCTATTATTTTACTTACGGCCACAACAGAACTTATTGTTGAGATTAGTTCTGTTGAATTATTTGGTCCGAATGTGTTCAAATTCTTAATTTTTTCGGTTCCAGTTCCAACTTCTACTTTTTCTAAATCATCTATCGCTTCACTGATACTAATTTTTACATATTCTATTATTTCAGATCTTTTTGCAATTCCAATTGGGTTGTATCCTCTTGAAAGTGTGTTAACTGTATGAGTATCAGTAGTCATTACTTCAATTTCATCAATTTCCAAATCACTCACTGCATCAATAATTTCCTGTCTAAACCCAATTTCCATATTATTGGAATCAAAAAGGACATATGCGGTTCTCTGATTATCAACTTCAATAACCATTGTTTTAATGCCGCTTTCTCCGATTCCTTCCTGTTTATCTAATGTTGGCATTGGATTTTCATAACATCCGACTTTTATGGAACTCATATTCTGATTTTTATCAATTTTATCGATAACATCAATTAAATGGAATACTTCAGCGTTTCCTGGAAGAACTTCCCCGCTTTCAGGAGCAAAGGAGTTATGACAATCCACAATAATGGAGTCTTCTACATGGCATCTGCTTCTACTTTGAGCCATCATTGTAAGTCCAACACCGAACTCAATATCATCAACCGCTTCAGGAGCGAAAGTGGATAATATAACCATACCTTCATTAAAAAATTGAACTCCGATATTTGCTTTTTCAGAGTTATATCTAATAAATTTACTTGCATTTGGTGAGTATTCAACTTGTTTTAAGCCATTTTTTACAGTTGATTCAATCTTATCTATTTCACTAACTGCTATTGGATTAAAATCATGAGTTGAAGGGCCGTGTGCCACCATTGTAAAGTGGTCAAATTTATTTGCAAGAATTGTCGGCATATTGGATCCTCCTAAATTACCGAGAGGTCCTGGATGGACTGACGGTGAAATGAATAGTGATTTAATTCCAGCTTCTGTTTTAAAACTTACAAATGTAACCACTGTGTCAATTGCTTCACTCATAGGCTCAAATAATCCTTCAAGTGAGTTTGAACCTTCATTCATATGGGCAATAAATAAGCTTAACAAATCCAAAACACCGATTCCCAGATTTTTCTTAAATGGGGATGCAATCACGGTAATGAAAGCATAAATTGCCAAAACAAATATTATTGCAGCAACAAGCGCCTTAAGAGTAATCTGTAAAATAAGGGGGCCCATAAAGCTTGTGTCAATAAATAAAAATGTTATTAGGGTATACATTGCCAATATGAGTATAGGTTGGATTAAACCAGTTATTGCAGCAATTGTAAACCTTACTTTGGATGTTGCCCAGAATACTAATGTATTGAATCCATATATTAAAACACAGCCAAATAACATGGAATTTAAAAAGAGATCAGCATGTATGAACCAGGAAACAATATTTCCTAGAATTATGACAATACCTAAAAATGTCATTGAAAGGCCAGTTAAAAACATTGAATGTTTGATTTTCAAGTTTATTCCATGGAATCCACTTATAACTTGTTGGTTAAGGGCACCACTCATTATTGATGTAATTCCGAACACAACAATTCCGTATAATCCTCCGTAGAATAGGTCGTGCAAAATTCCTTGGTTGGGTACAAAATCGACTAAATAACTTGTACCTCCAATTAAAAAACTAATAATGAGTATTACCATAATTGAAAATTTTGTTTTTGGTAATGTTGTAATATATTTTGATAAACCTGCGACGCTACTCATACTTGACATGTAATTTTATCCTACACTTTTTGTTAAAATGCTCATATAAAAATTGGTCAAAACAAATATATTAAATTTGTCAAATGTGACAATGATACTGTTGAGCATAGGCTATTTTAATATAAAGTTTGGTCATGAAAGTATATTAAATTAACATAAATTAGGTGGATTGATTTTGGTGGGGATGTTTTGGGAGTGAAATTTATATGCTTAAAAAATATTAATATTTTATTATATAATTTCAATTTTGCTTGTGATATGATGAAAGTAACTTTTTTAAATCCTCCTCAAACAAATTCCAAATATAAGTTTTTAGGTGTTGTGGCTCCTTCTCTTGGAATAGGTTATATGGCTGCAGTTTTAGAAAAAAATGGTTTTGATGTGGATGTGTTGGATGCATCTGCCTTAGAATTGACATATGAGGAGATTGGAAAGGAGATTTTAAAAAGAAAACCGGATATTGTATCAATCAGCGCACTTACACCAACAATTGGTGTTGCATTAGACTCTGCTGATAAAATTAAACAAGTAAAACCTGATACTATTGTTGTTTTTGGAGGATATCATCCCACTTCCGAATTTCAAAGTGTTTTGGAAGAACCTAGTGTGGATGTTGTTGTTCGCGGTGAAGGTGAATACACATTACTTGACCTTGTTCAAACAGTCGAAGAGGGTGGTGATTTAAGAAATGTTAAGGGTTTGGCATTTCATGATGAAACAGATAATTCATTAGTTTTAACACCAGATAGGCCTGTTATTCTAGATCTGGATGAGTTACCCTTCCCTGCATTTCATTTATTCCCTATGGAAAAATACAGGATTCTAAATATTACAACGAATGTGGCCACGATTATTACCACTAGAGGTTGTCCAATGAAGTGTTCATTTTGCTCCTCAGCGGCTTTACATGGGGATAAATTAAGGAGAAGATCTTATCAAAATGTCTGTGATGAAATAGAGCTTCGCTTAAAAGAGGAAAACATTGACACAATTGCTTTTATGGATGATACATTCACGTTAAATAAGAGATTTGTTAGAGATTTATGTCATGAAATTAAAAGAAGGAATCTTAAATTTTGGTGGGGATGTACTTCAAGAGTTGATACTTTAGATGAAGATTTACTTCAAACAATGAAAGATGCTGGTTGCATTACTATTTTTATTGGTGTTGAAAGTGCAGACCAACAAATGCTTGAAAAAATGAACAAAAACATTACAGTTTCAAAAACTGAAAAAGCATTTAGGATTGCCCGTAAAGTGGGTATTAGAACTATTGCATCATGCGTTATTGGAATGCCTGAAGATACAAAAGCAACAATCAAAAAAACTATCGATTTTGTTAAGGGGTTAAATCCAAATTATGCATTATATAGTTTAGCAACCCCTTATCCTGGCACTAGATTTTATAATGAGACTTTTAAGAAGAATTTAATTCTTATCAATGATTGGTCAAAATATACTCTTCTTGACCCTGTTCTAGAAACTATTGATTGTTCAAGTAAAGAATTAAGAAGTATCCAAAAGAAAGCTTATATTAAATTTTATTTGAGGCCGGGTTATTTGTTAAGACAAGTTTCACAGGATGGTTTCGTTCTTTTGAAAACAATTTTTGGTGTTATAAAACAACTTATTTCCAAACAGACTAACGGAAATACTGATTATAATAAAACGAATATAAATAAAAATTGTGTTGGGGACACTTCTAATTAATTTCTTTGTTGTTGTTTGATTTTTAATGTGTGAAAAATGAATTTTTGATTTTCATATATTTTTTTTTAGTTATTTCAGAAAGTTAGTTTTGAATAGTTTAATGCGAGGTCATGTTAAAAAATATATTATGTTTCCAACAACATCTTTAATCAAAAATTTCCCTTATAATTTTAACATTATTATGCAAGAATTCTCCGGCTTAAAGAAGCAGGAGAGGTTAAATCAAAAGTGTTGGATAATGCAGTATATCCCTACTTGACATGGTAATTTGTCCTACACTTTTTCTTCTATGTTTATATAAAAATTAGTATTAACAGATATATTAAATTTGTTAAAATTAAAATACCTGTCGGCGGAGCAAATGTTAATATTAAATTTGGTCAAAAAAATAATATTAAATTAGATATAATCAATAGCTATTTTTTTGGTTAATTCTAGAATATATTCAGTAAATTTCTGTTTCTTGTCAGTATTTTTTATTTCCTTGCTGTCACTGTCATCCACTGCAGGAATCTGTCTGAAATAGACACGTTATTATAGTTATCATCAACTATCTTTTCACTGTCGTTTGATTTGATGATTTCCTTTTTGTTTTTTCCATCTCTTAAATAGACTGTAATTTGATCATAGTCATTGTTTCGCAGAAAAGATGTGATTTCATTATCGTCATACATTTCCATATCGATAAAGTGCTTCCAGAATCTCATGAAATTATTTGAACCATTTGTTTCTGTTCCAATTAAAAATATTCCTCCCGGTTTCAGGACTCTTTTTACTTCTCCAAAGCATTTTTCAATATCTGGCCAGAAATAAACAGTTTCAAAGGCAGTTACTATATCAAATGTATCATCTTCAAATGGCAAGTTTTTTACATTACTATTCATGATTTCAACTTTTCCTTCATTGATTAATTTTTTATTAACTTCTTTTGATAATTTCACACTTTCTTCACTATAATCAATACCATAGACTTTTTTAGCATTTTTAGCCATTCGTTTTATGTTTATTCCGCCTCCGCAACCAACATCTAGTATAATATCATCGGAGTTGATATTCAAATGCTTCAATCCCCATAGTGAAACGGGGGTGTGTTCTTTGTTCATTGATTTTAGTTGAATGTTACCTAGTTTTCCTTGAGGTTTACGCATGTTGTCAAAAAATCCCATTAAATCACCATATTCTGTTAATTTTCTTTGAGTAGTTCATAAATTCATTTCCTATATCTTCAGCAATTCTTCTGTATTTTTCATCATTAATGTTAAAAATGCTCAAACAATGGTGAGATAATTAATAATATATTTCTATATATTACTATTATCCCACTCATTATTTACAAAAAGGTTGAATAATTGGATAATTATTGTATCAATAAATTTCAGTTGTAACCAAATTTTCATATTTCTGATTATTTTGAGTTAATCATTGCAAACAACCAAAAAACAATACCAATATTAATCAATAGGATTCCAAGGATAACTAAAAAGATGTTTATTTTATTTTTATATGGGCAGGTATTATTTTCAAGGAGTTAATACTAATGCAAATAATGTTATAAATGCAATGGAGGAAATTAAATAGAATCCTACGCCAAATATCGGTAAATGTTTTTTAGCTATAATATTAATTATTATTTTTACATTATATAAATTTTTAGGTATGCCTAAATAAAATAATTTAAATCATATATTGAAATGTTTTATAGCAGTAAGAATATAATTTAAAATATGAATGAAAGTCTCTACAGATTATTTGATGATGTTTTTGTCACAGATTTTTCCATATCTGGGGATGATTATAAAAAAATCATCGATTTGGGGGATTATGGTAAATTTGAAACGTATTCATTATTCCCAGGCATTGTTCTGGCATTTATAGATATTAACCTACAAAATCATGAGGAAGTGTATGTCGAAGAAAAGCTTTCCTCAAGGTTGCTTCAAATAAATCATTGTCTCGATGGCAGGTATGCATATGGTGTAGGTGATGATAGAATAATCTATTTTGGAAAGGGTGATTTATGCATTAGCATCTATGAGTTGACTAAAACCTTGTCTGATTTTCCTTTAGGTTTTTATAATGGTTTAGAGATTTTTATAGATGTTGATGTAGCTAATGAGTATATTAATCAAATCATTCCAAATTTTGATTTGGTAGAGTTTTATGAAGATTTAAAAAAGTTTCAAGGGTATGTCCTGCTTCGTTCAAATGATAAAATAGATCATGTCATCGGTGAATTGTATAATGTTGATAATAGAATTAAATTGTCTTATTATAAATTAAAGTGTATTGAACTATTGCTGTTCTTCTCAATAACTGATTTTGTTCATCATGAAAATATTTCTATTACCAAACAACAAGTTAGAATTGTTGAAGATGTTAGAAAGGAGTTAATAAAAGATTTGGAAAGTAAAATTACTATTGATGATCTTGCAATACGTCATAATATCAGTAAAACAACTTTAAAAACTTGTTTTAAAAAAGTTTATGGAAAGCCTATTTTCAAATGGAGGAAGGAATATAAATTGGAATATGCATGTAGATTAATTGAAGATAATCATTACACTATTTCTGAAATTTCAAAAAAGGTAGGTTATTCTTCACCTTCAAAATTTACTCAGGCTTTTAAAGATTATGTTGGATGCACTCCCTCTGAGTATAAAAAATAAATTTTGTCCTTTTGGTATATTTATTGTCTTTTTAGTTCAAAAATATTTATATATCAATTTAAATAATATTTTATACTGAATACTGGTTTATCTAGTTACTTTTAATTAAAATACATTGTAACTATTTTTAATTGTTTTTTTAGGATATTATTAATCTTTTGTCCTTTTAGCACAATTTTAAATTTTTAGGTAAACCTAAATTATATTTTAAGGCGATATTAATGTCAAAAACTCAAAATAAAAATAAATTTATTAGGTTATTAAATTATTCAGGTAACTATAAATATTTAACAATTTTAGGCATGTTTTTATCAGCTTTAAGTGCAATTTGTTTATTAGTTCCGTTTATTTATATATGGGACGTGGTCAATGCCCTATTAGCAGTTGCCCCTGATTTTACAAAAGCTCAAAACTTGGATGTTTATGCGATTAATGCATTTACTTTTGCGGTATTGGGGATAATTTTAAACTTTTTTGGTTTAATGGGCACTCACTTATCTGCATTTAAAAATGAAAAGAACATGAAAGATGCTGCTATAAATCATTTACTCAGACTACCTTTAGGTTATTTTTCAAACCATACAAGTGGTGGTCTTAGAAAGGTAATTGATTATAGTACTACAAAGACAGAGACATTTCTGGCTCATCAATTGTTTGATTTGACTGGAGCTATTGTAACTCCAATTGTATTTTTAATATTGTTATTCAGTTTTGATTGGCTTTTAGGATTAATCTGTTTAATTCCAATTATATTATGTTTTGTATTCATGTATCCTATGTTTTCAAAAGAATCTCAAAACATCATGGAAGAATATCAGAAATATCTTGAAGAAATGAATGGTGAAGCAGTAGAATATGTAAGAGGAATTCCGGTTACAAAGGCATTTCAGCAAAGTGTTTATTCATTTAAAAATTTTATCAATGCTATTAAGAAATATGGAAAATTTTCAGCCGAATACTCACTTTCAACTCAGCTTCCAATGACAGCTTTTACTGTATCAATCAATGGATTTTTTGCATTATTAATTCCTGCGGGGATATTGCTTGCAGGTTCACTTGTAGATGTAAAATTCTTTGCAAACTTTATGTTTTATATTATTTTCACTCCAATTTGTGCGGTGATGATGAATAAAATAATGACAGTTTCCCAAGATTGGATGTTGGCAAGTTATGCTTTAGATGGTATCGAAGCCATTCTAAATGAAAAACCATTAGTTGAAACAAGCAATCCTCAAAAACCTAAAAATCATTCAATAGAGTTTGAAGGTGTTTACTTTGATTATGAAGCGACTGAGAGTGATGAACATATTTTAAATAATGTCAATTTGAAAATTAATGAAAATGACTCTGTTGCATTAGTTGGCCCATCAGGAGGCGGTAAAACCACAATTGCATCATTAATTCCAAGATTTTGGGATGTTAATCAAGGCTCAATTAAAGTGGGGGATGTTGATGTTAGAGACATCTCAACAAAAGAATTAATGAAAAATATTTCATTTGTATTCCAGAATACAACTTTATTCAAAGATTCAATTTATAATAATGTTGCAATTGGTCGAAAAGGAGCATCAAGAGAAGATGTTAAAAAAGCATTGAGTTTAGCCCAATGTGATGATATTATTGATGAGCTTCCAGATGGGATAGATACAGTAATTGGAAGTGAAGGAACATATCTTTCTGGAGGCCAGCAGCAAAGAATCGCACTTGCAAGAGCAATTCTTAAGGATGCTCCAATCATTATTTTAGATGAAGCAACTGCACTGGCTGATCCAGAAAATGAATATATGATTCAAAAAGCTATTTCACAAATCACTAAAGACAAAACCGTAATTATGATTGCACATAGGCTGTCCACAGTTAAAAATGTGGATAAAATCTTTGTGGTTGAAAATGGAAGAATTGTTGAAGAGGGCAATCATGATAGTCTGGTTGATGGTGAAGGCCTGTACTCTAGAATGTGGGATGAATTTAACCGTTCTATTCAATGGAAAGTTAAAAGTGAGGGGATATAATGTTATCTGAGTTTTTTTCTAAACGATTCGGACTTACAAAAGCAGGTTCCGATAATTTGATTAAAGGAATCATTTATACTGCGCTTGTGGACATATCATTAATGTTTCCTGTCGGATTATATGCTCTGCTTATCTACATGTGGGTAGAGCCGTTGACAGGTGGTGAAATAATCGATCCGAATCTTGGAATGTTTATCGTGTTGATATTGATTGTTTTAGGAATTATTTTTGCATTCGCATGGAAACAATATCATTTCGTATTCAATACAACATATGTTGAAAGTGAAAACAGAAGAATTAATCTTGGTGAGAATTTACGAAAACTACCTTTATCCTTTTTTGAAAACAGGGACTTGGCTGACTTAACTGCAACAATTATGAATGACTGCACTGATTTGGAGCATGTATTCTCACATGCAGTTCCACAATTGTTAGGTTCAATTGTTTCTTTATGTATTGTTTCAATTGGAATGTTTATATTTGAATGGAGATTAGCTATTGCACTTTTATGGGTGGCTCCTGTTGCATTTATAATATTATTTATTTCCAAAAGACTTATTTATACGGGTGGAGATATTGTAATGGCTGATTTACTTAATTGTGGGGATGCTATGCAAGAATGTATTGAATCAATTAGGGATTTGAAATCTTACAATTATGAAGATGAGTATTTTGGAAAAATCAGCAGTTTAACTTCAACAATTGAAAAATCAAGGATTAAAGCAGAGTTAATGTCAGCAGCAGGGGTTATAATAGGAAAAGTTGTATTAAACTTAGGAATCGTTTCTGTTATTCTTTTAGGTTCATATTTGATAGTAAATTCACAAATATCAATTTTTACCCTTTTGATATTCTTGATAGCCTCTGCAACAGTTTATTCCCCTCTGGAAAACGGGCTAATGTTTTTGGCTGAAATATTCATGATGGATAATAAAATTACTAGGTCTAAAGAAATTGAAAGTCAGGTTGTTGAAGGTGGATTAGCTGATTACTCAATAGAAAGTTATGATGTTGAATTTGAAAATGTCAATTTCAATTACGATGATTTAAAAGATGTCTTGACCGACATTTCATTTACCGCAAAGCAGGGTGAAGTTACAGCTCTTGTCGGACCATCAGGTGGTGGTAAAAGTACTGTGTCTAAACTTGCTGCAAGATTTTGGGATCCAGTTTCAGGCACTGTATCTCTTGGGGGTCAAGATTTATCAAAATTGGATTCAGAAAAACTTTTAGAAAACTTTTCAATTGTTTTTCAAGATGTGATTTTATTTAATAATTCAATTTTAGAAAATATTCGTGTTGGAAGAAAAGATGCGACTGATGAAGAGGTGATTGAGGCTGCACGTCTTGCAGAATGCGAAGAATTTGTCTTAAAACTTCCAAATGGATATGATACCATAATAGGTGAAAATGGTGACCTTTTATCTGGTGGTCAAAGACAGAGAATCTCAATTGCAAGAGCCTTGCTTAAAAATGCAAATGTGATTTTATTGGATGAAGCAACCTCGTTTTTGGATGTTGAAAATGAATCTAAAATCCAAAAAGCACTCTCCGAGTTGATTAAAAATAAAACAGTCATCATTATCGCTCACAGAATGAGAACAATAGCCAATGCTGATAAAATTGTAGTTTTAGATGATGGTAAAATTGCAGAGCAAGGAAAACCTGAAGAACTAATGGTGAATAATGGATTGTTTAAAAAGATGGTTGATTTACAAAACTTAAGTGGAGAATGGCAAATATAAATTCTTCACGATTATTTTCATTAATATAATATAAAATAGGAGGTCATATTATGAGTGAAATGATAAATGTAAAAGATTTAATCACTGTAGGTATTTTTGCGGTGATTTTGACAGTTTTAATATTTCTTTTTGGAATGTTGGGATACATTCCTATATTGATGATTGGATTGCCAATCATTGCGGCATTGATTGCTGGAATTCCATATATGTTGTTTTTAACTAGAGTTGATAAATTTGGAATGGTAACATTATTGGGATTAATTTTGGGAATTGTAATGTTTTTAAGCGGTCACACTTGGATTCCAATTGTAGTTTACACTATTTGTGGATTAATCGCAGACATAGTTTTAAAAATGGGAAACTACACATCTATTAAAAATTCAATTGTTAGCTATGGTTTTTTCTCATTAGGTGTATTTGGTAATATGTTGCCATTTTACATTTTAAGAGATTATTTTGTCGAATCAATTCGTGCATCCATGGGAACTGATTATGTAAATGTAATTTTACCATTTTTAACAAATGAAATGTTAATTGTGTTAATAATAGTAACATTCATTGTAGGTTTAATAGGAGCATATATTGGAAAAATTGTTTTGAAAAAACATTTCAAAAAGGCAGGAATTGCTTAAGTGATATTATGGGATTAAAACTAAATTTTAATTTAGATCCAAGGACTAAAATTATAATTCTGGTTCTGATAAGTTTCATGGTTTTTAATGAAGTACCTTTATATATTAGTGGAATTTTAGTTTTAGTTCCATTTATTTGTTTATTCTTTTCAAATCGTATTAAACTTGCTTTAAGTTATATTTTAATATATATTTTTGCAAAATATATTCAGATTTATCTTCTTCCAACAGCAACAGGGATAATCGCGATATTTCTGATAATGTTTAGTTATACCGCCACTAGAATGTTACCCATTTTAATGATGGGATATTATACAATTCAAACAACAAAGGTAAGTGAATTTATAGCTTCAATGGAAAAAAGCAACATCCCAAAAGAGATTACTATTCCGCTTTCAGTTATTTTCAGATATATTCCATCAGTTTATGAGGAAATTAAATCAATAACTGATGCGATGAAAATGAGGGGTTTCGGTTTGAATGCTAAATCATTGAAAAATCCATTAAAATTAATAGAATTTTATATGATTCCGATTTTAGTCAATGCCATTAAAACGGCAGATGAGCTATCTGCAGCTTCCCTAACAAGAGGTTTAAGCAATCCTATAAGTAGAACTCATTTTGTAGAAGTTAAATTGAATAAAATAGATTATGTTTTATTAGTTATTTCATTTATGGGTTTAGGGATTTATGCATATTATTTTTTAGGAGGTGTTTTATTTGCTTAAAATTGAGGATATTTCATTTTCATATGATAACAATGAAACTAATTATAATTTAGCAGATATTAATCAAAATATTAAAGAAGGTGAAGTCATTCTACTTTGTGGAGAATCAGGTTGTGGAAAAACAACTTTAACACGTATTATTAATGGACTTATTCCTAACTTCTTTAATGGAACAAAACAAGGAAATGTGTATTTGAAGGATAATTTAATAAATGAAATTCCCATTTATGAAATATCAAAATATGTAGGTTCTGTTTTTCAAAATCCAAAAACCCAATTTTTCAATGTTGATACAACCGGGGAAATAGTTTTTGGATGTGAAAATCTTGCAATGGATGTTGATGAAATAAAAAGTAGATTGGATCATGTCGTAAAGGATTTTAAAATACAACCTCTTCTTGATAAAAATATTTTCAAATTATCTGGCGGTGAAAAGCAGAAAATTGCATGTGCATCAGTATCTGCAGTTTTTCCGGATTTATTCGTCTTAGATGAACCTTCTTCAAATTTGGATGCTCAATCTAGTTGGGATTTGGAAGATATTATTAAAAATTGGAAACAATCTGGAAAAACAGTAATTATTGCGGAACATAAACTGTTCTTCTTAAATAATGTTGTAGACCGAGTTTTATTTCTTGAAAATGGGCGAATTACTGAAAAATGGTCTATTGATGAGTTTAAATCTATAAATCATAGAGATTATGGTTTAAGACAAATAAATTTGGAAAATTTATATGTTAATCATGATGGGTATTATTCAAATAATCAAGATTTAATGGAACTTAGAAATTTTAATTTTAAATACGGTAAAAAGCAAGTATTAGATATTGATGGGGTTAAAATCCCAAAAAATGAGATTATTGCCATCATTGGAAAAAATGGGGCTGGAAAATCTACTTTTGCGAATTGTTTATGTGGTCTTAAAAGGTCTTGTAAAGGGGAGATTATTTGGGGTGATGTTCATTTAAAAAGAAAGGACTTGCTTAAAAAGACTTATATGGTGATGCAAGATGTTAATCACCAATTATTCACTGAAAGCGTACTTGATGAAGTATTGTTAAGTATGGGTGAGGAAAATATTAGTCGTGCTGAGGAAATATTAACAAACTTAAATTTAATTCATCTAAAAGAAGCACATCCTATGGCATTGTCTGGTGGTGAAAAGCAAAGAGTTGCTATTGCATCAGCCATTGCATCGGGTAAAGAAATTTTGATTTTTGATGAACCGACAAGCGGGCTTGATTTGAAGAATATGATGAAAGTTAGTGAGAATTTAATTTATCTTCAAAAATTAGGCATTACTTCATTTATTATCACACACGATTTTGAACTAATTATGGATGTGTGTTCCCATGTTCTACATATGGAAGATGGAAAAATTATTGATAATTATAAAATAAATGAAGATAAATTAAAAAATTTTTTCTTAAAAAATTGATTTAAGATTTAATCTTTAGTTATATCTGAGTAAATTAAACTGGTTGTTAATAGATTTCATTTCAACCATTAGATATTCATAATTAACTATTGTTTCTTCTTTCATGCCATTAAATTTATTAAAGCTAAAAATTTTATATAATTATAACTACATTTTTTTTAATAATCAAATATTATATTGGTGTATAAATGGAAAGAAGATTAAATGTTCCAATTAAAGATGAAAACTTAAAAGAACTTGAAGCAGGAGATGTGGTTTACCTAACTGGAAATATATTGACTGCTAGAGACCAGGCACATAAAAGACTTCTTGAACAAGGAGCTCCATTAGATATTCGGGGTGCAGTTTTGTTCCATGCTGGACCAATCATATCTCAAAATGAAGATGGCTATAAAATGGTTGCAATTGGGCCTACAACTTCAATGAGGATGAATCCATATCAAAGTAATGTTTTAGACATGGGACCAAAAATTGTTATTGGAAAAGGCGGCATGGATGATAATGTTCGTGAATCTTTGGTTAGAAATGAAGCTATTTATGTTGTAGCTACAGGAGGCTGTGCTGCATTATATGTTGATGCTGTTGAGGAAATTGAAAGTGTTGACTGGTTAGACTTAGGAATGCCTGAAGCAATGTGGAATTTAAAAGTAAAAGATTTTGGTCCACTTATTGTTGCAATGGACAGTCACGGAAATAGTCTATATGACTGATTTTAAAATCAAAAGCTAATGCTTATATATTATTTCATTATATAGTATATTTTAATTTATATGAAATTTTAATAATATTTTTGGAAGTGTAATTATGGCTGATATTAATGAAGCTGCAGAAAAAAAATTGAAATCTAGAATTAGGAAAATTAAAAAATGCAATAAAGATGATGCTGAAAGGGAAAAGTTTTTTAATCAATTAGGTACTTCTTTTACTATTTTCTTCCCAAACAGAAATCCTGATAAACTTACTGACGGTTTAAATTTATACACTGATCCTGAAGGTAAAGTTCTTTTTGCAGATTACTTTTATCAAATACCTGAAGAAGACCAGGATACTACTGTAGAAGTTTCTGTAAAAGACTTAAAAGCAGTTATCGAGTCACTTGAACAGTTTAAATTCCAATTAGATGAATGATTAAATGGTTATAAATAATTCTTTAGAAGAAGTTAAAAAAAGAGAAAATGCCCTTTCAATTATTAAAAATATAATTGAGACTAAAGGCAGGTCATCATTATTTGATTTAACTGGATTGTCTGGAGGATTTATCGCTTCTCCTTCTGAAATTAGTCTTTTAGAGACTTATGTCGGACCGGCTATTTTTGAAGATGAACTGCAAAAGGTTGGAAAAGAGCATATGGGTGGAGAAAAGATTCTTCCATTAAACAGAACTTCTTCAGGAATATTGGCTACAATTTTAACTCTTGTTAGTAAAAATTCAAATGTTGTACACTATCTTGCACAATTGCCAGCACATCCATCAATTCCAAGAAGCTGTAAATTGGTAGGTGCCAATTATTCGGAAACTGATAATTTTGAAGAGTTTTCAATACCTAAAAATACTTCTTTGGTCATTGTAACAGGTTCAACTATGGACCATAAGGTAATTGATGAAGAGGAATTCAGAAAAGTTATTGAAATGGCTCATGAAAAGAATATTCCTGTCATGGTTGATGATGCGTCTGGAGCAAGACTCAGAACTGTTGTCTTTAATCAGCCTAAAGCATGTGATTTGGGTGCTGATATTGCTATAACCAGCACTGATAAATTAATGCCAGGTCCAAGAGGAGGACTTATGGCTGGCAGGAAAGATTTAATCGATGAAATTAAAGTTAAAGTCCACCAATTTGGTCTTGAAGCTCAGCCGCCTGCTGTTCTTGCAATGTTGAATGGTATTAAAAATTTCGATGAAACAAATTTATTGAATAGCTTTTCTAGAAAAGATGAGTTATTTGAATTGTTAAATGCAAAATATGATAATTTTCAAACTACTCCTACAGGAGTCATGATTTCTCCTGAAGGTTTAGCAAATGAAATAACTGCTGAACATAATTTATCTGAAAATGATTTGGCATTTGTTTTTTCATTTATATTATTAAGAGATTATGGGATAATTACAATTCCTGCTGTTTCAATGCCTGGTGCATCTGCTACAATAAGATTTGATTTATCTACAAATGATGCATTTGGTTTGGATTTAAAAGATTTATGTAAAAAAATAGAATCTTCAATTAATAAACTACAAGAAGTAGTTATTAATGAAGATGAATGCAGGGAGATTGTATTTAGTTTTTGATAATACATTCTCCGGAAATTACTTTTTCTAAGGTTCCGTCAATTTTTTCAACAATTAGAGCTCCTTCTTTACCAATTCCTACGACATAAGCATCGTAGTATGTGTTGAAGGGTTCTCTAACTTCAACAATTTTTCCAATAGTATATGAACGTTTTCTCCATTCTTTTAGGATAGTTTCATATTCTTTATCTTGGAAAAGTTCAATAATTTTCTCAAGTTCTTCTAAGAATATGCTAATTAATAGATTTTCATCGCCATCTCTGTTAAGTTCTTCTTTAAGTGTTGTAGTGCCTGATTGTAATTCTTCAGGGAATTGAGATACATCTAAGTTGGCATCTATACCTACACCAACAATGATGTTTTCTATAGTATTAAATTTAGCAACGGCTTCTGTTAGGATTCCGCAAGCTTTTTTACCATTTATCATTATGTCGTTCGGCCATTTGATTTCAGGATTAGGAATGCCTACTCTTTCAAATGTTTTTGCTACTGCAACCCCAGTGGCTAATGTAATTAATGGCAATCTGGAATGGTCAACACTAGGGTTTAGGATAACTGATAACCAGATTCCACCTAATGGTGATTCCCAGGATTTGCCGGATCTTCCTCTTGCGTTTGTTTGTTTTTCGGAGATTACGACGGTTCCATTTTCGACATTATTCATTGATAAAAATTTAGCAACAGTATTTGTTGAACTGACTTCATTGTAAATGAATAGGTTTTTACCAATGAATTTGGTATTTAGATTTTTTGAAATTTCAGATGCCTTAATATATGTAGTTTCTTCTTTTCCAAGTTCTTTGACTACATTGGAAAAATCATCAATATTAATATTTTTAATTTCACTTATTGTTTCTTCAGAAAGTTTATTTTCTTTTTTTAATAAGTTAATAATTTCGTCTTTCATTAATTAATCTCCAATTTATTTTTGCATTTGCTGGCTTTTAATAGCATTTTGGTAAGATCCAACAGCAGCTGAAATTGCAGCTATCTTTTTACCCGGCATAAATGTGGATTTTAATTTATTCACATATTCTGCATCTTCTTCGATTACATTAATCATTTCCATATCTATACCTTTTTTGTGCTGGTCAATGAAGTGTGTATTCAAATCTCCAGATAGGAAGTTTGGATTTCTTAAAATAGCTTTATGGAATGGAATTGTAGTTTTTACACCTAAAATGACATATTCTCTTAATGCTCTTTTCATTCTATTAATTGCGTCATTCCTGCTTCTTCCATATGTGATTAGTTTGGAAATCATGGAATCATAAAATGTAGGAATAGTATAATTCATGTAAACTCCACTATCTAAACGCACACCAGGGCCTCCTGGAGACCGGTATCCTGTAATTTTTCCAGGATTTGGTGCAAAGTCATTTAAAGGATCTTCAGCATTAATACGGCATTCAATCGCATGGCCTGATACTTTAATGTCTTCTTGCTGGTAGCTTAATTCATCTCCTGCAGCAATTTTGATTTGTTCCTTAATTAAATCAGTGTTAGTTACAAGTTCTGTGATTGGATGTTCTACTTGTATACGTGTGTTCATTTCAAGGAAATAATAGTTGCCATTATCATACAGGAATTCAACAGTACCTGCACTGGTATATCCGATATACTCTGCAGCTTTAACAGCGCTTCCTCCCATTTCTTCCCTTAACTCTTCGGTCATAATAGGGGAAGGAGCTTCTTCAAGAAGTTTTTGATGTCTTCTTTGAATGGAACATTCCCTGTCTGCAACGTGAATTACATTTCCATGTTCATCTGCTAGCAGTTGGAATTCAATGTGACGTGGCTGTTCAAGATATTTTTCAATAAATACAGTAGAATCACCGAAGTTTGTTGCTGCCACGGATTGTGTAGATTCAATAGCACGTACAAGTTCTTCTTCCTCATAAACTGCACGCATACCAATTCCTCCACCTCCTGCGGATGCTTTAACTATTACAGGATATCCTATTGATTTAGCTATTTCTTTTGCTTCTTCAATATCACTAACACCTTCAGGTGTACCTTCAATTACTGGAACTCCTGCTTTTTTCATGAGAGCTTTTGAAGTAATTTTATCTCCCATCTGATTAATTACTTTTCCAGAAGGTCCAATAAGTTTAATTCCATTTTTTTCACATTCTTCTCCAAATTTTGGATTTTCTGCTAGAAATCCGTAACCTGGGTGTATGGCATCCGCTCCTGATTCAAGAGCAATACCTATGATTTTCTCTATATTCAAATATGATTGGGCCGGTGAAGGATTTCCTAACGGGTAATTTTCATCAGCATATTTTGTATATAGGGAAGTTTTATCTGCATCAGAATAAATAGCCACGCTTTCAATGTCAAGTTCACGACATGCTCGCATAACTCTTATTGCGATTTCTCCTCTATTTGCAATTAATACTTTTTCAAACATGTGAAACCTCATAAGTAATTTTTTTATAATATATTATATTATATATTAGATAATTATTAAATATATTGATAATATGATTAGAATTACTCGCAAAAAACATTTGGAAATGCAACTTCAGTCAATACCATCCCACCCAAAACCGAAGATTGGACTTGAACAGTATTCTACTCCTTCAGTTATAGCTGCCGATTTAATTTGGAATGCGGATTCTTTAGGTGATATTGAAAATAGGAATGTTTTAGATTTGGGTTGCGGAACTGGAATTTTTACTATTGGATCTGCATTAATGGGTGCAAATATGACATGTGGTGTGGATGTTGATGTCGATTCAATTAATTTGGCAATGGAGTATTGCGATAAATCAAATGTTGATAATGTAGAGTTTATATTAAGTGATATTAATGAATTTAATGAGTGCTTTGATGTAGATACTATAATTCAGAATCCTCCTTTCGGATCTCAAAGGAAAGCAAAAGGCGGTGAAGATTTAAATTTTGTCAAAAAGGCATGCAGTCTCAAACCGGATGTTTTATATTCTTTTCATATGGCTTCAACTGAAGAATTTTTAATTAATTTTTACGAAGAAAATAATTTAAAAATTACTCATATATTCAGATATAAGTTTCCAATTCCAAAGATTTATGATTTTCACACAAAAGAAAATCAAAATGTTGATGTAATTGTAATTAGAGCGTTAATTAATTTTTAATTTTTCTAAAAATCCTATTTTTTTTAGTTATTCCTATTGAAAAACAATACATTTATATACTCCTTGTCATATATTTAATATTAATATATTCTCTGAGTATAAAAAAGTTGGTAGCATAAAAAGAGCTACAGATATTATAATTGATATAATATTTTGTAAATGTGTAAGTCTATTTAGTGATAGCTATATAAATGTAGGGTAATCTTTATATACTTTAGTTTACATAATGTAAGGTAATGTATAAAGATGAGCTATCTATATTTATTCCAAATTCATTTCTTTCTGAGTCTAAAGATCTCAAAATTCGTACTTATAAAGTTGGAATTTTAGGAAGAGCTTTAGCTATTTTTCAAGCAGATAACGTGATTATTTACAATGATGATCATGATAAAAATGAAGATGGAGATCTTGATGGAGATTTTATTGCTGAAGTTCTGGATTATATGAATACTCCTCAATACTTGAGGAAAAAAGCGTTTCCTATAAAACCTGAATTGAAGCATGTTGGAATTCTTCCACCGCTTAGGACTCCTCATCACCCTGTTGATAATCAACCTGACGTCGGTGATTATAGGCAAGGTTTCACTGTTAAGAGAAATAAGAAAGGAACTTATGTTGATATAGGTATGGATAAACTTGCATTCTGTAAAGAGCAACTTACAGTTAAAAGAATTTTTGACTTTAAGATAACTAAAATTGCTAAGAAAGAAGTAATAGTCACACCTGATAAACCAGATGACGTTTACTGGGGATATAAAGTAATATCCTCTAATAAGAGTCTTAAAAATAGCTTAAAATTAATTAAACCTGATCTTGTTGTTGAAACTACAAGATATGGAGATTATATTGATTCTATTTTTGATGAATTAAAACATAAAGTAGATGAATGTAAAAGTATTGCTATTTTATTTGGTGGCCCTTATTCTTCAATTAACGAAGACGTTTCTAATGCTAATTGGGATTTATTTAAAATAAATACAATTCCTGGGCAGGGAACTGAAACTGTTAGGACTGAAGAGGCAGTTGTCGCTACACTTTCTTTATTTAACTTTATGAGATTTTAATTCTCTTTGATTTATTAGTTATATCGCGCTAATAGATAACTTGCTCAACTTTTTATACATTAATGTTTTTAGGACTCTCCTAAAAATTTACTTAGCGCAGAATGATTTATACATTAGATATATTCTTTATTGTGCTTCAATTGTTTAAAACTCAATAGGATATATTGAAATTTAATATTTATCTAGTTGTAATCTTTTTTACGGCTATTTATTATTTCGATGAGGTTATACATTGTGTAATTCTTATCAACTTGTAAAATGACTATTCATTTAGTTATTTAAAAAAAATTTGAATATAATTAAAAAATAAGGAAAAATATTAATAAGGAGGTTAAATTAAATGGTAAGACATCACCAGCCAAGAAAAGGGTCTGTTGCTTTTAGTCCAAGGAAAAGAGCAGCTAAAGAAACCCCTAGAGTAAAATCTTGGCCTCAAATTGATGAACCAAAATTACTCGGCCTCGCAGGTTATAAAGTCGGTATGACTCACGCTTTAGTCACTGATACTGATAAAAACTCTCCTACTAATGGTATGGAAGTTTTCACTCCAGTAACTGTATTGGAAGTGCCTCCGGTCGTAGTAATGGGAATTAGAGCTTATGAAAAAACTTCTCGTGGTTTGAAAGTAATCACCGAAGTACTTGCAGACAATTTAGATCAAGAACTTTCAAGGAAGATTTCTCTTCCTAAAGAGTACAATAAATCTGAAGCTATTGCAAAAATACAAGGTGCATTAGAAAACACAGAAGAAATTAGGGTATTAGTACACACCAATCCAAAAGTAACTAGCGTACCTAAGAAAAAACCTGACATATTTGAATGTGGAATTGGAGGAGCAAATCCTGAAGAAAAATTAAATACTGCATTAGAATTATTAGGTAATGAAGTAAAAGCTAGTGAAATCTTCAATGAAGGAGAATTTGTTGATGCTATTGCAACTACAAAAGGAAAAGGATTCCAAGGTGTAGTTAAAAGATGGGGAATTAGAATTCAATATGGTAAAGCTGTTAGAGCAGGTAAAGGTAGACACGTAGGTTCTATTGGACCTTGGACACCAAGAAGAACCATGTGGACTGTTGCACAAGCAGGTCAAATGGGTTACCATAAAAGAACTGAATTCAATAAAAGAATTTTAAAAATTGCATCAGCTGATGAAGTTGATCAAATCAACCCAGATGGTGGATTTGTAAAATATGGTGTTGTTAAAAATGATTATGTCTTAGTAAAAGGTTCCCTTCCAGGTCCTTCTAAAAGATTAGTAATTTTAAGACAGCCTATCAGACCTAATAATAAAGCTGAGGATATACCTCAAATTAATTACATAAGTACAAAATCTAAACAAGGGGTATAATCATGAAAGTAAACGTTTATTCTATTAATGGGGAAGTAAAAGAAGAAATTGAACTTCCAGCTATTTTTGATGAAGTATACAGACCAGATTTAATCAAAAGAGCTGTACTTTCAGCACAATCCGCTAGAGTACAACCATGGGGTAATGACCCAATGGCAGGTAAAAGAACTTCCGCTAAAGGATGGGGTTCAGGTAGAGGTACTGCAAGAGTACCTAGGATTAAAAATGGTTCAAGAGCAGCTTTCGTACCAATGGCTATTGGTGGTAGACAAGCACATCCTACTAGAGCTGAAAAAAATCATCACGAAAAAATCAACATAAAAGAAAGAAGATTTGCTATCAGATCTGCTGTTGCAGCAACAACTAATAAAGAAATTGTTGAAAACAGAGGACATAAAGTAGCAGATTTAGAACAAGTTCCTATTATTGTTGAAGATGAACTCGAAGCTGTAAAAACTGCTAAACAATCTCGTGAAATATTTGAGAATTTAGGAGTTTATGACGATGTCATCCGTGCTAAAGAAGGTAAAAGAATCAGAGCTGGTAGAGGAAAAACTAGAGGAAGAAAATACAAAAAAGTAAAAGGACCTCTTGTTGTTGTTGGTGAAGATAAAGGTATCTCTTTAGGTGCAAGAAACCACGCTGGTGTAGATGTTGTGGTTGTTGAAAACTTAAATGCTGAATTATTAGCACCTGGTACCCACGCAGGAAGACTCACTGTTTACACTAAATCAGCTGTTGAAAAGTTAGGAGGTTTATTCCAATAATTTGGAAAATAGGTGATTATTATGGATTCATACTCAATTATTATTAAACCTCATGTTACTGAAAAAACCATGAACTTAATCGATATGAATAACGAAATTGCTTTTGTTGTAAACCGTAAAGCAAACAAAGGTCAAATCAAAAGAGCTTTTGAAGATTTATACGGCGAAAAAGTAGCAAAAGTCAATACTCATATTACTACTAAAGGTGTAAAAGTAGCATACATTAAACTTGTTGAAGAAGAAATGGCAGAAGAACTCGCTGTCAGAATAGGAGTATTCTAAGGAGGAATTTGAATGGGAAAACGATTAATTCATCAAAGAAGAGGTAGAGGAACTCCTGCACACCGTGTTGCTTCTCATCGTTTTAAAGATAAAATTAGATACAGATCTTACGATGCATTAGAAAAAGAAGGTAGTATTAAAGGTAAAGTCATTGATATTGTACATGACCCAGCAAGAACTGCTCCTATTGCAGAAGTAAAATTCGAAAATGGTGAAAAGAAATACATCTTAGCACCTGAAAGTATTCAAGTTGGAGATGAAATTGAATGTGGTATTTCTGCTCCTATCAAATTCGGTAATACATTACCTCTTGCTGAAATTCCTGAAGGTACTCCAATCTATGATATTGAAAACACTCCTGGAGATGGAGGTCGTTTTGTAAGATCTTCTGGAACTTATGCTAATGTTGTTACTCATGATGCAAACCAAACTGTTGTTGAATTACCATCCGGGGAATTAAAATACTTAAACCCTAACTGCCGTGCTAGTATTGGTGTAGTAGCTGGTGGAGGAAGAAAAGATAAACCATTCCTTAAAGCTGGTAAAAAATGGCATGCTTATAAAGCTAAAGGTAAGAAATTCATGACTGTAAGAGGAGTAGCAATGAACGCTGTTGATCACCCTCACGGGGGAGGTAACAGACAACATCCTGGTCGTCCTACTACTATTTCAAGACATGCACCACCAGGTAGAAAAGTTGGTTCAATTGCAGCTAAGAGAACAGGTTTAAAAAGATAGATAGAGGGTGTTTCATTGGCAAGAAAAGTATTTAAATATAAAGGTTATACTCTTGAAGAATTACAAGACATGTCTTTAGAGGAAGTAATGGAATTATTCCCTGCAAGACAAAGAAGATCTTTAAAGAGAGGATTCTTACCAAGACAACAAATTGTTTTGGATAAAATGAGAAAATTGAATAAAGAAGGAACTAAAGATGGTCGTCCTGTTGTAATTAGGACCCATTGTAGAGACATGATTGTTATACCTGAAATGGTTGGAACCACTTTCGGTATTTATGATGGTCAAAATTTTGTTGAAGTAACTATTGCACCAGAAATGATTGGTCATTACTTTGGTGAATACGCACCAACTAGAAAAAGAGTTCAACACGGAGACCCAGGTATGGGTGCTACCAGATCATCCATGTTTGTACCACTTAAATAAGGAGATTAGAACATGGCTAACAAATATGCTTATAATAATGACGTAGATGAAGCAAAAACTGCACGTGCTATGGCAAAATCTCTTAAGATTTCTCCAAAACACAGTGTTGAGATTTGCAGAGCAATTAGAGGAATGGAAGTAGGAAAAGCTAAAGCTTACTTAGAAGATGTAATTGACATGAAAAAAGCTGTTCCTTTCAAAAGACACAACAAAAAAGTTGGTCACAGAAAAGGACAAGAAGGCTGGCCTTCCGGAAGATACCCTGTTAAAGCTGCAGAACAAATTTTAAAAGTTTTAGAAAATGCTGAAGCTAATGCAGAGTACAAAGGTTTAGACACTGAAAAATTATTCATTGAACATATTTCAAGTCACAGAGGTGTTATTATCCCTGGTTACATCCCAAGAGCATTCGGTAGAATGACTCCGTTTAACACACCTACTACTCATATTCAAATTGTATTACAGGAGGCTAACTAATGATAGAAAAAGATTTTGTCACAGAGGGCCTTAGAAGAACCAGAATTGACGAATATTTAGAAAAAGAACTCGAAAGAGCTGGATACGGTGGTATGGAAGTTCAAATTACACCTTTAGGTACCATGGTTGTTGTTTATGCTGAAAGACCTGGTATGGTTATTGGTAGAGGTGGAAAAAACGTAAGAACTATTACCAACACTCTTAAAAACGAATTTGGTTTAGATAATCCTCAAATTGAAGTTAAAGAGGTTGAAGTTCCTGAACTTAATCCAAAAATCATGGCTTATAAAATAGCTAACATGTTACAAAGAGGTATGCATTTCAGAAGAGTTGCTTATTCCACTATTCGTAGAATTATGGGTGCTGGAGCTCAAGGTGTAGAAGTTACTATTTCTGGTAAAATCAGAGGTTCTAGATCTGCTGTAGCTAAATTCGTTGAAGGATACATTAAAAAATGTGGTGAACCTTCAATCAGATTAGTAGAAGAAGGCTTTGCTACAGTTCAATTAAAACCTGGTGTTTTAGGTATTTATGTAAGAATTATGCCTCCGGAAACTGTATTACCTGATTCTGTTGAAATCCTTCCTCCAAAAGTAACCATTGAAGAAGATGGTGAAATTGTAGAAGATGAAGAAATCGATGTTGAAACCGAAGAAATCATCGAAGAAGAAATAATCGAGGAAGTTGAAGATCTCGAAGAATTAGAAGAAGTTGTTGAAGAAGAATCTACTGAAGAAGTAGAAGAAGATGATAGTTAAATATGAAATTTAATTATCTAAAAGAGTTGGAACAATGGCGATTTTAAGAAGTAAAGAAATTTGGGACATGGAAGTTGATGAGATTCAAGATAAATTAGTTGAACTCAGAACTGAATTATCCAAAAATGTTTCTAAAAGTGCAGCTGCTGGGGTTGTTGAAAATCCTGGAAAAATTAGAGAATTAAAAAGAACAATTGCTCGTGTTCTTACAATATTGAATGAAAAACAGAAGGAGAATTAAATGTCAAAAATCTGTGATGTATGTGGGCTTCCTGAAGAACTTTGTGTTTGTGAAGAAATTGCACGTGAAGTTCAAACTCTAAAAGTTTTTACAGTTAGAAGAAGATTCGGAAAACTCATGACTATTATCGAAGGTATAGATGAACACGATATTGATATAAAAGAACTCACAAAAACTCTTAAAGCAAAATGTGCTTGCGGAGGAACAGCGA